>JAHFCO010000037.1 GCA_023249475.1 Bacillota bacterium | reverse complement strand
ATAAACTTTGTGTTTGATTGTTTTGCGCATAGAACCTCCTCGTTCAGTAAATCAAAAACACTAACCAATTACAATTCGGTTAGTGCTTTTTTACTACTGTCCGTTTTTAGGGAATACGTTCATTCAGGGTCTCTTACATTCAGGTAGTACGCCAGATATTGCTTTACATCACTCCCAAGTCTTCAAAGGGGATAATCTATTTTCCATCAATTATTTCTTTTCTGGTACTTTCATAAATAGCGTATATTTCTTCCGCTTTATCTTGGTCCCCTAATTGCCTATAGGCAATCACTTGATAGCCATAAATTCCTAAACGAACCCTAGGTTTGGAATTTAATCGCAGAAGCGTCTCAGTGAACTCGATTTCCCATATCAACGCATCTTGGGTTGCATGTGGGTCAAATGCGATTGCATCAAGCGGAAAAAAGACTGCTGTATAATCTGTTAGGTCGTAAACGTGTTTACTATAAAGTTGTTTGTACATATCAAAACCTTCCACATAATATGAAGAAAGGACTAATTTTGCTAACCTATTTGCACTAAATTGATCATCAATTTCAGTTTGATACTCTTCGAACCAGATTCCATAATATTTGTAAATTCTTGAGAAATCTTCAGATAGCAAAAGTGAGTCGCATAGTTTTCGTAGTGAATCTTCTGATCGTCTAAAAGTATAATTTATTTCATACCATGCTATAGTATAATTCCTATTTTCTCGTTTTGCATACCAATCACCTATTCTTTCAGCATTCCAAATCAAGGCAACAAAAAGTGCCCCTACTGTTATCAGAGTTATTATGAAAATGTGTAGTGCTTTCTTGATATTGATTGATTTTACATATTTATTTTTCTGTTCCATAGAGTGTGTCACCTGACTTTTCAGAAGCATATTTTCCAAAATTAATGGAAAGATCAGAATATGAAGTGTCTCAGTAAATGAATATCAATTACGAATTAAGTTTCGATTTAGTGTAGAAACTTAGCACAAATCCAAACAATTCGAACAAGCACCCAATAATCAACGTTATACCGGTGCTACCAGTTTCCTCAGCTAGAAAAAGGACAATTGTTAGCAACAAGAAGAAATTTCCCAATACCATGTATTTCATGTTTGATCCTTTCATTCACCATCGTGATGATAAATAGCAATTCTCATTTATTCTATTCATTTAATGAATCAAGTACATATGTCTGAATTATGTTTGTGTAGAGTAGTGGAGTATTATTGCGAATTATACAAATCAATACTAATACTGTTCGCGTTATTCTGATACATTCTGATCTTTTGTGTCTTTAGAAACTAGTTCCGATTTTGTAAATATTGACTTAGTTCTTAGATATAGATGAACAAAAACAAAAAAGTAAGCACCAAAAATATATGCAGCCATCTGTCTAGCTAACTCGAAACCTAATAAATAGTTTACGACAACCACAAACAAGACAAGCAATATAAACAATAATACGTAATGAGCCCAATGGTCATGATACTCATACAGACTACCACATTTAGGACATTTATAAGCGTTTTCGAATCTATAAAGATGGCTAACTTCCTTGTGGACAACTATTGGTTCACTACATATTTGACATTTCATTATTCTATTCTCCTTTTTATTTAAACATCTCTGAATGTATGAACATAGTAATTCTATTTTAACTCCCCTTTCCCAAGTTAACTACATATTAACTAAGTCCAGATACAGAAACAAGCCTCTCATAATGTGCAAAACCACAATTTAAGGGCTTTGAGTCAATTTACACAAATAGACACAACTCCAATATAATTCATCAAAACTCGCAACTTAAAGATGAATACCATATATGCATTATTATCAGAGTATAAGGATCATACTCTCACTTCTCTGGACTTATATTTTTTACTATCAAATCTGTATAACACTTTTGGGAATGTGAACTCTCCTTATATGTAATCCGGATTTTTCTATTACCTATCACTTAAACTGACCGATCAATCTCACAGAGTTTGTTTTAGTGAAATTGCTACAAGATTGTTTCTAGTAGAACCGTTATTCTTCGGTGTAATTGGTCGAGCCAAGTGCTTTCGTCAGCATTGGCTCCGATCGCCACTGAAACGACACACCTAAACCAGAACCGGGCGCTTGTCCGATGAACCCAAACGAAGGTGCAACGAAGAGAACGCGATGTTCATAGCGGGCGCTTGCTTCGGAAATCGTGACGTTTCCTTGTATCCGTCCTTCAACATAAACCGTGAAGCTTCGAAGCGATGAGATCGCACCTGAAATCGTGCCCGATCGGCGCAACGGCACGTCGCAGGCGATTTCCGAACCGAAGTTTGAAGGAGATATGGTGACGCCGACTTCGGTGTAGGTTTCGTTCCCCTGAGTTGAGGTATACTCGAGAGTACATGATGAATCCGTGATGGTGTAGTGTACGCGGGAACCGTTTCCGGCAAGCATGACGGAAATCCTGTCGGTCGATTGAAATAAAGGGGTTCTGTTCCATACCCCGTAGTACCTTACTTTATAAATGGTCGTATCCGTGACCGGGTCGTAAGAATATGCGGTTTCCGTGAGCGAACCGGTCAGTGTCGCAAGGGATCGCACCTTGAACCCATTTAAGAAATGAATCGAAAAGGGGTCGATAGGGCTCAGTTCGTTTTCCGAATTCGAACGAAGCCGTTTATCATTATCCGAGAATCCCACACTAAAATTCGCAACGCTTTCAATACGGTTTCGATATTCTTGCTTATTCTGAATAGACGTCAAGAGTCCGTACGGGATCGACGACACGATGGCCACAACGACGGAAATCCACAGAATTTTGCGTAATTTTGTCATACCTTCCCCCTGCTTGAATGATATGTCTAAGTGAAATTGATTCACGTTATTTTAACGATATCATATCGTAGAAGCGTCCACAAGCAACGCATACCATGAATTTAGCGAATACTCTAGCAACTCCCGGATGAACCTTGGTAACCCGGAAATGATGTCGGTCGTCGTTTTTCACACAACACGGTTTGTTTCTGGGTAGGATGGTTTTACTTTGTGATATAATTTCGATATTGAATATATCCATAAAGGTACCCCTATGAAAGATCTCTTCATCGTCGCGATCATCGGTTATGGTTTCGGGAATATCCAGACATCGTATTGGTTGGCCAGGATCGTGAAGAAGGTGGATATCCGGACGCTGGGAAAAGGCAATGCCGGGGCTTCCAACACCTTCGAGTCCCTGGGCTGGAAATACGGTGTCTTTGTTGCTTTTGTGGATGTATTGAAGGGATTGCTTTCCATCCTATTGATCAAGAATCTGTATCAGGTCGGATTGAATCCGCAAGGGGCGTTTCTGCTTTATCTTAACGGGTATTGCGTCATCCTCGGCCACATTTTCCCCTTCTACATGAATTTCAAAGGCGGGAAAGGAACCGCTTCTCTGATCGGATTGATGATGGGCTTGAATGTGTGGTTCGGTTTGGCGGGGATCGCCGTGATGGTCGTCGTCACCTTGGCGACCCAGTATGTCGCCGTGGGTACCGCCGTCTTGGTCACGTTCGTGGTCGTCGTCACGGTTTGGATGGATTGGGGTGCGGGAGCGATCACCCTTTCCTTGATGGGTGCCGCCTTGAGCCTTTACCTCCATCTGCCGAATTATCGTCGTATCGCCAAAGGCGAAGAATCGAAATTGTTTGCCGTACTTAAGAAGAAATCAATCAAAGGGGAAAACCAATGAATCCATTACCACGTTCGACACCGGAAGCCGAAGGCTTGACTTCCGTCCAAATCAACAACTTCATCGCGGACATCGCGGAGATGGGCAAAGCCGGGATCTCCCAGGAAGTCCACTCCTACATGATCCTGCGCCATGGCAACGTCGTGAGCGAAGGGAGTTTCGCACCCTATCAGATCGAAACACCGCATGTCTTGTTCAGCGTCAGTAAATCCTTCACGTCCATGGCGATCGGAATCGCCCAGGCGGAAGGCTTGCTACATGTGGACGACCTTGTAAGTCGATATTTATCCGAGGACTTTCCGAAAGAAGTCTCGCCCTATCTTGCGAAACTGACGTTGCGCCATTGTTTGACGATGGCGACGGGACATCAGACCGATTCGTTGGGGGCGATCCGATGGACATCGAAACGCTGGGTCAAAGCCGTCCTGAAACATCCCTTCGACCATGAACCGGGAACCCGCTTCATCTACAACACCGGGGCGACCTATCTACTATCCGCCGTCATCCAGAAAATCACGGGGATCACCTTGCTTGAATACCTTAAACCGAGATTGTTTGAGCCGTTGGGGATCACGGAAGCCAAATGGCAACTGAGTCCGGAAGGGATCAGTACCGGTGGTTTCGGCTTATCGGTCAGCGTCGAATCGATCGCGAAACTCGGTCAATTGTTGCTTCAGAACGGGGTTTGGGAGGGTCGGCAATTGATCGATCCGAAGTGGATCGCGGAAGCTACGTCCAAACAGATCGAGAACGGCGACGATCCCGACAACGATTGGACCCAAGGCTACGGATATCAATTCTGGCGTTGTACCTTCGATGCCTATCGGGCGGACGGGGCGTTCGGGCAATTCATCGTGGTCCTTCCCAAAGAAGACATGGTGGTCGCGATCAACTCGGGTGCGGACGACATGGGGTTGATCCTGAAGAAAGTCTGGAAGCATCTGCTTCCAAACCAAGCGACCGAACCGGTTCTTCCTGTAGTCGAATTGTCCTATCCTCCGCAAGTCGGGATGGGGTTCGACCATGGTCGCGATCTCGATGGGTCGACATACGATTTGAAGCGTCCCCATCCGCTTTTCAGCCAAGTGAAATTCAAGGCCGTGGATGATCGGAATCTCGAATTGATCATCACCAAAGACGGCTGCACGCAACCGCTTCGGGTCGGATACGGACAATGGATCACCCAATTGATCCAGACCGGGGAAGACATCGACCGTTTGGCGGTCAGCGGGGCGTGGACGAAGGAGAACGAACTGACGGTGCTGGTGCGCTATATCGAAACGCCCTACGTGGGTCAGATGACCTTCACCTTTACGAAAGATACGTTGGCATTGGATCATTACTGGAACGTGGTGTTCTGGGAGCGCAAACTGACGCATTATACCGGAGCGAAAATCTAGCGAAAAAAAGTCAGCCGACAGGCTGGCTTTTTAGTCGATGACATCGGCGATATTATCATACCCTCTGGATTCCCAATACCCCTGATAGTTCATGTCGGACGAGAGTTCGATTTCGTCCACCCATCGCGCCCACTTGTACCCCAGTTTGTCTTCCGCCACGACCATGAAGGGATACCCCATTTCAGGCGGAAGGTCGATGCCGTTGGCTTTGTAGGCAAGGATCAGTTTCTTCTCTTTGATGACGGAATAAGGAAGCGATGTCGTATACCCGTCGGTCGCATGGAAAATGACGATCGTCGCGCTTGAAACGGGACCGGCCCGTTCGATCAACTCCTGAAGCAAGACGCCTTCCCATAGGATCCGTGCGCTCCATCCTTCGACGCAGTTCAGTGTGGTCATGCGCTGATACACGTCGAGTTCAAGGACTTCCTCATAGGTTAAGCTTTGCGGGTTCGCCACCAAACCGGTGATGTTCAATCGATACGTTGATAGATCCACCGTTTGGACGCCGTTGATCGAATTATCGCGGGGTCCGACGGCCGGGCTTAAGATTTTTCCTTGATATTCCTTGATTTCCCCTTCGCGAAAACGCGCCAAGGAAGCGGAGGAATGCGTATCCGGATCATCATCGATCTTGGTCGAACACGCACCGAGCAACACTACGAGGATGATGCCGATCGTAAGCGATCTTATTCTCATGGGTTCACCTTTCGTCGATCTTTCTCTACCTTGATTATACGCCATGCGCAATCAAACGGATAAAAAAGAACGCGAAGCGTTCGTTTTTCAAGATTCGATGTGGTCACAGAGTTGACTTGTTTCCCGGACTTGAAACCCGGGAAAGAACGGTTCAACGCTTGTTTCGTTGACTGAGGGTAATGATGACGACGGCCGTGAGGATGATGAGGGCGGAAATCAAGGCCGTGCCTTGCAGGGTCTCTTTTCCGATCCACCATCCGAGGAACACGGCGACGATGGGGTTCACAAACGCATAGGTCGATACCCAGGTCGGGTTGACGTTCTTCATCAACCAGATATACGAAGTGTAGGCGACGACGGAACCGAAGAAAATCAGGTATCCCATCGCAAGTACGGCGTTGACATCGAGGGCGTTGAAATCGACCAAGACCCATTCGTTTCGAAGGGTCGCGAAGAGAAGAAGCAGGACGCCGCCGGTGATCATCTGGGTCGAGACGTTATTGAACGGCGAGGCGGGAAGTTTGGCAAGTCGGGAATACAAGGAACCCGCGGACCAGGACAAAGAAGCGAGTAAAAGGGCAAGCAGACCGACGAAATCGAAGGTGTCGACGCCGCCTTCCGACGACTTCATCACCAACAAGGCGATCCCGAAGATGCCCAGGATGACTCCGGACATCTGTTGGATGGACGGTTGTTTGCGCTCACCGAAACGCCAGTTCATCAACGTGATCCAAAGCGGGACGGATGCGACCATCAGACTGGCGATGGCGGATGGGACGCGCTGTTCGGCCCATGCGACCAAACCGTTACCGATCAAAAGTAAAAGAATGCCGACGATCGCGGCGTTCTTGATTTCAACGGGTTTAGGATAAGGATCTTTGCGAACTCGCGCGATGGTGAAGAGGATGAGTCCGGCGCTCACATGACGGATCCCCGCCATGATGGCCGGCGTAAAGGAAACCAGGGCGATCTTCATCCCCAGATACGTCCCGCCCCAGAAGACATAGACCGCAATCATCGCCAGAACAATCAACACCGGTTTTTTCATCGTTGCTTCCCTCCAAAAACTTTTTGACATTATATCACGGAAGAGTTGAAAAAAAACTCCTTGCGGAGTTAAAGTTTCGCGACAAGGAGTTTCTCGACCGCATTGGCGGTATCTTCGCATCGATCCAACACATCTTCCATCCGTTGGTAGATTTCCTTCTTCTTGATCACGGTGATGGCATCCAGATCGGTCGTGAAGAGTTCACGCATGCTTTCCATGTAGTTGCGGTCGGCGACTTCTTCCAAATCGTTGATCTCTTCGATCAAGGCGTTCATCTTCTTCAAATCCAATTTCTTGAAATTGCGGAGACAGATCATGAGTTCCAGCATCTTGCGGCAGGCCTCCACCGTCGTTTCGATGAACCGGTCGAAGTAGCGATCGCTCTCGGTAATGTTCAACATGTAGCAATGCGCCGCGACATAGTCGATGTGGTCGGTCACGTTTTCGATGGCTTTGAGGATGTCGATGAGATCGGATTGATCGATCGGCGTGATGAACGCTTCTTCAAGCGTCCGTAAAGATACATGGACATGTTTGTCCCCTTCATGTTCGATTTCCTTGATTTTACGGAGTTCATCGATGTTGATGATCGAGTCGGCGAAGGCCACCTGCAAGGCCTGGGCGGCACGCAGGGTGATTTCCGCCCCGTCGGTGAACATCTTGAAGTAATCGATGTCGGAAGGAATCATGACGTGTTTGAGTTGTGTCAGGAAGTTGTTCATAGGTGCCTCTCTAGATCAGAATCGATCGGATAACCGAAGCGAAGATGAAACCGAGCGTCATGCATGCCGGGAACGTCAGGATCCAGGCCAAGCCCATCTCTTTGGCGATGCCCCAGTCGACTTTATCGATCCCCTGCGATGCCCCGGCGCCCATCATGGCGGTCGCTTTCGTGTTGGTGGTGCTCAGCGGGATACCGAACTTCGTCGCCACCAACATACTGAACGAAGCGACGATCTCAGCACTGAAACCTTGGTATTTCTCAAGCCGGACCATGTCCAGGCCCATCGTCTTGATGATGCGGTATCCCCCGATGGAGGTACCGATCGCCATGATCAGCGAACAGAGCACCATGATCCAAAGCGGGATGATCATCTTCCCTTCGATCGCGGGATACACGCCTCCGACCACCAAGGCCAGATACATAACCCCCATGAATTTCTGTCCGTCCTGAGAGCCGTGCGTATACGCCATCAGCATCGCGCTGACGATCTGACCCTTGGCGAAGAATCGGTTCGCACTGCGTCTTCGTGCCCGAAGCGACAAGAACTTCACCAGTTTCGTCCCATAGAGGCCAAAGACAAACCCGACGACCGACGAAATAAACAAACCCCAAAACACTTTTTCGATGGAATCCCAATTGAAGGCGTCGAACCCGTTGAGCGACATCCCCGCCCCCATCAAGCCGGCGATCAAGGCGTGGCTTTCGCTGGTCGGGATGCCGAAGCGCCATGCGGATACGGACCACAGGACGATCGCCAACTGGGCGGATGCCAACGTGATCAGCCCGGCGGTTCCGCTATCGATCGAAACGATGCTCGCGGTGGTCATGGCCACCGCCGTTCCGGTGAGGAAAACACCGAGAAAGTTGAAAATCGCGCCGAGAAAGATCGCAAGCCGCGGATGGAGGACCCGGGTCGAAACGACCGTCGCGATCGCGTTGGGCGCATCCGTCCATCCGTTGACGAAAACCGAAGCGCCGACCAAGATGACCGCGAACACCAATAACGGCGTCATATTCCCTCCCCCTCCCATTCACGGATGAATTCATCCAGGAAATCTTCCATCACCCGATGACGACGTTCCGCGATTTTCTTCGCGCTCTCCGTATTCATCCGGTCTTTGAGTAAAAGCAGTTTCTCATGGAAATGATTGATCGTGGTGCCTTGGTTGGTAATATATTCAGCTTGGTTCATCGAAAGATTGGGCAGGATGGCGGGATCATGCATGACCCGCCGTTTGTTTCCCCCAAACGCGAACGCGCGGGCGATTCCGATCGCCCCGATCGCATCCAGACGATCCGCATCCTGGACGATCTTCCCTTCCAACGATTCACAGGCTCTCGTATCCGTTCCTTTATAGGAAAGGGTCTGGATGATTTCTAGGATCGTTTGGATTTTATCCGGATCGATCTTATGTGTAGTAAGAAAGTCTTCCGCGTTTTTCGTGGAGCCTTGCGGACCGCCGAAGAGTTTATAGTCGTCCACGTCATGCAGAATCGACGCCAACGCGACGATTCCTTCATCCGCTTTTTCTTGTCGCGCGAGGTTCATCGCGACGCGATAAACGCGAAAAGTATGGTGAAAATCATGCCCGGAGGCTTCTTGGTGAAATAGGTTTCGTGCGAATTCCAACGCTTCTTCGATCGTTCCCATCGTTATCCCTCACATACTTTTAGGATACCACAACTTGTTCTTCGTTTCTAAGCAACATTTATCTTTCATCCGCAAAAAGAAAAACCGACGCTTTCGCGTCGGCTCGTTTAGTCGTTGGGGTTTCCCGGGTTCTCCGGTTTGCCTTTGGGTTTCCCGTTTCCGTTGATTCCCTCTTCTTCCCCATAGGTCGCTTCCCAGAGGGCTTTGATGTCAAGACGCAAGGCGTCAAGGTCTTCGCCTTCGGTTTCAAGGCGCGTCCTCAATGCGGCGACATCGATGTCGTCGCCTTCCAGACGATCCAGGAAACGGTCGAGCAAGCCGATGGTCTTGTCGGCTTTGCGCACCAACAGTTCGTTCTTCTTTTCATAGTTTTTCTTGTTTTCAGGATTGGAGAAGAATTCCCCGGCGGTATACCAGACCCCGTCGTGCTGGACCATCCCGTTGATTACGTACATGCCCAGCGGGACTTTCTTATCATTGGCTTCAAACCAGGCGATCTTTTCGGCCTTCATGACGACGACGTTCACATCGGGCAGTTCCCCGCCGTTTTCGATGATGTCTTTCAAACGTTCGTTCAATTCTTCGGTTTCTTCCTCATCCTCGTCGTCCACGTTCACCGTCGTGACCAGGACATAATCTTCTTCCAAGTCTTCCGGATCGATGAATCCCGCTTCGGTCGCCATTTCGATGATCTTCAGCGTGGCTTCTTCGGCGCTGAGTCCGACCAACGACTTATAGTCGAGGGAGCGGGCGTCCTGGTTCATGGGTTTGACTTTGACGACCACGCTGTTCGCGTCGACGGAAAGTTCGATGCTCGGGTTGATGTCGACGGCGACGATCGAAACGATCTTGGCTTCCTTGGTGAACGCCCCCATCTGCATCATCGTGATCCCCAATGCGAAGACCGCAAGCAGGCTCACGGCGATCGTCGAGAACTTGCGGATCTTGTTTTTGCGGGATTTCGCCGTGATCTTCGTTTGGATCGATTCCAACAGTTCTCCTTGGTTCAATACATTCTCTTCAAAGGTTGATTTTAGTTTTGTCATGGTTGTTTCTCGGAATCTTCTCCGACACCTTTCACTTAGGTAGTGTCGATTCATCGAAACTTCGTTGCATGTTTTTTAAATATTCAGCGATTTCTGGATTTTCTTGATCGAACGGTAATATCGCGCCTTGATCTTCTCTTCCTTGATCGCCATCGTTTCCGCGATTTCCGGGAAGGTCATTTCGTAGCGGAACCGGGCGATCAGGATCTTCTTGTCCAGTTCATCCATTTCTTCGATGATCCCCCAGATTTCATCGCTGGTCGCGTGCTGGATGGCTTGAAGGGCGCTGTCCGAATCTTCCGGGATGTTCTGGACCCAATCCTCGTCCGTATCCTGCACGACGATCCGTTTCGCTTTCTTATAATGGTTCGCGATTTTGTTTTGCGCGATCTTGATCAGATAGGCTTCGGGTTCATCGATCTTCTTACCCTTAATCAAGGCATCATGATAGAGGTCGACATAGACATTCTGAAGGATATCCTTGGACTCGTCGATCTTGTCCATCTTGAAAAAGACATAGCGGCTGACCGCGGGATAGGTCGAGCGATAGATTTCGTTGAACAGTGCGTCGATTTCATGCTTTTTCATAGGGATCCCTCTAGATTCAGTGTAGGCGTACAAATCCATTGCGTCAAGAAAGAAGAAAACGTGCGATGCACGTTTTCGTTGTTTATTTGTTGAGAGACTTCTTGATGAGTTCGACGACTTCGTCGTAGGTCGACTTCGTCAAGGCTTCGGCAGCCAGTTTCTTCATCTCGGCATAGCTGAGGGAACGTACCATCTTGCGTGCCTGTAGGATCGAACTGGCGGACATGCTGAATTCATCCAGACCCAAGCCAAGCAATACGGGGACGGCCAGTTCTTCCCCGGCCATTTCTCCGCACATCCCGACCCATTTGCCTTGGCTGTGGCCACCGTCGATGGTCATCTTGATCAGGCGCAGGATCGCGGGGTTGAAGGGTTGGTAGAGGTAGGCGACTTTTTCGCTCATCCGGTCGGCGGCCATCGAATATTGGATCAAGTCGTTGGTCCCGATCGAGAGGAAGTCGGCTTCTTTGGCGAATTGGTCGGCCAAGACGGCCGCGGCGGGAATCTCGACCATCATCCCGATTTGGATTTCGTTGGAGACCTCGACGCCTTCGGATTTGAGGACGGCTTTTTCTTCCAAAACGAAGGTTTTCGCGGCACGGAATTCATCCAGGGTCGCGATCATCGGGAACATGATGCAAAGTCTGCCGAAGACGCTGGCGCGCAATAGCGCACGGACCTGGGTTCTGAAGATGTCCTTGCGGTCCAGACACAAACGGATCGCGCGATATCCCAGGAAGGGGTTCATTTCATGCGGGAACGGCAGGTAAGGAAGTTCCTTATCGCCGCCGATGTCCAAGGTACGGACGACGACCGGGCGTTTGCCCATGCGTTCCAACACCTTCTTGTACGCGAAGAATTGTTCTTCTTCGGTCGGTAAGGCTTGCGAATCCATATAGAGGAATTCGGTACGGTAGAGGCCGACGCCTTCGCCTCCGTTATTCAACACGCTGTCCGCATCGTTGGGGTTGCCGATGTTGCCGACCAATTCGACATGGTGACCGTCACTCGTGACGCTATCCGCATCCTTCAATACTTTCAGACTCATCTTCAATTCATGGAAACGTTCGGCTTTTTTGCTATAGTCATGGATTTCCGTTTCATTCGGGTTGATGATGACGATTCCATCCAGCGCGTCGAGGATGATGAAGTCCCCGTGTTTGACCTCGTCCAACAGTCCGTTGATCCCGACGACCGCCGGGATTTCAAGGGAGCGGGCCATGATGGCGCTGTGGGAAGTCCGTCCGCCGATCGCGGTCGCAAATCCTTTGGTGTATTGTTTGTTTAACTGAGCGGTGTCGGAGGGCGTCAAGTCGTGGGCGACGATGACCGTTTCTTCACTGATCAAACTGAGATCCGGAAGAACCTTGCCCAATAAATGACATTTGATGCGGAACGTGACATCCTTGATGTCGGCGGCACGTTCGCGGAAGTACGCGTCGTCCATCGACTCGAACATCGTGATGAACATGTTTCCTACTTCGTTCGTGGCATAGTCGGCGTTCACATTGTCCGACTTGATCATCTCTTCGATTTGCCCGGTGAATTCCGGATCGTCGCAGACCATCAAATGGGCGTCGAAAATCGCCAATTCCTCATCCGAAAGACGGCCTTTCGCCTTCTCTTGGATCACCAGGATATCTTTCTTCGTTTTCTCCAGACACTCATGGAAATGCACGATTTCCTGTGTCGGGTCGACTTCCTTCTTGACGATATCCAATACGGGTTGCTCAAGCTTGTACGCTTTCGCGAGCACCACGCCTGATGATGCCGCAATACCTTTTAGCATAGTTGTCCTCCTATTGTTTTTTACTACGAATCAAATCCGCTACTTCTCCCATTGTCTTCAAGGCCAAGAGTTCATCGTCTTCAAACACCAAATCGAACTTCTCTTCGACCTGCAGGATCAGTTCCACAAGGTCCAATGAATCGATGCCGAGGTCCTTCAAGGACGTCTCTTGGGTGATCGAGTCAGAATGCCCGGTCTTGTTTGCGATGAGTGTCCGCAAATACTCGTACGCTTCCATTTTTAGGCACCTCCTCTTGGTAATTCTATCACGAATCACCCATGTAAACAACGCAAAAATGCGTCCATCGAGCGTCCCTTCAAGCGGTAGTACGTGGTTTTCGCATAGTAGTCCATCCACCAGTTTTTCTGTGCCGGTTCCAGGAAGTCATGGGCGATGATGCGGTAGGCATCTTGGTCCAGGGAATGCAAAACATCGTCGATCGTCAGCACATAGGCCAGGTCGTACCCCATGCTTTCTTCATGGATTTCCCCGATCAGTTCCTTGACTTGGATGCTTCTCTTCACTTGGTTGTAGGCGTGGCAATGGAAGCGTACCAGCGTTTCTTTTTCTTTGTAATTATAGTTTGTTTTCATCTGAGTCCCCTGCTCCACTCTATGCACGGTTCGAAACATTTCCTGAGAAATAAAAAAAACATCCGGAAATTCCGGATGTCAGGCGTTCGCCTTCTTGTTTTTGATGACTTTTAAGCGGGTGAACTCTTCCCGTTCCTTTTCTTCCAAGGCGTCCGAGATGAACTTGATGTCGTCTTGGAGTTGGGGGAGAACGATGTTGCGCAACGCGTTGGCGCGCTTCTGCGTTTTCTGGATGGCACGGGCTAATCGGAAGACGGAATTGTCGATCTCCGCCAACAAGACGGTCATGCGTTTGGCTTGGAGGAATTTCAAACTGGCTTCGTCGAGTTTCGAGTTGGATTCGTCGAACCCGTATTCGAAGGTCAGTTCGGTGTCTTCCAGGCGTACGTTGGGGATTTCGACCCCCATGACGCTGCGATAGACGATGCTGACGCCGTTTTCGATGGAGACGGCGTTGGCGATCTGCGTGACGACCCCCAGGGAGATGTTGGCTTGCTGGAGGGAGAGATAGGCTTCCGCATAGGTCTGCGTGATCTGGTCGCGCAGGATTTTCACCTTGTCGACCAACAGCATCATTTCGCGGATCAAAACGTTGCGTTTGCGATCCATCAGGTCATACCCTAGTTTCGCCAACTGCATCGATTTTTTCGTCGCGATCAAATTTCCTTTGGTGGGCGAAAGACGGGTTGCCATGTCTCTACTTCCTGAGGACGGCGTCGAGTTTGCCGCCCTTCAGCGCCATGAAATGAGCGATGGCGCGGTCGCTATCGTAGTATTCGTTGATCAGGTCGGTGGAGAGGCGGTCCAGCTCGGTCTTCGGTAGAAGACTCAGCAGGTTCCAACCCAGGTTCAAGGTTTCAAGGATGTCGCGGTTGACCGTGAAGCCTTGTCCGATGAAGTATTGTTCGAAGAGACGTCCGAAGGCCATGTGCTTACGGTCGACTTCGGAGAGTTCTTCTTCCCCGATGACCGAGGCCAAGGCGCGGGCATCCTGCACTTTCGCATAGGAAGCGAAGAGCTGGGTACTGATCGCCGAATGGTCCTTGCGGGTATAGCCTTCACCGATCCCGTCTTTCATCAGGCGGGAAAGCGAGGGTAGCACGCCGATGGGAGGATAGATGCCGATTTGCCACAAGTTACTGTCCAGCACGATCTGACCTTCGGTGATGTATCCGGTCAAGTCGGGGACGGGGTGGGTGATGTCGTTGTTGGGCATGGTCAATATCGGGATTTGCGTGACCGACCCGGACTTCCCTTCGACGATCCCCGCCCGTTCGTAGAGCGAGGCCAAATCGGAGTAGAGGTAACCGGGGTAGCCTTTGCGTCCCGGGATTTCTTCTTTGGAAGAGGAGAATTCGCGCAGGGCTTCGCAATAGGAGGTGACATCGGTCATGATGACCAGGATGTGCATCCCTTGGTCGAACGCCAGGTATTCGGCGACGGTCAAGGCGCAGCGCGGGGTGAGGATACGCTCGATGATGGGGTCGTTGGAGAGGTTGAGGAACATGACGACCTTCTCCATGACGCCGGTTTCTTCGAAACTGCGTTTGAAAAAGTCGGCGACGTCGTTCTTGACGCCCATCGCGGCGAAGACGATGCCGAACTTCTTGCCTTCGTCTTTGGCGATGTTCGCCTGACGGACGATCTGTACCGCCAATTGGTTGTGGGGCAGACCGGAGCCGGAGAAGATCGGGAGTTTCTGACCGCGGATCAAGGTGTTCAATCCATCGATCGACGAAATCCCGGTGTTGATGTAGTTGCGCGGGTATTTGCGGCAGACCGGGTTGAGGGATCTTCCGTTGATGTCCGCCTTCTTATCCGCATAGACATCGCCCAACCCGTCGATCGGTCGACCGGCGCCGTTGAAGATGCGTCCGAGGATTTCGCTCGAGAGGCTGATTTCCATGGGATGTCCCAGTAAGCGTGTCTTGGTGTTGGTTTTCGATAAGCCGGACGTCCCTTCGAAAACTTGGATGACCGCCCGGTTGCCGGTGATTTCGACGACACGTCCGTTACGGACGCTCCCGTCATCCAACAAGAGTTCGACCACTTCTTCGAAGCCGACATCGGGGACTTGGTCGATGACGACCAGGGGACCTCTGATTTCTTTTAATCCGACGATTTGCAGACTCATGGGTACCCTCCTTACTGTACGCTCGCCAACGCGTCGTCGATCTTCTTGAAATAACCGTCAAGGAGATCCAGGGCGCTGTTGGGGACGTCATATTTGATTTTGATCAATTCATCGAAGATCCCGGTACGCAGGACGGCGCTTATGGTCCGTTTGGTCGCGAGGACTTTCAAACATTCCTGGCGCAGATAGGAAATCAGTTGAAGCATCTTGAACTGTTTCTCAAACGGTACGTAGGTGTCTTCGAGATGGAAGGCGTTCTGCTGGAGGAAGCCGACGCGGATGACCCGTGCGATTTCAAG
>JAHFCO010000053.1 GCA_023249475.1 Bacillota bacterium | reverse complement strand
ACCGGGGAGCGAAGCCATACGCAAACCTTGATCGGTCAAGGGGCGGGCGGATCCGTGACCGCCGCCAACATCCTTCGCGATCTGACCTTGGTTCACGAAGGGGTCCGCTCGTTCATGGGGGATGAAGCCGGGGAAGTGAGTGCCGAGCCGACCGACGTCACGATGCGCTATTACCTTCGCATGAGCCTTGAAGCGTATCGCCGCTTCAATCCGGAATATGTCGTCCAATCGACCCCGATCTTGTCGGGCATGCGGTGCATCACCGCATTGCTGAAGGTCGATGAACTCTACGGGATCCTGAAACAACTTCAGACCATCGATCCGAAGGTCTTCGCCATCGCCATCAAAGAGGAGGCAGAAACATGCTGAAAGTTGTCAAATTCGGGGGATCATCCCTCGCCGATGCGACGCAGTTCGCCAAAGTGAAAGACATCGTCCTTGCCGATCCTCTGCGTAAGGTCGTGGTGGTCTCCGCCGCGGGGAAACGCTATCCTGGCGACCACAAGATGACGGATCTGCTTTATCTGATCCATGCCCATCTCCAATACGGTTTCTCGCATGAGGATATCGTACGGATCATCGTGGAACGATTGACTCTGATCCGTGATCAGTTGCGCGTGGATTATGCGATCGAAGAAGATTTGTCGCGGATTTTCGGATCCTTGTCGAAAAACATCTCGATCGATGAATTGGTCTCCCGCGGCGAATACCTCAATGCGAAACTCATGGCGGCCTATCTCGGGTATGCGTTCGTGGATGCGTCGAGCGTCATCTTCTTCGGTTATGACGGTCAGTTGGATACCGCGAAAACCTACCAGGCCCTTCAAGACGCCTCTACCGTCCACCAGAAAATGGTCATTCCGGGATTCTACGGCAGTCTGCCCAACCATAAAATCAAAATCATGAGTCGCGGCGGTTCGGACATCACCGGGGCTCTTGCTGCGGCGGCGCTGGATGCGCAACTCTATGAGAACTGGACGGATATATCGGGGATCTTGATGGCCGATCCGAAGATCGTGAAAGACCCCAAAGCAATCGAACGCATGACCTATGCGGAACTCCGTGAACTTTCCTTTCTCGGTGCTTCCGTGTTGCATGAAGAATCCGTAATGCCCATTAAACTGAAACACATCCCCTTGCAGATTCTCAACACCAACGAACCGGATCATCCCGGAACGTTGATCGACGAGAAGTTCGAGCTCGAGGAAGACCAAGACGATCGCTTCGTCACCGGAATCGCGGGACGGACCGGGTTCTACGTCCTCACCATCTATAAAGAACAGATCCTTGCGGACACGTCGATCGTCCGCAAGACTTTGGAAATCTTCGACAACTTCCACGTGCAGATCGAACACATCACCTTGGGGCTCGACAGCTTCCTACTGACGGTTTCGTCGGCGCAGATCCGCGACCGTCTCTACGATGTCGTCGGTAAGATCCAAAGCGAATGTAAACCGGACACCTTGGAGATCGAAGAGAACATCGCGATGATCGCCTGCGTCGGACGCCGCATGCGCTATCGCCCGGGGATTTCCGGGAAACTCTTCAGCGCCTTGGGGAACCATGGCATCAACATCCGCATCATCACGCAGGGCACCAACGAGATCAGTATCATCGTCGGGGTTGAAAGCAAAGACTACATCGATACCGTCAAAGTCATCTATGACAGTTTCATGGGATAGGAGAAACGATGAACATCGCGATTCTAGGGGCGACCGGGATGGTCGGCCGGGAAATGATCAAGGTTTTGGAAGAAAGGGATTTTCCCGTCACCAGCTTGCGTCTGCTGGCCAGCGCACGCAGCGTCGGCGTGAAGATCCCGTTTCACGGAAAGGAAATCCAGGTCGAAGAAGCCAAGGAAACCTCGTTCGAGGGGATGGATATCGTCTTCGGGGCGGTCTCCAATGCGATGGCGAAGAACTTCGCCCCGTTCATCGTGGATGCGGGGGCGACCTTCATCGACAATTCGTCGGCGTTCAGAATGATTTCAAACGTCCCTCTGGTCGTACCCGAAATCAATCCCGAGGACGCTTATAAACACCATGGGATCATCGCCAATCCGAATTGTTCGACAATCATCGCGATGGTCGCACTGTATCCGATCCATCGACGCTACAACATCGAGAATGTCGTCGCGTGCACCTACCAAGCCGTCTCGGGGGCGGGGCAGGAAGGCATGGCGGAACTTGTCCGGCAGATCGAAGCGTCGGTTTCCGGTGAAGTAAGCGAAGCGAAGGTTTTCCCCTTACCCATCGCCTATAATGTCATCCCCAAGATCGGCAGTGAAGAGGAGAATGGTTACACCACGGAAGAAATGAAGATGCGCAACGAAGGGCGCAAGATCCTCCATGCCCATGAACTCAGCGTGAACTGTACCTGCGTCCGTGTACCGGTCCTGCGTTCGCATTCGATCGCGTTGACGGTGAAGACCTCGGGGATCCCCGATCTCGACATCATCCGGCAGGATTGGTCGACCGCACAGGGCATCGGAAGATTGCCTGAAGGTCGGAACTATCCGACACCGTTGGATACCAGCGACCAAGACCTGGTGATGGTCGGGCGATTGCGCCAAGACCTCAACGATCCTCAGCACAGCGTCAGTTTCTGGTGCTGCGGCGACCAAATCCGGAAGGGCGCGGCCACCAACGCGATCCAAATCGCCGAACTCTTCATCAATCCATCGTAAAAACAACGAAAAGAGAAGCCGAAACCGGCTTCTCTTTATTTTACTATTTCAATGAAGTTATTTATTAGATTACTGACGATCGGCCATCAAGACGCACAACGCGATGGAATTCAGCTTCGTGTCGTCCGAATCCGCACGGGAAGTCAATACGATCGGGGCTTTCGCTCCGGCGATCATACAAGCGACCGTCCCCTTGGCGAAGTAGGTGATCGCCTTATACAGGATATTTCCCGCTTCGATCGCAGGCATCAAGAGGATGTCCGCTTTACCCGCATTGGGGTTATGGATGCCTTTATGATGGGCGGCCAGTTCGCTGATCGCGTTATCGAAAGCGAAGGGTCCGTCCACGAAACATCCCGTGATTTCCCCGCGGTCCTGCATGTCGCTGAGCGCTTGCGCGTCGAGGGTCGCCTGCATCTTGGGGTTCACTTTCTCCACGGCGCATACGACGGCGACTTTCGGCACGTCGACACCCAAAGCCTTCGCAACCGGAAGACAGTTCAGGATGATTTGCTTTTTCGCCTCGACATCCGGGGCGATGTTCATCGCCGCATCGGTGATGAAGAAGAAACGGTCATAGTCCGGGATGCTTGCGACCGTCACATGGGACAAGACACGATCCGTACGCAGTCCCCATTCCTTATTCAACGCCGCCTTCAGTAACACGCTTGTATCGACCAAGCCCTTCATCAAGAGATTGGCCTCCCCGGAGGAAACCAACTTCACCGCGGTTTCGCAGGCGATCGTCGAGTCCGGCTCATGGATGATCTTGGCTTGGTCCAAGGAGAGTCCATGCATTTGTGCGATATCGAGGATCTTGTTTTCATCCCCGACCAAGATCGCCTCCACTAAGTTCATCTGCACGGCACGCACGACCGCGGACAGGACATCGTAATCCTGGGCGACTGCGACCGCCAATACATATTTCTTCGTTTTCGAAATCCTTCTTGAAATCCCATCGAACAGATCCATGATTTCTCCTTTGAACCGTCGTTGCGGTTATCGATAGACTTTCGGCGTTTCTTCCCCGCGCAGATAACGCAACCCGCCAAGCGCCATCGCTTTCAATTCGTCTTCACCCGGGAAGATATGGACCGGGGCGATCCAATCCGTATACTTACGGATGTACCCCAGGAATTCCTGATTGTAGGCGATCCCGCCGGTAAAGCAGACGGCGTCGACCTTCCCCTTCAACACGCAAGCCATCGCACCGATTTCCTTGGCGATCTGATACGCCATCGCTTCCATGACCGCCTTCACTTCGGGATTCGTCTTCGCATCCTCCATCGCCTGCGCCACGTTCCCATGGCCCAGATAGGAGGTCAACCCTCCCAACCCGACCAACAGTTTCTTCACCATGGCCCGGTTGTCATCATACGCTTCCATCAACTTCAAGACTTCCATCGCAGGGATCGCGCCGACCCGTTCAGGGGAGAACGGACCTTCGCCATCCAAGGCGTTATTGACATCGATCACCCTGCCGCAATCATGGGCGCTCACGGAAATGCCTCCGCCCAGATGGGCGACGATGAAGCGGACTTCGGTGACCGGTTTTCCAAGGAAAGCCGCGGCTTGCCGGGCGATCTGCTTCGAGTTCAAGGCATGGAACACGCTGCGCCGATCATAGCCTTTCAATCCCGAATACCGTGCGGCGTCGCACAGTTCATCGGTGACCGGGGCATCCAGGAAGATGACGGGCAACCCATGTTCGACGGCGATCCTGTGACCGATCAACAAACCGACGGTCGAGATGTGCGAACCGAAACTCTCGTCCTTCGCATCCCGCACGACCGCATCCGTGACTTCGTAGATTCCACCCTCGATCGGCTTCATCAAGGCGCCGCGAACCACCAACAAATCCAGTTCTTCGAACTCCCATCCGATTTTCTTCATCCAATCCTCAACGCACGCCTTACGGAATTCCTGTTGGGACAAAACATCCCGAAACGGTTTCAATTCTTCCGTGCTGTGACGAAGCGTGGTCGATTGAACCATCGTTTCATCCTCGAATACCGCGACTTTCGAAGAAGTCGACCCCAAATTAAGTACGAAAAGTTTCGCCATTGTGTTTCTCCATGTTTGCTTCCATTTTACCATAGCCCTTGCCCCATTCATATGTCCGACTTGCAACCCGACGATGAAAAGGAAGGACGGATACAGGTGGAAATGCCTGGAAGGGTGTGCTAAAGTGGAAACGACAAAGAAGGTGAAACCATGAACATCGAGAGCGAACGATTG
>JAHFCO010000036.1 GCA_023249475.1 Bacillota bacterium | reverse complement strand
GCCACCGTCTATTATGTCGGCGGGAACCACGAATCACGATTGGAAGACCCGCATACATTTTTCGATGAGCTGGAAGCGGTCGGCGTCACGGTCCTCCATGACCGAAGCATCGCATTGACACGCGGAAATTCGTCGATCGATCTCCTTGGGTTAAGCGAAGCGGATCTTGGTCTCGCGTATGAAGGGACTTCGGATCTACGGGAAACGCTGCGGCGACTCACGGAAAAAACAACCTCGTTCACGATCTTGCTGAGCCATCATCCCGAATGGCTCAACGTCATCGCGGACACTCCGATCGACCTTGTTTTCAGCGGCCATGCGCACGGCGGGCAAGTCCGGATCCCCTTTTTGATGAAGGGGCTGATCGCACCCGACCAAGGGCTCTTTCCGAAATATACGTCAGGCATGTACAGGGATCGAAACACGACCGAAATCGTCAGCCGGGGTTTGGGGAACAGTATCCTCCCGTTCAGGGTGTTCAACCGACCGGAGATCGTCGTCGTGACCCTGAATCCAACGAAATGAGGGGAAGGGCATGAAAACCAATAAAATCACGTTCACATCGCTGGAGGAGGCCGTCCACGAGTGGGCGAAGCATTATCGACCGATAAGCATCGACTATGAACACGGCGCCATGATCTATCGACGAGAATCGGCAGCGTTCACGACCTATCGCATCGGTAAGACGATCCGTGGAACCAAGGGTTCGAGATTCAGTCGACCCAATGTGGTGTTCGCGTTCCTCTACTTCTACGGAATCGAGTCGATGGCTCGCTGGATCGTTCATCGCGACCAGATCGCGGCGTTCATCCATACCCATCCCCGTCCTCCCGAAGGATACAGTTATCGTCGACACTCGAAAGAAGACCTCGGTCTGCTCAGGCTGAAACGAATCAAGGAAGTCATCGTCGTCCCGTATGAGAACCTGGAAGTGAACCGGGAAATCAAATCAACACCATCCGCATGACGGATGGTTTGTTTTAGGGGGGGTTGACCGGACATCCGCGCGCGTCGGTCGAAAAGTCGCGATGAAGCTTTGGTGGTATAATGAAATCAACGGATGGGAACGGTTTTTCGGGAAGGCGAGGTAAAATAACATCGGCCTCGAAGTTCGACCGCCCTTCAAGGCGGCTTCATCCATTGACTCGTGAAAAGGAGAAGAAACATGAAGAAATACGCACGCGATATCCTCCATGGCATCCTGATCATCGTTTTGATTACGGTGGCCGAACTTCTGGCGACCCTCCCTTTCGGAGCGCCGAAGGACGGTCTGCGCGCGACGCTCTCCGCGTACATGAACCTTGAGTTTCTTTTGACCGCGATCCCGGCCGGACTCATCACGTTCTTGATGGCACGCCACCTGAAGACCGAAAACAAACGCCAGGCGCTCAAACGCGCGATCCTCTGGACCGCGATGGTTTTCTTCAACTATCTTTGGATCGGCGTGCTCAACCTCAACGCCGACCTCATCTTCACGACGATCGGCATCTATGCCTTGCTTCTCTGCGTTTTCATCGGACCCCTCGGTTTTGCGCTTTACGCTCACCTTGACTAGGAATTCTTGGTATAATGGAATCACACAATCCGATGGATATCGATGAAAGGGAATCATGGAAAAAGTGCAGCAAAACCTACTTGGGATCGATGAATACATCGCTTCGTATCCGCTTGAAATCCAGGAAAAACTCCAATCCTTGCGTGCTGTGATCCACGACGTCGCCCCGATGGCGAGCGAGAAAATCAGCTACGGGATGCCGACGTTCTATTTGTTTGGGAATTTGGTCCATTTCGCGATGCAGAAGGCGCACATCGGGTTCTATCCCGGCCCCAGCGGGGTCAGCGAATTCGCCGCTGAACTCAAAGGGTATAAGACGTCCAAAGGCGCCATCCAGTTTCCGATCGCCGACCCGATCCCTTTCGATTTGGTCAGGAAGATCACCGCGTTCCGCGTCGAGGAGAACCTGCGATGGGAAGCGGAAAAGAAATCTTTGAAGAAGAGAAAATAAGAATCGGACAAGGGGGAAACCATGATTCGACGAAACAGCATACCGATTTTAGAATTCGACCCGAATCCCGAAGCGTTGATCGAGCCAAGCCGGCTGATCAAAAAACGGGATGTGCCGGTCCATTGCGTATTGGTCTTTTTCCGCGATGTCCTTCATGCATTGAAGGAAGAGGGGAAATGTACCCAAATCGCGTCGTTCAACTGTGAAACCGTCGAACTGCCGGTGTATGAGACGATTGTGGATCAACGAAGGATCGCCATCACCCAGGCGTTTTTGGGAAGCGCGGGGATCGCCGGGCAACTGGAGGAATTGATCGCGATGGGTTTCGAGAAATTCATCGTGGTCGGCGGGGCGGGGGTGTTGCGTAAAGACATCGCCGTGGGGCATCTGATCCTTCCCCGGTCCGCCATCCGCGACGAAGGGGTATCCTATCACTATCTCCCGCCTTCGCGGGAAGTGGAATGCCCGGTCGACTCGTTCGCGGTGCTTGAGCGTGAAATGAAGAAGACGGGCATCCCCTACATCGCGGGCAAGACGTGGACGACGGATGCGTTCTACCGTGAAACCCGGGATAAGATCGACCTTCGCATCGACGAAGGGTGTTTGACGGTTGAAATGGAAAGCGCGGCGTTGTTCGCGGTCGCAACCTTCCGCAAGGTTTCCCTGGCGCAGATCCTCTATGGCGGCGACGACGTCAGCGGGGCGGAATGGGACCATCGATCCTGGCAGGGGAGGTCGGAAATCCGACGGAACCTGTGCGACCTGGCGCTGACGATCTGCCTTGAATTGTGACATGCAACCCATAAAGGAGAAGACATGCTGACAAGAAAAAAAGTAATGCAATACAATGCCTTGAATCTGCTTACGTTTCTAGGGATGGTCGGCGTCAATGCGTTGGCGAACATCCTGCCGATCAACGGGATCTCCACCGGCGCGGTTTCCGATGCCTATCCCAATCTTTTCGCACCGGCCGGGTTCACGTTTGCGATCTGGGGCGTGATCTATCTGCTCTTGGGCGTATTCATTTTCCATGCGTCCAGAAACGCGGATCGCGGTATCCTTCATCTCCATTTCCGTCGCATCAGCCTCCTGTTCATCCTAAGCAACCTCGCCAACTCGATTTGGATCTTCACCTGGCATTATCGCGTGCTTTGGCTCTCGATGATCCTGATGCTTGTGATCCTCGTGTGCCTGGTCTTCATCAACCTTTCCTTCCTTTTCACCCGCTTGACCCGCGACGACGTCTGGTTCGTGAAGGTTCCGTTCGGTGTCTATTTCGGCTGGATCACGATCGCGACGATCGCCAACGCGACGACGCTTCTGGTGAGTCTGGGTTGGGACGGCGGCGGCGTGACGCAAGAGTTGTGGATGATCCTCATCCTCCTGGTCGCATTGGCGATCGGCGGCCTCACCGCCCTCAGATTCCAGGACTTGTCCTATCTGGCCGTGCTGTTGTGGGCTGAATTCGGAATCCTGATGAAGCATCTTTCCGTCGACGGCTTCGACCGGGCTTATCCCGGCGTCATCCTGACCGTTTCGATTTCACTGGTCCTGTTCGTCTTGATGGGCGGGTTCATCCTCTACCTTCTTCGACGTAAAGCGCTTCGCAGATCCTAACCTTAACCGTCCCATGACGGTTTTTTTTCACCTATGAATGGAATCGTTTCACCGACCGGTGTGTTTTGTTCGATTCGATTCAACTTTGGCGATCGACTTAATGCATCGAAGTCCGTCACGCTCCTATATCCAACAAGATTGGTCTTCATAAGGCGTCGAAACGTTATGAAAATGCCATATTTCGATGATGTCAATTAAAAAAAACGCCGAAAAAATGATAAAATGGATAAAGCAAAAAGGAGAAACCGCTTGGATCTGCGCACAATGCTGATCGCGATCATCATCACGACCTTGACGTATGCCGGGATGTTGGGTCTGATCGCCTATCTCAGAAAAGAACCGGTGCTACGGTTTTACGCACTCGCGTTTTTCGTGGGTTCTTTTGCCTATTTCATCGCCTTCATCTCGGACGTCGATTCATGGATTTCGATCCTCCTCTTCAACCAACTTTTCCTTACCTTCATCGCCTTGGTCACATCGGGTTTGCGACGATTCTTCGGCGTCAATCCTTGGCCAAGCAGGATCTGGCTCTATCTTTTCATGAATCTCGCCGTTTTCATCTACGGCATCTATATCCAACCTTCCTATGTGCTGCGAGTCTTATCCATCACGTTCTTCGCCTACCTTCTGCTTGGGGATTTATTCCTCGCCGTCTGGCCGAAAATCGCGAAGTTGGGCGAGGGATGGCGCCTCACGTTTGAAATCCTCTTCGGTGTGCACCTCATCCTGGTCACCTTGCGGTTAACCGCCGTCTTCGACCCAAGCCCGGTGAATTTCTGGATGGAGAACGAGTCGGGCGCATCCATCAGCCTTCTACTCTCCTTGGTCACCTTTTCCTTGTGGGCGATCGGGATCGTCGTTTTGGATACGTTTCAAGTCATTTTGAAACTCAACGCCAAAAACAGCGTCCTGACGGATTTGGCGATGAAGGACGCATTGACCGGCATCCCCAATCGGATGATGATGGACATCGAACTGAATCAATTCATGGCGTTGGCGAAACGCTACAATACGTCGATCTCTTTCATCATCGCGGACATCGACTTCTTTAAGAAAGTGAACGACGACTACGGACACGACATCGGCGACTCCGTCTTGATCAAGACGGCTTCGATCATCAAGGATGTCATTCGTTTGACCGACCGCGTCTATCGGTGGGGCGGCGAAGAGTTCTTGATCGTGGCGCCGCATACCGACCTGGAAGGGGCGAGGATCCTCGCCGAGAAGATCCGATTGAAATACCAAGAAGCGACGTTAAAGAGCGTCGGTAAGCTGACCATCAGTTTCGGGGTGGCGGAGTACTATCCCGAAGAATCGCGCGAACTATGGTTCAAGCGCGCGGACATCGCGCTCTACCATGCGAAGTCCGGGGGCAGGAACCGGGTCGAAATCTGGAAACCGACCAGGGTGTTGGATGAAGAATTCACCAAGATCCTATGGCAGGAGCGCTGGAACAGCGGGAATCCGACCATCGATGAGAGCCATCAGGAGCTCATCGACATGACCAACACGTTCTTCGACATGGTATCCAAGGCCACCCATCCGCACGCGATCCGCGATCACTTCACGAAAATCATCACGCACCTTCAACGTCACTTCCTCGAAGAGGAGAAGGAGCTGGAAGCCGTGGATTACGATTGTATCCAAAAGCACCAGGCGATCCATCGCCGTTTATTGAGTGAACTCAGCACGATGCAGGAAAACATCGACAATGAGAAACTGGATTATCGCACCTATTTCGTTTTCTTGGTCGGGAAGGTCGTCATCGGTCATCTCTTGACGGAAGATACGAAGTTCTTCCCCCTGTTTCAGGAAGGGACGACATCATGAATTCCGTCCGTGTGTTGAGTTTCAACATCCGCTGCGAATACGGGGGCGACGGTCCAAACGGATGGGAATATCGCAAAGCGCAGGTCCTTGATCTGCTTCGGACGATCGATGCGGATTGCATCGGTCTTCAGGAAGTGACACCGATGCAAGCGAGCGACCTTTTCTCTGCGCTGACGGGATATGCCGTGATGAACATCGGGCGGGACGATGGTGTCGCCGGGGAAGCCACGGCGATTCTTGTGAAAGAAGACCGCTTCGACTTTGTGAAGAAGGGTTTCTTCTGGTGTTCCGAAACCCCGGAGAAAGAAGGGTCGATCGGATGGGACGCGGTTTTCCCGCGGATCGTCGTCTATGTGATCCTAAGAGACAAGCACACCCGACAAGAACTTTGTTTCATCAATACCCATTTCGACCATGTGGGGAAAACCGCCCGACGTGAAAGCAGTCGACTTTTGATTCAAAAGGCGCAGGAAATCGCGAAGGGGATCCCGATCGTCGTGGTCGGGGATTTCAATGCGAGACCAAGGACGAAGACGGTCCGTCTATTTGAAGAAAACGGATATGCGGAAGCACGGAAAACCGTCGACGCCAAAAAAGGCCGACCCAAGGTGAGCTACCATGCGTTCGCCTATGATCCCAATCGAAAAGACGAATCTTTTATGGAGTGGATCGACTATATTTTCACCAAGGGAATGAGAGCCATTGCGTTTGAAATCATCGCCACGGCGGTGGACGGAAGATATCCTTCCGACCATTTCCCGCTTCTTGCGACGCTTGGAATCGAGGATTGATTTGATATCATCGTAGTCCCGAAAGGGAGAGGGGGAAGACCGTGATCCTAGCCATCTTTCAAAACTTCTGTATCCTGATCACCGGCGTCGTCTTCGTGATGCATTATCTGAGGGAAAAGAACCTGCATGAAATCCGCAGTACGTGGTTTCGCTTTTTCATGGGCGTGATCGCCGGGGGCATCGCGATGGTCTTGTTGGGAAGTTCGTTTCTGGTCGATCCCGTACGTCGGATCGTCTTGGATTTCCGTTATGTGCCGGTCTTCGTGATTTCGATTTACGGCGGGTGGATTTCAACCCTCGTGGCGACCTTCATCATCGCGACCTACCGCTGGGTCATCAACGACATTTCCGCGGTATCGACCGCGATGGCGCTTGCGACCGTTTGGATCGGACTTTCCTATAGCGTCATCTTCTCCCTACGGAAACCCTTGCTTCTGCGGGTTTCGTTGGCGATGACGGTCCACACGATCATCATGTATTTCGCGTCGTCCGCGATTTTCGATGCATCCTCCTTGCGGGTTTCAACTTTGGCGATCCATCTTTGCATCACCTTCGTCGCCTCGTACGTCGTTTGGAAGTATGTGGAGTTCGCATTGGGTGAAATCCGCGTCTATCAACGCTTCCGCAGCGAAGCGACCACCGATTACTTGACCAGCCTAAGCAACCGGCGCAAGTTCAGCCACGAGCTCAATGCGGCCATCCATCGATGCCAACGCAAAGGCGAAACGATCTCCCTGCTTTATCTGGACATCGACCGCTTCAAAGCCATCAACGATGAATTCGGCCATGCGATCGGCGACGACGTATTACGCAAGTTCGCCGGTGTCTTGATGATGACGTGTCGGATTTATGATGGCCTTTACCGCATCGGCGGGGAGGAGTTCGCGGTGATCCTACAGGATTGCCCCGTCGAGAATGCCCGGATCGTCGCGGAACGGATCCGTCGGAACATCCTGGATTTCGAATATTCGCTCACCGGCGAAGCCAGCGTCACCACCTCCATCGGCGTGGCCGGCTATGTCGATGGGATCGGTGCGGAAGAGATGATGGGGAAGGCGGACGACGCCTTGTATCAGGCGAAGAACGCGGGACGCAACTGCGTCTCTGTCGCGTCGATGGAAAAAAGACATAAAGAAGTTCACACGATGGACGATGATTTCGCGATCCATACCTTATAGCGGATCGATGCGAATCGATGTCGACATCAAAAGAAAGAAGGAATCGGATGGAAAACTGGGTAAAGCAAATTCGTCGTGATCTGCATCGCATCCCGGAAATCGGGTTTGACCTGGATCATACGTCGAAGTATATCGAGGACCGCTTGGTCGAGATGGGGTACGCGCCGATTTCGACGGCGAAGAGCGGGTGGATCGTCGTGATCGAAGGGGAAGAACCCGAGGCGATCGCCTTTCGCGCCGACATGGATGCCTTGAGTGTGGAAGAGAAAACCGGGAAAGAGTATCGATCGACCCATGACGGACGCATGCATGCCTGCGGCCACGACGGCCACATGACCATGCTTCTGGGGTTGGCGAAGTCGTTGGTCGGACGGAAATTGAAGAAAAGCGTCGTGCTGATCTTCCAACCGGCGGAAGAAGGACCGGGCGGAGCGAAACTGATCGTGGAAGAAGGGGTTTTCGCCACCTACCGCATCACCAAGATCTTCGGGATCCATTTGTATCCCGGCATGGAAGAAGGGAAATTCGGTCTGTTGGATGGAGCGATGATGGCCAGCAACGGGGAATTCGACCTTGAAATCCAAGGGAAGAGCGCGCATGGCGCCCAACCCCATCTGGGCAAAGATGCCATTCTCGCGGCGTCCGCTTTGATCCAAGGGTACAATACGATCGTTTCGCGCGACCTCGACCCGCTGATTCCGGGAGTCGTCACCATCGGGACGATCACGGGCGGCGAAGCCCGCAACATCATCCCTCACACCGTGAAACTGAGCGGGACGATCCGCAGTTTCGATGAAGATTCCTACCGACTCACCAAAGACCGGATGCGTCAAATCGATCACGGGGTATCACTCATGTACGACGTGTCGATCGTCAACGATCTCCGTGATTATTATCCGCCGGTCATCAACGACACGGAACTATACCGATTGGCGAAATCAGTCTTAAAGGAAGAGGAAACCCGGCCATTGAAACCGATGATGTTCGCGGAGGATTTCGCGTTCTACCAACGTATCTGTCAAGGCCTGTTCGTGATGTTGGGGACGCGCGACGAAGCGGCAGGGTATATCCATCCCCTGCATTCCTGTTATTTCGATTTCAACGAAGACGTGCTTTTAAAGGGCATCGACTATTATCTGCGCATCGCGCAAGCCCTGGATGTCTTCGCGTAAGGAGGGTTTTCCATGGCCATCGACGCCGTTAAAGAATATTTCACCCGCTATGACCTGTTGGAACGGATCCAGGAGTTCGACGTCTCGTCCGCGACGGTCGAACTGGCCGCCCAGGCATTGAATGTCGCACCCCAACGCATCGCCAAGACGCTTTCTTTCCGCAACGCGGAGTCCTGTCTCTTGGTGGTCGCCGCCGGCGATGCGAAGATCGACAATCAGAAATTCAAGGCGACCTTCACCATGAAAGCGCGCATGCTGACCCCGGAGGAAGCTCTTTTGTTTACGGGACATGCGGTGGGCGGGATTTGTCCCTTCGCCCTTCCCGAAAACGTGGAAGTCTATCTCGATGCGTCGCTCAAACGTTTCTCAACGGTCTTTCCCGCCTGCGGTTCTGCCAATTCCGCGATCGAACTGAGTCTTGATGAACTCGAAACGGTGGCGAAAAGCAAGGCGTGGGTCGACGTGTGTAAAATCACTTGATGTGAAACGACCATGGCGATGGTAGGTCGGGCAACGATCGAGGCAACCGCTTGGTTTTATCGAAACGCCACCGGACGGACGTTCGTCCTCCTTCGGTCTAATCCAAAGGGTTGGGATACGTTTGATGACATCCTTTCGGTAATTTTGAAAGTAACGGAAGGTTTGGGATTGTAACGATTTACACGTGCTTGGAAAATCGATACAATAAACATAGAAAAGAAAGCGAGGAACTCGTTTTTATGGATATCGTCACATGGTTTAGCGCATTGGATCCGGTCGTTCAAGCTTTGTTCGCAACCCTGTTCACGTGGTTTGTGACGGCGTTGGGCGCAGGCATGGTTTTCTTCTTTAAAGAAATCAAACGTACGGTGTTGGATGGGATGTTGGGGTTCGCGGCAGGTGTCATGATCGCCGCGAGTTTCTGGAGTCTGTTGGCCCCGGCCATCGATATGACGGAAGCGGCGGGCGGGATCCCCTGGCTACCCGCGGTCGTCGGATTCTTGGTCGGAGGCGGTTTCTTGTGGCTGGTCGACCAAATCATGCCCCACTTGCACATGGGCAACGAAGACACGCAGAAAGAAGGCGTCAAGACGTCGCTGCGTCGTTCGACCCTTTTGATCCTTGCGATCACCTTGCATAACATCCCGGAAGGTTTGGCGGTCGGCGTGGCGTTTGGCGCCATCGCGTCCGGCATCCCCGAAGCCTCTTTAGCCGGAGCGCTTGCCCTGGCCATCGGAATCGGCTTACAGAACTTCCCCGAAGGCGCGGCGGTCTCGATTCCGTTACGTCGTGAAGGGTTGAGCCGGTTCAAGAGTTTCCTGTACGGTCAGGCGTCCGGCTTGGTCGAACCGATCGCCGGCGTCCTTGGCGCCTACGCGGTCATCACGATGAAACCGATCCTCCCCTATGCCTTGTCGTTCGCGGCCGGGGCGATGATCTACGTCGTCGTGGAAGAACTGATCCCGGAAGCGCAGTTGGATAAAAAGACCGACATCGCCACGATCGGCGCCATGCTCGGCTTCGCATTGATGATGTTTTTGGACGTATCCCTAGGGTAAGCAAGACAAGGCGACTTGTCTTTTTTTTATTCCCAATCTATCCGGTTTTCTTCCTCGCGATCAGTCAATGTATCCACCTGAAGGATCGATGCATTGTCATCGAATCGTTCCATGCGATTTGTGCTAAAATGAAGGTAGAGGAACGACTATGAAACACGAATGGCGCAAAGATGAGAAATCATTGTATCTGCCGAAAGACACACCGCAGACCATCACGGTACCGATGTATCCCTACATCGCGATCCGCGGGGAAGGGGATCCCAACAAGGCGGATTTCCAACGACGGGTCGAGTTGCTTTTCAGCGTCGCCTACGGGGTGAAAATGGCCCCGCGCAAAGGCATCCAGATCGACGGTTACTTCGAATACACCGTCTATCCGCTGGAGGGTATCTGGGACTACAGCGACCATGCGAAAAAGAAAGGGTTGACGGGAAAGGAACACCTTGTGTACACCTTGATGATCCGACAGCCCGCTTTCGTCACGCAGAAATTGTTCGAACGCGTCGTGACGCTGAAGAAATATGACGACACCGATCCTTTATGGAACCAACTTGAATTCATCACCCATGAAGACGGCGAATGCGTCCAGATTCTCCATGTCGGACCGTTCGACGATGAACCGGAAAGTTTCGCGAAAATCGAAACCTATCTTGAAGAACACGGGCTTCAGCGGACCGACCGGCGACATCGTGAAATCTACTTGTCCGATTTTAGAAACGTCGCGCCGGAACAACTTCAAACCGTGTTAAGGGTCTTCGTCAAGAAACCCTAAGGTCGTGGAGGCCCCACATGAAAAAGCGCATGCGGACTTGGTTGACACCGATGCCCCGCAATCTTCGTGAAGCATTCCAACAGGAAACCACTCGACAAAACCTTCGACGTTTGATCGGGATTTCCATCGCGCTCTTCCTCATCGCGCTGGTTTTGCTTGTGCTGGAAGATTCGTTTCTCGCCATCGGACCCGTCATCTTCGCGTTTCTGATCGCCAGTCTTTTACAGATTCCGCTGTTCTTCGTCACGTTTCGCTACCGTAAGAAAATCAAACGGGTTCTGATCCAAGCGCAAACGCTTCTCTACCTGTTCAGCATCATCCTTTTCGGGATCCACCTCACGCTGCGTCAGCAAACGCTACCCGGCGTGGCCCCCTTGTTTCTGACGGCGATCCTTGCGATGGCGGCGATCCTTTACCTCGACGCACAGACCGGCACCCTGGTGTTCGCCTTCGCGGGTTCCCTTTTCATCCTTTGGTATCCTTCGTTTCAACTCGACGCGACGGTGGTCTTCATCACCCGCGTCACGATGTCCGTCATCGTTTTCCTGACCTGGCTCTTGAACCGCATGATCTATCGTATGAAAGTACAGGCGTTCCAGTTGGAAGGCGCACTGAAGGAAAAAGACAGGGTATTGGACGAGATGAACCAACGCGATCCCTTGACCGGTTTGGATAACCATACTTCTTCCTTCCGTAAACTCTACGAAGAAGCCGCCAAGGCGAAACGGATCGGCTATCCGATCAGCCTCATCCTTTGCGACATCGACGATTTCAAAACCATCAACGACACCTTCGGACATCCGGCGGGCGACCATGTCCTGCTGCGCATCTCCCAAACGATCCGGGCGACGCTGCGGACCACGGACATCGTCGGGCGCTACGGCGGCGAGGAATTCATCCTGATCCTCCCCGACACCGATGCCAACGAAGCGCGCGTCCTCAGCGAGCGATTGCGCCTTGCGATGGCGAAAACGACCTACGATGTCGATGTGCATGTCACGATGAGCGGAGGGGTCAGCCAATACGATGCCGGACAGACGATCGACGAATGGGTTCGTACGACCGACCGGCGTCTCTATGAAGCCAAACACGAGGGGAAAGACCGCTTCGAGAGCGGACTGCCCCGACAACAAGACATTTAAACGGAAAGAGGACGCGCCATGACGTTGAATTTGATTCGATTACCCCTTGAAAACGTAAAGAACTGCCGGGATCTCGGGGGGTATCCGACCCCGCAAGGCATCACGAAATGGCGAAGCTTCCTGCGTAGCGGGGACCTTGGACGAATGAACGACCAAGAGGGAAGGATGCTTCATGAGTTCGGTGTCCGCAGCGTGATCGATCTTCGGTCGCCGGAAGAATGCGAACTCTCGCCCAACCCTTTGGCCGCCGATCCGCGCTTTCGCTATCAACTCGTCGATCTGATCCCGCGACCCCGCGACGGGGAGACCTTCATGACCCGCGATTTAAGCAAGATTTCCCTGGGCGACCTCTATGTCGCCATCCTCGAACACAAAAGCCAGGTCCGACGCGTGTTTACGCAGATCGCGGACGCGCCTTCCGGAGCCGTCCTGTTTCATTGTACGGCCGGGAAAGACCGTACCGGCGTCGTCGCCATGCTTCTGTTGGGCTTGGCGGGGGTCGATGAAAAGGACATCCTGTCGAACTACCAGGTGTCGTCGACCTATCTCGACGTCACCCACGACGTATTGCGCCGCGTCCCGATGAATATGCTGGAATCCCGACCCGAGTATCTCAAACAAGCCATGGACCATATCCAAGTCAACTACGGGAACATCGAAGCGTACTTCGAAGCCTGCGGCTTGGACGCGTCGGTCCAAGCCCGGATCCTGTCGCGCATGATTGAATGAAGATCATTGATCAGACGGATTGAAAGGAGAAACACGATGAAAAAAAGACGTTCTGTTTCGACGGTGTCCCGTTAATCCCATGGAGAAATCTCAACGAATCAAAGGGTGCGTCTTTGGCGGTGCGATCGGGGATGCCTTGGGGTGGCCGGTCGAGTTTTTGTCTTTATCCTCGATCAAACGGAAGTACGGAGAGGACGGGATCCGAACCTTGGACAAAGACAAGCGGGAGTTCGCCCAGTTCACCGACGATACCCAGATGACCCTGTTTACGATCGACGGGATCCTGCGCTATCAAACCGAGATCCTGTATGCACCCAATCCTCGCGAGTATCGCATCCTCCAACATGAATCCTATCTCCGCTGGCTCTATACCCAACAAGCCCCGTCAGCGAACGTCGCGACGGATGTTTGTAACGGTTGGCTCTATGACGAACCGACCCTGCATGCGCGCAGGGCCCCGGGAAGCAGTTGCCTGAGTTCCCTTCAAGAAGGCTGGATCGCCCGCGAAGACGATCCGATCAACCAATCCAAAGGATGCGGCGCCGTCATGCGGACCGCCCCCCTCGGATTGACGTTCGAAGGGGAAGAAGCGTTCCTTAACGGAAAAACCAACGGCGCATTGACGCATGGCCATCCCAGCGGATACCTGAGCGCGGCGGCCTTGGCGCGGATCATCGCCGAACTGGTCAAGGGTGAAAGCCTTGCCTATGCCTTGGGGGTGACGATGGAGCGCTTGAAGAAAGAAGTCGGGCATGAGGAAGTCCTGCTTTATCTTAAGAAAGCCTATGAACTATCCATGGAAGAAATCGAACCCAAACGGGCGATCGAAGCCTTGGGCTTAGGATGGGTCGGCGAAGAAGCGTTGGCGATCGCCGTCTACTGTGCCTTGAAATATGAAAACGACCCCAGGGAAGCCCTCTTGGCCGCCGTCAACCACGACGGGGACAGCGACAGCACCGGGGCGATCTGCGGAAACCTGATTGGGACGTGGAAGGGGTTCGACGCCCTGCCGGTCGATTGGGTCGAAGCCGTGGAAGGGAAACACATACTGGACCAAGTCGTCCTCGATCTGATCCAAGGTCCGCGCATGGGTGAAGAATGGATGTTGAGGTACCCGATCCAGGGTGGAAGCGTCCGATAAGGACAAGGGGAAAACAATGACATCGGTCATGGGAAAAATCTGTTTCGTCGATCTGAGTACGATGCACATCGAACTTCGCGACATCGATCCGGCGATCACCAAGAACGTCGGATCCGGCATCGGTCTGGCTGCCTACCTGCTCAATCGGGAAATCCCGGTCGACGCGGATCCGCTGGGACCCGACAACGTGCTGGCGTTTGTGAGCGGCTTGTTGACGGGGACCGGGGCGCCGGTCAGCGGACGGTGGATGGTCGCCTGCAAATCGCCGATCACCGGCGGATGGGGCGATGCGAACTGCGGGGGGACCTTGTCCCCGGCCATCAAACAATGCGGGGTCGACGGGATCTTCTTTAAGGGCATCGCGGCCTATCCGATGCTTTTCGTCTTTGACGAAAGCGGACCCCGGCTGGAAGACGCCCGCGACCTCTGGGGGAAAGACGCCGTGGAAAGCGAAGCGATCCTGTGGGAAAGATACCAGACCAAGCGCAAACCGGCGGTGGCGACCATCGGGATGGCCGGCGAGAAGCGATCCAAGATCGCAGGCATCGTCAACGACCGCGGACGCTTGGCGGCACGCAGCGGGGTCGGAGCGGTCATGGGAAGCAAGAACCTGAAAGCGGTCGTCCTCAACGGGAAGCAGATCGTCCCGGTGTTCGACCGGATGAAGATGGCCGAACTTTCCAAAGAATTCACCAAGAAAGTCACGGATGCGAGTCTGCCTCCGATTCTAAACGGGAAAATCGTCCCGATTTTAGGGAAAGTGATGGCGATGGGGAAAACCTACGGGGCGTCCGACGGGATGCTTGCGATCTCCGTCATGAAGAAGTGGGGGACGATCGTCAACAACACGATGGGTCTGCACAACGGCGACGATCCGATCCAGAACTGGAAAGGATCCGACCGCGACCTTCCCCGCAAGTATGCGCGAAACATGAATCCTGACGGCATCATATCCCGCCAGACCAAGAAATACCACTGTTCCTCCTGCGTCATCGGATGCGGCGGGATCTGCGACGTCGACGAACTGACGAAAGGTGAATACAAGGAAACCCACAAGCCCGAATACGAAACGGTCAACGCCTTCGGTGCGTTGTTGCTCAACGAAGACATGGATGTCATCTATCGTATCAACGAACGGCTTAACCGGGCGGGGATGGATTCCATTTCCGCAGGGGCGACCGTCGCCTTCGCGATGGAATGTTTCGAAAACGGTTTACTGACGAAGAACGAAACCGACGGGTTGGACCTGCGTTGGGGCAACCCCGAGGTCTTGGTCCGATTGGTCGATAAAATGATTGCACGGGAAGGCATCGGCGACTTGTTGGCGGACGGGGTCAAGGAAGCGTCGCGCAGAATCCTAAACAGCGCGTCGATGGCGATCACGGCCGGCGGTCAAGAACCCGGCATGCATGATCCGCGCATGGATCCGATGCTCGGCATCCATTTCAGTGCGGATCCGACCCCCGGAAGACATACGGTCGGCGGCGGATCCTACTATAATTCCCTCCATCTTTGGGAAGTCGTGCCGTGGGCACCCAAGGTCAAGCCGAAATCCAAGAAGTCCGACGACTATCTGGCGAGCGAAGAAAACGGGATGAAGGCCGTCGCCGGCGCCAGCTACAAGCAACTGACCGACATCGCCGGAGGATGTTTGTTTGCGATGGCGACCGGATACAAGCATTGGCGACTTTTCGATTATCTCAACGCCGCCACCGGATGGGACAGAAGCCCCGTCGAGTACATGGAAATGGGGCGTCGCAGCCAAACCCTGCGTCAACTCTTCAATGTACGCCATGGCATCGATCCCGTCGACTTCAAGATCCATGACCGGATCGCGGGGATCCCGCCCATGACGAAAGGCCCCAACAAAGGGAAGACGCTTCAGATCGACGGGATGATGAAGGAACATTGGTTGGGCTTCGGCTGGGACGAAAATGGGGTTCCGACCAAGGAAACCTTAGTGAAATTGAATCTTGAAGCATTCATTCCGGAGCTTAAATGAAAATCAAAGTCTATCCCGGCGCGATGGTGAAGGGGGATGGGTTGAACGAAGATGGCGAAATCGACATGAAACAAGACGCCACGGTCGCCCAACTGATTTCCATCGTGAACGTCCCGCTCTTTCTGCGACCGTTGCTTATCGTTTCGGTCAACGGAAAAACCGTGAAAAAGAATCATGTCCTGCACGACGGGGATACGGTGAGTTTCCTCACCCCGTTGGCGGGGGGATAGGTGCGAAACGCACCTATCTTTTTTAGGAAACAAAGCGGACGAATGATGAAAAAACAAACCGAAATGCAAGAAGACGTTGCTTTGAACCCTGCATCACGCTACACTTACATCGATACGAGGTA
>JAHFCO010000008.1 GCA_023249475.1 Bacillota bacterium | reverse complement strand
TGCGTACCATCGGGGAGAACCATCCGGAAGAACGCTATGCGGATCTGGAGAAAGAACTGTTTGAAACCATCAACAAAAGCGGATATGGTCCGCAGGGCTTGGGCGGGGACACCACCTGCCTGAACGTCGCGATCGAAACCTATCCGACCCATATCGCCGGTCTACCGCTCGCCATCAATATCGGATGCCATGTCTCGCGTCATTCGAAGGGGGTGTTCTGATGCGTCGATTCACGTTACCGTTGAGTGAAGAAGATCGTACATCCTTGGTCTGCGGTGAGAACATTCTATTAAGCGGAATCCTGTATACCGCGCGCGATGCGGCGCATCAGCGCCTTGTCCGTGCGATCGACCTACAGGAACCCCTTCCCATCGACCTCAAGGACGCCGCCATTTACTATGCGGGTCCTTCACCGACCGCGCCCGGGGAAGTGATCGGTTCCATCGGACCGACCACCGCCGGCAGGATGGATTCGTTCATGCCGAAAATGGTGGAAGCCGGCTTGCGTGTCACCATCGGAAAAGGCGCACGCAATCTTGTCGCCAAGGAAGCGATGAAGAAAGCAGGCGCCGTATATCTCGGCGCGATCGGCGGTGCCGGTGCGCGGTATGCCACCTGCGTCAAATCGGTTTCGATCGTCGCCTATGAAGACCTGCAAAGCGAAGCGATCCGCCGGTTGGAAGTCGTGGACTTCCCGGTCACCGTCATCATCGATGCGACGGGGAATGACCGTTATGGCGACTTCGTCATGGCGGGAGGTTGACCATGCCCGTACGAGTCTGTGAACGCTGCGTCGGCATTTCCTGCGTCACGCGCGTCCCGATTTTCCGAAGCCTCGACAACGAGCAACGCACCGAATTGCTTGGCTTGGTCGACCGTGTCCAACTGAAAAAAGGCGAAATCCTCCTGGTCGAGGGAACCACTTTGGATTTTCTGGGCATCGTCAACCGGGGTCGGTTGAAGGCGTATACGATCGGCAATCAAGGCAAACAACAAATCCTTTATCTCTTCGCCCAGGGCGACTTCTTCGGCGAACACACCTTGTTCGCCCCGCTTCCGATACACTATACCCTGGAAGCCCAGGAAGACACGGGGATCTGTAAGATCGAAAGCAAGAAATTCCAGCCCTTCCTCAAAAGCCATCCGACCTTGGCCCTCGATATGATCCGCGAACTTGCCTTGCGTCTGGATGCTTTGGAACACAACGTCGTTTCCATGTCTTCTTTACCGGCCGAAGAAAGGTTGTATGAACTTTTAAAAGAATTCGGACGGGATTACGGAACCAAAATCGAGGAAGGGACGATCATGAAACTGCCGATGACCCGGGAAGAGATCGGGAACCGGTTGGGCTTAACCCGCGAAACGGTCAGCCGACGTTTCGCCCAGTTGGTGCAAGAAGATAAAATCAAGATCCTACCCAACAAACGCATCCTCATCAAAGAGTAGAAAAAGTGTGACGGAAGTCACATTTTCTTTTTCGGGAAAGGGATATACTGTGCTTGCCTAAAGGAGGAACCATCATGAGTGAAATCATCGACAACCAACGTTTCCGTCAAGAGAAACTAAAAGAACTGATCCAACGTTTACACAACGGCGAGGATGCGGCGACCGTCAAGAAAGACTTCAAGGAACATTTCCAATATGTCACCGGCGCGGAAATCGCCGAGATGGAGAGGAATCTGATCCTGGAAGGGACGCAGGTCGAAGAGATCCAATACCTTTGCGATATCCACGCTTCCATCTTCGAGGGTTCCGTCCAGGAAATGCACGACAATGTCCTGACGATCAATCCGTTGAAGGAATTCGAAGAACACAATAAAGAATTACGGATCTATGTGGAAGAGAACATCGAACATATCCGTACCGCCAAGCCCAACGACATCAACAAAGTCAAAGCGCATCTGGGGGAACGGGTCGACCGGTTGATGCAGATCGAAGAACACTATGCCAAGAAAGAGAACATCCTGTTCCCCTTCCTGGAGAAACACGGGATCAGCGCACCGCCGAAAGTCATGTGGGGCGTCGACAACAACATCCGTGCCGCCTTGCGTAAATGCCGGGTGATGATCGAATCCGACGACGCGACGATCGAAGGGCTTAAAGGACAATTCCTCGCCACCGTCGACAGTATCCTTGAAATGGCCGACAAGGAAGACAACATCCTGTTCCCGATGTTGCGCGATGTGATGCGGGAAGAGGATTGGAAGAAAGTCGCCCAAACCCTGAGTGAAGAAGCAACCCATGAATACCAAGATCCCCAAGCCGATGACGTCGAAATGGAATCCGGCGTCATCCCGATGAGCCTGGGTCAATTGACCTTCGCGGAAGCGGACGCCCTCTTCAACACCTTACCGATGGACATCACCTTCGTCGATGCCGCCAACGTGGTCAAATATGTCTCGCAAGGGAAAGACCGGATCTTCCCGCGACCCAAGACCGTCATCGGACGCGAAGTCAAGAACTGCCATCCCCCGCAATCCGTCCATGTGGTCGAACAAGTCGTCGAAAGACTACGTTCCGGCGCCAAGGACCATGAAGATTTCTGGATCCACATGGGTCCCAAATATGTCTTGATTCGCTATTATGCGGTTCGTAAACACGCTGAATTCCTGGGTGTCATGGAAGTAACGATGGACATCAGCGAAATCCAAGCAATTCAGGGCGAAAAACGCCTGATCGGAGAATAACATGCAAAAACGAGTGTTCCAACTGAATCCCTTATCTTGTCCGACCTGCGCGAAGAAAATCGAAACCGTCCTTTTGAAAGTCGACGGGGTGGAAAGCGCGGAAGTCTCGTTCACTTCGAGTAAAGTGAACGTCGCCTTCGAAGACACGGTCGATGTGACGGTCTTGATCGATCGCATCCACCGTTTGGGATATCGGGTTCTAGAGTCGAAGAAAGCCTAAGCGCTTTCTTTTTTAAAGGAGGAAGAGATGAAAAAACAAGATCTGCCGATGATTGTCTCCGGTCTATTGCTTGGTTCCGCCTGGCTTTTGGATGCGATGGGAATGCCGTCGTTAAGCGATGGATCCCTTGCGTCGGCCGCGCTGATCGCCCTGCTTCCGATCGGAAGGAAGGCCCTGGGCGCACTTCAGTTTCGCATGGCGTCGATCGAACTGCTGGTCACGATCGCCGTCGTCGGCGCATTGTTTCTGGGTGAGTACTCGGAAGCCGCGATCGTCTCGTTCCTCTTTCTGTTCGGGGCGTTTCTCGAATCACGGACGATCCGTAAGACCCGTTCCGCGATGGAGAGCCTGATCAAACTCGCGCCATCCAGCGCCGTCGTCCTCCGTGACGGTCGACGTGAAACCGTCGACATCCTCGATCTTCTCGAAGGGGACATCGTGGAAGTCCGCACCGGTCAACGTATCCCGGTCGACGGCGTGATCGTCCACGGTTCAGCCACCATCGACCAGTCGCAGATCACCGGCGAATCGATGCCGTCGGAAAAAATCATCGGGGAGAATGTCTTCGCTTCCACCATCCTTCAAAACGGCTATGTTGAAATCGCGACGAAGAAGGTCGGGGAGTCGACCGTTTTCGGAAACATCCTCAAACGCTTGGAAGAAGCGCAGGACAAGAAGGCGCAAACCCAACGTGTGATCGAGAAGTTCGCAAACTGGTATACCCCTTCGGTGGTCGTCCTTTCGATCGTCACCTTCCTCATCTCAAAAGACATCCGGTTAGCCTTGACCTTGTTGGTGATCGCCTGTCCAGGGGCCATGGTGATTTCCATCCCGGTCGCGATCGTGGCGGGGATCGGCACGATGGCCAAACACGGAATCCTGGTGAAGGGCGGGGAGTCGATCGAGAAACTGGCGAAAATCAATGCGATCGCGTTCGATAAGACCGGCACGCTCACCATCGGGAAACCGAAGGTTTCGATGATTCATCCCGTCGACGGGGATGAATCATCCATCTTGGATTATGCAAGCATCGCCGAACACGGATCCAGCCATGCCCTTGCCAAGGCGATTCTCGCCAAGGCGGAAGAACTTGGAATCAAACCGTCGTATATTGCGTCGAATCTGGATGTCCTGGCGGGATACGGTGTCGTCGCGAGCGGAGAATTCGGTAAGGTTACCGTCGGGAACCTCCGCTTGGCGAAACAAACTGAAACGGAGTTTCCGATCGATCAACTAGAATCCTATTCCGCCTTGACCCAAACCTATCCCACCTGCGTCTTCGTCTTGTTGAACGGGACAATGCTTGGTTATTTGATCCTTAGCGATACCTTGAGAGACGATGCCCGGGAAGCCTTGGTTTCATTGAGAAAATTGGGGGTTAAGGAAATCCATGTCATCACGGGAGACAGTGCCGCAAGTGCCACGCAGACCCTGGGACCGCTAGGGATCGATACGATCCATGCGGACATCCTTCCGCAGGAAAAAGCGGAGATCATCCAGAGATTAAAGAAAGAAAAGAAGGTCGCCATGGTCGGCGACGGGATCAACGACACGCTTGCGTTGAATGAAAGCGATGCGGGGATCGCCATGTCGAGCGATGCCAGCGAAGTCGCAATGAAAACCGCGGACATCGTGATCCTTGGCGAGAGAGTCGAAAGCGTGGCGACCGCAATGCGGATCGCCCGGTTCACATCGAGCGTACTGAAACAAAACATCGTGATTTCGATCGGAACCGTCTTCTTCCTGATTTTCGGCGTCCTTGTCGGAAAAGTGCACATGGATACCGGGATGCTTGTCCATGAAGCGAGTGTCCTTGCGGTCATCCTGAATGCGCTAAGAATCCTGCGTAAGAAGTGATTGAATAAGAAAAAAGGATGGCTTGCGCGATCCTTAGGACTGAATTGATAAGGGATAATGGATATGAATAAAGACGGATGCATTAATCCAACCCCTGGTTTTCAGGGGTTATTTTATCGTTCCATCGCGATGCAGGACATGGATGGTCAACGGAAGGTCCTTAGCCGAGAGTTCGATCGCTTCCGCGACCGCGGCGCTCATGCCGCCGCAGCAAGGGACATCCATACGCAGCACCGTCACATCGAGAATGTCGTTCGCTTTCAGGATCGACCCCAGACGTGAGGCATAGCTGACACGATCCAACTTCGGGCACCCGATCAAAACGACGCGACCGGCGGAAAGACCGGTGTAGATCGACGGGGAGGCGAACGCCGTACAATCCGCGGCGATCAACAGATGCGCTTGGTCATAGGCGGGGGAAGTCAGGGCGGATAATTGGATCTGAAGCGGCCAGTTGGTTTTTAGGGTCGGGGCATGCGGGTCGACGAACGGCAGGGCTTCGCGCATCTCGAACGAAATCGCATCGACGGGGCAGGCCGGTAGACAGGCACCCAATCCGTCGCAATAATCTTCGCGCACGACTTTCGCCTTGTGGTCGACCATCGCGATCGCCCCTTCGGCACAACTCTTGACACACTTCCCGCATCCGTTGCATAAGGCTTCATCAATCTTGATCATTTGTCGTAACATGGTATTCCTCGCTTTTCCCGTATCATTTTAACACAAAAAAACCAAAAGGGTCTAACTCGTCTCGTGCCACCATTTCCGTGTATAATATGTGAGCAACCCTCAGTTTTGTCACTAGTTCTTCAGCGACAAGCCTGTTTTTCAATTGATTGAATGCGTGAAAGCGCTAACCTATACTGAAATCAAGAAGAGCGGAGAAATCCGAAATTCTCGAGAAACCAAAGGGAGGTTTAAAATGAGAGAAAAGATTCAACGTTTTGGCCGCTTCCTCAGCGGTATGGTCATGCCCAACATCGGCGCGTTCATCGCCTGGGGATTGATCACTGCCTTGTTCATCCCTACCGGTTGGATGCCTAACGAAAAGTTAAGCGCCCTCGTCGGTCCGATGATCGTTTACATGTTGCCGTTATTGATCGGTTATACCGGTGGTAAACTGGTTCATGGCGTACGCGGCGGAGTCGTCGGTGCGGCAGCGACCATGGGTGTCATCGTCGGTACGACGATCCCGATGTTCTTGGGCGGGATGATCATGGGCCCTGCGACCGCATGGGTCATGAAGAAAATCGATGAAGTGTTGGATGGAAAGATTCCAACCGGATTCGAAATGTTGGTCAACAACTTCACCGCCGGTATCCTTGCCGCGGCGTTCGCCTTGATCGGTTTGGTCGGTGTCGGCCCGATCGTTCAGACCGTGTCCGATGCTTTGGGTTCCGGTGTCGATACGATCGTTAAAGCCGGCTTGTTGCCGATCGCTTCGATCTTCATCGAACCTGCCAAAATCTTGTTCCTTAACAACGCGATCAACCACGGTGTCTTGACACCCCTGGGTGTCGCCGAAGCCGCCGATGCCGGCAAATCCATCTTCTTCCTTCTGGAAACCAATCCGGGTCCTGGACTTGGACTTCTGGCCGCTTGCTGGGTATTCGGTAAAGGGTTAGCGAAAGAATCCGCTCCGGGAGCGATCATCATCCACTTCTTGGGTGGAATCCATGAAATCTACTTCCCGTACGTTTTGATGAATCCCGTTCTGTTGCTTGCTGTCATCGCCGGCGGTTTCACCGGTGTCCTCACCTTCGTCTTCTTGGGTGCCGGCCTTGTCGCCGCTCCTTCACCGGGATCCATCTTCGCATTATCCGCCATGGCGCCTAAAGGTGGTTTACTACCGGTTTGGGCAGGCATTCTGACCGCCGCCGTCGTTTCGTTCCTCGTTGCCGCCTTTGTCTTGAAGTTCACCAACAAGAGCAGCGATTTGGAAGAAGCCAAAGGCGCAGTCAAAGAAATGAAGGGCTTGCGTCAAGTTTCCATCAAGAAGATCGTCTTCGCCTGCGATGCCGGCATGGGTTCGTCCGCCATGGGCGCTTCCACCCTTCGCAAGAAAATCAAAGCCGCCGGTTTGGACATCGAAGTCGTCCACGCTTCGGTTGAAGACGTACCCAACGACGCCAATCTGATCGTCACCCACGAATCCTTGGCGGCACGTACCCGTCAGGATCATCCGAACGTTGAAGTCGTAACCATCACGAATTTCGTCGGAGCCCCGGAATACGATACGTTGGTTCAACGTTTACTGAAATAATCCAAAAGGGGCAGCAATGCCCCTTTCTTAAGTTTTGGCACGAGTGATATGAATGCACAATTTAATCATGTCACTATTCAATTATGGCACCAACCCTCTATAATAAAGAGGACGGAGGTGCGACATGACCCAACGACTTGCGATTCTTAGCCCACGGTTGATCCAGTGTTTGGTATTGTTGGCGGACAACGATGATTTCGTGACGGTCGCAAAGCTGGCCGAGTCCTGCAAGACAAGCAAACGCACCCTCTTCCGCGAGATGAAAGACATCAATGAAATCCTGCGCCCCTACCGCGTCCACATCCAATCCAAAACCGGATATGGCGTGAAGATGGAAGGGGAGAAAGACGAGAAGATCCATTTCAAGAGTTTACTGTTGCAGGCGGGAACGCAGAACTCGCTCATCCTGAAGGAAGAGCGACAAGCCTACCTGCTGACGGAACTCCTCAAAAATAAGAATCTACAGAAATTCGTGGTGTATAGCCGTAAGTTCGACGTTTCCGAGGCGACCATCAGCAACGACTTGAAAGCGATCGAACAGATCCTTTCGAGCTATGATCTGCAGTTTACCCGGCGTCCCGGGAGTCCGATGAATCTGGTCGGTTCGGAAGAAAACTTCCGTAAAGCGATCACCGATTACATCCATAAACACATGGGTGAAGAGCCTTTAAAGAGAATGCTGGAGCGCGACGATCGTCCGTGGCAGGTGGAAGACTACTTCCGAAACCAGGGACCCGACAGCATCCTGCAACTCGTCAACAAGGAAATCCTCTGGAAAGTCATCAATGTCTTGAAAGAGAACGATTCGATCTGGGTTCATCGTTTAGCCCAGAGTTCATACATCGGACTGATTCTGCATATCACGATCGCGCTTGAACGGATGCAGAACAACGACGAAATCAAGATGAATCCCAGTCTGCTCCAACAAATCCAGGAAGACCCCTATTACACGAAAGCCAAGGATTTGGCGGCGTATATCGAAGACGAGTTCGACATCACCTTCCCTCAGGAAGAGATCGCGTACATCACGATGCATCTCAAAGGGGCGCGTCTTCTCAACGTGGATACGTCCGTTCCCGAAGCGACGGAAGAAGAGCTGGTCAGCGCCTATGAAGTGACACGCCTGGTCTATCGACTGGTGGAAGCCTTCGAAATGATTTCAGGTTTGCATATCAAACAAGATGAATTGCTGATCTCCGGTTTGACGACGCATTTGCGCCCGGCCTTGACACGCATCAAATTCAAGATGGAAATACGCAATCCGCTGCTCAAACAGATCCAGACGCAATATGCCCAGGTCTATTCGCTGACATCGCAAGCCGTGATGAAGATCAGCTCCGAATATGGCATGGTGATCAATGAAGACGAGATCGGATTTCTGGCGATCCACTTCGGGGCGGCGATGGAACGTCGCAATCCGCTCGAACAACGTCGTACGGTACGCTTGGCGGTGGTCTGTGCCTCGGGCATCGGCATCTCCAGCCTGCTTGCCTCGAAAATCAAACGCATCTTCCAGGACGAAGTCAAGGTCGAACCGCGCTCGCAAGTCGATGTACGATCCATGAACCCCGAAAAATACGATCTGTTGGTTTCGACCATGCCGATCGAATCCGACCATTTGCCCGTACTGATGGTGAATCCGCTGTTGAGCGATACGGATGTGGAGAACCTGAAGGTCGAAGTCGGCCGTCTCTCCCGTTCGACGATGATTCAAGCGGAAGGACAGGCCCATGCCCGCATGGGGGTCGTCCTGGATCAAATGGAAGACATCGCTGTGAGTGTAAAGCATCTGCTTGAAAATATCGACATCGTCGTGCTTGATCCGACGATTCCGATGACAAAGATCTTTTCGACCATCGGCTATCGCATCGGGAAAGATAAAAAATCAGGAAAATTGATCGTCGACGATTTGCGTCAGAGGGAAAAGATGGGATCGATCCACCTCGAAGAGGAACAAGTCATCCTTCTGCATGCGAAGACCGCCGGCGTCGATTATCCGATCTGCATGGTTTTCCGAAGCAACGCTTCGTCGTTCCAAGATCCCGAAATGGAAGGGATGAAGACCATCGTCGTATTGTTGGTTCCTCCCAGTGTGGATCCGATCCTCCAAGAGCTCATGAGTCGCATCAGCGCCGGACTCTTGGAGAACCCCTCCTTTCTCTTTGCGATCCATCGTGAAGAATCCTTCCGTTTGCGTGAAGCCATCGAAGCCTTGCTTAAGCCGGGACTGGATGAATGGCTGAAGGAGGTCGTGGGCGAATGAAGAAAAAATACCGTCTTGTCTTCGTATGCGATGCGGGCATGGGGTCCAGCGCGTTGGGCGCAAGCATGCTTCGCCGCAAACTGGCCGAATACAAGATCGAGGCGGAAGTCAAAAACGCATCGATCGACAATGAAACCATAGTGGCGGACATCATCGTCTCCCATGAGAACTTCGCCCATATCCTCAAGAAGAGATATCCCAAAACGCTGATCATTTCGCTCAGCGATTTCATGAATCGCGAAAATTACAACAAGGTGGTAGAAATCATGCAAAACATGCAGCAAAATAAACTCAACGTTCTCCGTAAAGAAAACATCCTCGTCAATTGTCCCGTGGAAACCAGCGATGAAGCCATCCTATCCGTCGGGAAAATGTTGGTGGACGGGGGGTATGTTACACCGGAATACATCCAGGGGATGATGGAACGCGATCATTCATTGTCGGTCTTCATGGGCAATACCTTGGCGATCCCGCATGGGGAATATGAATACAAGAAATTCATCAAGCACTCCGGCATCGTCATCAAAGTCTACCCCCAGGCGATCGATTGGCATGGCGAGAAGGTCCACCTCGTCCTCGGTTTGGCCGGGATCGGCGAAGACCATATCACCATCCTTTCCAACTGTGCGACCGTGTTCAGCGAAATGAGCGACGTGGAACGGGTGATCCAAAACCAAGACGTGGAAGAGATCTACAACCTCTTGACCGCGGAAGAAGAATGATATGAAAAAAGCGGTACATTTCGGAGCCGGAAACATCGGCCGGGGGTTCATCGGATTACTCTTGACGCAATCGGGATACCATGTCACCTTCCTGGATGTCAACGACGTTGTGATTCAGGCGTTGAAACAGAGGAAGTCGTATACCGTCGAATTGGTGGGTGAAACCACGACGATCGAAACCGTGGTGAATGTCTCCGGGATCAACAGTAAAACCGAAGGGGAGGCGGCGTTTTCCGCCTTGTCGACCGCGGAACTGATTACGACGGCGGTCGGTCCTTCGATCCTTCCGATGATCGCGAAGCAACTCGCACCGGTCATCGAGGCGCGCGCCGTACACGCGACCTCTTCCTTCCTCAACATCATCGCTTGTGAGAACACCATCGGCGGTTCGAAGCAACTCGAAGCCGCCCTACGGGGCTTGTTGAGCCCCGTCGCGATCGCCTATCTGGATGCCTGGGTCGGTTTCCCCAACGCCGCCGTCGACCGCATCGTCCCCAACCAAGTCAACGAAGACCCCTTACACGTAAAAGTCGAACCCTTCTTCGAATGGGTCGTGGATTCACGTGAAATCAAAGGAAATCTCGCCATCGAAGGCGTTCATTTCACCGACCGTTTGGAAGCGTTCATCGAGCGCAAACTCTTCACGGTCAACACGGGACACGCTTCGGCGGCCTATGCGGCCTATAAAAAAGGCATCGCCACGATCCCCGAGGCGATGCTGGATCAGGAAATCAAAGACTTCGTCACCTCCGTCATCCGCGAAACCGGATCTCTCATCGTAAAGAAATACGGGTTCGATCCGATCGAACAGGAGAACTATGTCCAGAAAACCATCCGGCGTTTCTCCAACCCGTACATCGTCGATGAAGTGACGCGGGTCGGACGTTCGCCCTTGCGTAAATTGACCCCTCAGGACCGCTTCATCAAACCGATCGTCGAACTGACCAAGCATGGATTGAGTTCGGACGCGATCAAACAATCGGTCGCCAACGCCCTTCATTATGATTATGCGAACGATGAGGAAGCGGTGAAACTCCAAGCCGCGATCCGGGAAAAGGGCGTCGCGCAAGCGTTGTCCGAAGCCAGCGGCTTACCCGTCGAGAGCGACATCGTCAAACAAATCATTCAATCGTACTAAAAACCGTGGTTCAACCCACGGTTTCTTTTTTCGATGATGCAAGATACATCAGGATGCTTCCGACCAGCACCGATACGAGTCCGACCCCGATCATCTTCACCAACCCGTTCTCAAGCAAGACGGCTGAAAGACGCTGGATGGAATACGGACGGATCTGGATGCGGTCATAGAACCCTTCGACGTAGAGATATCCGGGGATGAGGAAATAGATCCAGCCTGCGGATAACACCACCGTCGTCATCGATCGATACCATTGTCTATGCGGAAGAAGCCGAGCAAGGAAGTATGCGAGCGACACGATCAGAAGAAGAAGGATGATCGAAAGGTTTCTTGAGGGGATCGCGATCCGATTTCGTGCCGAGAGAAAGAGGTCATAATAAGGGATCGTCGCAGATCGGATGTAATCATCCGTGATGAGTTCGACCAATTCGTCGATCCCCGTCTGGACTTCGGAAGTCAGCGTCAACTCTTGGCTTTCCATGAACGCAATCAGGCGTTCTCGAAGTTCCTGGGATAAGCTCAACGTATCGATGAAAGGATCCCCGCCCAGGCTTGATTCATGGAGGGTAAGCCGGATGTCCTCCTCCATTTTCGCCTTGGAGACAAGGTCTTCGACGACCCCTTCGTCGACGCCGTACTGGGTCGCGATGTCCTTGGATTTCGCGAGCCATTCGTCATAGACCGATGAACCGAAGGTGCTTTTTCCCATCGCTTCCGTCAACGCGCTTTGGCTAAGGAAGAAGGGGGTGATCGTAAGGAGACCGATCAGGAGTACGGTAACCAGCGTCAACATCAACACGGTGAACGAAGCGATGACGCTTCGTGCTTTTTCCTGGTTTTTCATCATGGCACTACTTCACATCCGGACCCGAGATCCGGTGACCATACACCACGAAGCGATCATATCGACGACCGGAGAGGATGCGGAAGGGATAACAGGTATACAGGATGAGTTGTTCGACGTCTTGGTTCAGCTGATAGAACGTCGGATCGTCGGCTTTCTTCACCGTGATCTCATCGACCGCATAGACATATTCGCCATAGTTGGTGTGGATGACGATTTCGTCGTCGAGGCTGACGTATTGGAGCTGTTTGAACACCGAGAGATTGTGTCCCCCGATCAACAAGGGTTTCTGAAACCCCGGCAGGAAACTTCCGATGTACTGACCGGCGCCATAGCGTAGGATTTTTTCGCTATCCCCCCAATAGAGTCTCACATCGAGATCGATGCGCTGGATACTCAGGTTGGCGTAGTGGACCCCGACAAACGGGATCACCACTTCGGCGAGAGGGACCGTGCTTCGTTCGATCAAGTCTTTCCCTTGATAGATCGAACCCAGATCCGCATCGAAATCCGGGGCGTTCTCCGCGATCACCATCGATGCGACGGACAGGGAAAGATCGATCGTCGGTTTAAGGAGGACGTAGAGTAAGCCGCACGTTACCAAAGAAAAAAGCAAAGGCACGATCAGAATCGCCACCATTGCTTTTGAAACTTTAGACACCGATGTCATCAACCTATGCTTTCGCAACAAGCAAGTCGTTTTTCTTGGCGAAAGCGACGGCAGCGACCATCGTCAGACCCAGGATGGAGAACATCCAGAAACTGACGGTCGCGTTCATGCCGGTATTCTTCACCACGGTGGAAGCGGTGGTCACGTCGGATTGGACCATGACGGATTGACCCGAAAGGATGCTGACCGTCTTGGTGGCGACATCGTATTCGAACGTCAGGGAAATCGATGCGACGGACGCGGTTGCGGCTTGGGCCAACGCCAGGATCTCGTTCTTGTCATCCAAACTCAACTTCGTCAAATCGGTGACGCCGGCAGCCTTGATGACCGCCGCGATGTCGTCGATCGCATCCAGGATCGCGGTCGCGTCGGCTTGCGTGAAGTCGACACCGTCCATCATGAAGAAGTTCTTCGCGATGTTCAGTTCCTCCGTCGAAAGCGCGACGGTCTTGGTCCCCACAACAACGCCGGCCGCAAGTTTATCAAGGATGGATTGCTCGTACGTGTTGACGGTCGTCGCCGCGAAAACAGGTAACATCGTCATCGCCAGAACGAGCGCGCTTGTCAAAAAAAGAATGATTTTTTTCATGTTGTTCCTCCCATGTCGCCCGGTAGTGCGGCGACATCCCATGTATCATGGTTTTATTGTATGAACCGCGAAGAGCGATGTCAAGGCATTCCGACGGTCTTCCGCAAAGAAAATCGCAACATTTTACATTCTTTCATTGGGGTTTCAAGCGATTCAGTAGATGCGTGTTAATCAGTGTGAAGACGTGACGAAACACGCATTTTATCGTTTTTTTTACGATTCGGAGTGTTGCTGGAGTTTGCGGATTTCCTCCGCGAGATGAGGTAGGATTTCTAACGCATCCCCGACGATCCCCAGGGTCGCGACCGAGAAGATGGCGGCTTGCGGATCCTTGTTGATGGCGATGATGTACTCGGATTTATCCATGCCGGCGGTATGCTGGACGGCACCGGAAATCCCGCAGGCGATGTAGAGGGTCGGACGGACGGTTTTGCCGGTTTGTCCGACCTGGACGTCCTTCGGCGCTTCGCCCATGTCGACCGCGCCGCGGGATGCGGCGACCACGCCGCCGACGGATCGTGCGCATTCTTCAAGCAGGTCGAAATGACCGCTCATGCCTCTTCCCCCGGAAAAGATGATCCGGGCTTTCGCGATGTTCACGCCGTGTTCTTCCTTGGGGATCCGTTGGAGAAACTTCACCAAGGTTTCCGTTTCGTCTTCAAATCCGAACTCGATGATTTCGCCGGTCCGACCGTGCTGGAAGAAGTCAGAGTCCAACACGTTGGGACGGATGGTCGACATCTGCGGACGATGGTTCGGGCAAACGATCGTCCCGAACAGGTTCCCACCGAACGCCGGGCGTGTGATCCAGAGCTGCGTCGGATGTTCGCCGGTCGGATCGATCTCGATCTTGGTCGCATCCGCCGTCAAGCCTGTATCCACGCGCGCCGCGATGCGGGGTGCCAAATCTCTTCCGACGACCGTCGCCCCGATCAACAGCGAGTCGGGATGATAGGTCGTGATGATTCGACTGACCACATCCGTGTATTTCTCGGTGGAATAATGCGCAAGGCTTTTATGATCGCAGACGATCACTTGGTCCGCGCCATGTTCAAACAAAGCATTCGCACTGGCTTTCACGTGATGCCCAAGCAAAACAGCGACGACATTGAAATCCGGCCTGGAAGAGCGGATCGTGTCGCAGAGTTTCCGCGCTTCGCTTAAGAGTTCAAACACCACGTTCTCGAACACCGAATCCGTCTGCTGGGCAAAAACATAGATATCTTTCGTTACCATCATTTACTCCATGTACGCTTTCAGCGTCGATGCGATCAATTTCGCGGCGTCCCGTGAAGACAGGTTCTCGTTCAGCGACCCGGCTTGGATCGTCCGGGTGAAGGTCTTCTTGACCTGGGTCGGCGACCCTTTGAGACCGACCTGGCTTAAGGGAAGATCCAAGTCGTCGAACGTGATTTTCGTCAACGGCTTTTGGTAGGCGCGCCAGGCATCGTAGACATTCATCCCGCGGGGCTGGTTCATCGTGTTCAAGGTCGTAAGAAGACAAGGGAGAGGAACCTCAAGAATTTCGCTGAAGGTTTCATACGCCTTCTTGACGATCATCCGACCGTTCTCGAGTTTGATGATTTCCTCGACGTAGGTGACTTGGAGGATGTGCAGTTTCTCGGCGGTCTGCGGCCCGACTTGCGCGGTGTCCCCGTCGATCGCCTGCCGACCCGCGAGAATCAAATCATAGGGTAATGTTTTAAGGAAAGCGGCCAAGGTGGTGGACGTCGCCCAGGTGTCGGCACCGGCGAAGCGGGCATCGCTGAGCAGATACGCTTCATCCGCGCCTCTCCCCAGGATCTCACGCAGCATCTCCTCGGCTTGGGGCGGACCCATCGTGACGATGGTGATCCGGGCGTCGTATTTTTCTTTCAGAATCAAGGCTTCCTCGACCGCGGCCAGATCGTCGGGGTTGATGATGGTGGGGACCCCGGTACGGATCAGCGTCCCCGTGACTTTATCGATTTTCATTTCCGTCGTATCCGGAACTTGTTTGACAAGAAGTACGATGTTCATAATGCCTCCTAGCGCAGCAGTGCGCCGGCGATGACCATCCGTTGCACTTCGGAGGTCCCTTCATAGATTTCCGTAATCTTCGCATCGCGCATCATGCGTTCCACCGGATAGTCACGGGTGTAGCCGTATCCCCCGAAGAGTTGGACCGCCTTGGTCGTGACGTCCATCGCCGTTTCCGACGCATAGAGTTTCGCCATCGCGGCTTCCGTTCCATAGGGTTTTCCGGCATCCTTCAGGCAAGCCGCCCGATAGACCAGAAGACGTGCGGTTTCGACGCTTGTCTGCATGTCGGCCAGGGTGAACTGGGTGTTTTGAAACGAGGCGATCGACTTTCCGAATTGTTTGCGTTGCTTCACATAGGCGACGGTTTCGTCGATCGCCCCCTGCGCGATCCCCAGCGCCTGGGCGGCGATCCCGATCCTTCCGCCATCCAAGGTGTTCATCGCGATCTTGAACCCCATGCCTTCCGATCCCAACAGGTTTTCTTTCGGCAGTTCGACATTCTTGAAAATCAGTTCGCAGGTACTCGACCCTCGGATGCCGAGTTTCTTTTCCTTCTTCCCGATGGTGAATCCCGGAGTGTCTTTCTCCAAAATAAAGGCTGAAATCCCGCGGGTCCCCTGGGTTTTATCCGTCATCGCGAAGATTACGTACACATCCGCATAACCGGCGTTGGTGATGAAGATCTTGGATCCGTTGATCACGTATCCGCTCTCCGTCCTGATCGCGACGGTTTGTTGGCCGGCCGCATCCGTCCCCGCATTGGGTTCGGTCAGGCCGAAAGCACCCAACCATTCGCCGGAATTGAGTTTGGGTAGATATTTCTGTTTTTGCGCATCCGTCCCGAACGTAAAGATCGGGGAGGCGCAAAGGGAAGTATGGGCGCTCAGAACGACCCCGGTGGTCGCACAGACGCGGCTCAGTTCTTCGACGGCTAAAATATAGGCAAGGGTATCCGCCCCGGCACCGCCAAGACTCTCGGGAAAACAGATCCCCATCATTTTCTGTGACCTAAGCTTGGCGATCGTTTCGATCGGGAAGCGTTCTTCCTCGTCGATCTGTGCCGCCAAGGGTTTCACTTCCTTCAGTGCGAATTCACGGTACATCTTCGCTAAAAGGGCATGCTGCTTCGAAAGGGTGAAGTCCATGGTTGTTCCTACGCTTTCGGCGGCATGATCGTCGCGATGCCGGTGACGACCAATTCGTCGTCCTGGTTGCGGGCCGTCGTTTCCAGCTTGATCCGATTCTTATCGAGCAGTTTCTCGATCACCGTGACTTTCGCCGTGATGGTGTCGTTGAATCGAACCGGTTTGATGAACTTGAGCTCCTGGCCGAGATAGATGGATCCGTTCCCGGGTAATTGCGTACCCAGGATCGAGGAGAAAAGGGATCCGACAAGCATCCCGTGGACGATCCGTCCCTTAAACATCGTGGTCTTCGCAAACGCTTCATCCACATGCACCGGATTATGGTCGTCGCTGACATCCGCAAACGCAAGGACATCGGCTTCGGTGATGGTCTTGGTGAGAGACGCGCTCTCGCCCAACTTCAATTCTGCAATCGTTTTTCCTGTACTCATAACGTTCCTTTCCCTCATGAAAATAAAACATGAATGGTGATTCATGTTTTAGGTTAGTACGTTGTGAATGGTTTGTCAATGGGTATGTTAACGAATTAACAATTATTTCATCAAGCGATAGGTATCGCGGGCGATGACAAGTTCTTCGTTGGTCGGGATGACCCAGACTTGGATCCGTGAACTTGCCGTCGAGATTTTCGCTTCTTTGCGGCGGATGTTGTTGGCCGTGCGGTCGAGTTCGATCGGGAAAGCGTCTTCCAAGGTTTCGATGATCAATTGGCGCAGATAGATCGAATTTTCACCGATCCCGGCCGTGAAGAGGATCGCGTCGACCCCGCCCAGTTGGACGGCATAGGCCGCGATCGTATTGCAGACGCGCTGCACGTACATGTCGCAGGCGAGTTTCGCCCGGGCACTGCCTTCTTTGATCGCGTTTTCGATATCGCGCATGTCGGATGAAATCCCCGATACGCCAAGCAAGCCGGATTTCTTGTTGCACAGATCGGTCACACCCTGTAGCGAGAGATGTTCTTTCTCGGAAAGATAGGCCAAGATCGACGGGTCGATGTCCCCCGAACGGGTTCCCATCATGATGCCGGCCAGGGGTGTGAAGCCCATGGTCGTGTTGACGCACTTGCCGTTCTTGACCGCGGCCAAACTGCCCCCGTTGCCTAAATGGCAACTGATGATGCGGCGGCTGTTCTCCGATCCCAGGATCTCGCGCAGACGCTTGGTGACATAGCCGTGGGAGGTGCCATGGAAGCCATATTTACGGATGCCGTATTTTTCATAGTATTCATAGGGTAGGGGATACATGTAGCTGACCGGTTCCATCGTTTGGTGGAAGGCGGTGTCGAAGACCGCGACTTGGACGGCTTCGGGCAAAATTTCGTCGATGACCCGCACGCCCAGGAGGTTGGCCGGATTATGCAACGGCGCCAAGTCCGACAACACTTCGATGTCTTTCTCGACCTGTTCGTTGATGACGACCGACGCGGAATATTTCTCCCCGCCATGGACGATCCGATGACCGATCCCGGCGATATCCTTCAAGTCGGAGACGATGCCGTGGCTCATCAAGGATTCGAGCACCAGGCGGATGGCTTCTTTGTGGTTAGGGATGTCGAGGGTGGAACTTTCCTCATGGTCGTTGGCTTTGACGGTGAAGACGGAGGAAGGCAGGCCGATCCTCTCGATCAATCCCGATGCGATCAGCACTTCGGCGGGCATGCGGAAAACCTGGAACTTCAATGACGAACTACCGGAATTCAATGACATGATCAGACTCATATTTTTCCTCCTTGACGATTATCGTCTTAAGTATACCATGATTGACACAAGCCGCAGAACGGCTTGTCCCAAATGCCCCCCTTGACAGACAAAGTGCACGAAACGGGGCATGATTCACCATCCGAATCCCTCCGAAAACATTTTGTTTGAAATCGCTTGCAATTTCCCGAATCATTGGATATGATGTACTCACTTGAAACATGAATCAGTATTCATATACAGAGTTTACCTGTCGATCGAGGTCCTGTCAAGTACGAAAACAAAAGTCGTGTTAACGCTTACATGTTCTTATTGACAAACGGAATCCGTTCGATTACGCTATAAGTAATAGGTGAATCATGTTTCATGTTAGACCATCCGTGGAGGAAAACAACATGTCGAAAGTGTACATCGTCGCCGCCAAGCGGACCGCCCTTGGATCGCATCTGGGTTCACTGAAAGGAACCAGTGCGTCGGATATGGGTTCGGCCGTCATCAAAGCGCTTCTCGATCAAACCAAGATCGATCCCAACGTCATCGACGAAGTCTGCATGGGCAATATCCTGCCGGCAGGACAGGGACAAGGCGTCGCGCGCCAAAGTTCGCTGAAAGCCGGGATTCCGGTGAGCGTACCGGCCTATGGCGTCAACATGGTCTGCGGAAGCGGACTGAAAGCCGTGATGAACGCGTATACCGAAATCAAAGCCGGGATCGCCGAAGTGATCGTCGCCGGCGGGACGGAAAACATGAGCGCCGCCCCGTTCTTAATGCCCAAGGAAATCCGTAGCGGAATCAAGATGGGCGATATCACGGTGAAGGACCATATGCTGGCGGATGCGCTGTGGGATGCCTTCGATGGCTCGCACATGGGCGTCACCGCGGAAAACATCGCCACCAAATACAACATCACACGTCAAATGCAGGATGAATTCGCGATCGCTTCGCAACGCAAAGCGATCCAGGCGGTCGATACCGGCGCCTTCGCGGATGAAATCGTCCCGATCGAAGTCAAGGTCGGGAAGGACACCGTCCTCTTCCAGCAAGACGAATACCCCAACCGTAAGACGGATTTGGAAAAACTTAGCGGTTTACGTCCGGCCTTCAAGAAAGACGGAACCGTCACCGCAGGCAGTTCGTCGGGTATCAACGACGGCGCTTCGGCTGTGTTGGTCGTCGGTGAAGAAGCCCTGGCGAAATACAACCTGACCCCGATGGTCGAGATCGTCGGAATCGGTCAAGGCGGTGTCGAACCGAGCCTGATGGGTTTGGGTCCCACACCGGCGATCCGCAACGCATTGAAGATGGCGAAACTGAACTTAAGCGAGATCGACGTATTGGAACTCAACGAAGCCTTCGCCGCCCAAAGTCTGGGTGTCGTCCATGAGTTGGTGGAAGAACACGGCGTCGATCGCGCAGAATTCATGAAGAAAATCAACCCCAACGGCGGCGCGATCGCCCTGGGACATCCGGTCGGCGCAAGCGGAAACCGGATCCTGGTCACGTTGGTCAATGAAATGATGAAAATGGATGTGAAATACGGTCTGGCCTCGCTGTGTATCGGCGGCGGCATGGGGACCGCGATCATCGTAAAGAAAGGGTAGGGAAAACACATGAGACTTCAAGGCAAAGTCGCCCTCATCACCGGAGGGGCGCGCGGATTAGGACAAGCGATGGCGGAATTGTTCGCCAATGAAGGATGCAAAGTCGTCGCAGCCGATATGGGGGATCTCTCCTACACGCATGAAAACGTGGAAGGGGTTCAGCTCAACGTCACGGATGTGGAAGGCTGCAAGAAGGTATATGATTATGTGGTGAATAAATACGGGAAGATCGACATCCTCGTCAACAACGCCGGGATCACGCGCGATGCGATGACCCGCAAGATGACCGACGACATGTGGGATCTGGTCGTGGATGTCAACCTCAAAGGCGTTTTCAATCTGACACGCCATGTCGGACCGCACATGCAGGCCAACGGCGGGGGATCGATCATCAACATCTCCTCGATCGTCGGCGTCTACGGGAACATCGGACAAGCCAACTATGCGGCCACCAAAGCCGGCGTCATCGGCTTATCGAAAACCTGGGCGAAAGAATTCGCGATGAAGGGCGGGAACGTCCGCGTCAACGCCATCGCCCCGGGTTATGTCATGACGGATATCTTGAAGACCGTTCCGCAGGACTTGTTGGACAAATTCGCCTCATGGACGATGCTGGGACGATTGGGCCAACCGGAAGAAATCGCGAAAGCCGCGCTCTTCCTCGCCAGTGACGATGCATCGTATGTGACCGGCCATGTGCTCGAGGTCAACGGAGGCATGAGACTCTAATGAAACACTATCCCGTCCAAACCTTACAACTAAGAAACGGGGAAACCGTCGCGTATCGCCAAGCCGGAACCCAAGGCGACCTGGTCGTCCTGGTACACGGAAACATGTCGTCATCCGTCCATTTCCAAACCACCATGGAGCGGTTGGAAAACGACCATCGCGTCTTTGCGGTGGACCTACGCGGGTTCGGCGACAGTTCATACAAGAACGAACTCAACTCGCTGCGTGATTTCGCGGTCGACGTCGAATTGTGGATCGAAGCGCTGGATCTGAGAGATTTCAACCTCTTGGGTTGGTCGACCGGCGGCGGCATCGTACTTGAAATCGCAGCCGACATGCCCGACCGCGTCAAGAAACTGTTCCTTCTGGATTCGGTGGGCTTGAAGGGCTATCCGATGTACAGGAAAGATGAAAAATACCAACCGGTATTGACCGACTTGTTAAAAACCAAGGAAGACATCGCGAAAGACCCCGTCCAGGTCCTGCCGATCCTGGCCGCCTATGCCAATAAGGATAAAGGGATGCTGAAGGCGATCTGGAACGCCGTCATCTATAACTTAAATCAACCCAGTGAAGAAGACTACGACCATTATCTGGATGCGATGCTGAAGCAGCGCAACCTGGTGGATGTCGACTATAGCCTGGTGATGTTCAACTTCACCCATGAAGCCAGCGCCGTCGCGGAAGGATCGGGTCGCATCGACCTGGTCAAGTGTCCGCTTGTCATTATGCATGGGGCGAAAGACTATGTCGTCCCGTACGCCATGTCCGTGGAAATGAAACAATTCTTCGGCGACCGTGCGAAACTGGTGACCTTCGAAAACGCCGGGCACTCCGTCATCACCGACGACCTGGATCTCTTCATCCGTACACTCAAAGAAAACTTCTAACCGTAGAGGAGGTTGCATATGTCAACTCAAAACGTAGGCATCGTAGGCATCGGAATCTATCTCCCGCAATCGACGATGTCGGCCGCGGAGATTTCCACCGCCACCAAAGGCGTCTGGTCGACCCAGGCGATCATCGACAAGCTGGGCATCGTCCAAAAGACCATCCCGGGCAAGAACGACGGCACCCAGGAAATGGGTGCGCTCGCCGCACTGGATTGTCTGAAAAATTCCGACGTGAAACCGGAAGAAATCGACGTCATCCTGTGTTTCGGCGAAGAATGGAAAGAATACCCCCTCACCACCTCCGCCTTATACATCCAAGACCGCATCGGGGCGATCAACGCCTGGGGCATCGATGTCCAAAACCGGTGCTGCACATCCGTCGCGGCGATGAAGATGGCCAAAGACATGCTGGTCGCGGATGATGACATCCACGTCGTCCTGGTTTGCGGCGGTTACCGTAACGGCGACTTCGTCGACTATACCGATAAGGATATGTCGATGATGTACAATCTTGGCGCCGGCGGCGGCGCGATCTTGTTGAAGAAAAACGCGAATAAAAACCTGCTCTTGGGTTCCCATCTGATCGCGGATGGCTCGATCTCCCGCACCGCGGGGGTGGAAATCGGCGGCACCGCCTGTCCGATGACACCCGAAAACGTTGCGGAAGGCTACAAGTCCCTTCGTTTGATGGATCCGCAACGTATGAAAGACCGCTTGAACGAAGTCTCCCAGAAAAACTGGATGACCTGCATCGACCAAGCGTTACGTAAATCGAAACTGCAGCGCAAAGACATCGGCTATCTCGACATCCTGCATATCAAACGTTCGGGACATCTGGGGATGCTGAAGGATCTGGATTTGCGTGAAGACCAATCGATCTACTTGGAAAACTACGGCCATATCGGTCAGGTCGACCAAATCCTCTCGCTCTATCTTGCCCTGAAAGAAGGGAAAGTCAAGGATGGGACCGTGGTCTGCATGATCGCGGCCGGCATCGGCTATGTCTGGGCCGCCAGCATCGTTGTCTGGGGGGACGCGCAGTGAGCACCTTCGTCCAGCTCGTGCTGAGATCCCTGGAAACAGGGAGTATCTACTCCTTAGCCGCCCTTGGCATCATCATCATCTATCGCACCTCCAACATCACCCACTTCGCCCAAGGCGCCATGGGGATGTTCAATACCTTCGTCGTCACCTTCCTCTTCACCACCGCCGGCATGCCGTTGTGGCTGGCGATCATCGGAGGGATGGTCAGCGCCTTGATCACCGGCTTTACGGTCGACTTCGTGATCATCCGCCATACCAAGAAAGTCTCCCCGGTCGCCAAACAAATCATCACTTTGGGTTTGATCATGATTTTCGTCGGAGTGACGCCGTTTCTCTTCGGTGTCGACCCCTTGAATCTTCCCCAACTGATCCCGACCGGCAGCCTACCCGTCGCCGGTGCATCGATCTCGTTCAACGGGATCTTGAACATCGGGTTCGGACTGAGCGTCATGGCCGTCCTCTTCTATGTCCTTCAACGGACGAAGTGGGGCTTGGCGATCCGTACCACCGCTTCCAACGAATTCACCGCCCGTCTCATGGGCGTCCCCACCAAAACCGTCACCATGGTCGCATGGGCGGTCGCGGCCGTATTAGGTGTCCTGGCCGGCGTCATGACGGCGCCGTTCACCTCGGTGACCCTCAACCTGATGGACGGGGTCCAACTCAATGCCTTGATCGCTTGTGTCTTGGGCGGATTCCAGACCTTCTATGGTCCGGTCCTGGGAGCCTACATCATCGGCATCGCCAAGAACCTCCTGGTCTACTATGTCTCCTCGGTCTGGGGCGAACAGCTTCTGTATCTGGGGATCCTCATCTTCATCGTCTTCCGTCCTTACGGTTTGATCGGTAAGAAGATCGTGAAGAAAGTGTAGGTGCGTCCATGAAAATCAAAAAACCGGCATTCAACCTGAAAAAGAACGCACACTTGAACTATGTCTTATTCGGAGCCGTCCTCTGCCTTGTCCCGCTTCTCATCGAACTGGGCTTGCTGCGGAACTCCTATCTCACCCTGGTCGGCAGCGTCATCATCTATTCCGTCGCCGCCATCGGACTCAACCTCCTGTTGGGCTGGTCCGGCCTGATCTCCTTGGGAACCGCCGGATTCATGGGCTTGGCGGCCTACATCTCCGCCTATGTCACCGTGAACCTGAAACTCCCCTTCGAAGTCGCCGTGCTCTTGGCGCTTTCGATCCCCTTGGCGGTCGGCATCCTGGTCGGCTTGGTCTCGCTGAAGATCGAAGGCTTGTATCTGGCCATCGCGACCCTCAGCGTTTCCGAAATCCTGCGTAAATCCTTTGAAGAGTTCGGCGACATCACCAACGGCTTCTCCGGCAAGACCGCGGGTTATCCGAAGTTGCTGGGATTCTTCCAACTCGACAAATACGGCACGTATCTGTTATTGGTGGTCGTGTTGGTCGGGGTCATGATCCTCATCCATAACATGATCAACGGTCAGATGGGACGCGCACTCAATGCGATGCGCGGCAGCGAAGCCGCCGCCCAGGCGATGGGCGTGCATCTGCTCAAATACCGTTTGGTCGCCTTCGCCCTCGCCACAAGTCTCGCCGCCCTCTCGGGCATCCTGTATATCCACTTCATCAAATACACCTACCCCCCGACCTGGACCCTGGGCATGTCGCTGAACATCCTCTCGGCCATCATCATCGGCGGCGTTCGGAACATCTATGGTACGATCCTCGGCGTCTTCGTGGTCTTCGCCGTCCCGGATTTGTTTCTCAAACAAATCCCGTATTTCGGAGCCATGCCCGGGTTCGCCTACATCATCAACGGCATCCTGATTATCGTCGTCATCATGTATTATCCCTACGGTCTGATCTATCTCGGCAACGACATGAAGAAACTGTGGGGCAAAGTGAAAGCGAAGGTGAAACCGTGAGCAATCTTGATCTGCAAGAAGGATCGGTCCTTCGTCTGGAAGAGTTAAGCATCTCGTTTGGCGGCTTGAAGGCCGTGGATAACCTGAGCTTTGAAATCAAGGAAAAGGAAATCTTCGGTCTGATCGGTCCCAACGGGGCGGGGAAGACGACCGCCTTCAACTGCATCACCCAGTTCTATCGTCCCAACCACGGGAAAATCTACTTCCGGGACAAACATGGCAAGGTCACCAACCTGATCGACCATCCCGTCCACGAAATCATCAAACTCGGTTTGGTCCGTACCTTCCAAAACGTCGAACTGATCCGCGAACTAAGCATCCTGGACAACGTGTTGATCGGGGCGCACATCGATTTCAAGAGTTCGCTCTTGGCCCAAGCCCTGAAAACCAAAAAAGCCAAAGATGAAGAAACCGCGCTTCGCAACGAAGCCATCGAGGTCCTGACGTTCCTTGGCATCGCCGACCGCATGCTTCTACCGGCCGGCGGACAACCCTACGGCATCCTGAAAAAAGTCGAGTTGGCCCGTACGCTGATGTGTCATCCTAAACTCATCATCCTGGACGAACCCGCCGCCGGTCTCAACGACATCGAAACGGTCAACCTGGCGAAAGTCATCCGGACCATCCGCGACAAATACGGTTGCGCCGTCCTCTTGGTCGAACATGACATGCGGTTGGTCATGGATGTCTGCGATAAGATCTGCGCCATCAACTTCGGGAAGTTCCTGGCGGTCGGAAGCCCCAAGGAAATCCAGCGCAACAAAGATGTCCAAGCCGCCTACCTTGGCGAAACGGAGGCCGACCAATGAGAAACAACGCGTTGGAAATCCGTAACCTCAAAGTGAACTACGGTGCCATCGAAGCCTTGAAAGGCATCGACATCACCGTGAAGGAAGGCAGCGTCGTCGCGCTGCTGGGCGCCAACGGCGCAGGGAAGACGACGACCTTACGTACCATCTCCGGATTGATCAAGCCGACCGGCGGATCGATCCAGTTCCTCGGAAAAGAAATCAGCCATCTCGAAGCGGAGAAGATCGCCACGATCGGCATCGCCCAAAGTCCGGAAGGACGTCAGGTCTTCCGCGACCTGACCGTCGAAGAGAATCTGAAAGTCGGCGCCTTCACCGTGAAGAGCCGCAAGGAAGTCAAAGCGAACTTCCAGAAAGTCTACGGTTATTTCCCGGTGTTGAAGGAGCGCAAGAACCAAGTCGCATCCACATTGTCCGGGGGAGAACAGCAGATGCTTGCGATCGGGCGCGCCTTGATGAGTTCACCCAAGATCCTACTCCTGGATGAACCTTCGCTCGGGTTGGCCCCGCTCATCGTCCGCGACATCCTGAAGATCGTCACCGAAATCCGCGATGCGGGCGTCACGGTGATCATCGTCGAACAAAACGCCGCGCAAACGCTGAAAATCGCCGATTACGCCTACGTGCTTGAACTCGGGGTCATCCGTACCCATGGTCCGGCACAAGAATTGTTGCACGATCCCAAGCTCATCGAAGCCTATCTGGGGTCGCACTAAATGGAAATAATGCTAGGGCATTATGATAAAAGGAGGAAACATCTTATGAAGAAAATTTTAGTGGTTCTTCTCTCCGTTATGCTGCTGGGCAGCATGGCAGCCTGCAAGAAAGAAGAAGTCGCCGCGCAAGGCGTTACGGACGACAAAGTCCTGATCGCGAACTGCGCCGCAACCTCCGGTGCGTTCGCGCCGGTCGGTGTTCCGTTCACAGAAGGCATCAAAGCATATCTGGCCTATGTGAATTCCAAAGGCGGTGTCGATGGCCGCGAAATCGAATTCCTGCACAACGACGATGAATTCGATCCCGTCAAAGGCAAAGCCTGTCTCGATTCGTTCATCAACGACGACAAAGTCTTCGCGATCGTCGGTCACTTCGGTACCCCCGTCGTCGGCGCGACCTTGCAGGATCTTAAGGATGCCGGTATCCCGGCGGTTTACTTCGCGACGGGCATCGGTCAGTTGTACGATGACAAAGCCACCGCTGAAGAAAAGAACCTGAACATCTTCCCGGTTCAACCGATCTACAAGACGGAAGGCCAGATCATGGTCGCACGCGCCGTCGGTAACTTCGGCGCCAAGAAAATCGGTGTCATCTCCACCAGCGACGATGCCGGTAAAGACCTGTTAGCCGGTGCCAAGCTGAAAGCCGCCGAACTCGGCGTCGAACTCGTCGAAGTCCAAGTCGCCGCCGGTGCCACGGACGTTTCCGCCGCCGTCACGACGATCAAGAACGCCAACGTCGATTTCGTCATCGGTGCCGCCATCCAGGCGACCATCCCGACGATCATCAAAGAATTGGCTGCCCAGGATGTCAATAAAGACGTCATCACCACGTATGTCAACGTTTCCCCCGCGATCGCGAACCTGTTCAAGGATCAAATCGCCGGTAAGTTCGATGTCTACGGAAACGGTTGGGTAGCGTTCGACGCCGCCCACCAAGCCGCGATCGCCGAATACGCCCAGAACATCGATGCCGCCTATGCCGCCAACGCCTATGCGATGACGGGATGGATCGCCGCCTACTTCTTCGTCGAAGGCCTCAAGCGCGTCGAAGGAACCGTAACTTGGGAAAAGTACATCGCAGCCATGGAATCCGATCCGATCACCAATCCGTTCGGCGGCGTCATCGACTATGCCGACGGTGCACGTATGGGAACCCAGGAAATGAATCTGTCCAAAGTGGACCCGACCGCCCCGACGATGTGGGTTGAAGTCGAACCTTTGGCGAACATGGACGAAATTCTTAACAAATAGGTTACAATGAAACAATGGGGGAGGGAATTCCCTCCCCCGTGTTTTTTAAAGGAGGTTTACCATGGACTACGCTCATAAACTGATCACCGTCGAAGAAGCCCTCTCCAAAGTGAAAACCGGCGATCAGATCGTCACCGGACTCGGCAGCGCCGAAGCCCGCTTATTCATGCTGAATCTGCATACGATCGCGGACCGCGTCAATAACGTTACCATCACCAACTGCCTTCCGATGTGCGACGCGCCCTTCATCAAAGAAGAATACAAGAACAGTTTCAACGTGGACGGATGGTTCTATTCCCCGGCGTTGCGTAAAGCGCACAAGAACGGGAACATTTCCTTCATCCCCAACCACCTTCATCTCGCCGGCTCCAAACGCCTGCACCATGTGACGCCCGACCTCTATGTCGGCGCTTGTTCCATGCCCGATAAACACGGCTATGTTTCCTTGTCCCTTTCCAACACCTATGAAAAGATGACGATCGACCAAGCCAAGCTCGTGATCCTTGAAATCAATCCGAACATGCCCTATACCTATGGCGATGTCGAACTCCATATCAATAAAATCGATTACCTGATCGAAGCGGACTATCCGGTGCCCGTCTTGCCGGAAGTGCAATCCAACGAAAAAGACGAGAAGATCGGACAATACATCGCTTCCTACATCCAGGACGGCGATTGCATCCAACTCGGGATCGGCGGCATCCCCAACGCCGTCGCCAACTACCTGCACGATAAGAAGGACCTTGGCGTGCACACCGAAATGCTGACGACGGGCTTGATGCGCCTGGCCAAAATGGGCGTCATCACCGGTGAGAAGAAGACCCTTCATCGCGGGAAGATGGTCGCGACTTTCGCCTTGGGAACCCAGGAACTCTATGACTACCTCGACCACAACCCGGCGATCCTGATCCTTGACGGAGGCTATGTCAACGATCCGGCCGTCATCGGTCTCAACGATCATCAAATCTCCATCAACACGACCCTGGAAATCGACTTGACCGGCCAGTGCTGCAGCGAATCGATCGGTTCGCTCCAATTCAGCGGAACCGGCGGACAAGCGGATACGGCGATCGGGGCGCAGAATTCCAAAGAAGGCAAATCGTTCATCGCCCTGTATTCCACGGCGATGGTGAAAAACCCTCTCACCGGAGAGCGTGAAGAAGTCTCCAAGATCGTCCCTCAGCTGAAACCGGGGGCGGCCGTCACCTTGTCGCGAAACGATGTCGATTTCGTCGTCACCGAATACGGGGTCGCCGCCTTGCGCGGGACCAACATCCGTGAACGTGTCCATCGCTTAATCGCGATCGCCCACCCGGATTACCGTGAAGATCTGTTGAAACAAGCGAAAGATCTCGGGATCCTGATGTAATGGCGACGTTCACTTTTCAAGAATATGAAGTCTATTACGAAGAGTATGGTCAAGGGACACCCTTGGTTTTACTCAACGGCATCATGATGTCGACCTTAAGCTGGAAACCCTTCACCGAAACCTTCAGCAACCAACACCGTTTGATTTTGGTGGATCTGTTGGACCAGGGGAAATCAAGCAAACTGGACGGCTTGGAATATAACCAGGACATTCAAGTATCGGTCGTGAAAGCCTTGTGCGACCATCTCGAGTTAACCCAGATCGATCTCTTCGGGATTTCCTACGGAGGGGAGGTCGCGATGCGGTTCGCGATCGACCATCCTTCATTGGTCCGTCGTCTGCTCCTCTTCAACACGACCGCCTACACCAGCCCGTGGCTACGGGAGATCGGTGTCGCTTGGAACAAGGCGACCAACGATCCGGAAGCGTACTACGCCACGACCATCCCGGTCATCTATTCCTCTTCGTTCTACACGAAACATCAAGAATGGATGAACAACCGCAAGAAAATACTGCTCGGGGTGTTCTCCAACCCCGTCTTCATCAACGCGATGATCCGCTTGACCAACAGCGCCAACGACCATGATGTCCGGCATCGGCTGCATGAAATCCAGGCGCCGACCTTGGTGGTTTCCTGCGAGCATGACTACATCACGCCGGCCCAGGAACAAAGCTTCATCGCAAGCAAGATCCCCCATGCCTCCTTGGTCATGATCCCCGACAGCGGGCATGCCTCGATGTATGAAAAACCCATGCTGTTTAGTTCACTCGTCCTTGGCTTCGTATCCACAAGCAAAAGCGACGACGTGATTTAACGGACCGTGCCGTACAACGAATGTTGTCCTCTAAAAATTGTGTCATGTTGTCCGCCATGTCCAGTCGTTATACGGCACGATTAAATTGTGAAAATTGTGGAAAGATGGTAAAATAACAAAGAAAGTCGAGGTGGACGCTTTGGAATCCTTAGTGAACAAGCCAAAGACCAAGCGCGGTCAAGCAACGCTCGATCGGATCTGCGATGCCGCGGAACAACTGTTCTTCAAGAACGGGTATTACGGTACGTCGATCAATGAAATCACGAGCCTGGCCAACGTGGCGCCGGGGACTTTCTACATCTATTTCACCGATAAACTGAGTCTGTATTGCTACTTGTTGTTGCAGTATTCCCATCAGATCCGCATGCATATCGCCCTCAACATCAAAGGATGCACGACCCGCAAGGAAGCCGAACGCAAAGGCTTGCACGCCTATCTCGATTTCATCCGCGAACACAAGCACATGTACAACATCATCTGGGAATCCTTGTACATCGACAAGAAACTGTTCATCGACTATTATGCGAAATTCGCCGAGAACTACATCCATCAGATCAAAAACGCCCAATTGTCGGGTGAAATGAAGAATTACGATCCGGAAGTGGTCGCCTATATGATGATGGGGATTTCCAACTTCATCGGCTTGAACTATGTCATGTTCAGCGAACATGACGATTTCGACCATGCGGTCGACCAAGTCATCGAGATCTTAGACAAAGGACTCTTCTAAACGCGCCTCGAGTGCGTTTTTCTTCGGAGGAAACATGACGAAAGCCATCTATCCGGGATCCTTCGATCCCATCACCAACGGTCATCTGGACATCATCGAACGCGCTGCCGGGATTTTCGACGAACTCGTCGTCGCCATCATGGTCAACCCCGATAAAGCTTTTGCGTTCAGTTTGGAAGAACGGATGGACATGATCAAGGAATCCATCAAGCATCTCCCCAACGTCACCGTCGATTTCAGTTTGGGTTTGACGGTCGATTATGCGAAGCGGATCGACGCCAAGATCCTGATCCGGGGCATCCGCGCCGTCATGGACTACGAATATGAAATGCAGCAGGCGACCGCCAACATGATGCTTTCACCGGACATCGAGTCCGTTTTCCTGCTCTCCAGCCCCGAACATTCGTTCGTCTCCTCTTCCGTCGTCAAGAATATCGTCATGAACCACGGCGACGTAAGTTATTTCGTTTCCCCCTACGTCGCAAAAAAATTGATTGAACGATATTCCAATCTTTGATATCATAAAACCAGCAGGTGAGAACATGTACAAAAAACCAACGGAGAAAAAAGCGAATCTTCATTAATGCATCGGATTTTTCCTGTTGTTTTCCACTGAAAGACCGTCGGGTCTTTTTTTATGCGAGGTACCTATGTTAACACTACAAAACATCACAATCACGACACCCAAAGGCAGGGTCTTGGTCAACGACCTGTCTTTCTCCATCCAAGCCGGGGATAAGATGGCGATCATCGGGGAAGAGGGGAATGGGAAAAGCACCCTCTGCAAACTCATCGCCGCACCGTCCTCGATCATTGAAACGCTGATCGTCGAAGGGAAAGTCACCGGCGATACGAAACGGATCGGCTATCTTCCCCAATGGCTTCAAGAAGAGGAATTGAACACGACCATGATCGACTTCGTGCTGAAGGAAGAGGGATGGGTCGACTATGAGAAACTGACCGAAATGAAACGATGGATGGCGAAGTTGGACGTCGGCATCCCGGAAGAGCGATATGAAGACACGCTGGACCGGATGAGCGGCGGGGAGCGCATCAAGATCCAGCTGGTAAGGTTGATGCTGAAGGAACCGGAGTTGTTGGTTCTGGACGAACCGACCAACGACTTGGATCTGACCGCCTTACGGTGGTTCGAAGACTTCATCCTGACCACGGCGTTGCCGATCCTTTTCGTCTCCCATGACGAGACGTTGTTGAAGCGATGCGCCAACCGCATCCTGCATTTGGAACAGACGCAACGTAAGACCGTGCCGCTGTGGACCTGCGTGTCCTGCGGGTACGACGAATACGTGAGTACGCGTCTGTACTTGATCGAACGCCAAACGACGCTCTCGCGCAAGCAGAAGGCCGAATACGAGAAGCAGCTGGAGAAGTGGCGTCAGATTTATCAGAAGGTCGAACATGCCCAGTCGACCATCAGCCGCCAAGACCCAGCGGGGGCGCGGTTGTTGAAGAAGAAAATCAAGAATCTCAAGGCGGTACGGGATCGTCTGGATGGCGAAGAGAAAATCAAGAAGCCGGATCCGGAAGAATCGATCACTTTGTTCTTCCAGGAAAAGGAACCGGTCTACGATCAGAAATGCCTGTTGGACGATGTGTTGCCCGAGTTGAAAATCGGTGACCGGGTTCTGTCGAAGAACTTGGCATTCACCATCTATGGACGTGCCCGCATCGGTCTCATCGGCGACAACGGATCCGGTAAAACCACCTACCTCGCCCATCTTCAGCAGAAAGCCCGCGAACGAGGGACCAGCGTCGGATATATGCCGCAAAACTACGACGAACGATTGCCTTTGTCGTCAACCGCGGTCGAATTCCTGACCCAAGACGGGACCAAGGAAGAGAAGACGCGGATCATGACCTACCTTGGCAATCTCAAGTTCACCGAAGAAGAGATGCGTCAGCCGATCTCGGCCTGTTCGCAAGGGCAAAAAGCGAAAATCCTCTTGGTCTCGTTGGTGCTTGGCGACAACGATCTCTTGATCCTCGATGAACCGACGCGCAATCTCAGTCCGTTGACCCTCCCCGTGGTCGAAGAAATGCTGGACAACTACCACGGGGCGATTCTGGCGGTTTCCCACGACAGACGCTTCCTGCTGAACGTGACCGAAACGCGCTATGTTTTGCGTGCAAACGGACTGGAAAATATTTCGCAAGATTTTGGATATCTGGTGTAATTTCACATGACATTTATTTCGGATACGCTATAATAGTAAAGTCAGGAGGGGGACAATGTATAAGCAACTCATTTTGGCGAGCCAAAGCCCTCGCCGCAGAGAACTCATGGCTTTGTGTGAGATTCCGTTTACGATCATCAATCCGCAAGTCGACGAAACCTTGAATGCCGAGTTGCCGCTGGGGGATGCGGTGGCCGATCTTGCATACCGCAAGGCGCATTTGGTTTTTCAGAAGCATCCGGATTCCGTGGTCATCGGTGCCGACACTATCGTCGTCATCGACGATGAAGTCTTGGGAAAACCGGTCGAAGTCCCGGTCGCGATGGAAATGTTGCGTAAACTTTCAGGGCGCGTCCATAAAGTCATCACCGGCGTCAGTATCATCGGTCCGGGTTCGGAAGAGAAATTCTTCACCGAAACCGACGTCGAGTTCTTTCCTTTGACGGAAGACCAGATTAAAAAGTATGTTGATACCAAAGTCTGCCTGGATAAAGCAGGAGCGTACGGGATCCAAGATAAGGGCGCGCTCTTCATCAAAGGGATCGTCGGGGACTATTATACGGTCATGGGACTCCCCATCGCCCGGGTCTACCAAAGTATACAAAAGTATTTATAGCTCTTGATTTATTGAACTATTTTGGTTATTATATTATGGCACACGCCATCATAGTTCAATGGTAAAACAGAGCAATGGTAATGCTCAGTTCGGAGTCCGATTCTCCGTGATGGCACCATTTGTAATCAAAGCCTTTAAACAAAGGCTTTTTTTTATGTCCGTTTGTCGAAGTGGAACAAATGTGAACACTTTTTGAGAAAACATCAAAAATTCCTGAGTCAATTTCAAAAAATGTTGCTTTATTGTTCTTGAAAAGCATATGATTTCAGTAATAGAAACCGGAGGATGATTACGAAATGAAGAGCAATCTATTAGCTAAGTACAATAAAATAAGAAATCTTAAACTCATATTTGCGTTTATGATTGATATGTTAGGGCTTTTAAGTGCCTTTATTCCAGTTGCAGGCGGAACTACGGATATAATTTGGGGTCCGATAAGTGGATTGCTTATTTTTGTTCTATTTCCTAAGCGAAAATACATGGCTATTGGTGGGATGGTAGAGGAAATGTTGCCATTTACCGATATAGTTCCAACAGCATGTTTAACATGGCATTCAGTCTATATAAAGGACAAAGAAAAAACATTATCTGAGTTTGTAAGTAGTAGAATTATCGAAGAACAACAAGTGGCGGAAATTTTAGGCAAGTATAAGTGAATCGGACTAAACATTTCTTGAATCTTAACTGAAGTATTATGAAAGAAGAAAATTATCAAATGATGTGGTCATGTAATTAGTATTTGACCTAGACACTTGGGCAAATGAAAGATTAATTACAATTAGTACGAATTAATTAAACATGATTTCAAATTCTTATATCACTATCAATATGGTATAATTTCGATAAATAGAAAAATTGAGGGGAAAATAAAATGGAAATAAATGAAACACTCAGTGATCCTAAGTATACAGAGGCTTATTCTGACGTAAAACTATTAGAAAAAGTTGTCAAGTATGCAAAGACATTCGGAATTAAAACAATATATGTTGTATTATTGCTCTTTTATGTTTTGCAACAATCCTCGACACCTAATTGGGCAAAAACTTTAATTGTAGGATCTCTAGGTTATTTTATTTCGCCACTTGACGCTGTTCCTGATGCTATACCGATTGTTGGGCAACTAGATGATTGGGCAATATTGTTAGCTACACTTGTTACTATTGCTATGTTTATTGAAGAGGATACAAAAACTAGCGCTAAAGCAAAGTTGCATGTATGGTTTGGAGATTATGATGAAAAGGAATTGGATCCTATCGACAAAAAAGTCGAAGAAAAGAAAGAGTCAAATTAACCAAGAATGGATTAACTATTTTAATAGATTTGACGATGCTTTTTTCATGATATTTAAATATCTGGTAGAATCTGCATCGTATGGTGATATTGCTTTAGCGACAATCATCAAGAAGAGAAACTGAAAGGTTGAACATAATTGAAACTCTATTAATAGATTTATCAAGAATTCAACGCTGATGAAGTACAATATTTCATATTGTTATGTATTCGAATAATTGATTTCACGATACAGTATTCTTGAGAGCCGGCCATGATCCCCAACATGGCGATCAGCTGAGACTGCTGACGGTTCTTTTTACTTTTTGTCAATCTGTCCTAGCCTTTGAGTGTCCTTACATTCATATGTCTCATTGGTGAGACGTGATAGAGTGATGTGACTTAACTTAGGCATTATCTCTCTGGATAGTTTTCGCTTTCCCATGGGCACATATTGAGAATGTATTGAGTTTTGACATATCAGCGATTGGACTCATATTGTTGTGATAAAATATAGATAACAGAGCACCAACTCACTTACAATTCAAGAAAATCGTTGTTAAAACTCGGTTCTGTTTTGAAAATTTGTGGGAAGGGCATGATGGAGGAATCACGGAATGGCTATTAAAGATTTACTGAAAAATTTAGCTGACGGAAAGTATGATGGATTAAGAAAAGATAGCGAAATAAATGGGGTCTCATCTGGCTATTACATTGACAAAGGAACCCCTGTTAAGTTTCGGGAAGGGCTAAGCTCGAAGTTTTTTGATAATAAAGAAAACATTAAGTCACCCGGAAAGCGAACTGAAGAATTTTTTGACACAGATGAAAAGAAGGACACATTCTTAAAGAAGTATGGATTTCTTACAGAGATGTTTGGTAATCATCCCGAAGTAGTGGACTATAGCAAACAATACTACGAAGATCAAAAGAAGAAAAAATAGTATACAAAGTTCTATGAGAGTTTAAGAGACCATTTACGGTATATAGAAAGCATGCAAATATTTGAGTTCTATGTTTACATATGAACTTCTCAATTATCCGATTTATTTCACACTCTAGATTTTTAAGAGAATCGGTTATGATACTTCAACATGGTGATCAGATGAGACTCCTGATGGTTCTCTTTAATTGTCTTCAAGGATTTTGTCGAGAAAATAAGTCAGCCCAGCCATATGTTTCAAAGGTGAGACGTGATCACACAATAAATAGCAGAGGGATAATACCTACACTTTGATATGTCGCGCAATCACGGCTTTATATTGAGACCACAGAATATTTCAAGAACAATAATGCAAGTAAATGGGGGATGAAATGGTAATTCAAGAACACTATGTACCGCAGTTCTACTTAAGGCAATTTTCCACAAATGATAGAAAAACAAAGATTAATGTATTTGATAAGCGAACAAGATTAGTAAGGCTAAATCAGGAAATAAAAAAGGTTGCATGTGAAAGATACTTCTATGATATAGATTGGAATAATAACGATGTAATTAAGTGTTATGGAAAACAACTTGGTGAGAAGTATAGTTTTGATAATCAAGTCCTTGAGAAGATCTTTGAAACCAAAATTGAAAATCCAATGTCGAGAATTGTCTCTGATTTATGCTCGTTGCCCTCTGTATGCAATTTTAGTGGAAAAAGAGTTTCTTGGCTAAACCAAAAAAATAAATCAATATTAGCTCAATTTATTGCTTCGCAATATATTAGGAGCAAAGAATCAAGTATCAAAACAAATCAACTTTTCTCAGTAGTTGAAGAATCAATAGAAAATATGATGGTTGGGAAAGAGTATTCTCAGCAAATTACTGACATAATCGAAAGTGCGCCAATTTATCAAAAAAACAGATCTCTTCAAAACATAATTACACTTAAAATGATTGAAAAAGAATTAACTAACAAAGAGATAACAGCTAAACTTTTAGAATATATATTTGTTATTGGATATAATGACTCAGATCGCGATTTTGTTACTTCGGATAATCCGATAGCCATTTATATACCTGGAGAAGGTAAAAACGGTGGTTTTTTTTCAAAGAAGTCCATAATTAATTATCCATTGTCCCCAAAGTTAGTATTAATATTGTTCGAAAAGTCGAACTTTAGTAAGAGAGGTAAAGGGGTTTCAAATAGAGTTATTTTATTGGATGAAAGTACAATCGATGCTATGAATAGTCTGCAATTTGCTTCTAGTTATTCAAGTGTCTTTTCCAAATCATGTAATTTCGATTTTGCACATAAGGCGATGGATAGTATACCTCTAGATTTCGATATCCTAAATTATCCAAGAGTCACTTCTAACCAGATTTCAAAAAAAGGCTAATAATGAATTTCTTTGGAGAACTATTTCTCAATACAAAACTAAAGGGAATGTGTTCATTCATGAATGTTTGGATATAATTCTGACTCTATTTTTTCCTGCCATTCCAAATTAAGCGTGGCGATTTTAGATTGCTGCTTGGATCAAAAGCTTGTCCTGCTTTACGATGAATATAGTTTTCATAGAAATTTCGTTTACTAAAATATGGTGACTGTTTTATTATTTGAGATTTAGAAGGTTTCTCGTCTGAGCTTTCTTGAGCAACTTCTTTTCTTTTCGTGGTTATTTTAGAGGATTCAATTAAATCTCTTTCTCTTGCGTCCTTGAGAATTCGGTTGTAATTTTCTAGATACCCTTCAAACTTTTTGAATTTCAAAATTTCATCTTCTTTCCCCAATACTAAGAACGAGACTTTGTTAAAGTCTAAAATGTTTATAAACGTCTTAAGTTTATCCCAGGTAATCAGAATAAACTCAATAGTAGAATCGGCTGATATATGAGGAATCACATTTTTAGATATATAGAAATCATTTGAGAAATACTTGTAGAGTAAAATGTCATCATCCTGAATACAATACTTACTATCTAGAATTTTTTTTATGACAACAATCTCTGAATATTTTTTTTATAAAAACTTGAGAACTTATTCAATTTGTCCATTTCCACCTTTCGCTTAACTAACTTTATTTTCTCTATCTAGTTTTAACATATTATCGATGATGTTGCTTTACTGAATTGAATATATAAATACAACTTGTAGTTTCAGGTTAAGAAACTTTACCACTTACGTGTCTAATAATAACAGATGAATTTCCAATTCCAGCAAAATCACTTCCATTTCTCGAATCACCAATTTCCATAACTTTAACTTTCTTAGCTTCTCCACCTTTCGATACAGTTACAACACAAAATGCAGAATCTCGCATAGACAATGTAGCTGACTTTCTTACACAAGTATACGTTGAACCAGTAACTTCAAAACTCAAACTTCAAATTTATTCTCTTTTGATCGTGGTTCAACAACTAGCGCAAATACTAAATCTCTAAAAAAGTACTGATACATATAGAATTATTACTTCCGACTAAACCAGTAGTAATTACTCGTACATTAAATATTCCGCTATATTACTATATGTTAAATCTAAACTGTCACGGGACTCACAACCAGTAAGAAAAATTAACAAAAGCGAAATAAATATTTCTTTCCTAAACATATTCATCTTCCTTGATATACAAAATTATGACATTCGAATTTTGGATTAGGTCAACTTTTGTTGATCCATAATGTTAAAGTTGTATGCGCACAAAAGAAGAAAAAGCATGGTAGCAGTAGCGGATACACCCCTGAAATTCTCACACTTTACTTTGGGAACGAGGACTTAGAATACTTTTTTCCATCAATGGTAGTCAAGGAATTAAGTAAACTTTCCGTTTAATATACTAAACTTCAATTGAAGCAAATGTGAAATGAATACGTCGATCTATATTATCATTAATCGATTTCTTTCCACAATTTCTATCAAAATGCCTATACTTTTGTGCATTTGCTTTATTTTCATCATAATTTATACGCTAGTGCTCTGCTCTCCATGATGGCACCATTTACAAGCAAAGCCTTTAAAAAAAGCTTTTTTTCATGTCCAAATGTCCAAGTGAAACAGAATTTAAGAGAAGGTTCTTTTATTATTGGGGTAAAAACGGTTACTTTGCTTAATAATGAAATCGAATTGAATATCAAAATCAAAGTAGTTATAATGCGATTAAAGGAGGATTACCTCGCGATGAATATCGTTGATATTCTGGAGACTTTGATCCAAGGTAAATGGGAATATCTTGGAGGGATGGTTTTAGGTATTCTGACAATAACACTTCTTCGTGTTGTCTACATGCTATGGACCGAAAGACAAAGGGTAAAAGATACAGAGTATATCCAGACTCATCAAGCGATTCCAGTAGAGAAACTTCAAAACAATGCGTATAAAATCCTAGCGTCCATCTTCGTTTTGTTTCTCGTAGTGTTTCCAGGTACGTTATGGATTACCGTTGAAATACTGAAAAGTATCGAATCAATCGATCCCGGCATTGCCTTATTGTTTGTTTTCATCGTTTTCATCCTAATCATGATTCTGCTCATCGTTCAAGTTGTTCGATACACAAGATTAATCCGTAGAATCAAACTTATGAGAAGATAGCATTGATTCATTCGAATGCGATTTTCATTGGCTTTCTTGGGGATATTGTCAGCGGATGTTCCGGTTTGGCACTGTTTGGACTAATGATGAATAGCGAGTTCAAGAGTCTCGGGGAATATACTCGAACAAGTCGATAAATCATGAACTAGAAACGGAAGAGGTCGATTTTTAAGAGTGAAAGAAGTCGAACTCTTTTTGCCGGATTCTAGAATGTGTAATACAGAAAGAGAAAAAGGTGAACACCAAGAAAAAGCTTACTTAACCAATGGTCTACAATCAGTCGATGCATTACTGTGATTACTTGCATAGATGTTGCGGAACGATATATGTGCTTAGCTAATCATTTGCACCGATCAGGAGGAAACACGATGCAGAAAAAGGCTCTGGTAGTTCTCGATATTCAGAAAGACATAACGAAGAATTACAAAGATGTTATCGGCAATATCAACCATGCGATTGATTGGGCGGTGAATAATGACATTCACGTAATCTATATAAGGCATGAAAATTTATCAGCCGGAACGAGGACGTTTAAGCCAAACACACCTGGATCGGAATTAGCCTCAGACTTGAAAATAGTATCAAAGAATGTTTTTACAAAATACAAAGGCAATGCATTAACCAGTGAAGAATTTTCCGATTTCATTAATGAAAATGAAATTCGTGATTTCTTCATAACGGGAGCGGATGCTGTTGCATGCGTTAAATCGACCTGTTACAACATGCGCAAAGAAAACTATGATGTCAATGTACTGTCGGATTGCATTACCAGTTACGATAAAAGGAAAATCGATGAAATGTTGCACTATTATGAAAGCAACGGCTGTAAAATAACTCGTTTCGTCGACATATCGGCAAACTCGATGGGTTGAATTTTGTATAGCTACAATCTAAGAACTCGATGTGCAAAAATAAGTGAAACGAAATCCTAAACCTTGATTCAAATTTCGATTGATTTACTAAAATTGGAATCGGAACAGTTCTCCAGAGAACCTTTGTTCAATATTGACTTTTAAGGTTATAAATCAATCGTATTCATCGATTCAGCATATTAAAGTATAAATTAATGCAAAAAACATACGTATCCGAGTTTCTCCTGTTGGCACCATAGAAAATCAAAGCCTTAAAAAGGCTTTTTTATATCCTAAACAAAAATGAAACCAATATGAAAAGCCAATCGAAATCAAATGAAGTCAAAAAGAAAATCCGATGAATCATCGTAGTTATGGATAACAAGCGCATGTGATACGAATCTAGAGAACTGTATGAAATCATCGACCGATCCTACTCTCGATTAACCTTACTCCGTCCCTAATACTAATTCAATCCAGTCTCAATAAACTGGTACTAATACTCCTTGATGGTGTCGGTCGATCATAACCACCACGATTAAGGGCTTTTTTGTGTCTTCATGATCCCAAGGCAAGCACTCGATCGAATATCGGAGTTGAATCGAAAACAACGATCGATTTCAAGAACGATGTACTTCAATCCATATTAGAAGCGAAACTATGGTAAAATCTCACAAGGGAAGTCGCTGATCACGGAATGGACTCAATCCATCCATTGCAGGTCAGGTTTCTTTTTTTTATCCTCTACAGATAGATACAAAGAAAGATTTTAAGAATGTAAGCGCTTGATTGTTCGAAATTTACCACAATGATGTGGAAAGAACACTGACCACACGATGCGATTCTTTCTTGACCTTATGCGTTAAGATAAGGGCAAGGCAGAATTGCACGAAAAAAGCATCGTGTGCATAGGCAACATCACGCATCAAAGAATGAGGGCCCATGAACAGAAAAGAAGAAATCGTCAAATTCATCCTAAATGAGAAAACTCTTGTCAGTGTCGACGTGATCGCGAAAGCGATCAATGCCTCTCCCAAGACGGTTCGTAACGAGCTCGATTTAATCGTGCCCATCTTGCAGGAACATAACCTTACGATCATCCGGAAACCCGGACAAGGCGTAGCGATCGACGGGGACCCAACGGATAAGCAACGGTTGTTAAGCTATTTCAAGACGAAGCATGATACGAGTTACTTATCCCCTGCCGATCGGCAACGCAGCATCTTGTCGAAGCTCTATGCGGAGAACCGACCGTTGATGATCAAGGAACTTAGCTTGGACTATTATGTCAGCCGATCGACCATCACCAAGGATATCAGCGAAATCAACGAGATGATCAAGGACTTCAACCTGGTCGTGGATTATCAAAAGGGCGAAGGCATCGTCATCGTCGGGGAAGAAGCGGATAAACGGAAAGCGTTGGCGAAACTCGTACCGTTTGAAGAGAACAAGAACCTGGTCTACTACATCCATGACGATCAGGGATCCCATTCCTTCATGAACCGTTTCCAAAACGCGCTTCAATTGGATTTCAAGAAAGTGGAAGAAATCGTGGCGGAAGCCGAGAACAAGCTAGGGTATTCTTTCTCGACCGATGCGCGGATCAACCTCATCATCCACATCGCCATCGCCATACGCCGGACCCAGCAAGGCTACAACATCCGTCTGACGCAAGAGTTGATCCATGCGTTGGATGATCAGAAAGAGTATTCGATCGCCTTTGAGACATCAAGGCGGATCAACGAAGAGTTCCAAGTCGAGTTGTCCGACACCGAAACCTACTACATCCTGCTTCACTTCATGGGGGCGAAACGCGTTAAAGAAGGACTCAACGTCCTCAACTTCAAACTCTCGTCGGACACCCCGGTGTTGGAAGACCTGATCCTGAAGTTCATCCAGAACCTGCAGATCGAACTGGGCTTGTTTCTGGAGTCGGATACGCAGCTGTTCAACAGCCTGATCCTTCATCTGAAGCCCACCATCAACCGCCTCATCTACGGACTCTCCTTGGATAATCCGATGTTTGAAGAAATCAAGTTCTCCTACCCGTCGATTTACGGCGCGGTCGCCAATAACGTCTACTTGTTCAGGAACATGTTCCACATCGAAATGCCGCCCAACGAGATCGCCTATCTGGTCTTGCATATCGCCGCGGCACGCGAGCGCAACGTCAAACCGATCCGTGTCCTGGTGATGTGCGCCAGCGGGATCGGGACGTCGCAGTTGATCGTCGCCAAACTGAAGCGCGCCTTCAACAACCTGGAGATCGTCGATGTCATCTCGACCATGGATGTCAGCGACTACGACGAATCGATGATCGACTTGATCATCTCGACCGTCGCGGTGCAGTCCAAGGTCAAAACGATCGTCATCAATTCCCTTCTTTCCCAATACGACATGAACGCGATCCGTGAAGTCGTCGATGGGAAGAAGATCCAGCCGACGTCCAAAGTCCGATTGTATAAGGAAGACATCCATCTCATGGTCGATCTGAAGACCAAGGAAGACATCTTGAGTTTCATGGCGCGGCATCTGAGCGCGAAGAACCATGTCACCGAGGACTACCTGGATAGCCTGTGGGAAAGGGAAGCGATGGGGCCGACGGTCATATCCTCCTTGATCGCAATCCCGCATGGCACGTTCGAGACCGTCCTCAAGAGTACGGTGCAGGTCATCACGCTCGCCCATCCCGTGCTTTGGGACGATGAACACGAAGTTCGTCTGATCCTTAACGTCGCGTCGACGAAAGAAGAGGCTTCGGACTACATCCCGTTCTTCACCCATCTCGCCGACCATTCGGAGGATGAGGAACTATGGAATCGGATCTGTACGATGAAAACCAAAGAGGATCTCGCCTTGGCGCTAAGCGAAATCTTGATGATCCGTGTCTAGTCATCCAATAATAAGAAAAGAAGCGCGGAATACGACGTCATATAACGTGAGGTAACCTATGAAGGGAATCGTTAAATTCTATAGCCTTGTGAAAGGCGCAGGCGTGATCGTCGCGGACGACCACAAAGAATATCCATTCAAGATGGCGGACATCGTCGGCGTCGGATTACGCCGACTGAGCGAGAACCAGGCGGTGGAATTCACGCCGAAAGAGCTCAAAGCGACGCAGATCGTCGCCATGGGGGAAAACGCATGACATCGCTCTTCAATCCGAAACTGATGGTGCTGGATCTTGAAGCAAACACCGTGACCGAAGTCCTGACCCGCCTATCCGACCGCTTGATCGCGGAAGGGTACGTCAAAGAAAGCTTCACCCAAGCGATCCTTGAGCGGGAAACGGAATTCTCGACCGGGCTGCCCGGTTTCGGCCGGGGGGTCGCGATCCCGCATGCGGATCCCGAACATGTGAACGCTTCCGTGATCGCGGTCGGCATCCTGCGCAATCCCGTCCAATTCAAAATGATGGGCAACCATGATGAAACGATCGACGTGGAAGTCGTATTCATGTTGGCGCTGAAGGAATCGCATTCGCACATGTCGGTCTTGCAGAGCCTGATGGATGTGATTCAAAACGAAAGCCTATTGAAGCAAATCAAAGAAGCAGCCACTCAGGATACGTTACTTCAACTCATGAGTGCTAATATTGCTTGATGAAAAAGAAAGGAGGTGGCGATGATTAAGAAAAGAGTGCTGGTTGCTTGCGGAACCGGAGTGGCAACATCCGTTGCAGTGGCCCGAAAGCTGGAGAATATCTTTAAGGAAAGAGGTTTCGGGGACTTGGTCGAAGTGTCGACCTGCACGGTAGCCGAAATGGAATCCAAAGCTTCGAAGTTTGACTTGATCGTGACGACGGCGCACAACAGTAAACCGATGCCGGTCAAAGTAATCATGGGCGTGGCTTTTCTAATCGGACGAGGCACTGAACCCGTTTTACAAGACATCCTCGATACATTAGGTCTTAAGTAAAAACACACAACAAAGGAGAAAATTGTGGAAATCATTAACTACATCGTAGGTTTAGGTTCTTCCGTCATGATGCCGATCGTCATCACCTTGATCGGTCTCATCATGGGTGCCAAGCCGGGGAAAGCGATCCGTGCGGGTCTTACCGTCGGCGTCGGCTTCATCGGTTTGAATTTGGTTATCGGTATGTTGGGCGGGAACCTCGGTCCGGCCGTACAACAGATGGTTACGAACTATGGCTTAAGTCTGACCGTCATCGACGTGGGTTGGCCTGCGGCGGCGGCGATCGCCTTCGCATCGCAAGTCGGCGCCTTGGTCATTCCGATCGCATTGGCCGTCAACTTCGTCATGATCCTTACCAAAACCACCCAGACCGTCAACATCGACGTTTGGAACTTCTGGCACTATGCCTTCACCGGCGCGCTTGTCAGTTTCGCGACCGACAACTTGGTCTTCGGATTGATCGCAGCGGCGATCCAAGCCGCGATGACCTTGATCTTGGCCGACTGGACCGCGAAGGGCGTTGAAGAATACTGCGGTTTACCGGGTGTATCGATTCCGCACGGATTGTCCGTCGCGTTCGTCCCTGTCGCATTGGTCATCAACAAAATCCTCGACTATATCCCCGGGATCAATAAAATCAACATGGATGCCGTCGCCGTCCAAAAGAAGTTCGGCATCTTCGGAGAACCGATCTTGGTTGGCACCGTCCTTGGCGCACTCATCGGAGCCTTGGCCGGATATGATCTTAAAGGCGTATTGAATCTCGGCATCACCATGGGCGCCGCCCTCGTCTTGATCCCCAAGATGGCCGGTCTCCTCATGGAAGGCTTGATCCCCATTTCCGACGCCGCTTCTGAATTCGTCGAAAAACGTTTCAAATCGAATGCGAAGATCTACATCGGATTGGATGCCGCCGTCGGTATCGGACATCCGACGACCTTGGCCGTTTCCTTGATCCTTGTCCCGCTTTCGGTCCTGATCGCCGCCATCCTTCCGGGCAACCAGTTCCTCCCGTTCGCCGATTTAGCCGTTCTTCCGTTCTTGTTCGTCCTCGTCGTTCCGATCACCAAAGGCGACCTGTTTAGAACCTTGGTCGTCGGGATCTTCATCGTCGTCTCCGGGTTGTGGATCGCCACGGGCATCGCTCCGTTATTGACCGAAGCCGCCATCGCGGCGAACTTCACGATGCCGGTCGGCGCGACGCTGATTTCCAGCATCGCCGACGGTGCGTCACCGTTGAGCTGGGCGTTCGTCCAACTCATGAACTTCAAGTGGATCGGTCTGGCCGTCTTGGCAGCCATCACCTTGGGCATGGCGTTCATCAACTTCAAACGCATCGCCAAACAAGCCAAAGGCGAATAGTCTTTCATCCCTAACAACGAAAGCGGGTGCCGTGTGACCAAAGAATTCCGTTATCCTTCTCGAAGAACCTTCTTCAACATCGTGGTTCCGACCGTCCTATCGGCGCTTGTGGTTCTCTACGTGATCGTTATGGTCATGACGAACGAATCATCGCAAACCTCGCTTTCGATCGGAGGGCTCGCCCTCTTGGTTTTCCTGGATCATTTCATCGCCCTCTCCCATCCCGACAAAATCGTGATGGGTGACTCAAGCATCGAATTCATGGGTTTCAACCGTTCGCACCGCTATTCCTTCGAGCAGATCACGCGCATCAACCTCCGCAAAACCGCGTTCACCAAGAGCGCCTACCTGCGGATCAACGATGCCGGTCTTCTCAACGGCAGGTATTGGCTTCAGTTGGACAACCTGAATGACGGGGATGAACTCTTGGCCCGCTTGAACGCCTTGATCGAAGCGAAACATCCGATGATGAAGAACTTCGACCGTCGGTCGTTCACCCGCACCAAGTGACGCTGTATTGATATCGACTGTCGTCAGGCATGCCTTGGCGACAGTCTTTCGCATTCTACGAAAGGATCCATGGTATCCATGTCCACGATGAACCTTAGCGACTCCTTTGAAACCCTCCATCTGATCGATCAAGCGGTCCCCCTTGTGGACCAACTTTCTTTCGACACGTCCCTTTCAAGCTCGATCCCACCGAAGACCCTGATCGTCCGCTTTTGGACGACCAAGGGGATTCTTTTCGGGCGCTTGGATTCGCTCCTTCCACGGTTTGACGAAGGGGTGGCCTACTTCCACGATCGATCGATCGAAACCTTGGTGCGCAAAGCCGGAGGCTTGGCGGTGGCCTGCGATGAAGGGGTGTTGAACCTCAGCCTCCTCTATTCCAAACATCACGCCGAGTTCGGTGGATTGAACGAGTCGTATGCGTTCGGGGTCGATCTGATGAAGCATCTTCTTCAAGACCTGAAGCTGGACATTCATGAAGGGGAAATCATACATTCCTACTGCCCGGGGAAGTACGACCTGAGCGTCGCTGGTAAGAAGTTCGCGGGCATGGCCCAATACCGGACGAAAGACGCGGTGATGCTGATGATCACGATCTTCGTCGACGGCGACCAGAAACGTCGCTCAGACTGGATACGGGACTTCTATGCGATCGCCAATCCGCTAAACGACCCCGCCTATCCTTGCGTCGAATCGGATGCGATGAAAACGCTGTCCGAGTTAAGCCAAACCGAAGTCGGCGTACTTTCGTTGAAACAAAGGATGGTCAAGAGACTGGCATCTTTCGATCTGCGCATCGAATCCCGATGAAAAGTGCGAATCGCACTTTTTTACTTGAAACGACGATCGCGATCTCCATCCGATTCGCGATCCCCCACCCTTGATCGTGAAGAAACCTGTTTGCTTTTACCACTATGATGTGGAAAGTTTATTGACCATCAAAAACGTTCATAACGCGAAATAGAGTTTAGAATTCATGGTAGAGGGACACCGAAGTGCTTCATGAACCTTTCTTCGTGTCCGTCGTGAATCCGCCGATTCGGTTTGGGATCGAGTTAAGACAGACTTCGATCTTTTCCTTGTCTCAATATTCTTTGACTTAAACCGTTTCAATCCGCAAAACCCACGGAAGCGTCTTCACGTATCGATCCATTCATACGAAAGAGAGGGAATCCATTGAACACTCTAGATACCGTCATCATCGGTTCGGGACCGGGCGGATATGTCGCCGCGATCCGGGCCAGCCAACTTGGACAAAAGGTCACCATCATCGAGAAAAACGACATCGGGGGAACCTGCCTGAATGTCGGCTGCGTCCCGTCGAAGGCGCTGCTGCATGCCGGTCACACCTACCAGGAAATCCTACATGCGGAAACCTTCGGCATCCAAGCCGCGGGCACCTTGGATTTCGCCAAGACGCAACACTGGAAGAACACCCAGGTCGTCAAGAAACTCAGCACGGGGGTAAGCCAACTCCTGAAGAAAAACAACGTGACGATCGTGACGGGGGAAGCGAAGTTCACCTCGAAATCGTCGCTCAGCGTCAGTAAAGACGGTAAAACGGAAGACTATTCGTTCAAGCATGCGATCCTTGCGGTGGGTAGCCGGCCGATCGAAATCAAAGTCGCGCCCTTTGGAAAACGCATCGTCGATTCGACCGGACTCCTCAACATCCCCACGCTCCCGGAATCGCTTTGCGTGATCGGGGCGGGCTATATCGGTTGCGAACTGGCCGAAGCCTTCGCATCCTTCGGCGTGAATGTCACGCTGGTCGAAGCCACTTCGACAATTCTACCGGGCTTCAATACGAAACTGTCCGACTTGGTGAAGCGCAACCTTCAAAAACTCGGGGTGACGCTCCTGACGGAAGCGTTGGTGGTTTCATCCAAGGAAACAGAGAACAACGTCACCTTGACGTATAAAAAAGGCGAGACGGAATCGACGATCGACGCCGACATCGTCTTGGTGTCGGTCGGAAGAAGACCCAATACGGACCGCGTGAACATCCAGGCGTCGGGCATCGAACTGGATCCCAAAGGATTCGTGAAGGTCAATGCGACATCGCAGACGACCAACCCGATCGTCTATGCCATCGGAGACATCACCCCGGGGCTGGCCTTGGCCCACAAGGCGTCCTATGAAGCCAAGGTCGTCGCCGAAGCCATCGCCGGCCATGCCTCCAAGATCGACTATAAAGCCATGCCCGCGGTCTGTTACACGACGCCGGAAATCGCGACGACGGGTTTGTCGCTGGAAGAATGCCTCGCGAAGAAAATCGGCGCGAAAGCCACCGATTTCCCCTTGGCGGCCAATTCCAGAGCCATCGCCGCATCCCGGACCGAAGGTTTTGTCCGGATCATCCACGACGAGAAAACCAAATTGATCCTCGGTGCCCAGATCGCCGGACTCAACGCCAGCGAAATCATCACGACGTTGACGATGGCCATCGAGACCGGGTTGACCCTGGAGGACGTCGCATTGACGATCTTCCCCCATCCTTCGGTATCGGAAGCGATCATGGATACGATGGAAGTCGGACTCGGCTATCCCATCCATATGTAAGGAGCAGAAATCATGACAATGACCTTGGTTAATAAAGCAGGATTCAACGATCAACAGCTCATCGAAGCCTACCGCAAGATGTGTCTGATCCGTTTATTCGAAGAGAAAGTGGACTATTTCTTCGCTAAAGGGATGATCCACGGGACGACCCATCTGTGCGTCGGACAAGAAGCGGCGGCCGTCGGGTCGGGCTCGGTTCTTCGTCATAGCGACTGGATCACGGCGACCCACCGCGGACATGGGCAAACCATTACGAAAGGGACGGACATCAACAAAATGATGGCCGAACTGTTCGGGAAGACGTCGGGGACCAACAAAGGCAAAGGCGGATCCATGCATATCGCCGATATCGCGACCGGGAACCTCGGCGCCAACGGTGTCGTCGGAGGCGGATACCCGATCGCCTGCGGCGCGGCGCTGACCGCGCAAATGAAGCATACCGACCAGATCTGCCTGTGTTATGCGGGCGACGGGTCGACCAACGAAGGCAGTTTCCATGAATCCCTCAACATGGCGTCGATCTGGAAACTCCCGGTCGTCTTCTTCATCGAAAACAACCAATACGGCATGAGCGGACCGATCAAGGAAACCGTCAACATCCAGGACCTTTCCACCCGTGCGGTATCGTACGGGATGCCCGGGATCACGATCGACGGCAACGACTTGATTGCGGTCATCGATGCGACCTACGATGCGGTGGAGCGTGCCCGCAAGGGTGAAGGCCCGACCTTGATCGAGGCCAAGACCTATCGTTGGAAGGGGCATTCGAAGTCGGATGCGAAGAAATACCGGACGCGTGAAGAAGAAGAGATGTGGAAGACGGAGCGCGATCCGATCGCCAATTTCAAGGCGAAGCTGATCCAAGCGGGCTTGCTTAGCGAAGCGCAAAGCGAAGAGATCCTCGCTAAAGCCGCCGAAGTCATCGAAAACGCCGTCGCGTTCGCGGAAGCGGGAAGCAAACCCGATGTCGATCAACTCATGACCGACATCTATGCCGAGTAAGGAGCCAACATGAGAGAAATAACCTATACGGAAGCCGTACGCGAAGCGTTAAGCGAAGCGATGCGTGAAGATGAGTCGGTGTTTATCCTCGGGGAAGACATCGGGATCTACGGCGGGGCGTTCGGCGTGACCCGCGGGATGCTTGAAGAATTCGGACCGAAACGGATCCGACATACCCCGATTTCGGAAAGCGCGATCGCAGGGGCGGCCGTCGGCGCCGCCATCACCGGGATGCGTCCTGTCTTCGAACTGCAATTCTCGGATTTCATCACCATCGCCCTGGATCAGATCGTCAACCAGGCTGCCAAGATCCACTACATGTACGGCGGCAACGTCAGCATCCCCTTGGTCATGCGTACCCCCGGAGGATCGGGGACCGGGGCCGCGGCCCAGCATTCCCAATCCTTGGAGAACTGGACGGCGCACATCCCCGGTTTGATCGTCATCCAACCCTCGACCGCCTATGACGCCAAAGGGCTGCTTCATAGCGCGATCGCCAACAACAACCCCGTGATGTTCTATGAACATAAACTCTGCTATCGGACCAAAGGGGACGTTCCTGAAGGGAAATACTTCATCCCAATCGGCGTCGCCGACATCAAACGTCCGGGCAAAGACATTTCCGTCATCGCCACCAGCTACATGGTGCATAAGGCCTTGGAAGCGGCGGAAATCCTCGCCCTGGAAGGGATCGACATCGAAGTCGTCGATCCGCGTACCTTGGTCCCCCTCGATAAGAAAACGATCGTCGATTCCGTCAAGAAAACCGGACGCGCCTTGGTGGTGACCGAAGCGGTGAAACGCAGCGGATTCTCATCCGAACTGGCCGCTGTCATTTCCGAAGAAGAATCCTTCGACTACCTCGATCACCCGATCGTCCGTTTGGCCGGTGCGGAAACCCCCATTCCCTATGAACCCACGCTTGAAAAGCTCGCCGTCCCCCAAGTGGACGACATCGTAACCGCCTGCCGCAAAATCATGGCAGCGAAATAAGGAGGAGAACCCATGGCGAAAGAAGTATTGATGCCCAAACTCTCATCCACGATGGATCAGGGGCACGTCACCCAATGGTTTAAGAACGTCGGGGATCCCGTCAAGGTCGGCGATGTCGTCTTCGAGGTCATGACCGACAAGATCGCCATCGAAGTCGAAGCCTACGACGCCGGATTCCTGATCGGAAGATATGTGGAAGTCGGGGAAGTCGTCCCGGTCAACACCGTCATCGCCCACATCGGGAAGGCGGACGAAACCGTCGAAAAACCAAGCAAAAACCAAACGAAACAAGTCGCCATAGCACAGGCTGTCGAGCCGGCTGTCGTCGAGATTCCGGCCGTCGCACTCGAAACCCTGCGTACGCTTCCCGAAGACGGCTTCGGCGTCCGAGCGACACCCGCCGCCCGCAAGGCGGCCCGTGAAAGAGGGATTACGATCGAAGAAGTCTATGCGAACACCCCCGGTCTCGTACGCGTCCAATTGAAAGACGTCGAAGGGTATCACGCGCCGATGAAAAAAGCGGCGTACGTGGAAACGGGCGTCGAGAAAATCATCCCTTGGACCGGCATCCGGAAGTTGATCGCCGACCAGATGAGCAAGTCGCATGCCACCGTGCCTTCCGTCACCATCAACGCGGAAGTCAACGTCGACATGTTGCTGAAACTACGGGCCGAAGTGTTGGAAAAAGTCGAGAAGGAATCCGGCATCCGCTTGTCGATCACGCACCTGCTGGCGTATTTCGTCACCAAGGCATTGCGTAAACATCCGACGATGAACGCCCGCGCCCTCGACGATGGCATCCATGTCCTGCCGTCCATCAACCTCGGCATCGCCGTCGCGATGGAAAACGGATTGATCGTCCCCAACGTCAAGAATGCGCAGTCCTATTCCCTTGTGGAACTGGCGAAAGCCATCAAGACGCAGACCGAGAAACCCAAGAAGAACACCCTATCGCCCGATGACTTGTCCGGCGGAACCTTTACGATCACATCGCTGGGAACCACCGCCGTCATCGACTTCAACCCGATCATCAACGTTCCCGAGATCTGCATCCTCGGGGTCGGCAGAATCGTCGACCGGGTGGAATTCGACGCCAACAATACCTTGGTCAAGGTCAAGAAACTGACCTTGAGCCTGAGTTTCGACCATCGCGCCGTCGACGGCTATCCCGCAGCCTTGTTTCTCAGCGACCTTGTCTATCTGATCGAACATCCCCTGACTTTATTGGTTGAATGATCGGAAAAGATAATAAGTTTAGACGATTTTCATTCTATAATCAACGGACGATCGGCACTTCAGTGTCCTTCGTTCTTTTTGTCTTGTTGGGATGAAAATGCTAAAGATCGACGGGTCGAGATGACTGTATATTCCATTGAATATCAAAGAATCCCGATAATCGCGAGGAATCAAGGGTATCTCGCATGTGATTTCGAAAACCCGTTTCAATCCCCACAGTACGGATCCTTCCCTGCAATCACTCTGCACCGGTCTTTCACGTGGTATAATTCATTCAACGATGGGTACAATCAACGGGCATCTGTGATTCAAATCCTTCCCGTACTGTACTATAATGGAATCAATGAAGCAGGATTCATCCCTGAACGGGGGTTGGGTTCATCGTAAGGTGAGGGATATTATGGAAATCATGGACTATGATGTCATCGTGGTCGGTGCGGGGATCGCCGGTCTGACCGCATCCGCATACTTAAGCAAAGAGGACCGCCGTGTATTGCTCTTGGAAAAAGAGGCGGAATGCGGTGGCCTTTTGGGTGCCTTCAAACTCGACGGACATCTTCTCGACAAAGGAGCGCGCGGGATCATCGATTCCGGCATCGTCTTTTCGATGCTGAAACAATTGGGCGTCAAGATCGAATTCGTAGCCAATCCGATCAGATTGTCGGTCGGAGCGAGATCCGTCGACTTGGTCGATAAAGCCAGTTTGGAAGAATATGCGCAAATCCTCAAGGAAACCTACCCGCAAAACAGCCGCGAGATCGATGCGATTTTCGTCGACATCCGCAAAATCATGAAAAACATGGATGTCTTGTACGGGATCGACAACCCGCTGTTCTTGCCGAAACCCTACGACATGAAGTATGTAACGAAAACGTTGTTGCCGTGGATGGGGAAATTCCTCGTCAACATGAACCAGGCGATGAAGTTCCTTGAACCGATCAACGAGTACTTGGAAAAGAAAACAAGCAATAAGGAATTGATCCAAATCATCGGCCAGCATTTCTTCAGCGAAACGCCGACCTTTTTCGCGCTATCCTATTTCACCTTATACATGCAATACCATTACCCCAAAGGGTCGACCCAGGTCATCGTGGATAAACTCTCCGAGTTGATCCTAAAAAACAAGGGCGAGATCGTCAATCGCTGCGAAGTCGGCGCGATCGATCCCGAACGTAAAGAAGTCATCACCCAGGATGGTCGAACCTATCGTTATCGTCAACTGATTTGGGCGGCGGATACCAACCTGTTCTATCGGGTATTAAAGACGGAATCGATCCGTGATTCCGTTCAACGCCAAAAAGCGATCCGGCGAAAAGAAGAACTGAAGGACTTACGGGGAGCGGAATCGATTCTGACCCTGTATGCCTTGGTCAACAAGCCGGCGGATGAATTCCGCGAGAGCAGCGGACCGCATTGGTTCTATACCAAACGCAGAGAAGGCTTGGCGAACATCGCTTTATCCCAGATTCAGAATCAACAGAAAGAATTTTCGACCGACAAGGACGAGGTTTTCGCATGGATCAAGAAATATCTTGAATACAACACGTTCGAAGTCTCCATCCCTTCCTTGCGCGATGCGACGCTCTCTCCCCAAGGGGAGACGGGGGTCATCATTTCGACTTTGTTTGATTATCGGTTGACCCGACACATCGCGGATATGGGCTGGTATGACGAGTTCAAGCGATTTGTCACACACGAAATCATCGCCTTCTTCGATGAGAAGGATTGGCCGGGATTCAAGGATTCGATCAAGAAATCCTTGGTCGCTTCGCCGTTGACCATCCAGTCGAGGACGCACAGTACGGAAGGATCCGTGACGGGCTGGTCGTTCGGGAATCATCCGTTCCCGGTCGAATACAAGTTCCTCAATGTCAGCCGTTCCGTCTTGACCCCCGTCGATTCGATCAAACAAGCCGGCCAATGGACGTTCAATCCGGCCGGGGTTCCGGTCGCCATCCTGACGGGGAAACTGGCATCGGACGCGGTGGAAAAAGATCTGAAACGGACAAAGAACGGGAAGGGCCGATAACATGCATCTTCAAGAAAACACGATTCTGGAGACAAAAGAAAGCGAAGCCGGGGACGTCGAAACGAAACCTGAAGATCAATCGAGACTGGCGGAGTTGACGGCGGACTTGGTCGAACACCTGTGGTCGAAGACCTACAACACCCAAGGCAAACCGGACTGGTCGCACATCTTCCCCTACTATCATCCCGACATCGTGTTTCAGGATTCGATCCAACGCATCGAAGGGATCCAACAGTTCGAAGCAATGTGCAACCGATTGACGAAACGCTGCGAGTCGTTACGGATGGATCTATCCAACGTCATGAAACGCGACAACGTCATCAGTATGGAATGGGTGATGACCATGTCCTTCAAGAAGTCCCCGACGACCCCGCTTTACGGCGTGACGCGGTTGACCTTGGGGGAAGACGGACGGATCATCCAACAACGCGATTATTATGATCTATGGGGCGATATCTTCAACAACATCCCTTATTTCAAGAAGACCTACCGCAAGTTCCTTTCCAAGTATTTCGGTTAGGAAGAGAGGAACACGTATGAAAACACCCGATGAACTGATGTTTCTTAAGAATAAAAACGCCCTCCAACATGAATCCGAGGCATCGATGAAGGGCAAGACCTGCGTGGTCACCGGCGCGACGTCGGGTGTCGGACTTGAAGCCGTAAGGGCGTTGGCGAAAGGCGGGGCATCGATCGTCATGGTGGTCCGAAACCTCGCCAAAGGCGAAGAAGTGAAGAAAGAATTGGTCGAACGGTTCGGTGGATCCGTCGACATCGTGGTCGCGGATTTCAGCCGGTTGGAAGATGTCCGTAACGCGGCGAAGCAAATCCTAGCTTCGACGAACAAGATCGACGTGCTGATCAATTGCGCCGGGCTCCATTCCACCAAGGCGACCTACACCCCCGAAGGGTTCGAGACCGTTTTCTGTGTCAACCACCTCGCATCGTTTCTGTTCACCGAGCTTTTATTGGAACGGCTGAAAGAAAGCGCGCCTTCACGGATCTTGCAGATCAATTCGGAAGGTCATCGCTTCAACGGATTGGACATCGACGACCTCGATTGGAAGAAGCGGCACTATACCGGCCTACGCGGCTACGGGGCCTCCAAGACCGCCCAATTACTGACGGTGTGGGAAATCGACGACCGACTGAAAAACACCGGCGTGACGATCAATGCGATGCATCCGGGGGATGTGAAGACCCGGATTGGAAGCAACAACGGGTTTCTCTATCGTTTGTTTTCGAAACTGGTGATCCAACCTTCGCTCAGAAGCCCCGTCATTTCCGGGAAAGCGATCTACTATCTGGTCGCGGATCCGTCGCTACGGGAAGTCAGCGGGAAATTCTTCCATCTGACGATCGAAGAGACACCGGCCAAGCATGCGCTGGATCGGACGATGGGGAAGCGGATCTATGAAGAGAGCCTACGTTTGACCGGTTTAGTGAAGTAAGGAAAAGATGACGTAGGATTCGCAATAACCATGTATCTTCCCACAATCCAAGACTGATATCGGGTGTTCGTCGCGAACACCTTTTTAATGCGGTTTTCCGACCAACATACTTGTTTCTTCGTTCTCTCATCGTCGATTCTTTAGTATAATGGAACTATAAAGAAGCCATCGCGTCCGCATCGCGTATATCCTGTAGGAGAGCGACATGAACAAGCAAGATTTCACGATCGATAAAATACTGACCATCCCTAATTTCCTCAGTCTCTTCAGGCTGGTTTTGGCCTTTGCGTTCTGGCATCGGTACACCAACGCGACAAGTGCGAACGACGTGATGTTGGCGGTGTTCTATCTGGTTCTCTCCGGAATCACGGACATCCTTGACGGGAAAATCGCGCGTCGCTTCAACATGGTCAGCGAACTCGGGAAAATCCTGGACCCGATCGCGGACAAAGTCACCCAAGGGATGATCATGATCGCCTTGATCGGACGCTTCCCGTTCATCGTCGTCGAGTTGGTTCTGTTCACGATCAAACAGACCTATATGTCGATCGCCGGGATCCTGATCCTTAAGCGGGTGCGCGAGAACCTCGGGGCGCGGTGGTATGGAAAGATGAATACGGTGATCTTGTATGGCTGTTCGATCTTCATGATCTTGTGGTATACGATGCCGGTGAATGTCGGAAACATCCTGATTCTCATCAGTTGTATTTCGATCTTATTCACCTTCGTCATGTATTTCATCGAGTATCAGCGGATCCTGCGACTCAATCGGTCGACACGCAACCTATGAAAGAAACCTTCCTTTGCGTCATGGCGCAATACGACTCTGAAACGGAAATGAAACTTGCGGATCTCCAGCGAAAAATGGCGGAAGCGGGGTATATCGGAAGACAGTCCAAGCATCTGAAACATCATATTACCTTAGGGATCTTCGATGTTTCCCAAGAAGCGAGGATCAAGGACAGGATCGATGAGATCACACGCGATTTCACTCCATTTGAGATTCGTCTGGGGAGCCTGGGACTCTTCCGGACCGATGTGCTCTTCATTTCACCGGTCGCCAATTCCGCCTTGCATCGAATGCACGATGCCTTGCATCAAGGGATCGATGAGGATGCGAACTGGGTGCCGCATTCGACGATGTTCATCGAAGAGACAAGTCAAGTCCTTCAAGCCGTCGAGTTCCTTGCCCGAAACTTCCAACCCTTCAGTGCGAAAGTCGAATCCATCGGATTCTATCAATTCCAACCCACCCGGTTCATCCTGGAGAAACCCTTAAATCAGACCCATGAGTAAAGAAAAGTCGGAACGACGTCCCGACTTTTTTCATTATGTTCCTATTCGACGATCGCCCGGAGATTGCTTCCGTCCATGTCGCTAAGATAGACCTTGACCGAACCGTCTTCACTGCTCTTCAAGGTGATCAGAGAATTCTCGAAAATCACCGTACGACCGCTTCGAATGTTTAACGGAAAGATAAGCTGTTTCTGTCCGCTCTCAGGGTTCATGCGATACAACGACCCGTTTTCGTCGTTCCATGCCATATAATAAAGCATGTCTTCTGCGACGCCGATCACATTAAAGTATCCGTCGAAGGTGTCCAATACCACGCTTTCCGATCCGTCTTGACTCATTCGGACAATCTGCATGGGGAGTTCGCTTTCGCCTTTCTTCTTTACGTAATAAATCCATTCCGTATCCACGACATAGGAATTGATCGATTCGTCGAGGTATGTGTATTTCTGTGTTCCATCCAATGCGATCCGATGAATCCCGAAATTGCCCGCCTCCATCCCGATCGTTTGATAGTAAAGGAAGTCTCCGACAAGTTTGATATCACCAAGCGAGCTGGAATCGTCGATCACACTGATTTGCGTTCCATCCATCTTCGCTTTCATGATATGGATTTTATTGAGATCCGTATAGTAAATCCATCCATCCTTTATCACGAAATCATTCACCGGTATATCAAGGACAACCCCTTTTTCACTCCCGTCAAGTTTCATTCGGCAGAGATAATGATTGAGACTATCGTTCACGAAATAGATCCAGTCATTGATGACGGTTAGATTGTGCGCATAGGCATCGATCAAACGCGTTTTCCCCGAAGCGTCCGTTTTCACTTTATAGATCCCTTTGTTTGCCTCGCTACCATCACGATAAACAATCCATTCGCCGACCCGGACGAGGGAGGGGTCGCTGATCCCCAAACCTAAGATCGATCCCGTTTCAGGGTCGATGAGGCGAACTTGCACGATATTCTCCAAGTTGCCCGTCGAAAGGGATAATCTGTAGGATTGGGGTAAAAAATCCTGACTGGAGATATAGGCAAACCCTCCGACGACGGATAGGGTTGTCGAGACTTTATCGCTAATCACGTTATCCCCGCTTCCATCGAAGTTTAATGTTCGGACACCGGTAAAACTGCTGACGATGAGCTTTTGTCCATCGGTATTGATTGAATTGACATCGACATCCGAGATTTCCTTCCGATCGCTTCCATCCATGGCCATCGAGTAAACCTTGGCTTGATCCATCATATTGCGAAAATAGATGCGGTTGTTCGCAAAGACGAAATCCCGTCCGTCGGTCGACACGCCGGTCGTCGAACTCCCGTCCATTTTGACTTTTTGGATCGTATACGAGGTATCGTTGATGCCGTAATAGAGCCATCCGTCATGATAGTAGAAGCCATAGGCATTCACGCTCGCAATTTTTTGCGGGTTCTTTCCGTCGACGGAATTGCGGTAGATCTGTCCGTTGACGTTGAGATAGACGATGGTTTCGTCGAGCACTAAAATCATTCCATAGCGGTCGGCGGGAATACCGGAGATGATATGACCCGATGTTCCATCGGTTTTGACGGTGTAGACCCCTTCATCGGTCAAAGTGTAGATGTTTTCACCGACGACATTGATCGATTTATGTTCGCCATCCGCCAATTTGGTCATGTTTGTGCCGTCGCTTTTCATTTTGAATAGACCGGTCTTGAAGGTGAACGTCGATTCGTCGAACGATTCACAGGAACAATAGACCCATCCGTCGGCTTCGGCGTACAGACCGCCGTTCATCAGGTTGCCGCTGGTGTTCCCGATGACCTTGGCCGTGAATTCGGTCGGGATCGGATCATCGTCGTCATCATCGTCCGGTACGACGGGCTTTTTACCGCAACCCGTCAGTAGAGATAAAACAAGCATGAAAGCGAAGATCATGGTTAGGAACTTTCTCATATAACCCCCTGGTTGATTTGACCGGTATCGCCATCGATGAGCGCGAAATACGAAGAATCGATGCGGATACATAAAAATGGATGCTTCTGAACTCATTCTATCGCTACTTCGCCATCGAATACAATTCTTTTTGATGCCCGTCGTCAAACAACAACCCCCAACAATGATCCATCCAAATCATACAAATCGAAAACATGTGATAAAAAACCAAAAATAGTGCATATAACATAAGTTAAAAATAGGAATAATGAAATAAAACAGAAAAATAATGTAAAAAAATTAAATAAAAATGAAAAAATGATGGACAAATCAAAATTAGACAATAAAATAGAACGTATAGTTGGAGGGAAAAACTATGGAGAAGAAACAAAAGAGGAAAGATTCGGATTTGATTCGGACAAAGGGAAGCCGTAAAGAAGGCATTGCGATCCAACATCGCATCGGCCTTTCCAAACGGCTTTCGATCGCAGTGCTAGGGTTTGTTGCGATTACTTTGATATTTATGGGCGTTTCGATTCTTGTGTTGAGTCTTATCAACGATGTCTCCTTCACGGTCATGGGTTCATCGATCCACGGCTCGCTCTGGGGCGTCGTCATCGCCTTCCTGGGCATCCGCTATTTTATGTCCGTGCTGAAGCTCAAACAGCGGGTCTACCAAAGCGCATCGACGTTTTCCATTGAAAACTTCAAAGGGAAGGTGACCGCATGAAACTCTCAAAGAAATATCTCGCTTCATTGTGGTTCCTCGGGATCGCGGTGGTCACGATCCTGGTCGTCGCCTTCTTGTTTCACGGAGATTCTTCCGCCGCCGATCCGACCGGTGCGTCATACATCGCGACTAGTGGACTTGAAACCTTGGACGATGTCGCCGCCCTCGCCAATAAAGCCTATCTGGGTTCCAATTATGTCTGGATCATGATTTGCGGATTCCTCGTCTTCTTCTTCCAATGCGGGTTCGCGATGGTCGAAACCGGGTTCTGCCGGGCGAAGAACGCGGCCCACACCATGACGATGAACTTCATGGTGTTCCTGGTCGGTGCGATCGGTTACTTCCTGTTCGGATTCGCCCTTCAGATGGGCGGTTCGGGCGGCGCCGCGGGTTTGGGAAGCGGAGGTTCCGCGTTGAATGCCTTGGTTTCCATTCCGGGCTTGGGCGGCGTCCTTGGCTATAAAGGCTTCGCCCTCCTTGGCACCTACGACGCCGGTATCTATGCCTTGTTTTTCTTTCAGATGGTCTTCATGGATACGACGGTCACGATTCCGACCGGAGCGATGGCCGAGCGGGTCAAGTACTCCGCGATGGTCATCACGTCCTTCTTCATCTCCATCCTGCTTTATCCGCTCTTTGCGAACTGGGTCTGGGGCGGCGGTTGGTTGGCAACCCTGGGGAAGAACTTCGGGATCGGCCACGGGGTGGTGGACTTCGCGGGATCCGCGGTCGTCCACAGCATGGGCGGGATGATCGCCTTGGCCGGTGCGATCGTCCTGGGTCCGCGTATCGGGAAATTCAAGAAAGACGGGACGGCGCGCGCCTTCCCGGGTCACGATATCCCGATGGCGATCATCGGGACCATCATCCTCTTCTTCTGTTGGTTCGCTTTCAACGCCGGTTCGACGTTGAACGCTTCGGATTTCCGTCTCGCGGTCGTCGCGACGAACACGATGATCGCCGGTGCGATCGGCGGCTTGGTCGCCATGTTCTATATGTGGATCAAGTATGGGAAACCCGATCCGTCGATGACCGCCAACGGCGCCTTGGCCGGATTGGTCGCCATCACGGCGCCCTGTGCGTTTGTCAACGGGCTCACGTCGTTGTTGATCGGGGCGATCGCCGGGATCCTGGTGTGTCTCTCCGTGCCCTTCGTTGAAAACAAGTTGAAACTCGACGACCCTGTCGGTGCGATTTCGGTCCACGGCGTCAACGGTTTCTGGGGCGTGATCGCGGTCGGGTTGTTCGCGGACGGCGTCTATGGGGATGGCCTCAACGGTGTCGCCGGCGGCGTACGCGGCTTATTCTACGGCGATGCCTCGCAGTTGGTCGCCCAGTTGATCGCCCTGCTTGTCTTGGTCGTCTGGGGTTTCGGCTTATCCTATGTCTTCTTCAAACTCTTGGATAAAGTCTGGGGCTTGCGCGTCTCGCCCGAAGACGAACTGGAAGGTCTGGACGGTCCTGAAATGGGTGTCCTCGCCTACCCCGATTTGATGCTGACGCGGTCGGAACTCGACTACGATTCCCATGACAACGTCCGCATCAAGCAATTGGAGCGCTTCCGTTATTACCCCGAAGAGAAGGCGAAATCGAAGAAGGAAGCGGAGGAAGTACGCGTCGACCAAGCAGTTCCGGTCGAATTGGTTTCCGAGCCCTCGCTCAGTGTGATTTCCGATGTCAAAATGACCAAGATCGACATCATCACTCGCCAAAGCAAGTTCGAGGAACTGAAAGAAGCGATGAACGAAATCGGCATCACGGGGATGACCGTGACCCAGGTGCTGGGCTGCGGGATCCAGAAAGGGAAGTCGGAATACTACCGCGGGGTCGAAACGGAACTCAACCTCCTGCCGAAAGTGCAGATCGAGATCGTCGTCGCCAAAGTGCCGGTGCGTAAAGTCATCGAAACGGCCAAGCGCGTCCTCTACACGGGGCATATCGGGGATGGGAAAATCTTCGTTTACGACGTGGAAAACGTCATCAAAGTCCGCACGGGCGAAGAAGGATACGACGCCCTGCAGGATGTGGAATAGAAATAAGAAGACACTACCGCCGTACCGGCGGTTTTTTTATGGAAGAAGCAAAATGGAAGGGGATGGGGATGAATGTAAATTGCGAAAAATTTACATGAAAGTGAATGAATTATTTTCAAAAAGAACGGGAAGTTTCCTTGGGTTTGTGATAAAATCAAAAAAACAAGAGATGTCAGGGAGGTTCGACCGATGAACTACGAGGATTACCCCCAAAAGCAAGGACTGTATGACCCGGCCTATGAACACGATGCCTGCGGGATGGGTTTCGTCGTCAACATTTCGGGTGTCAAATCCCATGACATCCTCGACCAGGCGTTGACGGTCCTGGAGAACCTTAGCCATCGCGGGGCGCAAGGGGCGGATGAAAACACGGGCGACGGCGCCGGGATCCTGCTTCAGCTACCCCATGGTTTTTTCAAACGGGAATGCGAAGTCTTGGGCTTCGATCTCCCGGAAGCCGGCGAATACGGTGTCGGGATGATCTTCGCCCATAAATACGATGAGTTCAGGAAAGAACAGATCCTGATGTTCGAGAAGATCGTCAAAGCAGAAGGACAATCGGTCCTGGGGTGGCGTGAAGTGCCCATCGACAAGACCGTTCCGGGCGAAGGGGCGAAAGCCGTCATGCCGCGCTTCATCCAGGTGTTCATCGGAAAAAACCCGGATATCCGATCCGACATGGAATTCGAACGGAAACTCTATACGATCCGCAAACAAGCCGAGAACCTGATTACGCCGCTGTGTGAAGGCAAAGGCGGGAAATTCTATATCGCCAGCCTCTCTTCCAAGACCATCGTCTATAAAGGGATGCTGACATCGAAACAACTGCGCGACTTTTACCTCGATCTCTCCGACCTTGACTTCGTATCCGCCCTCGGGATGGTCCATTCGCGCTTCAGCACCAACACCTTCCCCAGTTGGGAAAGGGCGCATCCCAACCGCTATATCGTCCATAACGGGGAAATCAATACGATCCGCGGGAACGTGAACTGGATGAAGGCCCGACAGAAACGGATCGCTTCGCCGCTTTTCGAAGACATTTCGAAAGTGTTTCCGATCATCGATGAATCGGGAAGCGACTCGGCGATGTTCGATAACAGCCTGGAGTTTCTTAGTCTGGCCGGCCGGTCGCTTCCGCATGCGGTCATGATGATGATCCCCGAACCCTACGAAAAGAACAACGATCTATCCCAATCCAAAAAGGATTTCTACGCGTTCAACAATTTCATCATGGAACCTTGGGACGGACCGGCCGCGATGGCGTTTAGCGACGGGGTTAAGATCGGCGCCGTCCTGGATCGCAACGGATTGCGTCCCTCGCGCTATGTCGTCACCCACGACGATCGGGTGATCCTGGCGTCCGAAGTCGGGGTCATCGACCTGGATCCCAAGAACATCAAACGCAAAGGGCGGCTTGAACCCGGGAAAATGCTTTTGATCGATACACAGGCCAAACGGATCATTTCGGATGAGGAGATCAAATCGGACGTCTCCAAACTTCATCCCTATTCTGAGTGGATCCAATCCCACATCGTCGATCTCGACCAACTCCCCGCGGTCGATGTGCCGGATGCCCCTGTCCGCAAGGACCTCCTGCAGCAACAGAAAGCCTTCGGCTACACCTATGAGGACATCATGGCGACGATGGTCCCCACCGTCATCAACACCCTGGATCCGCTGGGGTCGATGGGCATCGATTCCCCCTTGGCCGTGCTCAGCGAAAAACCGCAGATGTTGTATCTGTATTTCAAGCAGCTCTTCGCCCAAGTCACCAACCCGCCGATCGACGGGATCCGTGAAGAACTCATCACCTCGTCATCCGTCCTGCTGGGCAATTCGGGAAACCTGATGGATCCCGACGACCCGACGACCCATAGCCTCTACCTCGAGCATCCCATTTTGACCGATTCCCAACTGAAACAAATCCAATCGCTAAACGACGACCGGTTCAAAACGGTTACGATTTCGATCCTCTATCGGATCGACGAGGGGGTTTCGGCGATGGAGAAAGCGTTGGAAAGGGTGTTCCGCGAAGCGGACAAGGCGATCGAAGACAAAGCCAACATCCTTCTGCTTAGCGATCGCGGCGTGGATGAAACCCATGCGGCGATCCCCGCCCTTCTGGCCTCGTCCGGACTTCACCATCATCTCATCGCCAATGAAATCCGCACCAGCATCGGAATCGTTTTGGAGTCGGGCGAACCGCGCGACGTCCATCATTTCTGTACGCTGATCGGTTACGGCGTCACGGCGATCAACCCCTATCTCGCCTATGAAACCCTCAAAGACCTCTCGGAAAAGAAGTTACTCGAGGGGAAAGGTTACCGCGAAGCCCAGGCGAGCTACATCAAGGCGATCGTGAAAGGCGTCATGAAGGTGCTCTCGAAGATGGGGGTCTCCACCTTGCGGAGCTATCACGGCGCCCAGATTTTCGAAGCGGTCGGGTTGAGTAAGGAAGTCGTCGACCGCTGCTTCACGATGACTTCGTCGCGCATCGAAGGGATCGGGTTGGAAGAAATCGCGATGGAAAACAAGATGCGCCATGAAAGCGCCTATGCGATCAACTCGCTTGAAACCAAAACGCTTGAAATCGGCGGGTTATACCAATGCAAGGAGGGCGGCGAACGCCATCTCTACAATCCCGAGACGATCTATCTTCTGCAGAAAGCGTGCCGGGAAGGGGATTATCGGCGCTTCAAGGAATTCAGTCAGAAAATCAACGGGGAAACGCTTTTCACCTTACGTCAATTACTCGATTTCAACGTCGAAGGCTCGGATGCCATCCCCATCGAAGAAGTGGAATCTGTAGCGAGCATCGTCAAGAAATTCAAGACCGGGGCGATGTCCTATGGCTCGTTGAGTAAAGAAGCGCATGAATGTCTCGCCATCGCCATGAATCGCCTGGGTGGGAAAAGCAACACGGGCGAAGGCGGGGAAGACGCGGAAAGATACACGCCGATGCCCAACGGGGATTTCAAGAACAGCGCCATCAAACAGGTCGCTTCCGGTCGTTTCGGCGTCACAAGCAACTACCTGATCCATGCGTCGGAAATCCAGATCAAGATGGCGCAAGGAGCCAAACCCGGCGAAGGCGGTCAATTGCCCGCCCAGAAAGTCTATCCTTCGATCGGCAAGGTCCGTCATTCGATCCCCGGGGTCGAACTGATTTCCCCTCCGCCCCATCACGACATCTATTCGATCGAGGATTTGGCACAGTTGATCCAGGATTTGAAGAACGCCAACCGCGAAGCGCGGATCAACGTGAAACTCGTCTCGGAAGTCGGCGTGGGCACGATCGCCGCCGGGGTGGCGAAAGGCAAGGCCGACGTCATCTTGATCAGCGGCTACGACGGCGGGACCGGCGCATCGCCGCGTACCAGCATCTACAATACGGGACTACCTTGGGAACTCGGCTTGGCCGAGACCCAGCAAACCCTGGTCCTCAATAAACTCCGCGACCGCGTCGTTTTGGAAACCGACGGGAAACTCTTGACCGGACGGGACGTCGCCATCGCGGCGCTCTTGGGCGCGGAAGAATTCGGCTTCGCCACGACCCCGCTGATCGCGATCGGCTGCGTCATGATGCGTGTCTGCAACCTGAACACCTGTCCGGTCGGCGTCGCGACCCAAGACGAGAACCTACGCCGGAATTTCAAAGGGAAACCCGAACATGTGGAAAACTTCATGCGTTTCATCGCGCAGGAACTACGTGAAATCATGGCGACCCTCGGCTTTCGGACGATTCAGGAAATGGTCGGTCGGACCGACCGCCTGAAAGCGCGGGACAACATCAAACACTGGAAGGCGCGGCATGTGGATCTCTCCAAAATGCTCTATCAACCCTATGCGCCTTCCACCGTCGGTAGATACAATCGGATCAGTCAGAACCACCACCTGGACGAAACCTTGGATATGAAGAAACTGCTTCGCATGTGCAAACCGGCGCTGGAGAACCGCAAGAAAATCCGGGCGCGCCTCAAGATCGACAACACCCACCGCGTCGTCGGGACGATCGTGGGGAGTGAAATCAGCCGCAAGTACGGCGAAGAAGGACTCCCCGAAGACACTCTGCACCTTTCCTTCAACGGATCGGCCGGTCAGAGTTTCGGTGCCTTCATCCCCAAAGGGATGACGTTGGAACTCGAAGGGGACGCCAACGACTATCTCGGGAAAGGACTCTCCGGCGGGAAAATCATCGTCTATCCGCCCAAGTCCTCGCTCTTTGCCTCGCAAGACAACATCGTCATCGGGAACGTCGCGTTCTACGGGGCGACCGAAGGGGAAGCCTATATTAACGGGATCGCCGGCGAACGTTTCTGCGTACGCAACAGCGGCGTCTTTGCGGTGGTGGAAGGAGTCGGCGACCACGGGTGCGAATACATGACCGGTGGCGAAGCGATCATCCTGGGCAAGACCGGACGCAATTTCGCGGCGGGCATGTCGGGCGGGATCGCCTACGTGCTGGATCTCGACCGCAGCAAATGCAATCCCGCCATGGTCGAATTCTCACGCGTCACCCATAACGAAGAACAAGCTCAATTGAAAGACCGGCTCGTCAAGCACGTCCTCTACACCGGAAGCGAACAGGGGAAACGATTGCTTGAAACGTGGGACGAGAGTTTGAATCGGTTTACGAAAGTCATCCCGGGCGATTACCGAAGGATGCTTGAAAACATCGCGAAAGCGAAATCTTTGGGGAAAGCGCATGACGACGCCCTGATGTGGGCGTTCGAAGAAAGTTTCAACGCCACGCCGAAACAAGAACAATCCGCGACTACTGATGCGGACTGAAAGGGGAAACCATGGGAAA
>JAHFCO010000035.1 GCA_023249475.1 Bacillota bacterium | reverse complement strand
TCTTACAGTCCACCCACACTGAATTTTATAGAGTCCCCACACTGAAATTTAATACCCCCTCAAAATCGCCCACACCAAATCTTACAGACCGCCCACACCCACACTAAAATTTAAAGCGCCAAAAAAACCAAGCGTCGATTCGCTTGGTTTTTTTAGACATTCTTTCCGAAGAAGAATTCTTCCTTGGTTTTGCTTTGGTAGGAAACGGTGAGGATGTAGAGCGCCGTGGCCAGGCTGCCGGTCGTCATCAACACGATGAACCAGAGTAGTTTGGAGACCGGGCTCTTTTCACGATACCAGATCCAGAGATAGAAGAGCAAGAATCCGACATAGAGGTCGACCAGACTCATCTGGCCCCAGACCATGCCCATCAATACCGATCCTTCGGCGGCGAAATCGCCGGTGAGAAGGGAGAAGACGATCATCGCCGCCATGACGACGGCGCCGATCCAAGCGAACAGACGTACGTTTTTCATTAGGGAACCCCGCTTTTGTATTTCAATTATACACGTGAATCGCGGGGTTACGGTTGAATAAGCACTTGAATCTGCAGGTTATCCGTCATTAAGTCAGATGATTTGACTATCGGGGGTGCATTTGGTAACTTTAGGTTAGCAGAAGGCACAATCGACCTTAACCACACCCTGCACGCAGGGTGTTGGTTTGAGCGAGCATCCTACTTCGGGAGAAAACCATGACACACCATTCGATTCAAGAAGCACTCAGTGAAATCCAAGCGGGGAATCCCATCATCCTACTGGATGACGATAGCGAATCCTCGATCGCGCATTTGATGTTGGCGGCGGAGAAGACGACAAAAGAGAGGTTGGAAGAGATGATCCGGGTCGGATCGACGTCCTTGCATGTGAGTTTGGAAGCGACGCGACTGATCGATCTCGGATTCAAAGCCAGCCATGAAGACAATACCTATCAAGTCGTCAACTCGGTGTCCATCGAAGCGCTGACAACAAACGGAAACGATGCGGACGAGAAAATGAAGACCATCGGGAAACTGCTCGATTTCAGTTCGACGGTGCAGGATTTCAGGCAACCCGGCCATCTTTTCATCACGCAGGCGGCGTTCGGCGGCGTGTTAAAACGCGCCGGACACATCGAAGCCTCGATCGACCTGGCGAAACTGGCCGGATTGAAACCGGTCGGTTTGGTGAGCGAAATCGCGCGGCCGGACGGATCGTTGATCCAAGGGGAAGACCTTGCGAAGTGGAGCGATGAAAAAGGATACAAGAAGATCGTCATGGAAGACTTGATCGCGTTTCGACGTTCGCGCGAGTCGATCGTCAAACGGGCGTCCTCGGCGAAAATGCCGACCCGCTACGGCGAATTCACGATCATCGGGTATGAGAACACCTTGACCAAGGAACATCATGTCGCCCTGGTCAAAGGCGACGTCAGCAACGGGGAACCGGTGTTGATTCGGGTCCATAGCGAATGTCTGACCGGGGATGCCTTTGGATCCCTGCGTTGCGATTGCGGCCAGCAGTTCGACGCGGCGATGAAGATGATCGCCAAGGAAGGACGCGGCATCCTGCTTTACATGCGACAAGAGGGAAGAGGGATCGGATTGATCAACAAGATCCGTGCCTACAACCTTCAAGACCAAGGCTTGGATACGGTCGAAGCCAACCTCGCACTCGGCTTTAGCGCCGATTTGCGGGACTACGGCATCGGCGCCCAGATTTTGGCAGACCTCAACGCGAAGAAACTCCGGCTCATGACCAACAATCCGCGCAAACTCGTGGGTTTGTCGGGCTATGGCATCGAAATCGTCCAACGCATCCCCATCCAACTCAACCACAACGACAAGAACGAACATTACCTGAAAACCAAACAAGAGAAACTCAGCCACATGCTGAAGTTCGAGGAATGACATGGCCATCGAACATCCGTCCTATGACGTGATTCTAAGCGAAAATTCGTTTGAACTCCGCTCCTACGAGCCTTTGATCGTCGCGATCACCGATGAAGACGACCTGCGCGGCAACTCGGGGTTCGGCGAAGTCTTCGACTACATTCAAGGCAACAACGCCCAAGGGAAGAAAATCGCGATGACGGTCCCCGTCATCAACGAAATGAGCCCGTCGAAGATGACGACGGCCTTCGTGATGCCGAAAGCCTATGCGCTGACCGACTTGCCCGAACCGGGCGGAAGACGACTCAAACTGAAGGAAGTGCCCAAGCGTAAAGTTGCGGCCATCACGTTTTCAGGGAACGTATCTACGATGCGTATCCAGGAAAAGAAAAACGAATTGCTGGATTGGATCGATACGAATGGGTGGGTCGGCATCGGAAGCATCGAACTTGCCCGTTATAATCCGCCGTTCATCCCCGGGTTCTTGAAGAAGAATGAACTGTGGATTGAGGTACAAACGGAATAGTCAAAACAGATGAAGAGTCACTTACTATAAACACCGGATTTCTCCGGTGTTTTTTTTACTCGATCAGTTGGAAATCTTGAATCGTCAATCCAAACATGCTCTCTGGATTTTGGATGGTCGTCAAGTCGAACAAGGTGGTCGCATAGATCGAACCGTCATAATCATATCGGATGAACCGGAAGCTAAGCACCCATTTGGTCGGTTGGATGTCGATCTTGATGAACTCCGCCTTGCCGACCGGTCCGCCGATACCATACCATCCGCAATCGACGCGATCCCCGATGAACTCGAATTCGTTGAACCCGTCAAGATTGAACGCGTCCTTCATGATTTTCTGGGCATCTTCCAATGCCAATGTCGTCGTCGCTTCATCGAAGTCATACCCGTCATATTCCGTCTTACCGTTCATCTCGTTGGTAAAGGTGGAGATGAAATAGGGTGCGGTTTCGATGTTGATGGCGTCTTCGCGCAGGATGTCGTAGGATGTCGCGGCCAGGATCGCCACATAGGCTTGTTGGTCGGGTGTCAAGAGGTCGGCGTACGACTGATTCTCATCCAATGCATCATCCAGCGTTTGAATCAGATCGTCTCTCGTTTGAGCTTGCTCGAAGGGATAGGATGCAAGGTCATCCACCAAGCCCTCCGCCGTATCGATCATCGCATATTCGTCGATCACGGTCTCAAAGAAATTGACGGCGCGGTCTTCATCCTTCACCTCCTGAATCAATTCCAAGGCTTCCTCGTAGTTTTTATCGATGATCGCGGTTTCGATCGATTGGTAAAGTTGCTCGATTATCTCTTCTTCCGTCATTTCCGGATCCTTGTCGACACATCCGGCCAACAGAACCAAAAGCACGAGTCCGATTTTAAGGTATTTCATATCGTTCCTCCCTTTGTTTTTCATCATATCACAACTTCTTGGGATTCGTATGGGATTCAAAAAAGAAAGACCGGAGGCAAATCCGGTCGGTTCGATCATTTTTTCGCGGCTTCCTTCTCTTTGTCGAGTTGTCCTTTGGCATAGGTACAGGTCGCCGTGACATCCCATCCGTTCTCCGCCGCAAAGGTTTCCAGGGCATCCAACAGCTTTCGACCCCATCCTTGCCCTTTATAATTTTCAGACACTTCCGTATGCGTAATCGTCAAGACCGGTTCGCTCAGCGTGGTTTCCATCTTCGCGATATAGGATTCGATGGAATCGCCGAAATAGAAAATTCCCTTGTCGTGTTTGAGTTCCATATCTTACCTGCTTTCGTTGTTTGAATTAAGCATAACCAAAATCGGACGAGAATGCATCTCATCTGCAAATAAAGTACGAATATCCGCATTCCGTTCGATTCGATGTCGATGGCATGGTATAATCGAAGCATGCAAAAACCGGGCACGGATCGAAAAACAAAACGCGAGAATCCCTTCCTTTTTCAAGGGGATCTTCAACGTGAAGGATATTTCGAAGGTTGGTACTATAAGCAAGTCAACGCGATGCGGGATCAAACCATCAGCGTCATCTTCGGGGTGAGCGTCACGTCGGTCGATCCTCATGCGTTCGTACAGATTTTGCTGACCAAACCGGTCAGAACCTATTATTTCAGTTATCCGATCGAGTCCTTCCGCCAAGCCGGCGACCGGTTTTGGATCGGAAACAATCAATTCAGCCAACGCCAGGTCCATTTGGAGCTAAAGCAGGACGGATTCGAATGCATCGGCACCTTGGATTATCAATCGCCGACGCCACTGAAGAGAACGCGATACATGCCCTCGATCATGGGTCCTTTCGCTTATCTCGACCACATGGAATGCAACCACGGTGTCGTGAGCATGAATCATCGCGTCAACGGACGCTTAAACATCGACGATGAGTTCTGGGTGTTCTCCCGCGATACCGGCTACATCGAAAAAGATTGGGGCAGGTCGTTCCCCAAACGCTACATCTGGATGCAGGGCAACAACTTCATGACAAGCGAAGCCAGCGTGATGGTTAGCGTCGCCCATATCCCGTTTCTAGGTTTGAGTTTCGAGGGGATCATCGCCGAAGTCTCTCTGCCGAACCGATCGATCCGGATCGCCACCTACCTAGGCGCCCGACGCGAGTCTTTGGTTCATACCCAGAACGGGTTCCTGCTTACGCTTCGACAGGGGAAACTACGCATCCTCATCGAAGCGGAAATGGATCAGGTCGGGGAACTGAAGTCTCCCAAGCACGGCGTGATGAAAGATACGATCAAAGAAGGGTTGGGCGGTACGATCAACGTGACGCTACAGCGCCGAAACAAGACGATTTGGGAAGATCGATCGACCCATTGCGGAATCGAGATCGAAGGATATAAGTAAAAGAAACCTCGCGGTTTCTTTTTAGTCGTCATAGTGTTGTGATAGAAATCCCAGTAGGACATCGTTGAACCCGGGATCGGTTTCGTGCGGACAATGACCTTGGTTTTCGAAAATATGGACGCTCAAGTTCGTCGCGATCGGGCGGATCACGTCCAGACTTGAAGGCGGGACCCAGGAATCGACTTCACCCCAAACCACCAAGAGGGGCGTATCCGGATACTTCCATTGCTGGATCTGGATGTTTTCGGCGGTTCTCACGAAATCCAACAGCGCAGGGATCGATTTGTTGATTTGCAGCGGCTCAAGATAACCTTGCGCTTCCTCTTGACTCGCTTCACGGGCATACGCCGATGACAATAGGGTTTGGATCGAATCGGGTTGCAGCGCAAAGTATCGAAGATAGACTTCCAACCAACGTCCGATCGGGGAATCCAGCAGGAACGGAAGACGCATACCTTCCTGTGTCACCGCCCCGTCGATCATCACCATGGATTTTACCCGTTGGTCGTCCTGATTGCTCATCGCCAGGATCGTCGACGCCCCCATCGAATGACCGACCAAGGTCCAAGGTCCATCTTCCACGAAACTTTCATCCACGGCATCCAACACTTCCCACAACCATTTGGCTCGGTTCACTTGGGTATGTTTCAATCCCCGCTGACGGTCGCTGTAGCCAAAGGCCGGAAGATCGATCGCGACGACCAGATACCCGGCATCGACCAGGGCATCCGTATTGTTTCGATAGCTAAAGGTCGACGCCGCCAATCCGTGGACAAGCAATACTTTGCCTTTGATCGTCTCGGGGACATCGACGCGATAGTGGATCCTTACGTTATCCGACGTTATAAAGAAACGACTGTTGGGATAAGGAAGGTCGGGGAGGTCGTTCGGTGTGGAAATCGGGATGAAATAGGGAAGAATCATCAAGAAAAGCAACAACCCCAAAAAGAAACGCGCTATTTTTCGAAGCATGGGCTTTCCCTACCTCCTATTCGCGGTTGGCGATGGTTTCCTGCATCTTTCGTACCTGGGTTTCCGTCAAGGTATAGGAACGCAGACTTAACCCCGCAAAGAAGAAACTCAACATACTCCCGATCGACATGATCAAGCCCAACGAAACAAGGGTGGAAGGCAGTTGTTGGGGAAGGTTGGCATCGAACCGTATTACATCCAGCAAGATCCCGACGATGAAGATGGTGACGGCTTGGGATGTCTTGTAGAACAAGGTCAAACTACCGAAGTAGACGCCTTCCTCGCGTTTCCCGGAAGAAAGTTCGTCCAAATCGATCGTGTCGGCGACCATCGATAAAGGCAAGGTGAAGAGGGCGCCCGTCCCGAAACCGGCGAAGAGCGCGAAGGGAAGGAAGTATAGGATCTGGTTGGCGATGGCAAGTCTAAACGGGATTAAAAATCCGAAATACACCCCGCCGACCATGCAGATCGCCAAGCCCAGCAACATGGCGGGTTTCTTGTCGATCTTCTTGGAAATGTACGCCCATGCGGGTTGGGAGAGGATGCTGATGGAGAATTGGATCCCCAGGATGATCGCGATGTTCTGGCTGGTGAACCCGAAAGAATACGTAAAGACGTGCAAGCCCAGGTTGCTTAAAAGGGCGGAGGAGATGTTGTTGAACATATAACACCAGGCAACCGCCTGGAACGCTTTGTTTCTGTAGGTTGAAAGCAAGGACTTGAACAGGAACACGACCTTGTTCCCCTCGATGTCCGCGATGATCTTGCGGTTCAGGACGGGGATATACTTCTTCGTCGCGAAGTAGCTCCAGATCGCAAACACGAAGACCAGGATCGCCGAAGCGAAACCGATGTTGCGATAGGACTGCGGGTTCAACTGACCGCTGGGATACCCCGGGGCGGGTCTGAAAAAGAAATACATGCCGGCGACCGAGACCAAGGCGAGCCCGAGCAGGAAGAACACGGTTTTTATCCCTTGGATCATCGTACGCTCGTTGTAATCGTTGGACAATTCCGCCCCGAGCGCGGTATACGGCGTGACGTAAATCGTCATGAAGGTTTTGAAGAGGATGATATAGATGAAAATCATCAGGAACTTCAGATTCGTGTCGATGTCCGAACGGATCCCCCAAATCAGATAGAGGGTCGCGGATATCCCGACCGAACCGATCAGAAGGTAGAGATGGCGACGGCCGAACCGTTTCGACCGTGTGATGTCCGAGATGTAGCCCATGACCGGATCTGTGATGGCGTCCCAGAACACGCTGATTCCGACGGCCAGTCCGGCCAGACTGCCGGGGATGCCAAGGATCGCGGTGGAAAAGAAAACAAGGTAGGAACCGATGACTTGCATCGCGACGCCGACGCCGAGGTTGCCGGCACCGTAGCCGATTTTATCGATAAGCGGTATCTTGTGGACGGGGGAGGGTTGCTTCATGTGGGAGACCTCGCAATTCTAGTTGCATTATACCATTTCAGACGGGATTTCCCATCCATTCTCTACCCGCTTGCATAGATATTGCGTAAATAAAGTGGCAGTTCGGATAAAAAAATCGATTGACGAACGCACTTTTGCTTGTTAAAGTAATCTCATAGTTTTATGTAGGGCGAAACACATCATATCGCACGAAGCGGGAGGACAAAACGATGGAAAGAGTCTTTAATTTTAGCGCAGGCCCGTCGACGTTACCGGAGTCCGTTTTACGTAAAGCGGCATCGGAAATGTTGAACACCCATGGGACGGGAATGTCCGTCATGGAGATGAGTCATCGATCGAGTGCCTACGAGTCCATCCACAACAAAGCCCTGCAAGATTTGCGGGATCTGTTGGCGATTCCGCAGAACTACAAGATCCTTTTCCTTCAAGGCGGGGGAACCCTGCAGTTCGCGATGGTTCCGCTCAACCTCCTTCGCAATTCGAAGAAAGCGGACTACATCGACTCCGGTGAATGGTCGAAGAAGGCCATCAAGGAAGCCAAGAAATTCGGCGACATCCGCGTCATCGCCAGCTCGGAAGCCGACACCTATTCACACATCCCCGAATTCGACGTCGCGGATGTACGCGAAGATGCGGACTACGTCTATTTCGTCAGCAACAATACGATCTACGGAACCCGTTTTGCGCAGTTCCCGGATTTCAAAGACAAGATCCTCGTCAGCGACATGAGTTCGGACATCCTGTCGCGTCCGTTCGACGTCTCCAAGTTCGGCTTGATTTTCGCCGGTGCGCAGAAAAACATGGGGATCGCCGGATTGACCGTCGTGATCATCCGCGAAGACCTGTTGGGTTTCGCCGATCCGAAAACGCCGGTCATGTTGGACTATGCCGCCATCGCGAAGGAAAACTCCCTCATGAACACCCCGCCGACCTATGCGATCTACATGGCGGGCCTCTTGTTTGAATGGTTGAAGGAATTGGGCGGTTTGGATGCGATGCATGCGTTGAACCAGAAGAAAGCGAAACTCCTGTATGACGCCATCGACCAAAGCGGGTTCTTTCAAGGAACCGTCAAGGTCGAGGACCGCTCCCTCATGAACATCACCTTCCGGTCGCCTTCACCCGAAGCCGACAAAGCCTTCATCGCGTTTTGCGAGTCGCGTGGGTTGGTGAACCTAAAAGGATATCGCACCGTCGGCGGGATGCGTGCCAGCCTCTACAACGCGATGCCGATCGAAGGGGTCGAAGCCTTGGTGGAAGCGATGTCTTTGTTTGAAACCCAATGGAAAGCGCAATAGGTGAGACCATGTATAAAATCAAGACCATCAATGAAATCGCATCGGAAGGATTGGACCTTCTGACGCAGAGCTATCGCATCGAAAAAGGTGAGGATGTCGACGGGATCCTTGTCCGCAGCGCGGTCATGCATGAGATGAAACTGAACCCATCCGTCAAAGCCGTCGCCCGGGCCGGCGTCGGCGTCAACAACATCCCGTTGGAAGACTATGCACAACAGGGGATCGTCGTGTTCAACACCCCCGGTGCGAACGCCAACGGCGTCAAAGAAATCGTCATCGCCGGATTGATGCTGGCGTCGCGCGACATCGTCGGCGCGATCGACTGGGTGAAGACCATCGCGGACCAAGGGGAAGATATCCCCAAGAAGGTGGAGAGCGGAAAATCGGCCTTCACCGGACCGGAAATCAAAGGCAAAACCTTGGGGGTCGTCGGCTTGGGTGCGGTCGGCGTCTTGGTCGCCAACGCTGCGAACTCGCTGGGCATGAACGTTCTCGGTTTCGACCCGTATATTTCCGTCACTTCCGCCTGGGGGCTCTCCCGCAGCGTTAAGCGCGCCGTCTCCTATGACGAACTTTATGAAAAATGCGACTACCTATCGCTCCACGTACCTTTGGTCGATGCGACACGGAATCTGATCAACAACGCGACGATCGATAAGATGAAAGACGGGGTGCGCATCCTGAACTTCGCGCGATCCGAATTGGTCGACGATGACGCCATGAAGGCTGCGCTGAGCCGTAAGAAGGTCGCGAGATACATCACCGATTTCCCCAACGCGACGACATTGACGATGGAAAACTGCATCTCGATCCCCCATCTTGGCGCCTCGACCCCGGAATCCGAAATCAATTGCGCCATCATGGCGGTCCATCAGCTGATGGATTATCTGGAGAACGGCAACATCAAAAACTCCGTCAACTACCCTGAATGCGACATGGGGGTATGCCGCAACGATGCACGCATCACGATCAATCACAAAAACATCCCCAACATGGTCAGCCAGATCACGTCGGTCATGGGAACCCACAACATCAACATCGCGACGATGCAGAACATGTCGAAGAAGGCATGGGCCTACACGGTCTTGGATCTTGAAGGGGAAGTCACCCCGGAAATCGTGACTTCGCTTGAAGCCATCGATGGCGTCGTACGCGTCAGAGTCCTATAAACAAAAAATCCCGCGAGGGATTTTTACTTTGCCTTTATCGTTGAGCGTGAGGGAAGCAGGAACATCGGGACCATCGTGATGAATGAAAGCCCAAATCCGACCATGGCGGCGATGAAGTACCAATCGATGTAGTCCGATGAAGAACCGGCGATATCGATGACGCCGCGCAGGCACATCCCCATGACCAGGATGGCGACGCTGGTATTGAAAAGGTTCACGAACAAGCGATGGAAGCGACGATGGGTGAGATTGCGGACATAACTCAAGATGTAATAGAGCAACGCCGCACCCAAGGTCACCAACCACATGCTTCCCATGGAACTCGATTTCACCCCGTGGGAGAATAATCCGTAAACGAAGTTGAACAAGGCCAAGAAGATCGTCAGCAGCAGATAGACCGCGACGGTTTTTACCGGTTTTTTCATATCAGTTCTTCACGATATAGACGATATCGCTGACGCCCCTTTCCCCGAACGACGAACCATCGGTGGTTGGACGGTTGATGACTTTCCCGTTATACCACATCGTGGCGGACCCGCCGCCATCCAGATTATAGGCCGTGATGGCGCCGCGATCCTTGAAAATCTGGGCCAACTGCGGCAAGGTCATCCCGTCGCTGGTTTCGGTACGTCCGTCGACGACGACGAAGAGATAATGAAGGGGTCCAAGTTGGGCGATCCCGACCCGCGGATTCGCCTTGGCGGCGACCCAATATTGGTCGGACGTATCGACCAATTCGCCGTTCTCGATCAAGACCGGGCCAAAGGAGAAACTCTGAAGGGCACCCTCGGCGATCAGCGATTCGCCGCTGACTTCGCCTTCCGTGACGAATTTGAAATCCCCGTTCTTATCGATGACCAAGGTGCGGTTGTCGATCGGACTACGCGGTTTATCCCGATAGAGAACCCCGTTGCGGATGATCAAACCCTTGTCGCGATAACCGTAGAAATCCCCGTTGATCGCCAAAATCGCATTGTTGTTCTTGGCGATGGTGGATGTGTACTGGGTGATGTTGCGTCCGAACGTGTTTTTCGCGAACGCCGTCCTCAAATAGGCGACATTGTTGAGCTGGATGTCGGCGACATAGTAGACGGTTCCGTTCTCGACCACTTTCTCGATCGTTATGCTTTTATACAGGATCGTCTGGCTCTCGTTATAACTCGTATCCGTGATGTCGACGATTTTCTCCCCCTCGCCCGGGGTAATGTCGCAGACCGGGTCGACCGGGTCGACGACGACCAAGGATTTCGGAATCAAAAAGGCGTCCAGGAGGACGTAGAGGGAAAAGGTGATCAAGATCAGTGAGACGAAATACGCCCATAAATAAGGGAAGCGTTTGGATTTCATGACATTACTCCTTCGTAAAGATGAGGACTTTCTGGATTTGATAACTTAGGACAAACAACCCGAGGTCCACAAGAATTTTAATCATCGGGACCGGGAAAGTAAAGACCATCGCCGAACCTTTCACCAAATACGCACTCGCCAACAGTTGAAACGCGGCCAGAAGGTAGTACTTCAGGGCTTGTTTCTTCCATCCGCTCTCACTCTTGAAAACGACCTTGCGGTTCATCGCGAAGTTGAAATTCAACGAGACAAGGCGCGCGACGAGGGTCGCGAGCAGGATGGGTTCGGATGCTTTCGCAAAGAGACTCAGGCAAAGGGTGAAAAGACTCCAATCCAACACCGCGGAAGCGATCGAGGAGAATCCGAACGCGAAAATCTGACGATAGATCCGGATGGAATCCAACAACGGATTGAAATGCGAGGATGAATTATGATCCAGATACACGGTTTCGATCGTGACTTCGCGGATCTTGATGCCATAGCGTTTGGAATAAAGCAGCATGTTCATTTCGAATTCATAGCGCTCGCCCGGGATGGTCAAATACTTCTCCATCGCGAACTTCGAAAAGGCGCGCAGACCGGTCTGGGTATCGGTGATCTTCTGTCCGATCATGAAACGGGTCACGAAACGCGTGATCTTGTTCCCCAGTTTGCTTTTCAGTGGAACGTTGCTGAAATCGAAATCGCGCGATCCCAACACCAACGCTTCCGGGGTTTCTTTCAAGGCGGCCAACACCTTCAGAATGTCCTGCGGGGTATGCTGGCCATCCGCATCCACGGTCACGCACGCATCGACATCCGTGTTCTTCAAACAATGTTCGATCGCGGTCTTCAACGCCCGCCCTTTGCCTTGGTTGACCGCATGGGTCAACACGGTCACGCGCGGATACGCCGCAACGGCCTTGAAGATTTCAAGACAGCTTTCCCTGCTTCCATCGTCGACGACGACGATGGCGTCTTCACAACTCTTCGACAGCGTATCGACGACGCCGATTAGTTTTTCATCCGGCTGATAGGCCGGGATCAAGATCGCGATGTTCATTGGATTACGTTTCCTTCGTCATAATTATACAGGAATACGCCAAGAATGGCATAAGAAAGGTGTGAAACATTGTGTACAAGGCTGTCGGGACTTCAATGAGAGGAAGGCTTGTGGTAAGATAACAAAAGGAAGTGAATGGAAATGACGAAAATAAAGAAAAAGCTACACACCAAGGACGGAGTCTTGTTGGGGCTGATCGCATCGATCATCGCCCTGTCTTTACTCGTGGGAACCCTGGCGCAAGAAAGCGTCGCCCTGAACCCCGACGATGAAGAACTCGGGCAAGGCGCGGCCGATGGCACCGGGTTGGTCATCAACGAGATCATGACGTCCAATGCCGGGGCGTACGCCGACCCGAAAGGGGATCTTTACGATTGGATCGAACTCTATAACGGTAGTTCGAAGGAGATCCAACTTTTCAACTACGGGTTAAGCGATACGCTCGATAAAACAAAATGGGTGTTCCCCGAGGTCTCGATCCCTGCGAAGGGATATCTTGTCGTTTACCTCAGCGGGAAAGACATCCCGGGACTTTACGCGAATTTCAGTTTGAAGAGCGCCGGCGGGGAAACTTTGGTATTGCGCAATCCGAGCGGCAACGTGATCGAGTCCTACCAACTTCCGGAAATCCTGAGCGGTAAGTCGATCGGGCGAAACGCAGCGGACCAGTGGGTCACCTATCGTCAAATCACGCCGGGGTATGAGAACAGCGTACTCGGATACGAAGCGTTCATCAAGGATCGGATCACGACGGAGAGTCCGCTGAGAATCACGGAGTTCCTTCCTGAAAACCAAGGGAATTTCCTCGACAAGACGTTTGGATTGTCGGGTTATATCGAAGTCACCAACGTTTCGGATCAAACGGTCCAACTGAAAAACTATGCCTTGGGGGACTCCTTGTCCGCCCCGTTCCGCTGGCGTTTCCCGGCGATGGGCTTGGCGGCGGGGAAGTCCGTCGTGGTCTATACTTCAGGGATATCCGAGATCGAAGGGAAACTAAGCACGGGTTTCACCTTGAACGAAATCAACGGGACCGTCCTGTTGACCAACGACCAAGGGAAAATCCTCGATCAAGCGACCTATGAAAACCTACCCAACGGCTATGCCATGGCCTATCAGAACGATCGATATGTCGCCCAACCTTTCCTCAGTCCGGGATATGCCAACGACCCCGCGGGGACGTCGTCGTTCAATGCCTCTTTGGATCTCCCTAATGGGTTGATCATCAACGAGGCGATGAACAACAACACGAAATACCTGCCGCATAACGGGGCGCAGACCTATGATTGGATCGAACTCTTCAACAATTCATCAAAAACAATCTCACTCAGCGAATATACTTTGACCACAAGTGAAAACACCCCTTCGCTTTATCCTTTGCCCGACATCCAACTCGCCCCCGGCGAGTACTACATCCTGATGGCTTCGGGGGAAACCAGCCTTTCGACCACGACGTTCAAACATACCAACTTCAAGTTGTCCGACGTCGAGTCGATCTATCTCTATCATCAAGGGAAACTGGCGGATACGGCGTTTTTGGCCGAAGTTCCGATCAACTACAGTGTTGCCCGTTCATCCAAGGGCGGCTTCACCTACAGTTCGCAACCGACGCCCCGTACGAAAAACATCGACGGCGAAACGATGGTCAGCGCAATCCCGCAAACCAAACTCGCGGCCGGTGTCTACGACGATGTGAACACCTTGACCGTGGCGTTGGATACGTACGGAAAAACCTACTATACCTTGGACGGAAGCAAACCGAACTCGAATTCACGCGTTTATACATCGCCTTTAACGATTACCCAGACGACGGTGGTCCGTGCGATCACCATCGAAAACGATAAAGTACCCAGCGGCGTCGCCACCTTTTCGTACGTGGTCAATGAGAGTCACACCTTGCCGGTATTGTCCGTCGCCATGAACCCCAACGAATTCACCGCCCTGCAGAAGAACCCGTGGGTCATCGGTACGGAATACGCCTCGCATGTGGAATTGTTTGAGAACGGGGAAGGCTTTGCGATCGACTGTGGGTTCCAACTCTTCGGCGGTTCGACCCGGGGTTTGGCGAAGAAGTCGTTCGAACTGAATTTCAGAAGCGAATACGGACCGGGTATGCTTCATTATCAAGTTTTCGATCAACGGGATTTTTCCGTCTTCAATAAACTGGTGTTACGATCGGGCTCCCAAGACTATGATGCGGCCTTCTTCCGCGACATCCTTTCCAGCGAAATCATGGAAGATTCCGAAACCGTCGAAGTCCAGGCGTACAAATCGATCATCCTCTATATCAACGGGAAGTATTGGGGGGTCTACGATATCCGCGAAAAAGTGGATGAATACTTCGTGTCCACCCATTACAACGTCGACAAGAACACGGCGAACGTCGTCCGGGCGGATTGGGATGTCTCGGCGGGTTCCATGTCGGGGATCTACGGGATCGTCAGTTACGCCGATACGCACGACCTGTCCGTCAGCGCCAACTATCAGCATATCCTCGACCGCTTGGATATCGAGAGCTACATCGACTTCTGGGTCGCGGAGACCTTCGTCACCAACAACGACATCATCAACACCCGCTACATTTCCTCGTCCCAATACGACGGCGGGAAATGGCATATGGTGATCTACGACCTGGACTATGCCTGGTACAACTACTACCGCGACTATTTCGCGTTCATGGTGAAACCGGAAGGGATGTCGGACTTCAAGGTCAGCACCGTGTTGATGCGCAACCTGATGAAAAACGACGATTTCAGGAGAACCTTCCTCGAACGGCTTCAACTGAATCTCGCGGGCATCTGGAGCGAAGCGAACGTAAATGAAAAGATCGAAACGATGTATACCACCCTCAAACCTGAAATGGCGCGTGACAGCGCGCGATGGGGGTTCACGATGGAAAATTGGGAAAAGGAGGTGCAACGGATCCGTGACTATACGTCCGTCCGCACCCGCTACCTGCTCGATCAGGCGAAAGCGTTCTTCGGATTAAGCACCAGCGAATTCGAAGACTACTTCGGGGATTTCGTATGAAACTACGTCATGAACTGAAATTCACCCTCCACAAGGAGGCCGCGAAACTGTTGAAATCACGTATGGCCATGCTTCTCCCCTATGACGGAAACGCCGATCGAAACGGGGAATACATGATCCGAAGTCTGTATTTCGACACGCCGGATTCAAGCGCCTACTACGAAAAGTTGGACGGTGTCGAGAACCGGAAGAAGTACCGCATCCGATACTACAACCAGAACACCGGGTTCATACGATTGGAATGCAAAGAGAAATTCAACCAGATGACCCAGAAACGACAGGTGAGAATCAGTCTCGACCAGGCGAAACGGTTCATCGCGGGGGACATCGAAGCGATGGACATCGAAGGGGAAGACCTCCTGCGGGAATTCCTGATCGAAATGAAAACCAAGCATCTGATCCCCAGCGTCATCGTCGACTATCGCCGGACCGCCTTCGTGATGGAGAGCCTGGATGTCCGGATCACCTTCGACGAAACCATCCATTCACGCGTCTACAACCATGATTTGTTCGAAGTTTCCCACGGCGGCGTGATGCCGATGGAAGAGGTTGAATCCGTCGTCGAAATCAAATACAACGATGTCTTGCCTTCATCGATCGTCGCCGTCTTGAATTCGATGCCGATGACCCGCCAAGCCTTATCGAAGTTCGCGCTTTGCCGCGGTATGCAATAAAGGAGAAGCACCATGAGTTTTCTAGATCTGATCAAAAAAGGCATCGTCGAGGAATTTACCGGGACCGTATCGCTCAACGGCGTTCTATTGTCCTTGCTTACCGCGTTTGCGATCGCCATCTTCATCGTCTACGTCTATCGCCGCACCTACTCGGGGGTCATCTACTCGAAGTCCTTCAGTCTCTTGCTCATCCTATTGGCGATGGTGACCACCCTGGTCGTCCGTACCATCTCCTCCAACCTCGCCCTATCCTTAGGGATGGTCGGCGCCTTGTCCATCGTCCGCTACCGTACGGCCGTCAAAGACCCCATCGATACCGGATTCATTTTCTGGGCGATCATGGGCGGCATCATGTCCGGCGTCGGCATCTATCTGGTCGCCTTCATCAGTTCGCTGGCCATCGGCTTCCTCTTCATGATCTTCTACAATTACGAATCCAGGTCGATCTCACGATTCCTCTTGATCGTGAAATTCGACGACGCCGTCCACGAAGCGGTGTACGCAGCGCTGAAAACCATGCCCAAACATAAGCTGAGAAGCAAGACCTTGGTCGGACAGAACGTCGAACTGACCTTCGACATCGAAATCAGCGATAAGTCCGAGCGGAAAGTCGATTCGCTGAAGAAGATCCCCGGCGTCGAGTCCGTCAGTCTGATCAGTTACCAAAACGATATCGGAGTCTAATCCCGCGAGAGCGGGATTTTCTTTTGTTTCAATGATAAAAAGGAATATAATGGAAGTAGAACCACGGAAAGGAAATTCGATATGAACCAGCCTCATCTTAGAAGCAGTTTCGACGGCGTTTCTCTACACATCCGTTGGAATACCATCGACCAACCCAAAGCCACCCTCGTCATCGCCCACGGTCTCGCCGAGCATCTTGGACGCTATGACGAATTCGCAGCCAAACTCAATGAATGGGGATACAACGTCCTGCGCTATGACCAGCGGGGACACGGCCATTCCGAAGGCGAACGGGGCTATCTCGCTTCGTACTCGCATCTCTTCCTCGACTGCAACGAGATCGTCGAAGCCGCCAAAGAAGCCTTCCCCGATCTTCCCGTCCTGCTTTTCGGACACAGCATGGGGGGCTATACCGCCACCGGCTATGCCATCCTGTATCCTCGGCATGTGAAAGGGATCGTGTTCTCGGGACCGTTGACCCTGGATACCGCCGGGATCCTCCGTTCGATCGACCTAAGTCTGGATCCCCACATCCAAGCCCCCAACGCCTTGGCGGATGCCATCTGCAGCGATCCGAAGGTCGTGGAGGACTACAAGAACGATCCCCTGACCCTCAAATCGATCGCTTTGGGGCTGATGCAGGAAATCGCCCGCAGCGTGCCTTGGATCGACGCGCATCTTAGTGAGATCGTCGATCCCATCCTGGTCCTCCATGGGGAGAAGGATGCGTTGGTGAATGTCAAAGACAGCGAAGAACTCTATCTGCGCAGTACTTCTACGGACAAGACGCGCAAGGTGTTCGACGAGCTATGGCATGAAATCCTCAATGAACAACGCCGTGAAGAAGTCTATCATATCATCCACGAATGGTTGGATCGACACTGTTAACCAAAGGAGATTACAAATGAAAATCGGAATTGTCGGATTGGGAGACATCGCGAAGAAAGCGTACTTGCCGATCCTTTGCGCACAGGAAGATATCGAATTGATCCCCTGCACACGGAATCCGTCGACGCTGCGGGAAGTCATGGATAAATATCACCTTGCCAAGGGATATCTCGATGTCAACGACCTCATCGCAGAAGGTATCGA
>JAHFCO010000034.1 GCA_023249475.1 Bacillota bacterium | reverse complement strand
CTATCCTAAAGACATCAAATCCTTCTATATGCGGGTCAACGACGACCAAAAGACCGTGGCGGCCTGCGACTTGCTTGTCCCGTCGGTCGGCGAACTGGTCGGCGGTTCGCAGCGTGAAGAGCGCCTCGACATGCTTCAAAAGCGCATGGCTGAAATGGGCGTGCACGAAGAAGGCTTGGAATGGTATCTGGATCTGCGCCGTTTCGGGGGATGCAAACACGCGGGGTTCGGTCTCGGGCTTGAACGTTTCTTGATGTACATCACGGGCATCCAAAACATGCGCGATGTCATCCCGTTCGCGCGTACGCCGAAGAACCTGCTTTTCTAGACCATGGAGTACATTCTGAAAACCAACCCCGACGGTAGCGTCGTCACCGTCGCCGATGTCCAGCATGTCTTATTGGAGATGCTGAAAGACATCGACGCCCTATGCCAAAAACACCAGATCCCGTATTTCCTTAACGGAGGATCCGCCTTGGGCGCCGTCCGTCATCAGGGGTTCATCCCGTGGGACGACGACGCGGACATCGCGATGATGCGAAGCGACTACGTCCGCTTCCAGTCCATCTTGCATGAACTGGGTGAAGGTTATATCGCACATTGTTTCGACACCTATCCCGAATACAACGTCACCATCCCGGGCATGAAAGTCCGCAAAGTGGGTACATACCTGAAAGAAACGAATAGCTTACTGGAAAATAAATGTAAAGATAGCGACGGGGTTTTCGTCGATGTCTTCATCTACGACCATGTCAACAAGAACCCGTTGCTCGATCTGCCGTTGCGTCTGATCAACGTCTTGTTGATGCCGATCATCGTGTTCATCGAGAACCTAAAAATCAATCCTTTGCCGTTGAAGAAACTCTACGTGTTCAACGCGATCCTTTACGGAAAGCTCAATAAGAAGTCCGACCATATCGGATTCGACTTGACGTGGACCTACAAGAACCCGTTCAATCCGTTCATCTTCAAGAAGAGCGACATCTATCCGGTACAATACGTACCCTTTGAAGACACGACCCTACCGATCGCCAATAACCCGCATGAATACCTGTGCGTCGCGATCGCACCGTCTTACATGACGCCTCCGCCCGTCGCGAAGCGTCTGCCGAAACACATCGTCGACATCCGTTTGTAAAGGAGGGCACCATGAACAACATCCAACGTAGCTATGTTCCGCGCACTCAGCGTAAGATCCGCTGGCGCATCGTCGCGCCGTTGCTGGTTCTGGCTGCGCTTCTTTTCTATATGGCGATCGTCTTCTTCTGGCCGAAAGAGAAAATCGAACCGGTGGTCCCGTTTACGATCTGCGACTACGGTGCCGCAAAAACGAAGGATCTGCTTCACGATCGTGTCTTTGAAGAAACGGTCGAACTTGGCGACTATCTTTTGTATGGCGAGACTTTAAACCTGTACCAATCGACCTACGATACGGCCGTCGACGACGGATTCGTCGGCAAGACGTTGAAACTCTATGACCTTTGCCGCATCGAGGAAGGAACCGACGAACCGGAATACACCTTCTTGCTGGAAAACTTGGTCGACGGTCAAATCCCGCTGGAGAATCTTGAACCGGGATTCTATGAAGTCTATGTCACCCAGGATCTGATCAGTAAACGCATCATTAAGACGGATGCGATCAAAGACCGCTTCTATACGATTCGACGCGCGGAGAACGCAGGGATGTCCATCGATTTGCTGGCGGATAAGCGCCTGGCGAACACGGCCACCGACCAACCGTCGCTAATGGACAAGAACTATGTTTTTCTACGTGTCGATGCAAGCGAGATCCCGACGGAAATCGCGGATATCTATATCGAGGCCGGCCACCGTACGCGCAGCGGAGGAGGGGTCGAGACCGGACGAACCGCCAACGGGTTGATCGAAGCGGAAGAAACCTACAAAATGGCGCTACGGATGAAAGAAGAGTTCGAGAAGTACGGGTTGAAGGTCGTCCTCGCAAGAGAGGATGCCGAGGTCGTCGTCGACAGTTACGGTTTGGATGGAAGACTCCACAAAGCCTATCAGGCGAAAGCCAAGTATTATATCGAAATCCAACTCAACGGGAGTTCGAACCCTTCCGTCCGCGGACAGCAGATTTTCTATTCGTCGTTCTCCAGCAACCGCTTGGCGACGACGGTCTTTAAGTCGTTGATGGGAATCCCGGGGTTCAAACCCACCTCCATCTACACCAAAGGCAACATCCCGGGTGTGATCGCCAGTTCGCGCGACTCGGGTCTGGATGCCCGCCCCACCATCCGTGAATCCGGCGGAAGGATTCTGGCGGCGGGGACGTATAGCGAACTAAGCCGTGAAGGGAACGCCTCGTTCGCGGCGGATGCGACCTTGGGGATGCAGACGCTGACGATCGAATACGGCTTCATCACCAACACGGCCGATGCGGGTTTTTGGAAACAAAACATGGAAGAGTTGGCGGTCAAGACCGTCGAAGGCTTCGTCCAACATCTTCAACTTAACCTAGTCGCCAACCCGTAGAAAGGGTCATCATGCAGTATCAAATCAATAAAGGTTCGAAATCGTTCGGACCTCAGGAAGTATTCAGCGATATCCAGTTCGAACTGAAAGACGGCGAAAAAGTCGCTCTTGTCGGTCGAAACGGCAGCGGGAAAACCACCTTGCTGAAAATCATCGCATCGGAATTGGATCTGGATTCCGGTGAAATCCACCGACCGCGGGATTTGACGGTCGGTGTTTTAGCGCAAACAAGTTTCAGCGACGAGACCTTGACGGTCAATCAAGAACTCATCGCCTTATACCAACCGGTGATCGACCTTCAGGCGAAACTCGAGGAACTGACGCATCGTATGGTCCAGGACCATAGCGACGCCATCCTGGATGAGTATGCCCGCGTCGAACATGAGTTCGAAGAAATGCGCGGGTATACCTGGAAACAGGAAATGATGACCGTGGTCACGAAGTTCGGGTTTGGCGAGCCGGATCTTGAGCGGCCGATCGGAACGTTCTCCGGGGGACAAAAAACACGCCTGGCGTTCGTCAAGCTGTTACTGTCCAAACCCGACATCCTGCTCTTGGACGAACCGACCAACCATCTGGACATGGCGACGATCGAGTGGCTTGAAACCTATCTCAAATACTATGAAAAAGCGGTCGTCTTCGTGTCGCATGACCGGATGTTCATCGACCATGTCGCACAGATCGTCTGGGAGATGGAATTCGGCAACCTGACGCGCTATGTGGGCAACTATACCGAATATTCAAGACAGAAGGAACTCAACCAGGAGAGACAACTCTCGGCGTTCAAACGTCAACAGAAAGACATCAAGCGACTGGAAGAACTGATTGAAAAGTTCCGTTATAAAAAGAACAAGGCGGCGTTCGCCCAATCGAAAATCAAATACCTCGACCGGATGGAACGCATCGACGCCCCCAAGTCCGACCAAAAGAACTTCAGGACAAAGTTCCATTCCCGCCTACGCGGCGGGAAGACCGTGTTCACATGCAAAGACTTGGTGATCGGGTATGACAAGCCCTTGGCCACGATCAATATGGAAATCCTCAGCGGTCAGCGGATCGCCGTGATCGGACCCAACGGTCACGGGAAATCGACCTTTCTGAAAACACTTATGGGGATCATACCGCCGCTCTCCGGCGACATGCTTCTCGGCCATCAAATCGAAACCGGATATTTCGACCAGGACCTGGCCGTATTCACCTCGGGTCGCAGCCTGCTTGAGGAATTGTGGGATAGCTACCCCGACCTCACCCATACCCAAGTTCGTACGATCCTCGGTAGTTTCCTTTTCACCGCCGATGAAGTCTTCAAAAGCGTCGATGTGCTCTCCGGGGGAGAAAAAGTGCGCTTGAGCCTGGCGAAACTCATGCTCGACCAAGCGAACTTCATGATCCTCGACGAACCGACCAACCACTTGGATCTGTTGGGGAAGGAAGCGCTGGAAGACGCCTTCAGCGAGTATGAAGGTACGATCCTCTTTGTTTCCCATGATCGCTACTTCATCCAGAAAATGGCGACCGGGGTGCTGCATATCGAAAACGGCGAAGCGAATTACTTCCCTTTGAAGTTTGAGGAGTATGCCGAAATCCCCAAGGAAGTCCCGAAAGAGACGATCGAGAAGGAAGTCAAGCAACAGAAGCAACTTCAAGTCAAAGACCTGAAAAAAGAAATGGTCAAACTTGAAAAGAAGATTTCGGAGAAAGAAGACGAGTTGGAAGAAATGCGCGAGAAGCGCTACGATCCCTATTATTACCACGACTACCGTAACATGCAGGAACTGGATGCAAGCATCGACACCTTGCACAACGAGATCGCGGGATATATGAAATCCTGGGAAACCATTGCCGAAGAACTGGAAAACGTTGGGAAAAACGATGAAAATCGTGTATAATATTATCGCAATTGAAAGAGGAGGACACTATGGCAAATTGTCTTGTTGCACAGTCCGGCGGACCGACTTCGGTCATCAACGCCACCTTGGCCGGAGTCGTTAAGGCCAACCAATTAAACCCGATTTATACGACCGTTTACGGCGGTTTGAACGGAATCGAAGGCATACTGCAGGAACGCATGGTCGATTTGACGAACATGAGCGAAGATGAAAACCGCATCTTGCGTCAAACGCCGTCCAGCGCGCTGGGATCCTGCCGCTACAAACTAAAGAGAACCAATATCGCCGATTTTGAAAAATTGATCCAAGTCATGGAGAAGTACGATATCGAAACCTTGTTCTATATCGGCGGCAACGATTCCATGGACACGGTCTATGCCTTGAGCGAATATGCCGAGAAGAAGGGCATCACCAACCGTCGTTTCGTCGGTTGCCCGAAAACCGTCGACAACGACTTGATGGTCACCGACCATTGCCCGGGGTACGCATCGGCCGCGAAATTCATCGCGACGACCGCGCTTCAAACCTGGTTGGATTTCAACGTCTACACCCGTCAGGAAGTCTTCGTCCTTGAAACCATGGGACGCGATGCCGGCTGGTTGGCCGCATCCGCCGCGTTGAGCGGTGTCGTCGACTTGGTCGTATTGCCTGAAATCCCCTTCGACAAGGAAGTCTTCCTCGAAGAAGTCCGTAAATCGATGGCTGAGAAGAACAAATGCTACATCGTCGTCTCCGAAGGCGCCCGCTATGCGGATGGAACCTATCTTGCCGCCGCGGAAGCGAAGAACGACGGGTTCGGACATGCCGTGCTCGGCGGAGCCGCCAACGCGATCCGCGACATGATTTTGGATTCCGGGGCGTCGAGCCGTGTCAAAGTCCAGGACTTGAGCACCGCGCAACGCTGCCATGCCACCGAACAATCCTTGGTCGACGTCGAAGAATCCTTCAAGCTGGGGATGAGCGCGCACATGCGCAGCATGGACAAGGCGTTCACCGGCCAGATGGTCGGCGTCAAACGTAAACCCGGCGCCGAATACGACGTGGAATTCTTCGCCACGGCCGCCAGCAACGTCGCCAACCATGTCAAGAACTTCCCGGTCGAATGGGCGCTGCCGAACTACCGCGGTGTGACGCAGGACGCGATCGACTACATGAAACCCTTGATCCAAGGATCCCCGGTCGTATTGATGGACGGCGGATTACCTGCCTTCGTCAAACCCTATTACAAGAAATAATCCCGAAAGCACCTGAAAACAGGTGCTTTTCTTTACATCGACCCAAAAAAACATAAAAAAACCGGAGAATTTCCGGTTTGTTTACGATTGGCGGAGGAAGCAGGATTTGAACCCGCGCGAGCCTTGCAACTCCTATCGGTTTTCGAAACCGACCCCTTCAACCACTTGGGTATTCCTCCAGCGTTTTCAAGTATACCAAAAAAAAACCGGCTTGTCGACAGTTTTCCAGCAGAGAAGTACGGGGAAAGACATTGTTAAGAGTTGCTCTGAAAATAATGAAAGAATATGAAACAAATATGTAATTTGTTGCGGAAACTTGCCGTAAATGTGAAAGGGAAGTGAAATAATCATTGACACTACCCAAACGGACAGATAAAATAGATACATAGTACAAATGTACTTTCTACAGGAGGGTTAAGATGAAAAAGTTACTAGTAGCCCTTTTTGTGGCAGCGATCGCTCTGACCGGCTGCGCCAAAAAGGAAGTTGTCTACCGTAACGACTACAACTATGTCTATACTGCCGATATCGAGCAGTTGGACTACACTGTAACGTATCAGTCTTCCAACCACGAGCACATCGCGAACTTCGTCGATGGCTTAATGGAACACGACACGTTAGGTAACTTAGTCGGTGCGCTTGCCGAATCTTACACTGTTAATGCTGACGCTACCGAATTCGTATTTAAACTCCGCAAGGGTGTTAAATGGGTAACCGTCGAAGGTGAAGAATTTGCCGAAGTTACTGCTGAAGATTTTGTTACTGGTCTGCAGCATGGAGCGGATTTCGATACCGAAACCGGCTATATCCTTGAAGGCGTTATCAAAAACTATGCCGAATACACCTCCGGCGAAGTCACGGACTTCTCCCAAGTCGGTGTCGAAGCGGTTGATCCTTACACCTTGAAGTTCACCTTGGAAGAATCGACCCCGTACTTCCACACGATGACCACCTACGGTGTATTGTTCCCCGTCAACAAAGAGTTCCTGCTTTCCAGAGGAACCGGTTGTGCTCTCGGAAATCCGGATAAAGCGAACTGCGATTTCGGAACCACCGAAGGCGACACCATCCTTTACAATGGTGCGTATCTGTTAGCTGTCAATACGCCGAAATCCGAAATCCGCTACACCGCGAACCCGACGTACTGGGACAAGAAAAACGTCTTCATCGAAAACGTTAAATTGACCTTCTACGATGGATCCGATCCGGATAGCCTGTTCAGAAACTTCGACGATGGCAACTTGTCCGCTGCGCCGGTTTACACCGACAACGAAGCGACCTATGCGATCGCCAAAGAAAAATATGGCGACTCGATCTTCATCGGCCGTTTGACCACCGTCACGTACTACATCAGCTTCAACTACGACCGTCAAGCTTACGCGAACTTCAACGACGCGACGAAAGTCGTCTCCACGAAGACCGACAAGCAAAAAGCCGATACGAAGCTTGCGATCTTGAATGAAAACTTCCGTACTGCGATTTTCCGCGGCATCGACCGCGCCGCCATCAACGCCCAAGGCGTCGGCGAAGAACTGAAGTTTAATGCATTGCGTAACACCTATACTTCCCCGAACTTCGTTTCGACTTCCGATGGCAAATCTTACGGTGAATTGGTAAGTGCCGCCTTGACCGAAATCGACTCCGAATTGTTCCCGGCAGGTTTCGACCTCTCCGACAGCCAAGATCCGTATTTCGATGCCGATATCGCTGCCGCCAAGATGGCGCTTGCCAAGACTGAACTTGAAGCCGCTGGCGTAACCTTCCCGGTCGTTATCGACGTCGTAGGGTATGGCCCGAGCCAAAAGAACATGAACACCCGTTTGGCCTATAAGACGATGTTGGAATCCAGATTCCCGGGCTTAGTCCAGGTCAACATCAACGTCGCTGAAACCGCCGACGACTACTACAACTCCTTCTACTACAACAACGAAGCTTCGCAAACCAACTACGACATCAACGTCGGTTCCGGTTGGGGTCCTGACTATGGCGACCCGAAGACCTACGTTGCCACCTTCTCCCCGATCAATGGCGACTTGTTGAAAGGCCTTGGCTTCGAAGCCGGTGCCGACACCAACGTTGCTGCCAAGACCGCTGCCGGTTTCTTCGAATTCGAAGAACTGAATGCCGCTGCCGAAGCTGAAATCGCTGACCTCGACCTGCGTTACGCGCTCTATGCAAAAGCCGAAGCTTACTTGATCGGACATGCATTGATGCTCCCGAACGTATCTCAAGGCGGTGTCTTCCAAGTCTCCCGCGTAAAACCGTACACCCAATCTTGGGCCGACTACGGAATCAGCGATTACAAGTTCAAATTCCGTCAGGTTACTGACCACGTCATTACCCTTGAAGAACGTGCCGCTGCCAAGGAAGCTTGGGAAAAAGCACGCGCGAAGTAGTCGTAAACTTATATCCGATTAACGATTGTACAAAAGGATTAGGACACAATTCTAATCCTTTTGTTCTCACGAGGTAAGAAATGAAAAAATACATTTTTGTCAGGTTCCTTCGTTCGTTGTTTTCCATATTTATGGTTACGACCATCGCGTACCTTCTGATCTTTTCCTTGGTACCGAGATATCGCATTTTTCAGTCTGACCAGTTGTGGGCGAAACTCACTTCAAAACCTGATACTTTGAAAGCTTACGAATTCAACAAGTACGAAGAGTTAGGTTACCTTAAATATGTTGAACAACAAGAGATTTGCCGCAATGAGTTCGGTAATACTTCGGAAGACTATTTCGATTGTATGGATATCGACTCCAGCAAGTTTGCGGCCTTAAAGACTGAACTCGAGTCCGATGGATGGGTTTTTGGTGTTTATCCAACAACGAACACCGCCTATGCTTCGAAAGAAATCTCGATTCTGGAGCGGGTTACATCGTTCTACCTGAACATGTTCGTTTTCGACCATCCGAATAAAGTGAAAGATGAAGCTAAACCGGATCTCGAACGAAAAATCTACATCGGAAAGGACTGGAGCGGTAGACCAGCCTTATTATGTAGCGGTTGTGAACATAAGTATCTCGTCTATGTCGACGGTAATTTTCCGTTCATCCACCAAAACTGGATCACCCTCTATTTCGGGATTTCATATCCTTCCTTCGGAGGCATGCCGGTTTTGGAAGTCATGACGCAGACCCAAGGCGAAGCCGTTCAGAAAGAAATCACTTTCCCGACGGGCGTCACGCAAAGCAGCAGCGTCAGTGAATACTCCTGTACCTATAAATATACGCTTGATCGTCTTGACACGATGAAATACAATGATAACTATGCGGATTGTGCAACCATCCGTAAAGATCCGTCGATGATGGGGATCTCTTTCAGAATGGGAATCTTCTCTTTGATTTTCTCCTATCTGATTTCCATTCCGATGGGCATCTACATGAGTTCCCGTAAAGGAAAACTGATCGACAAGATCGGTATGGGATACATCGTGTTCGTCATCGCCGTTCCGACCTTGGCGTACATCTATTTGTTCCGCTATCTTGGATCGTCGTTCTTGGGATTGCCCGATACCTTCCCGATGCAGGGAGCCGGTTCGTTCGCATCCTGGATCCTACCCGTCATTTCGTTGTCATTGCCGAGCATCGCCGGTTTGTTGATGTGGGTTCGCCGCTATATGGTTGACCAGACGACCGCCGAATATGTTCGCTTCGCACGTTCCAAAGGATTGTCACAATCCGAAATCTTCTACAAACACATCCTACGCAACGCCATCATTCCGATCGCGCACGGTTTACCGGGCAGCATCATCGGAGCCATCGGCGGAGCGATCATCACCGAACGCATCTACGCGATTCCGGGTATGGGCAAGATGCTGCCGGATTCCATCAATGTCTTTAATAACAACGTCGTCATCGCCTTGACGTTCATCTTTACGGCGCTTTCGATCTTGTCGGTTCTGTTGGGCGACATTCTGATTACGTACCTCGATCCGCGGATCAGCCTTAACGAGAAGGGAGGTCGCAGATAATGGAAAAGAAATTTCAATTCGTCGAAATCGACGAGCAAGCTTCCGAGCATATCGCAGCTCCTCATTATTCTTACTGGAAGTCCGTTTTCCGCACCTTCTTCAAGAGCAAGTTAGCCATCGCAATGTTGATCTTGGCGACGATCATTTTCTCGATCGCTATGATTCAACCCTTGTTCTCTAACTACGATCCTTTAAACTCTCCAAATATTCTAGACTTCTCGTTGCGTTTCAATCCTCCCAATTCTCAAAACTGGTTCGGTACCGACAATGTCGGCAACTCCCTCTTCGATGCGGTTTGGGCCGGGACGCGTACATCCATCTTGATTTCGTTCATTTCCACCGCGATCAACCTGACCTTGGGGATCGCCGTCGGCGCCTTCTGGGGTTATTCCAAGAAGTTCGACAAAGTCATGCTTGAAATCTACAACGTCGTCGCCAACGTTCCGTTCCTGTTGGTCGTCACGATGATGCTGTATGTCATCGGTTATGGATTCTGGAAACTGATTTTCGCGCTGACCATCACCGGTTGGTTCGGCATCGCATATTTCATCCGTACGCAAGTCATGATCATCCGTGACCGCGAGTACAACCTCGTCTCCAGATGTCTGGGCACCCCGACGTCCCGCATGATCACCCGCAACATCCTGCCTTACCTGACCTCGGTCATCGTGACCTTGTTGTCGCGTGAAATCCCGGTCATCATTTCGACGGAGTCCGTCCTGTCTTTCCTTGGCATCGGCTTAACCGCCGCCACGCCTTCCTTGGGTCGGATGATCAGTCAATACACGTCGTTCATCAACGCCTATCCTTATTTGTTCTGGATTCCGGTCAGCATTCTGGCGAGCGTCTCGATTTCGTTCTATATCGTCGGACAAACGTTTGCGGATGCTTCTGATCCGAAGACACACATGTAGGAGGCCACCATGGAAAAAAATGTCATTTTATCCGTAAGGGATCTTGTTGTAAAGTTCCATGTCCGTGATCGGATCTTGACGGCGATACGCAATATCTCGCTTGATTTATATGAGAATGAAACGCTTGCCATCGTCGGTGAATCCGGCTCGGGTAAGACCGTCATGACCAAGACCTTCACCGGTATGTTGGAAAGCAACGGTTTCATCGCCGGCGGAAAGATTTTCTTCGAAGGCCGCGACCTGGCTGCGATCACATCCAATAAAGAATGGGAGAAGATCCGCGGCATCAAGATCGCGACGGTCTTCCAAGACCCGATGTCTTCCCTCAACCCGATCCGTTCGATCGGATCCCAAATCACCGAAGTCATCAAAAAACATCAAGGCAAGGACGGCACCGAGGCCAAGCAACTCGCCATCGACCTCATGAACCGCGTCGGGATCCCCAACGCGGCGGATCGATTCAACGAGTATCCTTTCCAATATTCCGGCGGGATGCGCCAACGGATCGTCATCGCGATCGCACTGGCATGCCGTCCGCAGATCTTGATTTGTGACGAACCGACGACAGCGTTGGACGTCACCATCCAAGCCCAGATCCTTCAATTAATCAAGGATCTGCAGAAGGAATTCCATTTCACGACGATCTACATCACCCATGACCTGGGCGTCGTCGCCAATGTCGCGCAACGCGTCGCGGTCATGTATGCCGGTCAGATCGTCGAATACGGAACGGCGGAAGAAATCTTCTATTCGCCGAAACATCCGTATACCTGGGCGTTGTTGTCCAGTCTTCCGCAATTGGGGATCAAGGGCGAACGTCTCTACTCGATTCCGGGAACGCCTCCCTCATTGTTTAACGAAGTGAAAGGCGATGCTTTCGCACCGCGCAACCCGTATGCGATCGGCATCGATTTCGAAGAGGAACCTCCGTTCTTCCAAATTTCGCAGACGCACCAGGCGAAAACCTGGTTGTTGGATCCCCGTGCCCCGAAAGTCGAGCCGCCTGTTGCGATTCGTGATCTGCATGGACGCATCACTGCGATTCTGAAAGGTCAGGTATCAAAGTAATGGAACGCGAAGTCATTTTATCCGTCCGCGACCTCGAAGTCAGCTTCCCGAAAGGGAAGGGACGCTTCATCGCCGTCCGCGACGCGAATTTCGATATTTATAAAGGTGAAACGTTCGCCCTCGTCGGTGAATCCGGTTCAGGAAAAACGACGATCGGACGTTCGATCATCCGTATCAATCCGACTTCTAAAGGAAAGATCATCTTCGAAGGGAAAGTCATCAACGAGAAGCTGTCCGCCGAAGAAGACCGTCAAGTCATCAAGAACATCCAGATGATTTTCCAAGATCCCGCCACGTCCCTCAACGAGCGTGCGACGATCGACTATATCATTTCCGAAGGATTGGTCAACTTTAAGATGTTTAAGTCGCAGGAAGAACGCAAGGCAAAGGTTGTTAAGTCGTTGGCCGAAGTCGGTTTGTTGCAAGAACACGTCACCCGTTATCCGCATGAATTCTCAGGCGGACAACGTCAGCGTATCGGGATTGCACGTGCCATGATCATGGAACCGAAACTCATCATCGCCGACGAACCGATTTCCGCCCTTGACGTTTCAATCCGTGCGCAGGTGCTCAACCTGATGAAGACGCTACAGGAAGAAAAAGGGCTGACCTATCTGTTCATCGCCCATGACCTTTCCGTCGTGCGATTCATCTCCGACCGCATCGCCGTCATCCATCTTGGACGCATCGTCGAATTGGCGAACACCGCCGACTTGTTCCTGCATCCGCTTCATCCGTATACCCGTTCCTTGTTGTCGGCCGTGCCGATGCCGGATCCGATCAGTGAAAAAGCCAAGGAATTGATGGTCTATACCGAGAACCTTCATGACTACAGCGTCCACCAACCATCGTTCGTGGAAATCGCGCCGGGTCACTTCGTTTGGGCGAACGAGCCCGAGTTGGAGCAATACAGAGAGCTATTGAAGTAACCTAAGGGAGCCTTAACGGGCTTCCTTTTCTATAAATTGTTAACAAAAGGGGTAGTATCACAACTAAATTCAAATTCTATGTACTATTCTGCGATACATTCACAAATTCATGGCGAAACGAAGATACTTTTATTGAAAATGCCATTTTATGGGAGTATACTTTTATAGTCATTCAAGGAGGTGTCCCTTTGGAAGGAATTATCCGTCGAATTATCGCTGCCGACTTGGCGGCGCAAGAAAAACTACAGAACGCCGAGGAAACATCAAGGCAGGTCCTCAAGCAAGTCCAACTCGATAAAGTTCGCGTCGAGGAAGAGGTTTGGAACGCCGCCAAACATTTCGTCGAGCATGAGAAGGGGAAACTGGCCCAACAATTGTTTGCGGCTCGACAAGAACAATCCCGCGCCTATGCGGCATCGTTGGTAACGCTGGAAGAATCGTTCGCCAAACAGCGTGAAACATGGCGTAAGGAGATCTTAGAGCGTTGTCTCAATCAAGAATAGCGAATCGAACAAGGAGGGTGCGACATGTCAGGTTCCTTCTCCAGTAACGCGATGGCCTCGAAAGCCAAGGCGATGTACGGAAAACGACTGAGGGAAACCGATTATCAAGAACTGCTACGCCGGCGATCGGTCAACGAAATCGCCGCTTATCTGAAAAACGAAACCGGATACAAGGACATCCTGACCGGAATCAACGAACATTCGATCCATCGCGGTCATTTGGAAATGTTGATCCGTCAGCGATTCTTCCTGATTTTCCTCCAGTTGATCCGATATGGCGATACCGCCAAGAGCAGTTTCTATAAATACGGGATCTATCTTATCGAAATCAAGCAAATCCTTGTCACGATCCGTGCGTTCAACGACAAAGACCGTTCCACCCAGATCGCGCAAATGCCGATCTTCGCGGGGAAGTATACGTCTTTCGATCTTGAGAAACTGGTCGCCGCAACGGATTACGACCAATTATTGGAAGTGCTGAAGAATACGGTCTACTATGAAGCATTGAAGCCCCATCGTCCGAAAACCAACGACGATTTCGACTATACGGTCTGTGAAGTCGCATTGAAGGCGGTCTATTACCGACAGGTGAACGCCATCATCGAGAAAGAATTCTCGGGCGACATCAAAAAACAGATGAGAGAAATCTTCAATACGCAGATCGAATTGGATAACGTGACGAAAATCTATCGGTTGAAAAAATACTACAAGGCATCGCCTGAAGAAATCGAAAAAGTATTGAACCCGACCTTCGAGCGCATCCCAAAAAAGAAACTGATCGAATGGATCGAGACCTGCGATGCGGAAACCTTTTTGCAGAAAGTCTCCGAATCCGCCTACAAGAACTATATCGACGACAAGAATTTCGTCTTCATCGAGTACCATACGGATGCGATCCACTATAACCTGAACAAACACATCATCCGATTCTCGTCCAATCCGGACTTGATCTTGGTGGCGTTCCTCGGGCTGTTGGAAATCGAAATCCAGAACATCATCGATATCATCGAAGGCGTGCGGTACAACGTCGAGATCGACAAGATCAGCAAACTGCTGATCTACTAGAAAAGAAGGTGTAAAATGGCAATTGAGAAAATGCGGCTCTTACGTTTGGCCGGTTCGAAAGAAAACATCGAGAAAATCCTGTTGACCGCGTTCTCCACCCGCGACCTGCATGCGGAACTTGCTTCCCATGTGGTCAACGACGGAAACGGCGGGGAACTCCTTCCGGAAGATAGCACCTATGCGGACTATCTCAACCGGATCGAAAGCATCATCCGGAGTCTTCACTCCGAGCTGATGTGTACGTTCGACGGCGTGACGACCTTCACCAACGATGAAATCGAAGCGTACCTTACGCAAGTCGAAAACAACTATGAGAAAATCAACGAAACGTTGATGAACCAATCCTCGCTGACCAAAGAAGACAAGGATGCACTAACCAAGCTTCGCGAATTCAACATCGACGCGCTGAACCATACGAAGTATACGGCCGTGAATTTCGGACGGTTGCCGGTCAGCAGCTTGTCGAAGCTCCCGTTGCATGACGAGAAACGCTACGCGGCGACCATCCTGTCGAAAAACAACCACTATGCCTGGGTGTTCTACGTGACGCTCAATGAAAACAAGACGGAAGTCGCGAAACTCTTCGACAGTCTCTTCTATGAGCCCATCGCCATCCCGAAAGTGGACGAAAAACAGTTGGTCTTCGATTGTGAATCCGTGCTTGGGAAAATCTACGGCTATGTGAAGCACTGTGCGGACATCCGCAAGTACTACAAGTACATCGCGCTCTTCGATAAAACCGCCGTCATCACCGGGTTCGTCCCGCAACGGCGCGTGAAGAAATACAAGACGATGTTCGGGGAGATGACCGACGTGGTCATCCAGGATTTCCCGGCCGGGTTGGAAGAAGGTCTTGAACCGCCGACCGTCCTGCGGAACAACTGGTTCGCCCAGCCCTTCGAACTCTTCGTCGAAATGTACGGCTTGCCCCATTACGGCGAGTTCGACCCGACGTTCTATGTCTCCGTCACCTATGCCTTGTTGTTCGGCATCATGTTCGGGGATTTGGGGCAGGGATTCCTCTTGGTCGTCATCGGATGGTTCCTCTATCGGAAAACCAAAGGCAAACTCTGGGGGATCGTCCATCGGATCGGCTTCTCGTCGATGATCTTCGGTACCTTGTACGGATCGGTCTTCGGGAACGAAGAACTCCTCAATCCGATGTATCAAGCCTTGGGCTTTGCATCCAAACCCATCCATGTCATGGAACCTGAATTCACGATGCCTCTGCTTGGTGCGGCGATCGCGCTGGGGGCCATCCTGATCCTCTTGTCCATGACCATCAATATCGTCTTGCAGTTCAAACGTAAAAACTACGGCGACGCCCTCTTCAGTCAGAACGGCATCGCAGGATGGATCTTCTACGGATCGATTCTGTTCGGGGTCGCGCTTCAAATGGGCTTTAAGATCAACGTGGCGAATCCGTTCACGATCGGGTTGTTCCTGATCGTCCCGTTGGTCATCATCCTCTTCCGCGTACCGCTTAAAAACCTCGTCGCGAAGCTTCACGTCAAGCCGCATGAAGGGTGGGTCGGTTATCTGATCGAAAGTTTCTTCGAACTCTTCGAAGTCATCTTGAGTTTCATGACCAACTCGATGTCCTTCCTGCGTGTCGGCGGGTTCGTCATGTCCCATGCGGGGATGATGATCGTCGTCACCGTCTTGGAAGGGATGACCGGCAAGTTCGGCATCGTCACCTTGATCATCGGCAACTTGTTCGTCATCGGGTTGGAAGGGTTGATCGTAGGGATCCAAACCCTGCGTCTAGAATATTACGAGATGTTCAGCCGTTATTTCGAAGGCGGGGGCAAGAAATACGTCCCTACCAACATGCAAAACTAAAACCAGGAGGAAACCTATGTTAAACTTTTTCGAAATTGTCGCCCCGTTGGCGATCATCGCTCTGATTTCACTTCCCATCATCCCCGTTCTTCAAGGCAAAGTGAATGCCAAAAACGCGAAGTTCCGTGTCGTATTGCAAGTCTGCTTGTTTGCGGCCGCGTTCCTGAGCGTCATCGTCTTCCAATTGGGAGGCTTGGTCGCGTTCGCCGCTGAAGATGTCGCGGAAACGACATCCTTCGCAGGATCCTTCGCCCAAGGGATGGGCTTCCTAGCCGCCGCCATTTCCACCAGCGCATCCGCCCTGGGTGCCGGTTTCGCCGTCGCCGCGGCCGCTCCCGCCGCCATCGGTGCGATTTCCGAGAACCCGGAAAACTTCGGTAAAGCGATGATCTTCGTCGCGTTGGCCGAAGGGGTCGCCATCTACGGATTGCTGATCTCCATCTTGATCATCAACAAACTCTAGCCCATGAAATTCTTCGTGATCAGCGACAATACCGATACCCGTATGGGAATGCGATTGGCGGGGATCGAAGGGGTGGTCGCCCACACGCGTACGGAAGTGCTCAACGAGCTTGACCGTGCGATCGCCGACCCGGAAATCGCCATCGTATTGATGACGACCTTGTGCATCAGCACTTGTCCGGAAGTCATCGCCGAAAAGAAGCTCCGGATGCAGCGTCCTTTAATCGTGGAAATCCCGGACCGTCACGGTTCGGCGAAGATCGGGGAGACCATCGACAAATACATTAGTGAAGCCATCGGCATAAAGATCTGAGGTGAACCCATTGGAAAAAGAACAAATCGCGCAACGCCTGATCTTGGAAATCGATGCGAAGACACAAGAACAACTCCATGACCTGCAATGGGACATGGAAACGCAGCGACGCGATATCCTGGCGACCATCCGCAACAAGGCGGAAGAGGAAGCCGCCATCTTTAAGGAACAAGAACTGCACGAACTGCGCAGTAATCTGATTCAGAATGAATCGCAGGCGAAATGGAAAGTCAAACACGACTTATTGAAACGGCGCTCCGAATTGGTCGATGCGCTCTTTCAGGATGTGCAAAACGACTTGATGACCTTCGTCGGCGGTACGGAATATGAAGGATTCAACCGCGATAAACTGAAGAAACTCAGTGAACGCGGGGATCTCGGGAAAGCCACCCTGCTCGTAATGGCGCGCGACGTCGAACTTTTTGGGAAAATCCTACGCGATCTGGCGTTGGATTATGAAGTTTCCATCAACGATCAGATCCGCATCGGCGGTTTCCTGTTGGTCAGTGAAAACAAACGCTTGGAAATCGACGATACGTTCGATAACCGCCTACAGTCCCAACGGGAATGGTTCTTCAACCATTCCAAACTGGTCCTCTAAGAAAGAAGGTACGATATGAGTCAAAATGTCATCTATTCGATCAACGGACCGGTTGTGAAAATCAAAGACGCCAGCGATCTGCAGATGCTGGAAATGGTCTATGTCGGAAAGAAAGAATTACTCGGCGAAGTCATCGGGATCGACGATGTGTATACGACGATCCAGGTCTATGAATCGACCACGGGGTTGAAGGTCGGTGAGCCCGTCTTTTCCAGCGGTTCGCCGTTGAACGCGATCCTTGGTCCGGGCATCCTCACCAACATCTTCGACGGGATCGAACGTCCCTTGAAAGAAATGGCCGAGAAGTTCGGCATGTACGTCACCGAAGGACGCGGCATCGCGACCTTGAATACGACGAAACCTTGGGATGTCACCTTCACCGTGAAGGTCGGCGATACGGTCGAATCCGGCCACATTTTCGCAACCTGTCCTGAAACCTCCTTGATCCAGCACCGTTTCATGATCCCGGTCGGACTCGACGGGGTGGTCGTCGCGAAACTCGACGACGGCCAGCATACCCTCAACGACGTCCTCCTTCAGGTCAAAGACAAATACGGCGTCGTCCATGAACTGACGATGGTCCAGAAATGGCCGATCCGCCAAGCGCGGCCGGTCACCAAGCGCCATGTCATTTCCGTGCCTTTGATCACGGGACAACGCGTCATCGACACCTTCTTCCCCATCGCCAAAGGCGGCGCGGCCGCCGTGCCGGGCGGATTCGGGGCCGGGAAGACCATGACCCAGCACCAACTGGCGAAATGGTGCGACGCGGACATCATCGTCTATGTCGGTTGCGGCGAGCGCGGGAATGAAATGACCCAGGTGTTGGAGGAATTCTCCGAACTGGTCGACCCCAAATCCCACAAACCCTTGACCGACCGTACGGTATTGATCGCCAACACCTCAAACATGCCCGTAGCGGCACGTGAAGCCAGCATCTATACCGGAATCACCTTGGCCGAATACTATCGCGACATGGGCTACCACGTCGCCGTCATGGCGGACAGTACGTCGCGTTGGGCGGAAGCCTTGCGTGAAATCTCCGGCCGTTTGGAAGAAATGCCGGCGGAAGAAGGGTTCCCCGCATATCTTCCTTCCCGTATTTCCCAGTTCTATGAACGCGCGGGTTTCGTCGAAACCCTCAGCGGAAACCCGGGATCCGTCACCATCATCGGTGCCGTCTCCCCGCAGGGCGCGGATTTCTCCGAACCCGTCACGCAAAACACCAAGCGTTTCGTCCGTTCGTTCTGGGCGCTGGACAAGTCGTTGGCCTATGCCCGCCATTTCCCGGCCATCAACTGGACGATTTCGTATTCGGAATACCTCGACGACCTGAAACGCTGGTACGACACCAACGTCGACCGCCGCTTCATCCCGCTGCGTGCCGAAATGATGTCCGTCCTGCATGAAGAAACCCAACTGATGGAAATCGTCAAACTGATCGGGTCGGACGTTTTGCCCGACGACCAGAAACTG
>JAHFCO010000052.1 GCA_023249475.1 Bacillota bacterium | reverse complement strand
CATCGCGATGTGGACCTACGGCATCGCGATCATGACGGGTTCGACCAAATCGTTGCAACTCAAGAAACTCATACGTAATCCCATCATCGTCAGTGCGATCGTGGGATTGATCATCTATGTCTTCCATATCCCGCTTCCCGTGTTGGCGACTTCGACCTTGAACGTCGTGTCAAGTCTGAACTCGCCGTTGGCGATGTTCGTCCTGGGCGTGTACATGGCACAGTTGACCTTGAAGGAAATCTTCCGACCCTCGATCGTCTACCCCACCGCAGTGTTGCGTCTGATCGTCGTGCCGCTTGCGGTGTTGTTGGCTTTCAAATTCGTACCTTCACAGTACGACATGGTCAAGACGACGATTCTGATCGCCATCAGCGCCCCGAGTGCGGCCAACGTCGCGATCATGGCGCAGCAGTTTCACATGGATTATACCGAGGGGGTTAAAATCGTCATCGTGACGACCCTCCTTTGCATCGTAACGCTGCCAAGCATCATCTTCCTTGCCCAATGGGTATGGTAAACGGACGTCGGTCCGTTTTCTTTTGCCGCCCCATCGCCATATATACATTCCCTTCGAATTGGTCTAAAATACAAGTAAGGATGCGGGAGGGTAAGATATGCGGATCGGTAAACTAGTGTTGATGGTGTGTTTGGTCGGATCGATGCTGGGGGCGTGCGCAACGAAAGAGGAGACGGTCGATTCATTGACGATCGCCATCCCTGAACAGCCAAGCAGCCTGGTACCGACGCGTCTTGAAGAGCGGGAGGCAAGGTTCGTACAAGCGCAGCTTTTCGAGACCCTGATCCTTTATCGCGGCGACGAGTTCGTTCCTTTATTGGCCGAAGGGTTGCCGGTCTGCGATGAAAGCGGGACGAAGTGCGTCGTAAGTCTGAAGGGCGGGATCACCTTCCATGACGGGACGACCTTCGATTCGGCGTCCGTCGTGTATAGTCTGACGCATCTCATCGAAGCGCAAAGCACGGACTGGACCGATTCGATCAAAGAAGTGAAGGCGCTGGATGCGACGCATGTCGAGATCTCGATGAATTATCCCGACGGGGCGCTGTTTTCGAAACTGGCGAACCCGATGTTCGCGATGATTCCGGCGGACAGCGACGAGAATGCGAAACTCGATGAATTCCCGATCGGGACGGGTCCGTATAAATTCGTTTCCGGCGGGAAAAACAAAACCATCAAATTGACGCGCTATGATAACTATCATGGCGAGAAAGCGCTGATCGGCGAAGTGGCGATCGTGAAAACCGAAATCAACGACGCGTTGACGAAACTGCGGGACGGGGAAGTCCAGATCGTAATGGACGTACCCTCCGACGCCGAAGATGAACTAAGCAGTCTGGAAGGAATCAAATGGGTTAAGGGGGATACGTCGGCGACAGCCTATCTGGGCATCCGTATGCAAAGCATGACGAACGCGAAGCTTGAGAAGAAAGAATTTCGAAGGGCGCTGATGGCGTCGATCGATCTGGATGCCTTGACCTCGGCGTTGGGTTCGCAAAAGATGGACAATCTGTTCGGGAAGGGTGTCTTCGGGGATTCACCGGTCGAACTGGACTTTGGAAGCACTTCGGAGTCTTGGTTGGGGGAAGATATCCTGTTGGTCACATCGGTTTTCCCGGAGGGTTTCAAATTGGGCGACGATGTCAAAGACGCATTGACGAAGGGCGGGTTCACCCGCATTACGGTACGAGAATTGTCGCAAAGCGACCTTACGACAGCCCTGGTCACGGAAAACTCCTTTGATTTAACGGTGTTCGTCTGGGAGTATGCCTTGGCCGACGGCGGGGATTTCCTGGATGCGATGATGGGTGTCGACGCGACCAACCCCTTGCGGATCCGACATCCCGAAATCGACTCGTTGCTGCTGAGCGTCGACCGCAGCGTCGACCCGGCGGTGCGGAAGGATGCGCTGATGCGCATCGAAGAAATCTTGGTGGAGGAAGGGGTCCTACTGCCGTTGACGAAAGTCGTCCGACATCATGCCCTGTCGACCCGCTTGATCGATCCCTCGTTTTCATCGGACGGATCGATCCGGATCTCGACCCTCGCCTTTCGCGAATAGTTTTCTTCTTACGACGATTCCAAACTGAAACAATCATGAAACGGTTCTTTGTTAGCACATTGACAATAGACCGTTTTTTGTTTACACTAATGTGTATAAGAAGTTCATCGTTTCACAAGAAGGGAGAGCGACCTCATGAAGCGTTGTATCATTACCGATCAAGTCAACTCCGACTTCGAAGAAGCGCTCAAGAAATGCCGGAAACTGGGCTACCCTTATGTTGAGATCCATTCGATCTGGGGCAAGACGGTTGAACAACTCAGCGAAGAAGATGCGCACCATGCCTATGAACTCATCCAGAAATATGAAGTGCAGGTGGTCGTACTCGCCAGCACCTTGTTCTTGATGGCGCCGTTGAGGGAACAGGATTCATTAAGGAAATTCGATCCGGCGTATCCCGTCTTCACGGGAACCTATGCCGACCATGTCGCGGCGTTGGAACACACGCTCAAAATCGCGAAGATTCTGGGGTGCGCCAATATCCGTGTCTTCTCGTTTCGATCCCCCGAGAACCGGATCGTCATCGGAGACGACGATGATCAATTCCTCATCATCGATCGTTATCGGATCCCGGTGAAAATGGCGGAAAACGCCGGTGTCACCTTGTTGTTGGAGAACTGCCCCTATTGCCATCTTCCCAAAGGGACGATGACCAAGCGGATCGTCGATCATTTCCAATCCCCGCACTTCAAGTTGCTTTGGGATCCCGCGAATTCCTATCAATCGGTGAAAGACAGGATTCCGCGCAAGTATCTTAATGCGACCCTTGAAGAAGAAATGCGTTCGATCTTCAAGTCGATCGGTCACATCCATATCAAAGATTTGAAATATGTCCTCCATGAGATCAAGCCGTTCAAACCTTCGATTCTCGGCCAAGGGGACATCGCCTATAAAGAAATCCTTCAGATCCTGAAAGACGGGGATTATCACGGGTTCTGTTCGTTGGAAACCGAACTCAACGTCCCCGACACGATCGTCAGCATGATCGTGTTCAATTCGATGTTGGAGAGCATGCACATACGCAGATAAGAGAGACCGCGGATAAGCTACGTCCGCGGTTTTCATTTTCGCCGTGAATCACAGGTGCTATAATACAAGAGTCGAAACCGATGTGCGAAACAATCAGAATGATCGAAGACCGACCGAGAAACCTCTTGAGCCGGCGCGTAAACATCGTCGAAGGATGCGAAGATGTTAAATTTCTCTTTACATCCGCACATAGGTAATGTATTATCTTAAATGGGTAACACGTTACCTATAAACCTTGGTTTGGGGGAGGAGAAGAACCGATGATCGAAGTAAAAAATCTGACGAAAGAATTCGTGAAGTATGAGAAAGAAAAAGGATTGAAAGGCTTGCTGAAGGGGTTTTTCAATGCGAAGAAAGTGATCAAGAAGGCGGTCGACAACATTTCCTTTACGATCAACGAAGGGGAAATGGTCGGCTATATCGGAGCCAACGGCGCCGGGAAGTCGACGACCATCAAGATGCTGACAGGGATCCTCACCCCGACCTCCGGCGAAGTCCGCATCGACGGGATCATCCCGTATCAAAACCGGGTGGAGAACGCGAAACGGATCGGCGTCGTGTTCGGGCAGCGCACCCAGCTGTGGTGGGACCTGCCGTTGAGCGAGAGTTTCTTGATTCTTAAGGAAATCTACGAAATGGACGATGCCTTCTATGAAGAACAGATGAGTTTCTTCAACCGTATCCTGAACTTGGATGAATTCATCAAGTCGCCTGTCCGTACCTTGTCCCTCGGGCAGAGGATGCGTGCGGATATCGCCGCATCGCTGCTGCATAACCCGAAAGTGCTCTACCTCGATGAACCGACCATCGGACTTGACGTCAACGCGAAGCAGCGGATGCGCGATGCGATCAAGATGATGAACCAGAAATACAATACAACCGTCATTTTGACGACCCACGACTTGGACGACATCGCCGAACTCTGCAACCGGATTTTGATCATCGACAACGGGAAAGTCATTTATGACGGGTCGTTGCATGAGATCAAGGAAAAATACGGGACGACCAAGCGCATCGAATTCGAAGTCCGGGATGAATTGAACGCGGAGAGTCTGAACCTGGCGTCGGTGTTCAACGTCCATCCGGATGAGTTGGAAATCACGCGGGAAGACAAGAAACTGTCGATCGTTTTCCCGAAACTCAAGATCAGCGTCGCCCAGATGACCGAAGAGATCCTACGTCGCTTCGATGTCCAGGACATCAGCATCTTCGACGCGGACATCGAGCGCATCGTCGCCCGGATCTACGACGAAGGGAAGGTGACGCTGTGAAACGTTTCCTACGCAAATACGGCGCCTTCGCCAAAGGGAGTTTCGAAGTCGCCGTCATGTACCGCGTGCATATCCTCCTTTGGGTGTTCGGCGATTTCTTCTCCTTGGGCTTGACCATCCTTTTGTGGGTGGCCATCTATGCGAATTCACCGACGGAGATGATCCGCGGATTCACGTTGATCCAGATGATCTTCTATAACCTCGTCATCCATCTGACCGGTTCGATCACCTACATGTCCCCGCTTTCGGATGTGGCGGAGGACTATTACGACGGTCGGATATCGATGTCGCTGATCAAGCCGGCTTCCTATGCCATCCAGCTCTTCTTCCGAAACCTTGGCAACAACCTCTTTTCGAATCTCTTCATCACGTTGCCGACCTTCCTTCTGATCGCGACGGTTTCGCTGGCGACCCATCAGACGGATACCCTGGCGTGGCTGAGTTTCCCCATTTTTCTCTTTTCGTCCCTCTTGGGTCTCTTCATCAACTACTTCGCCAACTTCATCTTCTCGAACCTGGTGTTCTACACCGATGCGACCTTCGGGATGTTTCAGCTGAACCAGGCGATCGTCCGCATTTTTTCCGGGGCGCTGATCCCGTTGAACTTTTTCCCCGGATGGTTGCGTACCCTCGCCGGGTTTCTCCCGTATGCGGGGGTTCAATACATCCCCGCGATGATCCTTTTGGGTCGCACGACCGGGAGCGATCTTTTGGGTGCGATCGGGGTGCAGGTGTTGTGGGTCGTTTTCCTGGGGTTCGCCGCACAACTTGTTTGGTCGCACTCCCTCTCCCGTATGAAAGTGATGGGTGGATGATATGAAGCGCTACCTTAAAATCTATCGCGTCTTCTTCGCGCAATATCTTAAACAGCTGATCCAGTACCGGGTCGATTTCTCGATCGGGATTCTCTCGTTCCTCTTGATCCAGTTCTCCGGCATCCTGTTCGTCGGTCTGATCTTCGAGTCGATCGACTCGCTCAACGGATGGTCGCTGGACCAAATGGTCTTCCTGTACGGCTTCTTCCAAATCCCGCGCGGGCTCGACCATCTCTTCACCGACAACATCTGGTTGATCCCCAGCAAGATCCGCAGAGGGGACATCGACCGCTATCTGGTGCGTCCGATCAACCCCCTGTTCCAATGCGTCGCGGAACGCTTCCAACCGGAGGCGTTCGGCGAATTGATCATCGGTTCGATTCTCATCGTCTGGACGTCCATGCGCATGGGTTTGAGTTTTGGGTTCACTGAAATCGCCTTGACTGTGGTACTATTAGGTTGTGGATCGATGATCTATACATCGATCAAATTGTTGGGGGCGACCACCG
>JAHFCO010000007.1 GCA_023249475.1 Bacillota bacterium | reverse complement strand
TGTTTTCAGAGATGATCTTGTGTGCGTTGTCATAGCAGTTGTCGATGATGCGGCGGACTTCCTGGTCGATTTCGAAGGCGACCTGACCGGAGTAGTTGGCTTGGGTCGCGTAGTCGCGGCCAAGGAAGACATTGCCTCCGCGGTGTTCGTACTGGATCGGACCGAGTTCGCTCATCCCGTACTGCATGACCATGTCGCGCGCGATTTGCGTCGCACGTTCGATGTCGTTGGATGCACCGGTGGAAATCTCGTCGAAGACGATGGATTCCGCGACACGACCGCCAAGCAGGCCGGTGATTTGCGCCATCAAGTCTTTCTTCGTATGCATGAACTTCTCTTCACGCGGGGTCATGAGGTTGTACCCTCCGGCCAATCCGCGCGGGATGATCGTGACTTTTTGGACCATGTCCGAATCTTCGCATTTCAAGCCGATGATCGTATGTCCGGTCTCATGGTAGGCGACCAGTTTCTTCTCGCGTTCCGAATAGGTGCGCGATTTCTTCGCCGGTCCCATGATGACACGGTCGATCGCTTCGTCGAGGTGCGCCATCGTAATGATTTCGGACTCATCGCGGACCGCAAGGATCGCGGCTTCGTTCAAGACGTTTTCAAGATCGGCCCCCGAGAATCCCGGGGTACGTTTCGCCAACGCTTCCAAATCGAGGTCCGGACCCAGTTTCTTATTGCGGGCATGGACGCCGAGGATGGCGCGACGACCTTTACGGTCGGGTAGGGAAACGGTGATCTGACGGTCGAAGCGACCCGGGCGCAGAAGCGCGGGGTCAAGGACGTCGGGACGGTTGGTCGCGGCGACAATGACGATACCCGCATTGTCCGTGATGCCATCCATTTCGACGAGCAGTTGGTTCAAGGTTTGTTCACGTTCATCGTGTCCACCGCCGACTCCCGTACCGCGTTGGCGGCCGACGGCGTCGATTTCATCGATGAAGATGATGCAAGGCGCGGTTTGTTGGGCTTTCTTAAACATGTCGCGGACACGGCTCGCACCGACACCGACGAACATTTCTACGAAATCCGAACCGGAGATGGAATAGAACGGGACATCGGCTTCCCCTGCCACGGCTTTCGCCAACAAGGTTTTCCCGGTCCCCGGAGCCCCGACCATCAAGACGCCTTTGGGGATACGCGCCCCCATGCGGGCGAACTTCTTGGGGTTCTTCAGGTATTCGATCAATTCCTTCATTTCTTCTTTTTCTTCGTCGCATCCCGCAACGTCCTCGAAACGGACTTTGATGTTCCCTTCAAGACGCGCTTTGGATTTCCCGAATTCGAAGGCTTTGTTTTGTCCGCCCCCGCCGTTCATTCTCGTAAGGAGAAAAAAGGCGAACGCTCCGAACAATAAGAACGGAACGACTTGGATCAAAAAATCCATCAAAGGATTCGCCGCGTTCGCATCGATGATACGATATTCGATGGACGTGCTGTTGTAGATCGCGTTGATCAATCCATCGGTCTGGGCTTCTGTGTTGGGGATGGTCAAGGTATACCCGACAGCGTTCCCTTTACTGTCGAGGTACGACCCGGTGATGTTGACGACGACGTCGCTGACAACCACCTTCGCATCGGTGACTTTGTTTTTCGCTAAAAGATCCAAGTAGTTTGAATACGTCAGTTTTTCAACCGTCGGACTCATGTTCATCGTCAATAGGCTGAAAATGGCCAACGTGACGATCAGATACGGGATCAGGCTGATGATTCTATTGTTACGCACAAATGATCACACTCCTTTGATGAAATTGCGGTGTTACTGGTAACATTCGTCCTTCAAGACGCCGACATAAGGCAAATTACGATACTTTTCGTCGAAATCCAATCCGAACCCGACGACGAATTCGTTGGGGATGGTGAACCCCACATAGTCCGCGGTGATGTCGATGACACGGCGGGACGGTTTATCCAACAGGCTGACGATCTTGACCGACTCGGCGCCTTTGTTAAACATGAGTTTGGTGACTTCTTTTAAAGTTCTTCCGGTATCCACGATATCTTCGACCATCAGGATATGGTCGCCTTTGATGGAACGGTTCAAGTCCATGATGATTTTCACATCGCCGATCGACTCGGTGCCTTCATAACTGGAGACGGCCATGAAATCGAATTCGATGTCCAGATCGATGTATTTGATCAAGTTGACCAGAAACGGGACGGATCCCTTAAGGACGGAAACCACGACCGGTACTTTGCCTAAATTGCGATAGTCTTCCGTGATTTGCTTGCCGAGTTCGGCACAGCGGGTCTGGATCGCTTCTTCGCTGACCAGTACTTTTTTGATATTTGGATGCATGCGTTTGATTTCCTCCTGCATAATATACCTATTTTACCACAAAGACCTTTGGATGTGCATAGGTATGCGTTACATTGGCGCCGATTCCGGACGCGAAGATGATTTCCCCGTCTCTGTTTTCAACGACCAGGATTTCACGCCGTTGATCCAGCGGAATCTTGCGGTCGATGCACCAACGAACGATGTTTTTCTTCCCAAAGGCAAGACGGATGCTATCCCCGGGCTTGGTTTTGCGTACGATCAACGGGAAATCCTCCGGGAATACGTTCAATCCTTCGCGCGTTTCCCCTTCGGATCGGATACTGAAGACACCATAATTCTTAGGTTCGATCGTGCTTAGTTCGATCGAATACTCATCTGATTTGGCGATGACCTTCATTCTTCCATATTGAATCAGTAGGCTCTCGGTTTCATCGAGTTTGATTTCGATCGTTTCGTCGCTTCTCGATTGTTTCAAGATTTCATCGAGGAAATCCGAAGCATAACGCTGTCTTTGACTATGGTTCATAAGCCATGTGCGAAGAAGTTGTCGATTGGCTTTCAACTCATCGACGGACAATTCAGGGAGAAGCGCGATCTTTTCGTTTTGGACCCTCATCGCTTCAATCCGATGATTCCGTTCTTCCATCTCCATGAACAACTTCGCTTTGTCTTCGTCGGTCAAACTCATAAGCTCGATGCGCGTCTTGTTTCTTTCATAGTTTGGTTTCTCATTGGATTCATCGATGCCATATTCAACACCTGCATTCTCACAGATTCGGATCAGTTCTTCTTTCGTGACGTCGAGCAAGGGTCGAACGATCCTCACCCCCAGCATCCTTCCTTCTTTCCGGATGCCATAATGACCGACATTCTTGTTCGCCTTCTTCTGCATCACATAGGTTTCAAGCACGTCGTCTTTATGATGGGCGCTCATGATCCCTTCGCAGTGGTTTTGCTTGGCGAAATCCCTTGCGCTTTGATAGCGGATTTCCCGTGCCCAGGATTGGAAATTCCCTTGTCGGGGGAAGGATGCGTCTACCATCATATACGCGATGCCGTGCTTTTCGCAATAGCTTTGCACAAGCTTCTGATCCCGAAGCGCCGACGGTCGCATATGATAATTGACATGCAGCACAAAAGGACGGACCTTCGCTTCATGGCAGAGATGCAAAAGCGCCATGGAGTCGGGGCCGCCCGATACGAGGATTACCCAAGATTGGTTCTGATAGGAATTCAACGGGTTCAGCGGAATCACCTCGAATTCAGTATATCGTTCAGTAGGATTCCGTCAAGTCGCGATGGGGTTCAAACAGACATTCCTTGATTCGATCTTTGATTTGCTGAAACAATTCGTCCTTCACATCCAGATGCCCCTTCACCTCTATAATGCGCGACGTGTTGATGAACTTACAGTCGTTGAGGAAAAGGACGGATTCCTTGTACATCCCTTTTTGCTTCCCGATCCGCATCAAGTGTCTCTTTCCGTTGGGATTGATGTTTTCTTCATACGCTTGGGAAAAGGTGGAAGGATTGGAGGTCATCGGGATGACGAACGCTTTGCTATGCACGATCGAAAGGATGATCCCGAAGTGTTGGTACCCGGCTTCGTTGCGATAGGCACACCCGAAGTCGATGAAGCAGATGTCGCCGGGGCGGACGCGGACGCTGAGTTGTTCGCAGGAAAGTAGGTTCGATCGCTCCAGGAAATTACTGTGGCTCAACATGTATTTCGCCGCGTTGGAGATACTTTGGTCACATAGATAGTGTTTGAGATCGTCAAAGAGTGAGAAAATCGTCGAGGAAGCTTCAGGATGGGAAGATAAGGGACGGACATCGGAAAGAAACGGCAGGAGTTGGGGTAAGCGTGAGCATTTCATTCAATCACCTCCCTCTCTACTATGTTTCCGATGTCGTTTTTCCTATATTTTTCGTATTGTACGTACGTTTTTAGTTGGATCGCACGAATACCGAACGTACGACCTTGGCCATTGAATAAAAAAGAGTCCCGAAGGACTCGAAGTCGATTATCTGCGATTGGCGAGATGCAGGTTTTCCAACATGATCCCGGTTCCTTCGACGACGCATCTCAAGGCATTCTCGGCTACGTAGACCGGAATGTTGAGTTCGTTGGTGAGAAGTTGGTCCATGCCATGAAGCAAGGCACCCCCGCCGGTCAGTACGATCCCGCGGGTGATGATGTCGGCGGATAATTCCGGCGGCGTCTGTTCGAGAACCGTACGGCATGCGCGGACGATGTCCTGCAGGCTTTCGCGCATCGCCAATTCGGTTTCATCCGAGTTGAGGGTGATGGAGTGGGGCAAGCCGGTGACCAAGTCGCGGCCGCTGACATCCATGGTGTCGCTGCGGGAACCTTTCCATGCGGTTCCGATTTTCTTCTTGATTTCTTCCGCGGTACGATCACCGATCAGAAGTTTATAGGAGTCTTTCACATACTTGATGATGTCGCGGTCCATACGGTCCCCGGCGACCTTCAGAGAAGTGCTGGTGACGATTTCACCCAACGACAAAATCGCGACGTCGGTCGTACCGCCGCCGATGTCCAAGACCATGTTCCCTGTCGGCTTGGAAATATCCAATCCGGCACCGATCGCGGCGACCTTGGGTTCTTCTTCGATGTAGACTTTCTTCGCACCGGCACGATAGGCCGCATCGCGGATCGCGTTGCGTTCGACCGATGTGATGTTCGACGGGCAGCAAATCAAAATCTCGGGACGTGAAAACATCCCTTTCAATTTCAATTTGCGGATGAAATGGTTCAGCATGATTTCCGTGACTTCGAAGTCCGCGATAACGCCGTCTTTCAAAGGGCGGATGGCTAACACACGACCGGGGGTACGACCCAACATCGCTTTGGCTTCCGTACCGACAGCCAGACATTTTTTTGTTTCAGCGTCCAAGGCGACGACCGAGGGTTCATCAAGAACCACCCCTTCGCCTTTGACATAGATCAGCATGTTTGCTGTTCCTAAATCGATTCCTACTTGTTTTGAGAAAAACATGAACTCTACCTCCGTTCACTAGGCAAATCATATTATAGCACAAAACGACTTTTTAACACGTGAAACCCAAATGAATTAGTTGAGCGTGATGCGTAGCGCGAGTAAAAACTGGGCGAACAAGGTACCCAGCGCCATCGCCAACAAGATCATCAGGATCTGGGCGGGAACCGGTCTGTTTTTACGTAGGAAGCGGTTGAAATCAAGCGCCGTCAAGGCGTAGAGGCTGACGGCGAATCCAAAGAAATACGCCAATACGCGGATGATTTCTTCTGTCATGCTTTGCCCTCCTTTTAGTTTTTCGCATTGTCGACATAGGTCAGGATTTTGATGTCGGCGTCGAAGTTCCCGTCGATGACGTTGGCATCGACCGTAAAGGTGAATCCGGGAACCGTTGTTTTTCTGACATGGTCAAGGAATGTCGAGAGATGTTCAGGGTCCAGGCCCAGCGACTCTTCATCGATGAACCAGCGGATCCGATGGATCGTGAAGTCGAAGGGGAAGCGTCCGTGGGACGTATGTCTTTCTTTCGTGTTCTCGATATGTCGGACCATGTCTTGAAGATGGTCGGCCACGCGTTGGTCTTGGGTACGGGTATCTTCTTCGTTGTCCATCAGATCCGGTTCATGGTCGAGATCGGACGGGATTTCGGCAAGGTTGAGTTTCAGTTGGGAAATGATTTCCGCCAGTTCGCTTTCCGTGTATTGTACTTCCTCATCGCCATAATCGCTGAACTCGTTCTTGTCGAATTCCGTGACTTCCATCGGGAAGATATCCATGAATTCATCCAGGTCCAACCCTTCCACATCGTCAAAGAAGGAGACGCGTTTTAGAAACCCTTCGCCGTTGACTTCGCGTTGGAGGGAAGCCAAGGATTGCAATCCTTTGGTTTCAAGGTCTTCGAACACGATCGAAGTGACGCCGAGTTTCAAGTAGGTCTCCGCAATCCCGCGTTTCAACTCTTCCTGGGTCATTGTCGAAGCCTTCTCGAACAAATCGGCGATCCACTGGAAGTATTCCACGATTTCCGTATCCCCGCTGAGTGTCCGGCCTTCGATCATTTCCACCACTTCCTTTTGGTAGATTTCCTTGACAAGGTCTTTCCGATAGTAGTGGAAACGATAGACGTTGTGGCTTGAGACATCCTTAAAATAAGCGAGTCGCAGATTCTCTTCGTCGCTGAAATCCAGGCTTGAGATATGATGTTTTAGGTAGGTAAGTACGTCCATGGTCACCTCTCTTCTATCATAGCGTGGATTATGGATGATTTTCATGGGAAATGATGGGAAAGCGCAAAAAACAAGAAAAAAGGAAGCCGAAGCTTCCTATTGGGAGACGTTGATGCGGTTGATGGCTTTGCGAAGGGCGATTTCGGCGCGTTTGATGTCGATGTCGGGATCCTTGGAGCGGAGTCGTTCCTCCGCTCGTTCCTTGGCTTCCTGGGCACGTTTGACATCGATTTCGGCTTCGCTTTCGATGGCGTCGCTGAGGATCGTGGCTTCGTTGTCCTTGAAGAAGAACAATCCGCCGGCGACCGCATACTCGGTGCGCACCCCGTTCTCGATCGTCGTCATCATCGAGATGTCGACCATCGTCACCAAGGGCATGTGATGGGCCAATATCCCCATTTGTCCTTGGGGGGTCACCAGGTTGCAGATCACGGTTTGGACTTTGCGCGGTTTCCCGTGGGGGGTGATCATGTTCAGAGTGAACATATTAATCGAGACTTTCCGCTTTCACGACGGCTTCTTCGATCGTGCCGACATACATGAAGGCTTGTTCCGGAAGATGGTCGTACTTCCCTTCCAAGATCGCCTTGAAACTACGGATGGTTTCTTCGAGTTTGACATATTGTCCCGGGAAACCGTTGAATTGTTCGGCGACATGGAACGCTTGCGACAAGAAGTTACGGATGCGGCGTGCACGGTTGACGACGACTTTGTCTTCATCGGACAGTTCGTCCATCCCGAGGATGGCGATGATGTCCTGGAGTTCTTTATAGCGTTGCAGGATTTGTTGGACATCGCGGGCGACACGGTAGTGTTCTTCCCCGACGACCAAGGGATCCAACATGCGGCTGGAGGATTCCAGCGGATCGACGGCGGGGTAGATCCCCAACGCGGCGATATTGCGGTCAAGGACGGTTTTCGCATCCAAGTGGGAGAACGCGGTCGCCGGGGCGGGGTCGGTCAAGTCGTCGGCCGGAACGTAGATGGCTTGGACGGATGTGATCGAACCGCGTTTGGTCGAAGTGATGCGTTCTTGGAGTTGTCCCATTTCGGTGGCCAGCGTCGGTTGGTAACCGACCGCGGACGGGATGCGTCCGAGCAGGGCGGAGACTTCCGACCCGGCTTGGGTGAAACGGAAAATATTGTCGATGAAGAGAAGGACGTCCTGGCCTTCGCGATCGCGGTAGTATTCCGCCATCGTCAAGCCGGTCAGACCGACGCGCATACGTGCGCCCGGGCTTTCGTTCATCTGTCCGTAGACCAACACGGTTTTCGCAAGGACACCCGTGTCTTTCATTTCATGATAGAGGTCGTTCCCTTCACGGGTACGCTCTCCGACACCGGCGACGACGGATAAGCCGCCGTGTTCGGTCGCGATGTTGTGGATCAATTCCTGCATGACGACGGTCTTCCCGACCCCCGCACCGCCGAACAGACCGATTTTTCCGCCCTTAACGTACGGGCAAAGCAGGTCGATGACTTTGATGCCGGTTTCCAGGATTTCCGAAGTGGTTTGCTGGTCTTCGAATTTGGGGGCGTCGCGGTGGATCGGCATGCGTTCCACTTCGGGTCCCATGGGTTCCATCCCGTCGATCGGTTCGCCCAGGACGTTGAACATGCGTCCTAAGACTTCTTTGCCGACCGGCGCCATGATCGGGTTTTCGGTGTCGACGCAAGCCATCCCGCGGACAAGTCCGTCGGTGGATCCCATCGAAATGCAGCGGACGACATCGTCTCCGATATGCTGCGCGACTTCTACGACCAGCTTGCGATCATTGAGTTGGATGTCGATCGCGTTATGCAACATGGGCAGTTCGCCCTGGTTGAAACGTACGTCGACGACCGGTCCGATGATCTGACTGATTTTTCCGATGTTTCGTGCCATCGTGTACCTCCTATAAAGCTTCCGCACCGGCAACGATCTCCGTGATTTCCTGGGTGATCGCCGCTTGGCGGGTCTGATTGTAGGTCAATAACAATTCTTCGATCAATTCTTCCGCGTTGTCCGTGGCATTGTCCATGGCCATTCTGCGGGAAGCTTGTTCGGACGTCTTGGATTCCAACCACAAGCCGTAAAGCAAGGAATGCATGTACATCGGAACCAATTGGTGGATCAACTCGACCGGATTGGGTTCGAAGATCGTATCTTGCTTAAGACCGGGCTCTTTTTCTTGTTCGATTTCCTGCGGTATGATCGGTAGAAGCTCGATCATACTGGGTTCAAACGTCAGCGAATTGACGAATTTCGTATAGATGACGCGGATGCCGCCGACCACGCCGGCTTTGTATTGGTCCATGATCCAGTCGCCGACCTTCGCCAAATCGCGATACTGAAGGTTATCGCTTTGCGCCAGGTTTTTGAGTACGGGGTAAGGATGCCGTTTGAACCACATGCGCTCCTTACTTCCGATGACGACCAAGGGATCCCCTTCTTCCAACTTCTCGCGGATGTAGTGCAGGACATTGACGTTGAACCCTCCGCACAACCCCATGTCGGAAACGAAGACCACGGTGACGGGTTTCGCTTTCTGCGGTTTGAGGTAGGGAATGTCGCTGACATTGGCCTGTCCGATGACCTTGTGGATCGTCTTATGCAGGGTGGACGAATACAAGCGGTTCGCTTCCATCATGTTTTTCTGTTTTTGGAGCTTACTGGTCGCGATCAGTTCCATGGCGCTGGTGATTTTCTTGGTCGCCTTGACGGAACGGATGCGCGCTTTCAACGCTTGCTTGTTGGCTGCCATCTTACTTCACGCTCATTTTGATGAAACGGTCGGTGATGCTTGCCATGGCGGTTTTGATCTTGGCTTCCAATTCAGGTGAGATGATTTTCTTTTCGTTGATCTCGGCGATGATTTCGGGGTACTCGACCTCGAAGTCGCTCAACATGATCCGTTCGAATTCACGGATCCCTTCCACCGGGATATCCTTGATGAATTTGAATTTGGCGGTGAACAACGAAAGGACCTCATGCGCCAGATCCAAAGGCGAATATTGACCTTGTTTGAGGAGTTCGGTCAATCTCGACCCGTGGTCGATGACCGACTTGGTGTTGGCATCCAGATCGGATCCGAACTGGGCGAACGCCAAGAGTTCACGGTATTGGGCGAGTTCCAACTTCAGCGAGGAAGCGACTTGCTTCATGGCTTTGGTCTGCGCCGCCGACCCGACACGGGATACCGACAAACCGCTGTCGACCGCAGGGCGTACGCCCGCGTTGAAGAGTTCGGTCTGCAGGAACAACTGGCCATCCGTGATGGAGATGACGTTGGTCGGGATATAGGCCGAGATGTCCCCGGCTTGGGTTTCGATGATGGGTAGAGCGGTCAGCGATCCGCCGCCGTTTTCTTTATTCAGCTTACAGGCACGTTCAAGCAAACGTGAATGCAGGTAGAAGACATCCCCGGGATACGCTTCGCGTCCCGGTGGGCGGCGAAGCAGAAGACTCATGGTACGATAGGCGACCGCATGCTTGGACAAGTCGTCATAGACGATCAGGACATCTTTGCCCTGCTCCAACCATTCTTCCCCGATCGCACATCCGGCGTAGGGGGCGATGTATTGCAACGGCGCAAGTTCGCTGGCCGTGGCCGAAACGATGACGGTGTATTTCATCGCGTCATGTTGTCTGAGTTTCTCGACGATCTGGGCTACCGTCGACGCTTTTTGACCGATGGCGACGTAGATACAGATCATGTTCTGGTCTTTTTGGTTCAAGATCGTATCGATCGCGATCGCGGTTTTACCCGTCTGCCGATCGCCGATGATGAGTTCGCGCTGTCCTCGGCCGATCGGGATCATCGAGTCGATGATCTTCAGTCCGGTCTGGACCGGTTGATTGACGGATTGACGGGTCATGACCCCCGGGGCGACGCGTTCGATCGGACGCATTTTATCCGAGACGATCGCCGGACCGCCGTCGATGGCGATCCCCAACGAGTTGACGACGCGTCCCAACATCCCGTCCCCGACCGGGACTTCGACGATGCGTCCGGTACGTTTGACGGAGTCGCCTTCTTTGATTTCACGATCGCTGCCTAAAAGTACGCAACCGACATGGTCTTCTTCAAGGTTGAGCACCATCCCGAAAACGTCGTTTTCGAATTCCAGCAACTCGCCGGACATCGCATCGGTCAATCCATGCAATAAAGCGATTCCATCGCCGACTTTGATGACGACGCCGACATCGTTCTCTTCAATCTTTTCTTCATAGTGCTTAATCCTGTTTTTAATCAGGGCACTGATTTCTTCAGGGCGTAATTCCATAGCCTCACCTGCTTCCTTTGACGAGTTCTGTTTTCAAATTCGCGATCCGCGCTTTCATCGATCCGTCGATGATCGTGTTTTCCAGCGAAACCTTGATCCCGCTGATCAATGTCGGATCGATGCGGTTGGTCAGCTCGACGGTCTGTTTGCGACGCTCCGAGAAATCCCGGTTGAGATTCTGCAGTTGCGTCTTATCCAAGGGATAGACGGAATAGACGATGCCTTCCGCGATGTTGTGGATGCGGTTGTAATGATGCCTGTATTCCTCGATCATGTCGGGGAACAACGCCATCCGGTCCTTATCCACCAAAAGACAAAGCGTGTTGACGATCGTCGCATCGACGTTCGCCCCCAAGCTTTCTTTCAAAACGGTTTTCTTATCTTGTTTCGACACTTGCGTACGTGCGAAAAAACGGAGGATTTCCGGGGTTTCGCACCATAAGGTGTTCAAGGCTTCCAATTGTTCTTTCCAGTCGTTCTCTTTCTTTACCTCTTCGGCAAGTCCGTAGAGCGCCTCGGCATAGATCGCGGCCGCCTTACCCATTAGCTACGCACGTCCTTCATGAACTTCTCGATCAACGCACGGTCGCTGTCTTCGTCGACCCGTCCTTCGATCAGTTTTTGCGCAGCCAAAAGGGCGACATCCACGATTTCGGATTGGATGCTGTCGTCCATTTGCTGACGTTGATATGTGATTTCACGGATGGCGGCCTGTAGTTTCAGGTCGGCTTCACGTTTTCCGTCGGCGGTCAATTTCTCTTTGACACGCTGACCTTCTTCTTTCCCGCGTTCAACCAGCTGCATCGCCTCGTGGGCGGCCGCAACTAACTTGCTTTCGGCTTCGGTCTCCAGTTTCTTCGCGGCTTCGTTGGCTTCGTCGGCTTCCCTCAACTGACGTTCCGCATAATCGGCACGTTTCTCGAGATAGGCTAAAGTCGGTTTCCATAATAAGCGCTTGAACCAGTAGAATAAAAGACCGGTGGCCGTAAGCTGGATGAGCATCGTGAGAGGATTCGGGAATAGTTTCCCTGCGATATCCAAATCCATGGGTTCACCTGCTTTCCGATAGGTTAAGACTTATTTGAAAACGAACATCAACAAGAATGCGACGAGCAATCCGTAGATCGCACAGGTTTCGGCGATGGCGTCGCCTAAGATCAACATGGCGCGGATTTTGTTTTCCGCTTCAGGATTACGCGAAACGGCTTCGACCGCTTTACCCGCGGCGATCCCTTGACCGATCCCGGTCATTAATCCAGTCATAACAGCCAAGCCTGCCCCGATGGCAACTAATCCTCTTCCGATATCCATTTGTTAGTCCTCCTTTTGACTATTCCTGGGGAAGTTCAATCCCGATGAAAATGGTGGTCAGCATTAAGAATATATACGTTTGGATGAATCCGGCGAACACGTCGAAGTAGGCGTGGAAGGCCGGGGCGATGATCACGCCGATGAAGTCGAACTTACCGATGAACGGGACGAATCCGGAGAGGAATCCCGTAAAGGCGTAGAACAACATCATCAAGGTCGATCCGCTGGTGATGTTTCCGAAGAGACGGAGGGACATCGAGATCAACGGGGCGATCGTGCCGAAGATGTTCATGATGATAAACGGCGGATACGGCTCGATGAAACGGTGGAAAAACTGTTTCAAGCCGTTGGTGCGGTAGTTGGTGTACTGGATCAGTACGAAGGTGATCAGCGCAAGCGTCAAGGTCACGCTATAGTTCGCGGTTGGCTGTGCCAGTCCGAACAAGCCCGACAGATTGCTTAGCAGCATGTAGACCGCGATCGAACCGATGTACGGCGCGTAGCGCATGCCCGCTTTTTTACCCATGTTGTCGACGGTGAGTTTGCGTATGAACTCGACGTAGATCGTACAGAAGAGTACGACGCCCGTCGGTCTTGCGAAGGGGTCCGCCTTTTTAAGTTGGACGTTCGCATAGATCATAAACAGAAGGATCACGCCGAATACGATGAGGATCGAAAACACTTCGACCTGTACCTTCAACACCGGTACACTGAGGAAATTGATCATTTCATTCCTCCTTTTTACGAAAGAAAATCTCTTTGACAAACAAGCGGTACTTGAAGAACAGCAGGCCCGCCGTCGCCGCGAAGACATTGATCCAAGTCGGATACAAGATCGCGATCAACAAGGGGACGCCGAGGAACATCGTCGCCGCCGCAAAAAAAAGATAGGTGGTGAAGCGCTTGTGATAGCGCAGATGAAGGATTCCGGAGACATAATTGGATGTCAGTTGGAAGTGGATCAGCGAAGCGGCGAAGCCGGCGAGAAAGCCGATCCCCCAACTTGCCTTGATCACGACCAAAAGTACGCCGAGGATCAACCCCGACCGCAAACTCCCTTTTACGTGATTGCTTAAGAAATCATCCATCGTTTCACTCCTGTTTCAATACGCAACAATGATAGCATAAATCCCCCGTTCTGTGTAGAACGGGGGATGAAAAGTCGAACTTCCTACTTGGTTCCAAAGATCCGGTCGCCCGCGTCGCCAAGTCCCGGAACGATATACCCTTTTTCATTGAGTTTTTCATCCAAGGCCGCAAGGTAGACATCCACGTCCGGATGATCTTCTTCGATGCGTTTGACGCCCTCCGGAGCACCGACTAGGCAGACCAGTTTGATGATCGACGCACCGCGTTTTTTCAGGAGCGTGATCGCGGCGGAGGCGGATCCGCCCGTCGCCAACATCGGGTCGAGGACCATGACGACCGACTCCGGCATGTTCGAGGGGAACTTCGCGAAATATTCGTGCGGTTCCAACGTTTCTTCATCGCGGTAGAGTCCGATGTGTCCGACTTTCGCCGTGGGGATCAGATCGCGGATCCCGTTGACCATGCCGAGGCCGGCACGCAATATGGGGACCAATACGATTTCCTTGGCCAATTCCTGGGTCAGGCAGGGCGCGACCGGGGTTTTGATTTCGATGGGGTTCAACGGCAGGTCGCGCGTGATTTCAAACGCCATCAAGCCTGCGATTTCGTCGAGGTTCTGTCTGAAGTCCTTGGTCCCGGTGGATTCTTTACGCATTTGCGTCAGTTTGTGGGTAATCAGGGGGTGATGAAGTACGGTAAGCATGTTTCTTCCTCCTTGTTTAACAATCGACCGGGAAACGGCGCGTCAACGCGCGGACTTCCTTCAGGATTTCCGCGTGCAGCTCGGTATCTTCGGGATGTTTCAATGTGTTGGCGATGAAGATCGCGATTTGTCTGAATTCTTCTTCTTTCATGCCGCGCGTCGTCATCGCGGGGGATCCCAGCCGGATCCCGCTGGTCGTGAAGGGTTTTTCCGTATCGAAGGGGATGGCGTTCTTATTGCAGGTGATCCCGACGGAGTCCAACAACTTTTCGCTGACTTTCCCGCTCAGTCCGACCGAACGTTTCACGTCGACCAGGCACATGTGGTTTTCGCTTCCGCCGCCGACCAAGGTGAATCCTTCAAGGATCAGTTGTCCGCACAACGCCTGCATGTTCTTCAGGATCTGGGCGCTGTATTCGGTGAAGGAGGGCTGCAGGTCTTCATGGAAACAAGCCGCCTTCCCGGCGATCACGTGCATCAAGGGGCCGCCCTGCATGCCCGGGAAAACCCGTTTGTCGAGGATTTCCGCGTATTGCTTCTTGCAGAGGATCATGCCGCCGCGCGGACCGCGCAAGGTTTTATGTGTCGTCGTGGTGACGAAATCCGCATAGGGGATCGGGGAGGGATGATGTCCGGTCGCGACCAAGCCGGCGATGTGCGCCATGTCGACCATCAGGTACGCCCCGACTTCATCGGCGATTTCCCTGAATTTCTCGAATTCGAGAATAAAGGGATAGGCGCTCGCCCCGGCGACGATCAGTTTCGGTTTCAGTTCGATCGCTTGTGTACGCAGTGCGTCATAGTCGATGCGATGGTTGATCGGGTCGACCCCGTAGCCGTGAAACTCATACAGCATGCCTGAAAAGTTCAGCGGATGTCCGTGGGTCAAATGTCCCCCGGCGCTAAGATCCATCCCCAGCACTTTATCCTTATAGTTCAGGATGCTGAGGTAGACCCCCATGTTCGCCTGGGATCCGCTGTGGGGTTGTACGTTGGCGTGCTCCGCCCCGAACAGTTCGCATGCCCGTGTCCTGGCCAGCTCTTCGACTTCATCCACGTATTCGCAACCCCCGTAATAGCGTTTATGGGGATAGCCTTCCGCGTATTTGTTGGTGAGGATGCTTCCGACCGCTTCCATGACGTCTTTGGAGACATAGTTCTCCGACGCGATCAATTCGATGTTTTCTTGTTGGCGCAATGCTTCTCGTTCAATCGCCTCGCGCAGTTCAACATCTTTCATCGTGTTCGCCCTCCTTCGCCTCGACGGCCGTGATTTTATCGATCCTGCGTTGATGGCGCGGGTCGGCGGGATACAGGGTGTTCAACCAGGTCAGAGCGATCTCGACCGCTTCGTCCGGCGTGACCAGTCGTCCGCCCATCGCCAAAACGTTGGTGTTGTTGTGTTCGCGGGTGATCGCGGCGGTCTGGGTGTCATAGACCAAGGCGCAACGGATGCCCTTGACCTTGTTCGCGACGATCGACGCCCCGATCCCGGTACCGCAGAGGACGACCCCGAAGTCGTTCTTCCCGGTCGCGACGGATTTGACCGCGGGATACACCGTGTCGGGATAATCCACGCTTGCGCTGGAATAACAGCCGAAATCCTCGATTTCGAACCCTCTTTTCAATAATTCTTCGCGGATCGCCTCTTTATGGTCGAAGGCTCCGTGGTCACATGCCAATGCGATTTTCATCGTTCTTCCTCGCTTTCATTTAACGATTCCAGGATTTCTTCCAATCGGATCTTCCCTTGCCGGATCACTTTGATTTGCTTCTCGCGTGCATCGATGATGGTGGACGCCGTCTGCGCCCCCGATCGACCCAGCACGACCGCGTCGATCCGTCCGTCCAGTTGACGCAACACTTCATCGCCATCGCTGGCCGGCGGTTCCCCGCTGAGGTTTGCGCTTGGGACAAGCAAGCCGCATCCCATCTCCTTGATCAGTTCAAGGATCCAGGGATCGTCCGGCATCCGGATCCCGATCGTCTCGAATCCGTTGGTGACCACCTCGGACACTTCCGGCTTCTTATTGAAAATCATCGTTAAAGCACCCGGCATCCACCGTCGAATCAATCGGATTTCCCTCTCGCTGAGCGAAGCGACGGCTTCGATCTGTGAAAGCGAACCGACCATCATCGGAAAGGGTTTGGATTCCGGGCGCTGTTTCGCATCTTTCATTCGTTGGATGGCTACGGGATCATCGCTACGCACTGCGAGGCCATACACCGTGTCGGTCGGAAAAGCCACCACGCCGCCGCGGTTGAGGATTTCTGCCACTTGTTTCAACTGGTGCGCCTGCAAGCGTAAGGTTTCCATAAGCCCTCCGTTTTTCTGCACTTATTTTACCATAATCGTGGGGAGGCACAAGGAAAAACGGGTGAAATGTTCCATCACCCGTGCATTGTGTCCATTCCGTCGTCCCACCGCTTCAGCGTGGATCGACCTTCGTCAACACATCGACTTTCCCGAAGTTTTCACCGTCCCCTTCGACGATCCTTGTTTCACACTTCCACCTTGAACCACCTGACTTCAGGATCCGTTTCTTGATGTAGTGGATTTCGCTTTGCTTCAAGCGAAATCCCTCGCTCGAGATCGATTCGCCGTCCTCGTTCTTGATCCCCGCACCGCTCAATCGGATCGTATCGAAGCTTGATTCCTGATCCAGGATCTTACGGGTCCAGGCTTTCACTTCTTCCCTCACGTCGATGCCGAAAGCTTCACTCCTCCAGTCCATTTCCTTCCCTCCATCGTGGTTTTTCCATCCTATTACCACTGTGGGTTGTTGTCAAGACGGATTACACCGATTCGCAGTAAAATGAATCGGAAACTATCGTGGGTAGTATAATTTGTCGGAAAGGGGCGATTTCGATGTTCTCTTTGCGACTGAAGGCATTGCGGGAATCCAAGGAAATCAGCCAACAGGCGTTGGCGGATTTTTTGCATTATTCCCAACAATCCATCGCGAAGTGGGAGAACGGACTAGGCATGCCCCCGGCGGACGTGTTGTCTTCGATCGCTTCCTATTTCAATGTGAGCGTCGATTACCTGATCGGACACGATTTGGTCGTCTCCGAGGAGTCCGGCGAATATGTCACGGCCGAGGACCTGGTGATCCGCTTGGTGAAACATCGTGTCATCGGCGATCGGCTGGGATACGACCCGCAATCGCTCGACGAAATCGAGTTGGTCGCGCTTAGTACGGATGTCTTGGCCATGATCCAAATCGCCGCGCGTCGCTTCACAAACAAAACCGATCTTGAACAATAAAGGGTCCCGTTTGACGGGACCCTTTTACTTTGCAGTGCGATAAATCATCAACATCCGGTCTTTGCCATGCATGTCTTGACGTATGATGATTTCGTCGTCTGGGAGGGCTTCTTTCGCGAGTCGCGTTAAGATTTCCCCTTGATTCCATCCGATCTCGAAGCCAAGCATCCCGCCGGGATTGACGATCTTGTCCGCATCTTCGAAGATGCGTTTATAGAAAAGCAATCCATCCTCGCCGCCGAATAGGGCGACATGGGGCTCGAACCCCTTCACGCTCTCCTCAAGCAATTCGTCTTGGGGGATGTAGGGGGGATTGCATACCAGGACATCCAAGCGGATGTTTTTTTCTTTGAGGGGTTCAAGCAGGTCGCCGCAGAAGAATTCGATGTCGGCGCCCAGTTTTTCCGCATTCTCTTTCGCCACTTCGATGGCTTTATCGCTGATGTCCCCGGCGTAGACCTGAAGCCGCGGTTCTTCCAGTTTCAGACTGATCGCCAGGCAGCCGCTTCCCGTACCGATGTCCGCCAGGACGAAGGATTCGCGATCCGCATAGCGCTCATCGAAATCCGCCAGCAGGTTGGCGACCAATTCTTCGGTCTCCGGACGCGGAATCAGGACGCGTTCATCCACGATGAAATCACGGCCATAGAAATATTGGGTGCCTAAGACATACCCGAAGGGCTCCTGTGTACAAAGCCTGTCGATTTTCTCGTTATAAAGCTCGACAAACATTCCGTCGGCCTCGTTTTCCATTTCAAGGTAAAGGTTACGCCCCTCGCGCAGTAAAAGTTCGTTCGCCATCAGTTTGGCATAGGATTCCGGAAGATCGTTGGCGACGAGTTTCTCTTGTGCTGTTTTTAAAAGTGTTCTTAGTTTCATTCTTCCCCTGCCAGTTTACGCTTCTGGTCTTCCGCCAACAAGGCATCGATGACATCGCCGAGTTTGCCTTCCATGATGCGGTCCAATTGATTCAGGGTGAATCCGATGCGATGGTCGGTGACGCGGTTTTGGGGATAGTTGTACGTGCGGATCTTTTCCGAACGGTCGCCCGTCCCGATTTTCGATCTGCGGAAAACCCCCTTCTCTTCATCGAAGCGGCGTTGCATCTCTTCGAAGACGCGGGCGCGGATGATCCGCAAGGCCGTGGCGCGGTTGTCGTGCTGGGAGCGTCCGTCCTGGCAGTTGACGCTGATGCCGGTCGGGACGTGGGTGATCCGTACGGCGGAGTCGGTCTTATTGACATGCTGGCCGCCGGCGCCCGATGAACGATGGGTTTCGATGGTCAGGTCGGCCGGGTTGATTTCGATGTCTTGTTCTTCCGCATCCGGCATCACCAGCACCGTCGCGGTGGAGGTATGGATACGACCCTGGGTTTCGGTCTTCGGTACGCGTTGGACGCGATGTGCGCCGGATTCGAACTTGAAATATTTGTGGGCTTCTTCGCCCTTCACCAAGAACGAAATCATGGTGTATCCGCCGGCTTCCGCTTCGGAAGCTTCCATCAGTTCGGTCTTGAAGCCTGCGATTTCACAATAGCGCATGTACATGCGATACAGGTCGCCGGCGAAGATGTTGCCTTCGTCACCGCCTGCGGCCCCCCGGATTTCCACGATGGCGTTGTGGTCGTCGTTGGGGTCCTTGGGGATGAGGAGAAGATGCAGTTTCTCTACCATCTCGTCGCGTTGCGGCAACAATTCGTCCAACTCCATCTGCGCCATCTCTTTGATTTCGGGGTCGTTTTCCTCGGCCAAATGTTGCGCCTGTTCGATGTGGGAAAGCACCTGCTTGAACTGCTTGTAGGTTTCGACGGTTTGACGCAGCGAAGCCTGCTCTTTGTTGATCTTGGTCAACTCGCGCGGATTCGAAATGATCTCGGGACGCATCAGCATCTCGTAGAGTTCCTCGAATCGGCGGCTCATTTCTTCTAATCGTTGGATCATGACATCCATGGGGTTTCTCCTTTAGTTGACTTCAAGCGTTAGGTTGCGGATCCATGCCCCTGAGAAATAGCGTTTCAAGCCGACGATGACGCGTACCAGCTGTTCGACCTGGACCAGAAGGAAGACCAGGGCGATGCTTTCGATACGGACGATCGAAACGAGGAAGAACGCGGTCGGTAGGCCGACCAGCCAGAGGATGCCGGAATCCAAGAACGCCAGGAATTTGGAATCTCCGCCCGCACGCAGCGAGCCGAAGATGATGACGTTGAATAGGCGCAATGAGAGCCGTACGGCGAATACGCGGACGATGAGGACGGCCTGCGTCACGACGACGGGGTCGCTCAGGTTGAACATCGCGACCAAGGGGCTTGCCCCTAGGAGGACGCTGATCGAGAGGATGATCGAGAAGATCACCGCGACGGAGATGAAGGCGTTGCCCGTCTTCTTGGCACGCTCCAGTGAACCGCTTCCCAACTCGGCCCCCAGGATCGCCGCGTTGGCGGTGCTGATACCCTGGATCATGAAGAGGAAGAGGTTGGCGATCTGGTTGCCCACATAATAGCTTTCCATGGCCTGGGCGCCGAGGCTGCCGAAGGCGCGGATATATAACGTGGACCCCACCGCGAAGAACGCTTCGTTGACGATCAAGGGATAGGAGCGCTTCAGGATCGAAGCGGCGAACTCGCGCTTGAACCCGAACATTTCCCTCAGACTCCCCATGAACGGTTGGTTGCTTCGATAGGAATAGACGATGTAGGTGATCAATCCCAAAGTCTGCGAGATGACGGTCGCTAAGGCGGCGCCGCGCACGCCCAGTGCCGGCATGCCGAACATCCCGAAGATCAAGACATAACTCAAGAAGATCTTCAGCGCCATCGCGGATGTGCCGATGATCAGCGGGACATGTGTTTTATGGATGGAGCGATAGGCGAAACTGAAGGTCATCATCAGGATGGTCGGAAGATATCCATACAATGCGACGCCGAGGTATTGGCTTGAATAGGCCAGGACCTGCGGGTCGTCGAGATAGAAGCGCAACAACGGTCCGCTGAAGAAGAAGGCGGCGGTCGCGAAGAGAAGGGCGATCAGACTCGTCATCACCAATCCCAACCCGAAGGATTTGCGTTGACGACCGATATCGTGGGCGCCATAGAACTGCGTCATGAAGATGCCGGCCCCGGATGCGGCGCCGAAGGCCACGGTGATCGCCATCGTATCGATCTGCGCGGCGGTTCCGACCGCGGTCACTTGTCCGATACTGGAGACCAACATCGTATCGACGATCCCCATCGCCGAGGACAGAAGTTGTTGAAGGGCGAGGGGAAGCGAAATCAATAATACCTTTTTATAGAATTCCTTCGTTCCAAGATAGGGTTGAACGAGATGACGTAGGGTCATCTACCGTTCCAACTGCGGCTTATTCTTGACCACATGGCAATGACGGCAGCGTGCTTCATAGCTCTCCGCCGCGCCGACCAGGATGATCGGGTCGAAATAACTCGCAGGTTCTCCGTTCACCAACCGTTGCGTCCGTGTCGCAGGCGCGCCGCAGGTCATGCAGACCGCGGTCAGTTTCGTGACGAATTCCGCCGTCGTGATCAGTTTCGGCATGACGCCGAAGGGTTCGCCGCGGAAATCGGTGTCCAAACCGGCCACCATCACGCGTTTCCCTTGTTTCGCCAACAAGTCGCAGACGGCGACGATGTCTTCCGAAAAGAACTGGACTTCATCGACGGCCACCACATCGGTATCGTCTTTCACATAGTCCAGGATTTGTTTGGGATCGTTGATGATGATCGACTCGACGGACGAACCCCCGTGGGAGACGACCTTGGTCTCGCTATACCGGTTGTCGATGGCGGGCTTGAAGACCAGGATGTTCTTTTTCGCGAACTCCAGGACTTTGATGCGGCGGATCAACTCTTCGGTTTTACCGGCGAACATGCAACCCGAGATCACTTCGATATAACCCGGGCGATACAATTGATACATCATAGGGGCACCTCTTTTACGTTCTTATTCTATCATAATTATCGGGAGTCGAACCCTTGAATCGGTCGACGAACACGATAAAAAGGAACAGGCTTCCCTGTTCCTTCGCTGTGTTGAACTAGTCTTGTTTGGTGCCGTATTTACGGTTGAACTTCTCGATACGTCCTTGCGCAGCGGCGAAACGTTGACGTCCGGTATAGAACGGATGGCAGTTCGAGCAGGTGTCGACGCGGATCTCTTTCAGAACCGAGCCGGAATCGAATTCGTTACCGCAAGTGGTGCAGTGAACTTTAACCTTGTTGTAGGTGGGATGAATGCCTTTTTTCATGGTGGTGGATCTCCTTCCGCCTTGGACTCCATGCGAATCCAAAGTAAGTGCGTGTTAAGTTTATCATAGGTGATGGGAATATGCAAGAACCGAAATTCAGGATCGAAACACCCGTCTTTGCATGGATCATCTTACCCGATTTCGCTGGATATTCCCTCTTTTCCACCCCGTTTTTCTCCTTCTTCATCGCAATGAAGAAGTGTTGTTAACCATGGGTTAATTTTGTATACTTAACTTAACCAGGCGTGTGTTGTATCGGACAATGTCGCGACCTATAATGAAACCTGAGGTGGAAACATGAAAGAAATCCGGATCGGAAACAAGATCATCGAGAAACGCAAGGAACTGAAGTTGACGCAGGAAGAACTGGCGGATCATTTGGGTGTTTCAAAGCCCGCCGTTTCCAAGTGGGAAAGCGGTCAAAGTTATCCCGACATCACCTTGTTGCCGGTCATCGCGACCTATTTCGACATCACCGTCGACGAATTGTTCGATTATCAACCGCAACTCACCAAGCAAGAGATACGGAAAGTCTACCGTTCGCTTGCCGAGCGCTTCACCCAGGAACCCTTCGACGAGGTCATGACCGAGTTGAACACCCTCATGAGGAAATACTACTCCTGTTGGCCGTTGTTGTTGAATCTGGGGATCTTGTTGATGAACCACGCCGACCTTGCAGGGTCGATCGAGCGACGCAACGAAATCCTGCAGGAAGCCCTTCGTCTCTTCGAACGGATCGAGCAGAACTGCGACGACCCTAGGATCTTAAGGCAAACCCCGCTGTTTAAGGCGACCTGTTGGATGATGACGGGGAACCCCAACGAAGTCATCGACCTGCTCGGTGATGCGGACGAGATTAAACTGAACCCCGATATCTTGCTTGCCAACGCCTACCTGATGAAACAAGAGAACGAGAAGGCCTTGAATTTGCTTCAAGGGTCGATCTTCACGGATCTGTTGTCCATCGTCGGGGCGATGCCGGGGCTGATGGCGATCTATGCCGCCCAACCCGGGACCTTGGATCGATGGTCGCAAAGCATCGAGCGGTTGATCGAGATCTTCGACCTCGACCATCTCCATCCTGCCTCCGTCCTGCCGTTTTACGTCAACGCCGCCGCCCTCTATCTTAGCCAAAACAGGGTCGACCCGGCCTTGCACCACCTTGAACGGTATGCCCGCATCGCTTGTGAACCCGGATTGTTTCCGTTCACGCTGAAGGGAAACGCGCAGTTCGACCACATCCAAGCCCTCATCGAATCCTTGGATCTGGGAAGTCTCGCCCCGCGCAGCGACAAAGCGATCAAGCAGTCGTTTAAGGATTTATTGAAACACCCCGCGTTTGAGAGTCTTGCGGAAAACGACCGGTTCAAACGGATCGTCCGCGACCTCGACGCCCTTTAGGAGAACCCCATGGAAAAAATCATCGAATACCTCCCCTTTCTGATTCCGATCATCCTTCTTGAACTTGTCTTGGCCGTCACCGCCTTGATCCATCTCTTGAAACACCCGGATGTGAAGTTCGGCAACAAGACGATCTGGATCTTCGTCGTCCTTTTCCTTCAAATCATCGGTCCGATCCTTTACTTCACGATCGGACGTAGCGACCAATCATGAACGTCCTTTCGTTACGGAACGTGTCGAAACGCTTTGGTTCCCTGAACGTGATCGATGGCTTGAGTTTCGATGTGGAAGAGGGCATCGTCTTTGGCTTTGTGGGAAAGAACGGGGCGGGGAAAACCACGACCATGAAGATGATCCTGGGTCTGCTTGCCTGCGATTCGGGGACGATCCGTGTCTGCGATGAGGAAGTGGCCTTCGGGGAAACCGCGACCAACCGACACATCGGGTATCTCCCGGATGTTCCCGAGTTCTATGGCTACATGAAAGCCAAGGAATATTTAACGTTGTGCGGGGAAATCACGGGCTTGTCGAATGCCCAGATCCGATCACGCAGCGACGAATTGCTGAACTTGGTCGGACTAAGCGGAGTGGAACGGAAGATTTCCACCTATTCGCGTGGGATGAAGCAACGCTTGGGGATCGCCCAGGCCCTGTTGAATTCCCCGAAACTGTTGATTTGCGACGAACCGACGTCGGCATTGGATCCGATCGGACGCAGCGAGATCCTGTCGATCCTCAGTGCGGCGAAGAAATACACGACCGTCCTCTTCTCCACCCACATTTTGTCGGATGTCGAGCGGATCTGCGACCGGGTCGGGATCCTGAACGATGGCAGATTGATGCTTGAAGGGGACTTGGCCGACATCAAGAGCCGTCATCGCGAGAATACCGTGACGCTTGAATTTGAAAGCACCTTTGACCTTCAGGAAGTCCAACGCACATTCAGCGAACTTCCCTTCGTATCGTCCGTCGAACTCCAGAACCGTTCCTTGCTTGTCCGAATGAGCGATACGATCGATGGAAACCATCGTTTACTTGAACATCTGACCCGATTGAAACTTCCGTTGTTGAAGTATGAAGTCGGCGAACCGACCCTTGAGAGTCTGTTCATGGAGATCATCAAATGAGAAGCTACATCGCGTTTTGTAAGAAGGAAGTCTTGGAGAATCTTCGTACCCATAAGGTGTTGATCCTGATGATCGTGTTCCTGTTGTTCGGGATGATGAGTCCTCTGACGGCGAAACTGATGCCCGAGATCTTCAAGTCCCTTGCGTTGGACGGCATCGTCATCACCATCCCCGAACCGACCGCCTTGGACGCCTATGCCCAGTTCTTCAAGAACACGTCCCAAATGGGGTTGCTTGTCGTTCTGTTGGTGTTTGGCGGGATGCTTTCCAACGAAATCACGAAGGGGACGCTCATCAACATGGTTACCAAAGGATTGTCGCGTCCTGTCGTGATCCTCAGCAAGTTCACCGTCGCTTCGATTCTCTGGACGCTTACCCTGTTGGCATCCTTCGCCACGACCTTCGGCTATACCGCCTATTTGTTTGGTTCGGGGGGACAACCCAACCTGCTGTTCTCAATCTTCTGCCTTTGGCTCTTCGGACTCTTCCTGCTCGCTTGCCTTCTCTTCTTCAGTTCATTCACCTCCGGCAATTTCGCCGGGCTGGCCCTCACGGCCGTATCACTTCTGATCTTGCTTCTGCTCGACATCTTCCCGCGACTCCATGCCTTGAATCCGATCGCCCTCGCTTCGCTGAATACCGCCCTGCTGAGCGGTGCGGCGCAGGTCTCGGATTTGTCGATCCCCATCGGGGTTACCCTGGGTTTGACCATCCTCTTGCTTGGCTCGTCGATGATGGTCTTCAGACGTCGTAAACTCTAAAAAAAGACGGTAGGCGCAACTGCGCTTACCGTCTTTTTCATTGAATCGGATCGGAGACTACTTGACGTTGAAGTACATGATCGTATTCGCTACCGTGATCATGGTCATCAGGACGGCGTTCAATACCGCTGCGGTATAGACGTTGCCGGTCTTCTTGTAGAGGCGTTTGGCGAAGATGACCGCGACGATCAAGGTCGGGATCAGGGCGAACAACAGGATACTGTTAAGGGCTTGCGCAGGATAACCGGCGGTTCCGGTCGCGAAGACCGAACCGTAATGGTATGCCAAGTAGACGATCAATCCGCCGACCGTCATCAGGATACCGACGAGGTAACCTTTCCAACCATGCATGTAGGTGTTGTTGGAATTGAGGTTGATGGCGACGCTGTTGATCAGGTAGAACACGAAGAAGAACGGAACATAGTTGAAGAGGGTTCTCAGATGGGTCAGATCGAAGGTCTTTACCGCCCAACTCCATAGACGGAAGTCGGTGACCAACAACGCATCGACCAAGAAGAGAACGGCATACCCGACAAGGACCAATACGACCGCAAGGACAAACGACAAGAGGATGTTTTTCGGCGAAGCGCTGAGACCGTAGTCGCTAAGCTTGAATTCGGGGTTGCGGCTTCTGTCGAAGAAGTGGAAGACCGACATGACGATCAATCCGAAGAATCCGCTCATCAACGCCCAATAAACGATTTGGTTGGTGGTGGGTTGGTTGAAGAAGTTCCCCAAGACAAACAAGGTGGCTGCTTTCGTGGTGAAGTAACGCATGACGAAGGCGGTGAGGATCGTCAGCACGGCGGCGACGATACGGGAGATGTTTTTCGCTTTGTCCTGGACCAGGGTCAATACCAACATGATGGCACCGACACCCAGCATGACTTCGGCGAAACGTTGGATCAGGAGTAATCCCGGCGCGAGTTTATCCATCATGTCCGGGAAGAAGTAGGCGGGGAACGCGGCGCTGATCAGGAGAACGACCCAGAAAATGGCTTTCGAGGTTGCGCTCTTGGGTCCCGGGACGCGTTTTTCACTCGGTTGGCTGAGGGATGCGAAGACCGGGGTCGCCAACAAGATCGACGCCAACGGCATCAACATCGCGAAGAAGCCGAGCAAGGCGATGAATTCGAACATTTCCTTGAGCCACCAGATTTGGCTGGAGGATCCCAAGGTCGAGATGTTCAGCGATTTGTATCCGTCGAACGCTTCGGCATAGAAGTCGATGATGTTCGCGGTGGTTCCGATGGAGAAGTGGTTCCACGGATGGATTTCATACGGGGTGTAGATGACACGACGCGCATTCCCGACTTTATAGAAGACGCCGGGTTCGGGATTGGCGGGATTGCCGAGGAACGCTTTCCCTTCATCCTGTTTGATGTAGTCTTTGTAGATGACCGTCTTGCCTGCGGCGGATGCGGCCATGTCGAAGAAGAATTCATCGAAGTGGGCGGCGATTTTACCGGAAATACGCGGTCCGGCCATCGCCAAGGCGACTTCCGCCGTAACCCCCGCATAACCGGAAAGCGAGAAGTCCGACCCGACCGTCAAATCCGCATGGATTCTACGGAAACCGCTGGTCGCGAACTGCATTTCATCGGCGACGACCGCCATCGACGAAGCGAATCCGCCCATCGAGTGACCGCTGACCGCGATGATCCCGTTGCCGTTGCGATCTTTCAAGACATAGTCTTGATCGTACATGTACTTCGTCGCATCGTACATCGCCGTCGTCCAGAACGTAAAGAACGCCCCGGCGGCTTCGAATTCGACTTTGGTGATCGAATGTCCATGATCGTACATATCCAAGGCCAAGACGACATACCCGCGACGCGACATTTCGATCGCCGGGGCATCCTGCATTTCAGCGGAATTCAGGTACCCGTGGGTCGTGATGATCGTCGGACGAGGATCGTCCTTGCTTGCATCCTTGGGCAGATACAGTAAGCCGGATAGGGTTCCGCTGGGCGTATCGAAGCTGATACGTTTTACGGAAACCGTGTAGAACGAGGTATTCATGAGGTTTGCGAAGACACTTGCCAACAAAACCGTCGCTAAGAGAACTACGAACAATCGTTTCGGATCTTTAAGCATGGCCGTAAACTTTCTCATTCAGTCCCTTCCTCCTTGAAGTCAAACCTTCATCGACAAAAAAAAGGCAAAAACCACGTATCCACATGATTACTGCCTTGTTTCGATGTCTCTGAACAGTTTGATTAACTTGTACTTACATACTATCATAGCGCTTACATTTGCGCAATAACCTCTAAGTGAAAGTTAATTTAAATCGAGTTTGAGGTCCCCGTCCTTGATTTTCCCGCGTTTACGCAGGAAATAGGCGAAGAACAATGTTAGGATCGCGGGAAGGATGAAGTGAAGCAGCGCGACCGCGAAGAAGACGGAGGGGGTGAAACCCATCGTCTGCAAGGTCGTGATCGGCCCGACCAATCCGCTGGTCCCCATGCCCGCCCCGGCGGCGATGTTGTCCATCTTGAACACCAAGGTGGCAAGCGGTCCGGTGATGGCGGAGGCGAGGGTCGGCGGGATCAACACCCATCCGTTTTTGAGTATGTTCGGGATCTGCAGCATGCTTGTGCCCAAGCCTTGCGCGAAGAGCCCGCTGACTTTGTTTTCTTTATAGCTCATTACGGCGAATCCGATCATCTGTGCGGCGCACCCTACGGTGGCGGCACCTGCGGCGATCCCGGATAGGTTCAGCATGATCGCCAAGGCCGCAGATGAAATCGGCGCGGTCAGGACCAGCCCCATGACCACCGAGACGATGATGCCCATGAAGAAGGGTTGGTATTCGGTCGCGGTCACGATGATTTGACCCAGAAAGTTCATCAGTTGGCCGATGAGCGGGGAGACGGAGAGCGAAATGAGGTAACCGACGGTCAAGGTGACCAGCGGTGTGACGATGATGTCCAGTTTGGTTTCCTTGGAGACGGCTTTGCCGAACTCACAGGCCACCAACGCGGCGATGAACGCCCCGGCCGGACCGCCGGATGTCGCACCCATCGCCCCTGTGACGACGGAAGCAAACAGAACCAAGGGTGGTGCCTGCAGACGATGTGCGACCGCGACCCCGATGGCCGCGCCCATATACGTCATCGCAAACGTACCGAGTGTAATCAGATGGGTGGAGATCGGGTTCTCACCGAACCACAATCCGGACTGTTGACCGGCGGTCTTCAAAATCAAGCCGACGATCAGGGAAGAAAACAAGCCCAACGCCATGGCGGACATCGCTTCGATGCCATACTTCTGGGAACTGATGACAATGTTCTTCCTCTTCAAAAATGCCTGCATTTTCCTCCTTGGTACCTACGGGCTATCCCCGCTTGTACGATCCCACGCTTCTTTGGTAGGAATGGTCCTATTATGGCATGAACACCTTGTGAAAACAATACACAAAAGCACGGGTTTTCGTTGATTCTTGGCGACATTTCGTGGTTCTGATGGACAGTCCATATATGTCATAATATAATGATGTTATAAGTAGTTCCTTTGGAGGAAACCAGATGACCCACATGAACCCCGTATTCTTGGATTATGCCGCGCAGATCCAAACCTTGTTTGAACGATTCAGCCTTACGCAAGCCGATTCCGTCGATCGTGCGAGCGATCTCATCGTGAACGCCTTCCTCAACCAGAAGCGGTTTCTTGTCTTCGGTAGCGGCCATTCCCACATGATCGCCGAAGAGTTCTATGCCCGTGCCGGAGGCTTGGCCTATGTCACCCCCGTCCTGCAGAACGAGTTGACCTTGACCGACCATCCGATGAAATCCACGATGATCGAGCGGACCTTGGGGATGGCGAAGGTCTATTTCGACTTGTATCATTTCGAAGCCGGGGATGTCCTGTTGATGGCTAGCAACTCGGGTCGAAACGCCATGCCGGTCGAGTTGGCGAAACTCGCCAAGGAAGCCGGACTCACCGTCATCGTCTTTACCAACCTTGCCCAGTCGAGCCAGATCACATCGCGTCATCCTTCCGGAAAGAACCTGCATGAGTTCGCCGACCTCGTCATCGACAATTGCGGGGCGTGGGGGGACGCCGGATACGATATCGGGGAAGGCATCATGATGGGGTCGAGTTCCACGATCATCGGTTCTTTCCTCGCCCAATCCCTAAGCATCCTGGTCGCCTCGAAGATCAAGAATCTGGGACTGGACGTCCCGGTTTTCCGTAGTTCGAACTTGGACAACGCGGACGACTACAACCTTGAGCTGATGCGGAAATTCTGCCGTTTGTTTTAGTCCATGAATCAAGATCGCCGCCCGTTTCTTTCTTTCCTCATCGTCTTCCTTCTTTTCTTCCTGTTCTCGTCCCTACCCAGCGGCATGATGACGCCGTTTCTGACTTCTTTGGGATACACCGGTGCGCAAATCGGCACGCTGTTTTCGTTGGGCGCGATCAGCGGCATCCTTTTCCAGTTCATCCTCGGCCGCCTTTGCGACCGTTATCGTCGAATCAAACCTTTCGCGATCGTTTCCCTAGGATTCGGTCTTTTTTCAATCGTCTTGTTCTATTCTTCCTCCACCGCCTCCCTGCTCGTCTATCTCGGCGGAATCGCGATGAGCGCGTGTTCCCGCCTGGTGTCCAGCCTGCTTGACTCCTGGGCGCTTGAATCGGGGGAATCGATCCGTCGCAACTACGGTGCGATCCGCGCGTTCGGTGCGTTGGGCTTTTCAATCGGGTTGGGCGTGCTGGTCGTGTTTGTGGAGAAGAACGGGTTCATCGCCATCCTGCCGATCTGTTTCGTGTTGGGAAGCGCGTTGACCGTGATGCTGGTGATGTTGCCGGACGTGAAGCGACACACGGAAGAAATCCATGAGAGACCGAATCTCTCCACCTTATTCAGCCGGGACTATACGATCTGGCTGGTGGTTTTCTTTTTCGTGTTCTTCGTGGTCGGCGTCGAAGACATGACGATCACCTTGAAGATGCTTTCTTTGGGAGCGAAACCCGGCCAGGTCGCCCTGTATTATAGTATGCAGGCGGCGTTTGAACTTCCCCTCTTCTTCCTTGGCGGGCGCCTTGTCCGCCGCTTCGGCGCGAAACCCGTCCTTATCCTTTCGGTCATCGCGTTGGCGGTGAAAATGTTCTACTTCGCCGCGTCGCCGACCATCCCCTTGATGCTTGCGGGGACGATCCTTCAACTCTTCACGTTCCCCCTGATCATGGTCTGCAGCAAGCAGATCATCTATGCCGTCAGCGCGGAGCGACAGAAAATCACGGGTCAAATGTGGGGCGGTGCGATCTACGGCAACCTGTCCGGCATCCTTGCACCGGCGATCATCGGTCAACTCTCCCGTTACATGACGATCACGGGAAGCCTCGTGTTTCTAGGTGGGATGTTGGGGATTCCGCTCCTTCTCATCCTGCTTCAAAAAGGCAAACTCGCTTCTTCCTGACACGACAACAAACTCTCTTCTTTGTCTTTAGGTGATGATACATTATGATATACTATCATTAGGTTGAATAAGGGGGTCGTAGCATGCGTTATATCTCGATCAATAAGTTTTCCAGCATCCCGCTGTACATCCAGCTTCGCGACAGCATCCGCACGGCGATCGATGACGGCACATTGAAAAACCGCGAAAAACTTCCGACGGAAGATGAATTGTGCAGCACCTATCACATCAGCCGTCCGGTGGTCCGGCAGGCGTATTCGGATCTCTTGGCGCAAGGATGCATCGTCCGCATGAAGGGGAAAGGGACGTTTGTGACCAAGCAGGAAATCAGCCGCAACCTTACCAGCGAATTGTATAATTTCACCGGCGAAATGGAACGGCATGGGAAAAAACCGCATACGAAAGTCTTGGTCGTGGAGGTCATCCACAACGAAGCCCATGTCTTCCCCCATCTTGAACTGAAGGAAGGCGATTCCTGCCTGCATTTCAAACGATTAAGATATGCGGATAATGTGGCCGTGTATGTGGAAGACTCATACATCGATTTAAAACAATTCCCGGGCTTGGAGAAGTATGACTTCGCCACCAACTCGTTGTTTAAAGTGTTTGAATACAAATATCATCGACCGGTCCATAAAACCTATAACGTCTACAACGCACAGTTGGTCAGCGATGCGGACGCGGTGTTGCTGGATGTGGAAAAGCGTTCTGCAGTCCATCGTGTCCAGTCCTTTACCTACGATACAAGCAATCGCTTGATGGAATATTCGATCGCTTCGTTCCCGGGCGAGCGCAATCAGTACGATGTGATCGTACGTCGGGAAAGGGCGTGAACGTATGAACTACATTTCGATCAACCGCTTTAAATCCACCCCGCTCTATGCCCAACTGAAGGAAAGCATCGTCGCGGCCATCAAACAGGGGATCTTGAGTCCGGGGGACAAACTACCCACCGAAGAAGAACTCTGCGACTACTTCGGGATTTCACGTCCGGTCATCCGTCAGGCCTATGCGGAGTTGATCAACGACGGCGTGGTCACCCGCATCAAAGGCCGTGGCACCTTCATCCGCGAAAAAGAAATCAAGAGTCATTTCTTCCATGAGTTATCCACCTTCGACGACGAGATGCACCGTGTCGGCTTGACACCGGAAACGATCGTCTTGAAGAAGGGGAAGAAGAGTTACGATAAGAAGATCTTCGATGCCTTGAACCTCACCAAAGACGATGAAGTCTATGCGGTCCGGCTTCTTCATAAAGGAAACGGACTCCCGATGTGTCTGGTCGACACCTATCTCCCGCTTTCTCTTTATCCCGGAATCGAGACTGAAGATTTTGAGAATATCCCTCTCTATACGATGTTGGAGACGAAGTTCAACCGATACATCGCGCTGGCACGCCGCAGCGTCGATGCGATGATCGTGAAAGATGAGGATGCTGCGTTGCTTCACATCGCAAAAGGTAGCGCCGCCCACTTCGTACAGACCGTGTCGACGGACCAGGACGACCAAGTACTGGAACTCAGTTTCGCCATCTATCCCGGAGACCGCAATGCCTTCGACATCATGATTTATAAAATCGACCAGTAAAACAAAGCACACGCCCTCGAGCGTGTGCTTTATCCTTCATTCTTGATGTATTCATTACCCCACTCTTCCAACGCTTTAAAGATGGATACCATCGATTGTCCCAAATCGCTTAAGGAGTATTCGACTTTGAGCGGAAACGAATGAGATTCGCTTCGTAACACTAACCCGTCCTGAACCATCGATTTCAAGGTTTCCGTCAGTACTTTCTGGCTGATGTTCGGAAGACTTCGTTTCAGTTCGCCGGTGCGCTTCGTCCCGGTCAGTAATTCGCGGATGATCAGGAGTTTCCATTTGCTGCCGATCAATTGGATCGTCGTCGCGACAGGACAGACCGGTAACTGTTCTTGTGTCATCTCAATACCTCTTTCCTTATGGAAACAAAAAAGTGCCTACTTACTTTTTGCCTAAAACAACGATAAGATAAACTTGTCCGTACGTCAACGGATTTTATGGAGGGAACCCGACTTATGCATGAAGCTGAACAAAAATTAAAGGATTTCGCGCAATCCACGATCATCAAGAAGAATTACAGAATATCAGATCGAATCACCCATTTCGTCGGATACGGCCACAGTAACGCCATCCTCGTCGAAGGGGATACTTCGCTGATTCTAATCGATACCCTGGATTCAAATGAAAGGGCGAAGCGTTTGCGTCATGAAATCGAAGCGATGACCGGGAAGGTCGTGAAGACCCTTATCTTCACCCATGGTCATCCGGATCATCGCGGGGGTTCCGCAGCGTTTCAAGAGACGGTCGAAGAAGTCATCGCGTTTACGCCGCGACGACCTTTACTGAAGTATACCGACAAGATTCAGGATGTGTTGAACCGACGCGCTTCGCGTCAGTTCGGATATACGCTCACGGAAGAAGAAGTCATCACGCAAGGGTTGGGGATGCGTGAAGGGCGTGCCGTACAGGATGGTACGTATGATTTCTTGGCACCGACGACGATCTATCGCAACGAAGAGCGCGTGGTACGGGAAATCGACGGGGTGACCCTTGAATTGATCAGTGCCGTGGGGGAAACGGACGACCAGCTTTTCGTTTGGTTTCCAGATGAGAAAGTATTATGTTGTGGGGATAATTTCTATGCGTGTTGGCCCAACCTTTATGCGATCCGTGGAGGACAGTACCGCGACGTCGCCGCATGGGTCGATTCCCTTACGAAGATCCTGTCGTTCCCTTCCGTCGCCCTTCTGCCCGGTCATTTCCAACCCGTTCTTGGGGAAGAAACCATCCGTGAAACGTTGACGAACTATCGCGATGCCATCGAGTCCGTCTTGATTCAGACGCTAGAGTGCATCAATCAAGGGAAAAGTGAAGAAGAAACAGCAAGATCCGTCGCTCTGCCGGAACAGTTGCGGGATCTTCCCTATCTTGGGGAATATTACGGGACGATCCAATGGTCGATCCGATCGATCTATCATGGGTATCTGGGATGGTTCGATGGGAATCCGACGAACTTGAACCGTGTCCCGGCGGAAACCTACGCAAAAGAAATTCTGGGCTTGATCTCGGATCCGCAGATCGTATTTGATCGTATCGAACGGCTTCAAGCCGACGGGGAAGACCAACTGGCCTGTGAATTGTGCGACGTGATGATCCATGCCGGGGTCGATCAAATGAAAGCCAAGCAACTGAAGGCGAAGAGTCTGATGGTCATGGCGAAACGACAGACCAGTTCCAACGGAAGACATTACGATATCGCTTGTGCATATGAATTATTGGAAGAGACGAAATGATTGAAAAAGGCACATGCGATGTGCCTTTTGTTTACGGTCGGGATGCTACTTCGTTTTCGATGGCGTCAATGCGATGACCATCGTATGGGAGATCCGATCCGGATATGCCCGTTGGGGTTCCTTCGCCAAGAGCGGCCAATAGCCGACGCCGATCATAGCGAGCGAGATGATCTTGGAGAGATAGCGGATGACCAATTGGCTTAATCTGACTTTACCCTTGTTTTCATCGATGACCTTGAGTGACATCATCCGTTTTCCAATCGTCCCTTTCCAAGGGCTCATTTCGAAACCGACGAAATAGACCAAGGTCACGATCGCCGGAAGGGTTGTGTTCACCTTCATCAGATAATTGGTGAACGGGAGGATGAGGGTCATGTCGAAGATGAAGGCGAAGATGCGCTTCCATGCGGGGGCTTCCACCCATTCCAGAGGGACCTTGACGGTATCCATCAAGCGTTGTTCGATGCTTGGTTTTTTAACTTTCGACTTGGCCATTTAGTTCTCCTTGAAGAATCCTTTAAGATATTCCTTGTTTGCTTCCAGCATCTCATCCAACAAGGCTTTCGCCAGTTTTTCGCTTCTCACGAAAGGATGGATGGTCATCGCAAGCAAGGCTTGGCCATAGTCACTCTTTGCGGCTGCGTTGGATGCGCTGATTTCATAGGCTTTGATTTGTTGGACGATGCCAAGGGCAGCCGCCGGTAAAGCGCCGACGTTCACCGGGATCGGTCCGTCTTTGGTGATGACGCTGCTGATTTCCACGACGACGTCATCGGGTAAATTCGCGATCCCGCCGCGGTTCAAGGTATTGACCGGCTGGATGTCGTGTTTGTCGTTGTAGATCGAGGAGATCAAGTTGCAGGCAGCGTCGCTGTAGTACGCTCCGCCCCGTTGTTCAAGTTGGGGAGGTTTGATCGCCAGGTTCACATCCTTATACAATTCGAACAACTCTTTCTCGATCGCTTTCACTTTCACGGCACGGCTAATGCCGGTGCGGTATTCTTCCATGAAGTGTTCAAGCATTTCGTTGTATTGGAAATAATAGCGATGATAGGGGCACGGTAAGACACCCAAGGCATTGAGGAATGTTGAAGACCAAGGGATGTCTTCGATGTTTTTCATCGTCATCTTCATGGCTTCGACTTGTTTGAAGAGATCGGCTTTGATGGAAACCCCGTCGACCAAGACATCCAAGGCATAGACCAGATGGTTCAATCCGCCAAACACGACATGAAGACGTTTCACATCGATGTTAAGTAATTTCGCGAGTTCCATCTTCATCCCGATGGGGACGTTGCACAATCCGACGAATCGTTTCCAATCGGTATGACGGAAAACCGCTTCCGTCACCAAGCCGGCCGGATTGGTGAAGTTGATGATCCATGCATTCGGACATTGGGTCTTGCAGTCTTCGATGATCGAGAAGATGACGGGGATGGTCCGCAGGGCCTTGAATAAGCCTCCGGGACCGTTGGTTTCCTGTCCGATGACGCCGTATTTCCCCGGAATCATTTCATCGCGTTCACGGGCATCCAGTTGTCCGACACGGAACTGGGTGGTTACGAAATCCGCATCCTTCAGAGCCAGTTTACGATCCAAGGTGGTGAACACTTCGATCGGCAATCCCGCTTTCTTGATCATACGACGGGCCAGATCCCCGATGATGTCGAGTTTCTCCTTGCCCTCTTCCACATCCACCAGCCAGATTTCACTGACCGGGAATTCGGCATATCGCTTGATCAATCCTTCGATCAATTCGGGGGTATAGGAAGACCCTCCCCCGATCGTGACGAGTTTCAGTTGACTCATGGTTGTAGCTCCTTGGGGACGCTGTCCTGGAAGATGCGCAAGACTTGGGCGGTCCCGTAATGCGACCCTTTCACCAAGGCACATCCGATGCCTCTTTCCTTCAATTCTTTCTCGATGTCCGGTTTCCATACGATGACTTCCGTGGATAAAAGGACGAAATCCGGCTTCCATGCATCGACCGTGATCAGGTGCTTGGGATAGTAGGCGATTTCAACCTCATAGTTCAATTCGTTCTTCGCCTGATGGTCGCGGACATGACGCATGAATCGTTCGGTTTGAAGGGATTCGCGGCTAATCAGCAGGATTTTTTTCATATTACTCCTCTTTGAGTTTGAAAGGCAAACTCTTGTACTTCACTTGTTCGACAAGGCGTTTTCCGTACGGTTTGACTTGTCCGATCACATTGGCGACAGGGGTGGGGGGAAGATCGCGCAAGATGATCTGCAATTCCCCTTCATAGCGATTGGAGAGTTCATTGTCGAGGGTGATCGCATACTGCGGGCGATGGATCGCCAGTTCCGGCTTGATCTTGTGGGAACCTCTTGTTTGCGTCGCCCTCAGGGTCGTTTCCGGTTGGTCGGGACGCGACAACAACTTGGTTTCACTAACCAAGGCATGCAGGTCCGGTCGCAGCGAACGATTCAGCCAGACCGGGATTTCAACGTAATCGAGCGATGCCGCACGGGCGACCGCTTCCAGTTCCTGTTGGGAAGGGACGCTGTCCCCGAAGAGGATATAGTCGAAAAGGTTCGTATTTCTCAGTTCGCTGAACGCCACATGGGCGGGGGTATAGCGATGTTCCTCCACCGTACATACCCCGTTACCGGAGGCGTTGAGGTCGTTGGGTGAGGTTAAAGATGCGATGAACACCCCGTTTTGGATCCCGTGGTCCGCATAGAGCTTGGCGAACTTCACGGTGTCCTCAAACGATAACCCGGTGTCGTTGCGCGGGAAGAAGTTGTGACAGGTCACATAGTTCTTCAAGTCCCCTTTCTCTTTGATGCATTGGATCCGCTGTTGCGGTCGGTCGACCATCGAACTGTTTTCTTCGATCTGGATATTGAAAGGATTGTTGGTCATCTGGGCGACCTCGTCGTCCGTGAATCCGCCGTCCAAGCGCAAGACCTTGATTTTCATGCGATGGATCGGAGATAAATCCTGCGGCGAACCTCCGACGGATTTCAACACGCGGTCGTTGATATCCACATGGATGATGATGCGAAGTTCATCGCAACGATCGAAAAGGTATTGGAAGTCTTCGGTCACATTGTCCTTGGTGTTCTCGAATCCCAAATTCCCCAATTGGATCGATGTGAAGATGCGTGTGTATCCGAGTTTCGCCGCCCGTTCGACCTGTTCTTTCAGGTCGTCCTTGGCGTAGAAATCAGGATAGACGGAAATGCCGATTTCAGATTTCTTAAGGTTTACCATCCGTATTTCTCCGGTCCCCACGGGACTTTCACCGTATCTTGTTTGGCATAGATCAAGGTTCGATCCGCCAAGTCTTCGTTCAGTACGACGCCGCTGGCGACGACGCTGTTGGATCCGACTTTCACGCCGGGCATCAAGACGGCGCAGACGCCGGTCCGGCTATTGTCCCCGATGTAACTGGCGTTGGCGAAGTGGGTCGGGGTTTCCTTCCTGCCCTTCACGCTTTGTACGGTCAATCCGTCGTCGAAGCGCAAGGTACCGCAGGTCGTTCCCGCACCCAGATCCGTATTCTCCCCGATCATCCCGTAATATTCCCCGTAATGGACGAGGTAGACATGGTCGAGGATGACGCTGGTCAAGAGTTCGAACCCTTGGTCCATCATGCATCGATGACCCAAGGTGCTATGATCTGCGAGTTTCGCATGGTTCAGGATCGAGCAGTGGTCCCCGATCACCACGTTCGCGCCGACGATGCATCCTTGGTCAAGGATCGTCTCGTCCCCGATGATCGCATTGCCTCTGATCCAGACATTTTTCCCGAGTCTACTGTTTTTCCCGAGTCTGACAAAGCCGTCGATCCGTGCGGTCGCATCGATCGACGCCCCGTCCGCCAGTTCGTTCGATTTCAATGCTGAACAACGTTTTTGGTTCATGTAGACGTTGGCTTCCATCGCATGCCAAGGCTTGTCGATGTCGAAGACCGGCTGGGATGCGATGCGGGCGTTGAATGTCGACCCGTCCGCCATCGCATCCATCAGAGAGACTTCGATGTAGTTTTCCTGCGGGGATCCGACCCCGACTTTCAGGTTGGTGAACTTGCCGGGGTTGGTTTCGCAAACCGTTGCGAAGTTCTTGTCGGTAATGAACCCGGCCAGTTGATGCGTCATGAGATTCCCGCGATGATGTCCGCCGAAATCAATGACTTTCCCTTGGTCCAAGCGACAGGCGATCCAGTTGGTGGAGGGTTCACGCAACGGAAAGACCAATGCGTCGTTCAAACTCACTGCACTTAGGAATGAAACCAGATCTTCGGCTTGGACAAGACAATCCCCGTGCAACACGAAGAAAGGTCGAGTCGGATCCGTGAGTTTCCCCAGGCCTTGCAGGAAAGTATCCGCACTCCCCTTGGACTCGGCGATCTCCACCACGTCGACTTCCGCTTGTTTGCGGAACGCATTGCGAATTTGCGGACTGTGGGTCGCGGACACGATGACGATGTGTTCCATGCCGCACTGAAGCAACCCGTCGACCGTATGGACAAGCAGCGGCGTGTTAGAAATCGGAATCATGGTTTTGTTGCGGGTGCTCTGAAACGGCCAGAACTTTTCGCCTTTTCCACCTGCCAGAATGAGTGTTTCTTTGATCATGGGTTCCCTCCAGTAAAAAGGTTGCCGGAGCAACCTTACTTCACTTTTTCTACTCTACCGAACTCTGTTCCAAAGCGTATTGTTTACGATCCCACATCGCGATGAACGGATAGTAGAACGCGATGACGATCACGATGTTGATGATCTGCAAGATGACGGCGCGGAAGTCTCCGCCCGTGGCGATGAAACCTGACAAGAAGACAGGCGTCGTCCACGGAGGCGCCGCTACGATACGATTCACCAAGCCTGCGCTCATGGCCAAGTAGGTGACGGTTGCGACAACCAACGGGGACAAGAGGTAAGGGATGATCAGAATCGGGTTCATAACGATCGGGAGACCGAATACGATGGGTTCATTGATGTTGAAGATGCCCGGGGCCAAGGAAAGACGGCCGACCAGTTTCAACTGTTTCGATTTCGAGAAGAAGGCACAAACGACGGCTAACCCTAATGTACCACCGGTACCGCCGACATTCAAGAACAAAGATTGGAATCCTTCGACGGCGACATTCGGGATGGCCAAGCCAAGACGGAACGCTTCGACGTTTTCAAGATAACCGGCTTGAAGCAGAGGGACGGTGACGGCGCCGACGATCAAGTCGCCATGCAGGCCGAAACACCAGAAGATCGAGATGAAGAAGCTGGTCAACATCGCACCGATGTAGCTGGCGGAAATGGCGACGAGCGGAGCTTGTAGGACGGCGACGATGAAGGCACCGGCGGTTCCGTAGGGCGTCATTCTAAACAAGACATGGACGATCGCGAAGAGGATGATGATGAAGGCGCCAGGAACAAGAGCGACGAAAGAACGGCTGATGGCGACAGGGACGCTCTCCGGTAGACGAATGACGAAATTCCCCTTGACGATACGGACATAGATTTCGGAAACGATCATGGCGACGATGATGCCCAAGAACAAGCCTTCCGCGCCGAGTGCGCTGGAATTCCACGCCCAAGCCGAGCCGTCCTGGAGGAGGAAGAAGGCGGAAACGGCCAACACGGCGGCGACGATTCCTTCTTCTTTATAGCTGTTGACCAACGAATACGTAATCCCCATGACGGCGATGAGAGCCGCCAGACTCATGGTGGATTGGAAGACGACACCCCAGATGAAATCGTCCCACGTCGGGAAAATTCCGGTGATGAAGTCGGCCCATCCCGGGATCGGGAAGTCCGTCGAGAAGATGATGACGATCGAACCGACGATCATCAACGGCATGGTCAGGATCAACCCGTCGCGGATGGCGATCAGGTGACGCTGCCCGGAAATCTTCGAGGCAATAGGCGAGAGTTTCCTGTCAAACAAGTCTATGATTTTGTCCATAGCTTTCCTCTTTCTCCTATCAAGCGTGATAACGCTTTCATGAATTTATATTATCATTATGTTAGTACAAAGTCAAGATTGGCTTGGACACAAAAAAACCCGGGGTTTCCTAGGAAACTTCCGGGTCGATTCTCATTATTCTTCGACGTTCTCGCGCCAGATCTCAGCGCCCAACGCTTTTAGTTTCCCATCCAGGTTTTCATACCCGCGGTCGATGTGATAGACGTCATGGATCTCGGTCACCCCGTCGGCGATCAATCCCGCGATGACCAGACTCGCCCCGCAACGCAAATCCGTCGCGGTCACCCGGTCCCCGTAGAGTTTCACCGGTCCGTTGATGATGGCGGATGCCGGGATCATCTCGATATCAGCCCCCATGCGCTGCAATTCGACGCAATGTTTGAAGCGTTCGACATAGATCGTTTCCTTGATGACGGACTCCCCTTGCGCCTGTGTCAGAAGCGGCGTCATCGGTTGCTGAAGGTCGGTGGCGAATCCGGGATAGGGAAGAGTCTGCACGTCCGTCCCCACCAGTTTCCCGTTATGGTTACGCACGACGACATTGTCGATGTTGACCGTCATGTCGACGCCCATTTCCTGCAACTTACTTAACAACGATTCTAGATGCTGGGGGATGATGTTTTCGACCGTCATCTCTTCGGCGGCCGCGGCCGCCATGATGATGAAGGTACCGGCTTCGACCCGGTCGGGAATGATTTCATGGAAACATCCGTTCAAGGCTTCGACCCCGTCGATCGTGATGACGTTGGTCCCGGCGCCACGGATGTGCGCGCCCATTTTATTCAGCATGGTCGCGACGTCGATGATTTCCGGTTCTTTCGCGGCGTTCTCGATCAAGGTGCGACCCTTCGCGAACACGGCGGCCATCATGATGTTGATGGTGGCTCCGACGGACGAAATATCAAGGAAGATTTTCGCACCGACAAGCTCTTCGGCGAAAATGTGGTAGCTGCCGCGATCGTATTCGACGGTCGCCCCCAGGGCTTCGAATCCTTTAAGATGAAGGTCGATGGGACGAGGACCAAGATAACAACCCCCCGGCATTTTCATCCGTACATTCTTGTATTTTCCAAGCAACGCCCCCATGAAATAATAGGAGGCACGCAGTTTCTGTACCGCAGGATGATCCAACGGGATGTTTTCCATATGGGTCGGATCGATGACGATGTTTTCTTTGGAACTCTGGATGACATCGACCTTTAAAAAACGCAACAGTTCCGCGAGGGAATCGACATCGGAGATGTCGGGGGCGCCTACGATGGCGACCGGGCCTGTGGAGGCAAGGATGGCGGCGGGGATTAAAGCGACGGTTGCGTTTTTCGAACCACTGATCCGAACGCTACCCTTCAACTTATTGCCACCTCTGATTTTTAGTACTTCTTCCATGGAGAACCTCCCTTAGCACACCTATTTTATCAGAGAAACGGGGTTTTGACTATGACAGCAGGGTGAAAACGAACGTCACCAACGGAAGCGTCACCAAACAGAGAAGGGTCGTGATGAAGACGATGCCGGCGGCGTAGGTCGCATCGGAGTCGTGCATGGCCACCAGGATCGAGACGGTGACCATTCCCGGCAGGGCGAACATGGTCGCGACGGTCTGGGCGGACTGGATCGGGAAGAAGAGTTTGAAGACCACGAAGAAGAGGACCGGAAGGAGGACCATTTTCACGACGATCAGGGCATAGATGCTTTTCTCCTTCAGGATGGGACCGACATCCAATCCCGCAAGCAAGGAGCCAAGATAGACCATCGAAAGATACTTCGTACTATCCGCCAAACCGAGGACGGCGTTTTGGAATTGGCCGGAGAGATGGATGCCCGAAATCAAAGAGAGGATCCCGAGAACCAAAGCGATGGTCGTGGGGTTGGCCATGGCGCGGATTTGACTACGGAGGTCGGAGATTCCGAGATGACGTTTGCATAGGTTAAGACCGATCGACCAAAGGAAAAGGTTGTCGACGATCATCTGTTGGGAGAGGTTGAGGGAGGCGGTCGGATTATTGAAAAGCGAAAGGATGAGGGGGACGCCGAAGAAGTTGGTGTTGCCGAACATCATGAAGAGGATGAAGACATCCAGGCGTTTTCCACCGAGTCCCAACAGCTTACCAAGATACGTCCCAAAGAAATACATGAAGGCATAGATCAGGGCGACGGCGACCGCATACATCATCATGTCCAGATAAGCCGAGGGTTGGACCCCGCTTTCCGCGACCAACTCGAAAATCAGCATCGGCAACAGTAAATTCACCACGAGTTTGGCGATGCCATGGGTGTTCTTTTCATCGAAGAGTTTGATTTTACGGAAACTGAATCCGATCCCGAGTAAAATCCCCAAGAGAACCAATTGGTTCAGAATGATGTTGACGCTTTCCATCCGTATCCCTCCGTATCCATTGTGTATTATACCCTGCTTTTATCTCCTGTGAAGTGGCTGAATGAATGTAACCGATTACCATGGCGAAATAAAGAAAGACGACTTGCTGAAAGTCGTCTTCGTGTGGTTTTAGGCTTTGTTGTTGGATCCGAAGAGGATGATTTTTTCTTTGACTCCGGCTTGGATGGCTTCGAATCCAGGCTTCAATAACTTTCTGGGGTCGAATCCTTTGCCTTCGAGGTCTTTGCCGGCTTCGATGTATTTACGGGTCGCGGCGGCGAAGAAGACTTGAAGTTCGGTGTTGACGTTGATCTTGGAGACACCCAGCGAAATCGCGGTTTTGATCATGTCGTCGGGGATGCCCGATCCGCCATGAAGGACGAGCGGAAGTTTTCCGGTCGCGGTTTGGATGGCGCCCAGGACGTCGAAATTCAAACCCTTCCAATTGTCGGGGTATTTGCCGTGGATGTTTCCGATCCCTGCGGCGAGGAAATCCACGCCCAGGTCGGCGATCTTCTTGCATTCGTTGACATCGGCGACTTCACCCATGCCGATGACGCCATCTTCTTCCCCACCGATCGAACCGACTTCGGCTTCGATGGAGATGTTCTTCGCGTGGCAGAGTTCGACCAATTCCTTGGTCTTGGCGATGTTTTCGTCGATCGGTAGATGCGAACCGTCGAACATGACCGACAGGAACCCGGCATCGATGCACTTCAGTGCGCCGTCGAATGAACCGTGGTCCAGATGCAAGGCGACGGGGACGCTGATCTTGAGGTCTTCGATCATCCCCTTCACCATGCCGACGACGGTGCGATAGCCACCCATGTATTTCCCGGCGCCTTCGGAGACTCCGAGGATGACCGGTGATTTCAATTCTTCGGCCGTAAGCAGGATCGCTTTCGTCCATTCCAGATTGTTGATGTTGAATTGTCCGACGGCGTATTGACCTTCTCTTGCCTTGACTAACATTTCTTTTGCGGATACTAATGCCATTGTGTTTCCTCCTTAGCTTTGCGTGCTTATTTTACCTTATTTTGGCTGTAGTTGAAAGAAGCTTGCACAAACCCGTAGAACAACGGGTGGGGGCGGTTGGGGCGGGACTTGAATTCCGGATGGAACTGACATCCCACGAACCACGGGTGGTCTTTCAACTCGGTGATTTCGACCAAGTATTCGTCCGGGCTCAGTCCGCTGAAAACGACGCCCTTCTCGGCCATGATCGCACGGTAATCGTTGTTGAATTCATACCGGTGACGGTGGCGTTCTTGGACCAGGTCGTTCCCATAGACTTCCCTCGATTTCGTCCCTTCCACCAAAGAACACGGCCAGTTCCCTAACCGGAGGGTGCCTCCCATGTTTTTGACGTTGTTTTGGTCGGGCATCAAGTGGATGACCGGGTTGGTGGTCGTTTCATCCCATTCGCTGGAATTCGCGTCTTCCAGACCGCAGACATTGCGCGCGAATTCGATCATCGCGATCTGCATACCCAGGCAAATCCCAAAATAAGGGATGTTGTTTTCACGGGCGTATTTCGCCGCCAGGATCTTTCCTTCGATCCCGCGTCCGCCGAAGCCTCCCGGGACCAGAATCCCGTCGATGTCGCCGAGTTCGTCTTTCAAGGTGTCTTTCGTCAACCATTCGGAATTCACCCAACGGATGTCGACTTTCGCATTGATCGGATAACCGGCATGTTTCAGAGATTCGCTGACGGAAAGGTAGGCGTCGTGCAATTGGACGTATTTGCCGACCAATGCGATCTTGACGGTTTCTTTCAACGAACTGGCGCGGTCGATCATCGCCTTCCATTCGGTCATGTCGGCCGGGGGAAGGGTGATGTTGAATTTATGAAGGACATACTCATCGAATCCTTGTTCCTGGAATTTCAGGGGGACTTCATAGACGTTGTCCACGTTGACGGACTCGATGATCGCGTTGGGACGTACGTCGCAGAACATCGCGATCTTACGGCGCATGTCGTCGTCGATCCGCTCTTCACAGCGGGTGACGATGATGTTGGGTTTGATCCCCAAGGACATCAGTTCCTTATAGCTATGTTGGGTCGGCTTGGTCTTGAGTTCGCCGCTTCCCGGGACTTTGGGAATCAAAACGGTGTGGATGAACACCACGTCGTCTTTTTCCAGTTCCGCGTGCACTTGGCGTGCCGCTTCCAAAAACGGAAGGGATTCGATGTCCCCGACGGTTCCGCCGATTTCGGTGATGACGATGTCCGCACCGGAATCCCGTCCTGCCGCATAGATCTTCCCTTTGATTTCATCCGTGATGTGCGGAATGACCTGGACGGTCGCCCCCAGGAAATCCCCCCTGCGCTCTTTGGTGAGCACATTCATATAGACACGCCCGGACGTGATGTTGGCGTTCTGCGTCAACTCTTCGTCGATGAAGCGTTCGTAATGGCCAAGGTCGAGGTCGGTTTCCGCACCGTCTTTGGTGACGAAAACTTCGCCGTGTTGATACGGACTCATGGTTCCCGGGTCAACGTTGATGTAGGGATCGAACTTCTGCATGAAGACTTTCAATCCGCGGTTCTTAAGCAAGCGTCCAAGCGATGTGGCACAGATGCCTTTACCGATGCCGCTGACGACACCGCCCGTCACGAAAATATACTTGGTCATAACTGTCCCTCCTTGATGTTATTAAAAAAAAGAAAAGCGTCCCCATAACGGGGGCGCTCTTGCCCTTTCATATTTTAGCAGAACATGGACGCTCATTCAACTGAAATGTCATGAAATCGGTGTGACAATTCTTGCCAATCCCGCAACGGTTCACTGAACACGCTTTCGCGGCCTATCGGTCGACGATGAATCGTTTGTATTTGGATCGATCTTCAGGTAAAGGAAGGTCGGCAAGGGTGACACGCACTTCTGTCCGTATCCGGAATCGAAGCAATTCTTCTTCGATCCGGCGTTTGACTTTGGATGCGATGCTCTTGGGATCTTCACCGGCGAGGGGTAACACTTCGATTCTGACTTCCATGTCCCCGTCTTTGGTTTGATGCACCTGATACTCACGGATGTCATCGGTCGCGGTGATGATCCACCGACTGATTAAATCGGGGAACACGGGGATTCTGTGATCATCCAGGGTCGTGAAATAGAGAACGTCGTCGTTTCTGCCCAAAATCCGGTCGATCGTCCTGAAGCGGCTTCCGCACGGGCATTTATCCCCCAGCACGACCAAGTCGTTCATTTCATAGCGGATCAAGGGTTGGGCGGTATTGACCAGGTTGGTGACGTACATATGTCTTGCGGGTGCACCGGACTTTTCGATTTTGTTACCCTGCTCGTCCGTCAGCTCCACGATCACGAGGTCTTCGTTGATGTGTAGGTTCCCGTGACGACAGGCACTGGCGATCTGTCCTTCCGAGGCTTGGTAGATCTCCACGACATTCGTACGAAACGCTTTTTTGAACCGTTCTTTCTCTTCTTTCTCGAGCACTTCCGCATAGCAGACGATCTGTTTGAACTTCACCCTGATTTTGTCTTTGTGTGGAAGGAGGATCCGGAGTAGACTCGGTGGCGCCATGAGGATGTTGATGCGCTTTGAATTCAGTTGGTCGATGATTTCATCGACCGGCGTCATGGTCGCGCAATAATGGAGATGGACCAAGGGGGAGTTGATGTCGTCGAACCCTTGCCCGAAGACACGCAGGCAAAAGAGAATGCGAAACGGAAGATGGCGCAGCGGGATGCCCCCTCGCGCCAGGAACACGAAAGGAAGTTTCTTCGTCAGTTCCTTGGGTGTCAGATAGACCCCTTTGTTTCCGCTGGTACCGGAGGAAAGACCGACGACCACCCGGTCTTGATAATAACCGAGATAGTCCTTTGCGAGTTCTTTTTGAACCGCGAATGCTTTGACGTCTTCAAGTTTTACACCGATCGTGTTGAGACGATCGAAATTCGCCATCATGATTTCTTTATTGATCGGCGAAACGAAAGACAGATCCTCGAGTGTGCGAGGGGCGAATGTTGAAAACCGTTCGCGATAGAACGGCGACTCTTTCACGCTTTGATCGACTAAACGACGCAGTTGTTTCTCTTGGTACGAACGGATCTGCTCGATCGTATGGAATCTCCGGTGATAGAACAGACGGAATGCGTCGATTAAGCCCGAACTCATTGGAGTTTCCCTTCAAGTTTCTCTTGTTTCTCGCTCTTCCCGTACTTACGCAAGGTTTTCGCGATGAAATACTCGATGCCGTATTTGTAGTTCTTCTTTTCCCAAAGAATCAGCACGAAGCCCCAGAACACCGCAAGGCTCAGACCGAACAGCAACGATCCGGCGATATCCAACGAGAAGGTCGGGATGAAGGTTCGGATGATTCGCGCCACCATCGCGCTGAAGGTGCTTTCGATGAAGAAGATGCTTAACCCGGCGACCCCGAAGCGGGCGATGAACTTCGATCCGACGGATATCTTGTACTTGGGGTTTTGGATGTCGTAATGCCATAAGGCAAACAGAATCATCAATTGGAAGAGACCGAGTTGGGCGGTCATGATCGCGAACCAGATCGGATCGATCCCGCGCTGCAACATCGTGTCGGGTAACACCAGGTAGGCGACGACCCCGACCACAAACAGCACGATACCGACCGGTAGAACATTCTTCACGACCCGCTTCCAGTCTTTTTGAGCCAACAGCATCGCGATCCACATCCCGATCAAGGCGAAAGAGAAATACGGGAAGATCGGGTTGTTTTTACTGACGAGCGGATTCAATACGGAAAGAACCAGCCAGTTCTTGCTTTCATAGGCGTCGAGATAGATCGGATACAAGGGAATGCGGATCAGAGAAACGACGAAGAACACGAGTCCCAGGATGAGATAGTGGGTCGGCGTGACTTTCTTCTTGAAGAGTTTCTCCATGCCCACAAACACCAAGCCCATCAATAGGACGTTGGTCCCCAACATGACCAAACTGTCGATATACCACAGACGCTCCATGTTGGTGCCGATCAGCTTGCCGGTTGCGAACCATTCCACGAAAATGGAATTGTTCATCGTGCGGGCGGCCATATTGACGATGCCCGGACCGGTGAAGATGAAGTAAAGATAGGCGACGATCAGGATAAGCAGTGCGTTGATCGTGTTATAGCGCAATAACTTGGCATGGTCGTATCCCAACTGGCGCCGTTTTCGCAGGTATTGGGTGGTATGCGCGACGGCGCTGACCATGGCGAAAATCCCTGCGAACATCAGCATCAATCCGATCACCGTCACGATGGGGGGAGGATTGTTTAAGTCCAGATCATACAATCCATCGAAATGATAGAACGCGGTGTGCATGGTCAAGAGTACGAAAATCCCCAAACCGCGCAATACATCCAATCCCAGATAGTTCTTCTTCATCGGAATTCCTCCTTGTGTCGGGTATCAAAGACCCTGAATTATTATATGAGAAAGTTGCTCACGCGATTTGAGGGCGCGTTCATCGATCTCCTCCATGGCTTTCTTCTCAATTTCGATTTCCACGCGATAGGGGAAGGCCTTCAGCGATTTTTCGAACTTCTTCTTCGCCTTCATCGCCTTTTCATCGTCTCGATAATAGATTTTCTCAAGGGCATAGGTCAACCGATGCCGGGCGGGCATGTAGGAAGTTCTCCGAATGTACTTTTGAAGCGGTTTTGTATAGAGGGAATGGATGACTTCCGGCCGGCATTCCGAGAGTACCTCGTTAAACAAGAGGACGCACCGCAACTCGTTTCTTTGAAACTCGACGAGTCCGGGTCGCTGGATCAACTCGTAGGCGAAGCGGGTCGCCTCTTCCGTTTCCCCTTTACCAAAAGCGCGGAAACAGCGGAATTCATCGAGCGTCGCGATCAAGGGTTTGGATGAGTCCGCTGATTCGGGGTGTTGAAACCATTCCTCCGGCATGTCTTCAAGACGTACACCGGATACGAAGACGCCATGGATGTACATCTGCATATAGAACGCTCTTCGACAATCCGCACTCTTTTTCATGCTGCGGGTATCGTATCCATCGTTGGGGTAGCCGCGGGTTTTCAGCGGAATTCCGCTGGATAACGCCAAACTCAGGGCGATCAAGGCGAAGAAGTAGAGAAGTGCCGTCAATTCCAAACCCATGGGTACGAAAAGAAGAATCACGGAAAGAATTGCGAAGGTGATCAGATTGAATATCCATCCCCCGTGGTTATAGAGTTTATACGGGAAATCTTCGCGAAACGGTTGAGGCGGCATCATCAAACATGCTCCACTGATCCCAGGGACATTGAATCTCTTCAACACGATCTTGTCGTCTTCTTTGATGAAGATCCATTTTTTGACACGAAATGAAACCAAGGTGTACCCGGAGATCCTGCCGAAAAAATAGTGACCGGCTTCGTGAATGAAGATATTGAGCAGAAGCAAAAGATACATCACTCCCCAAAACACAAACAAAACCAGAAGAAAGGGCGTATCGCCGAACATTATCCAAATATCAAAGTTGTCCAGGGATCCGATAATCCATCCCAAGACAATTGAAACCACATACGACCCGTACTTCGATATCCATTTCTTCATTTTAACCATAACCCTATCCCCCGTTTCACCTATTATACCATTTCCGATGATGTCGTTTCCCGGCTTCTTTCCTTCCGTGGACCATCGTTCGGAGTCACGAAAAAACGGCTACGATTTCTTTTCAGTCGTAGCCGTCGATTCATTTTTCGTGAACATCCCGATGATCGGGAGGAGGACCGCGGCGACCAATCCTGCCGAGAACCCGTTATTGTAGAGGTTGAATCCGCCATGGAGATAACCGACATTCAACACGACGGAAGAATGGACGAACCCGGCGACCACGCCCCATGGCCATCCGAACTTCCCAGCGATCGGAGCCAAGGCCGTCCCGAACAAGGCGGCCAACTGAATGGAGGGGTCATTGATCGAGAAGACTTTAAGAAGAGAACCGAGAAGAACGCCGAGAAAGATCGGGAGGATGTTTTTCGGATGTTTCCCGAACGCCCCGAAACCGGCGACCGTGAAGATCCCCCCGATGGTCGGTCCGTTCAAATCCCCTTGGATAAGCAGGATGTAGAATACCGAAATCAATCCGACCAAGCCCATGTTGATGAGGGTCACGCCATAGCCTTCAAGTTGGATGAAATCGCTCATCAGTTTCCCGGAATGATCCAGGATTTCCCGATAGTTTTTAAACGATTGGTTGTTGATGATGAATCCATAAAGCAGGATCAAGATAAACAAGGTGATAAGATAAATACCGAGGACGAGGTTGTTGCCGGTCGTCCAGATGAGTTTCGGCGTGGGGACGTAGCCGAACGAGCGTAGGATCGAGACAAATACCAGGCCGGTCATCCCGACGACGAATCCGATGTTGTAGAGGTTGTATCCCTGATGGACGTTGATGAGCGAAACGGCGAGAGGGTAGATCAAAAAGCCAAGAAGGATGCCTGAGAACAAGGCCAATGGAAGACTGATCATCAAGGAAAGGCTGCTCCCGAAGGCGATCTCGGAGATCGCCGGCGCCATGGCCGTCCCGAACAAGGCGGCGACCAGAAACTTGTTGAACTTCTCTTTTTTGAAGATCGAGTAACCATAAACTCCTAAGAGGATCGGCCACACATTGAATAGGTTTTTCCCGAAGAATGCAAATCCCGTAATCGTGAAGAGGGCGGCGATCAGGGGTCCGTTCAGTGCTTGTTTTAGAAAAGACAGTAAGAAGAGGAGGACAAGGAGGACCAGTCCGGAATTCACGAACGCAGCGCCCATGTTTCCAAGTCCGATGTAGTCGCTGATCAAACTCGAGGGTTGGGTGAGGATGGATTTCAATCCGCTTAATATCTCCGCCCCGCTGTTTTGGGAGAAACCGAAAAGGATCTGTGCGAACGCCACACCGATCATCAGTCCGTATTTGGGGTCGATTTTGATTTTATTCTTCATGGTTCCTCCGTTGAACGATTCCGTCATGTGAATGGGGGGATGAATAATCCTTAAGTGATGAAAAAGATATCGTTGAAAACGACGATCTAACAGCGTATCGATGCGAGTGGAAGAAGAATGATGACATGGTGTCGCATCCGATAAACAAGGCGACCCTTGCGCTTATTTTAACATGATTTCCGAATCATCCGCACTAGGTTTACCACGATGAGGATCAAGAGTGAATGTTCCGAAAGGATCCATGCTTTTGTGAACTGCTGCATGAGTAAGGTTCCACGTGGAAAGGATCAAAACATCCTTATAATCGCTTTTCTTCATTTCTTTTCGTCAGAGTACAGCAATATTTTGAATTCCGACGCGAAGAAAGTCAAATTGCTTGTTTCAAGGGCATAAACCCTTACAATAGAGATACAATCCTTTAAAGGGGAACCAGGAGTCAATCCTATGAAGAAAGTCATCGACTTTAAATCACTACGTAAATTCAATCTAATCATGGGAAGTCTGCATTTCGTCCAAGGAAGCCTGATGTTGTTTTTCGCCCTCACCATCGAGAAGATCGCGAATTTCAAAACACCGATCCTATCCTATTACCTCTCTTTCGATCCCGTCCAGATGCGTTTGGTCACCTTGCCCGGAAAAATCGGGGACATGCCCTTCGCCATCGCCGTATCTTCCTTCCTCTTTCTCTCCGCTTTAGCCCACTTCATCATCGTCTATCCCAAAACCAACAAGATCTACAACGCCGATTTGGCGAAAGGGATCAACCGTTTCCGTTGGCATGAATACGCACTGAGTTCTTCGGTGATGATCGTGTTGATCGCCCAGTTGTTCGGTGTCTATGACATCGGTGCCTTGATCGCCATCTTCTTCCTGAACGCCTCGATGAACTGGTTCGGCTTGTTGATGGAAGAGATCAACCAGTTCAAGAAAAAGACCGACTGGTCGGCCTTCATCTTCGGTTCCGTCGCCGGGATCGGACCGTGGATCATCATTCTCCTCTACGCCTTCGGGAATGCGAATCCTGCGGAAGTCCCTTGGTTCGTCTATGCAATCGTGGGATCCTACTTCGTCTTCTTCAACCTTTTCCCCATCAACATGATCCTTCAGTACCTGAAGGTCGGGAAATGGAAGAACTACCTGTACGGGGAACGTACGTACATCGTCTTGAGTTTGGTTGCGAAATCCGTGTTGGCCTGGTTGGTCTTCTCGGGTGTCATGCAACCGATGTAATCGGAATACGTCGAAGGACGCTCGCGCGTCCTTTTTTTATTTAGAGGTTCTCCATCAGGTTTTCCGTCGCTTCTTTGTATCGGTTGATCAGTTTATCACACCAGACATCGAAAGCGGCGTCTTCCAGTTTCAGTTCGGGATGTTCCTCCATGTAGTCGAGGTAGAGTTTCAACCCGGCCTGAATGTCGATTTCACAGTGGAAGTCGGGGAACAGTGCTTTGATCTTGCGTGTATCGTAGAGGCAGGAGAAATGCTTGTCCCCTTGGATCGAGGTCAATAAGTCATAGCTTGCGGATTTCGCCAGGATGTCGCTGGGGATATAGACCGGTCGGTATTCGACCTTAAGGAGTCTGGCCAATTCCAGGTAAATGTCGTCCCAGGTATGAGCCTTGTCGCTCATGATCTGGTAGGTTTGCCCCAGGGTTTTACGATTGGCGACCAATCCCACGAAGCCTTTCGCGAAATCTTGCGCATGGGTGCTGACCCAGACGGATTGGCCTTCCCCGTGGATGATGACTTCCTTGCCTCTAAGCATGCGGTCGATCACCGACCAACAGGTTTTCCCCTTGATGCTTAACGGGATCCGGTCTTCCCCGTAGGTTTGGGAAGGACGGACGATTGTCACCGGAAAGCCCTCGTGTTGATACGCCTCGAGAAAGATTATCTCGCAGGCTTCTTTGTTTCGCCCATATTCGCTATACTCATTCCCTTGCGGGGAAGTTTCACTTAATAACAAATGCCCTTCATGGTTCAATGTGGCGACCGTGCTGATGAAGATGAATTGATCAGTCTTCTTGCGGAAGAGTTCGATGTTTTGTCTTGCCTGGTCGGGGGTGAAGAGAACGAAGTTGATGACGCTGTCGAACCGATGGTTTTGGATCGCCGCCTCGACCTGGTCTTTTTGGTTGATGTCCGCGATCAACACGGAAACGTTCTGAGGAAGTTGGTCGTTCTTTCTTCCCCGATTCATCACATACACATCGCATAAGGGATCCTGGGCGAAATGCCGGGTGATCCAGGAAGAGATCGTCCCCGTACCGCCGATGATCAATATTTTTTTCATGCCTGTACCTCGCTGCTTCTACTTTACCAAATTTCCGAAGGTTTTACTTGATTTCGCCCGAATTCGTCGGTAGATCGTCGATTGGACGATAGGCATCCTTGAAGGTGACGGTGATCCACGTCCCGACGCCGTAGCGGCTGTTGATCTCGAATTTCCCGTCATGTTTCTCCACGATCGATTTCGCGATCGACAGGCCTAGCCCCGTGCCCTTCGCCTTGATGTCCTTGGTCGTATCCCCGCGATAGAACCGGTCGAAGACATGCTGGATCGTTTCTTCTTTCATTCCGACCCCGTTGTCCTGCACCATGATGGAGACATCTTGGTTCTCATGCGACACTTTGATCCGGATGACTTCTCCCGCAGCGGAGTATTTACTCGCATTGTCCAATAGAATGCGCAATACTTGTTTGATCAGTTGCTTGTCGGCGAACATCCCGGTCGGTTGGGTCGGTGTGAACGCGTACGGATGGGTCGAATCGATCAGACGGGCTTCCTTCACGACGCTTTGGATGAGCTGGTCGACATCGAACGCCTCTTTCTGCAGAAGCAAGGTATCGCTATCCCCGCGGGCCAGAAACAACAGTTGTTCAATCAGGTTCTTCATGTGCTGCGATTCGTCTTTGATGGCGTCGATGGCTTCCTGCGCCGTCTTGGGGTCGTCTTTCCCCCAACGGTCCAACAGGTTCGCATACCCTTGGATGATCGCGATCGGCGTCCTGAGTTCATGCGAGGCATCGGAAACGAACCGTGTCTGCGATTGATAGGCATCTTTCATGCGGATCAACAGATCGTTGATCGCATTGGTCAAAGCATCGAGTTCTTTCTGCTGGTTCTGGACCAACACCGGTTTATCGAGTTGGGTGACATCCAGTTGTTTCAGCACCCCCGCGAAACCTTCGATCTCCGAACTCCGTTTCGCCAACGATACGTTCGACAATTCGTTTTGAAGCTTCACCGCCGAATCCGTCAACTGGGCCAACGGTTGCAGGGCGTCGTTCACTAGACCGAAGTTCGAGACGATGCGGATCAGTAGGAAGAGGAATTGAATCCCGAAGAGGATCGCCAAGATTTGCAGAAGTTGGATGATGTTGGATTCTAGCGGATAGCGTATGAGGAGGTTGGAATTACGATAGGGGACCAACAGCTGATATTCGCTTGTCATCAACCGCGTGATCCAATTCGGCTCCGTCTTCGGGATGAACCAGGTGCGCTCCGCGTCATCGATCGGCAACATCCAGGCAAGCAGGGCGCTCTCCTGCGGGTCTTGCGATCCGTCCACGATCAAAAAGGAGTAACCCAGGATTTGGGTCCCTTCATCGATTCTGCTTGAAACCAAAGGATTGCGAAGCAACGCTTCCGCATTCTGTTCGATCTTGACGGTCTGATACGATACGATCAGACTGAACATCAAGAGTTGCGAAAGGAAAATGAAATTCAGGTTTTGCGAAAACATCGCCAGGTTCATCTTCAACGCCAGCGATTTTTTCGTCGGATTCTGTCTGACCCGATTCTGCGTCTTACTCATCTTTGATGACATAGCCGACCCCGCGAACCGTATGGATCACGCTCATGTCCTCATCCTCGATCTTCACCCGTAAATGTCGGATATACACGTCGACCGCATTGGTCGTCCCGTCGTAACTGTAGCCCCACACCCGCTCCAACAGGTTTTCACGGGTACAGACCTTGTTTTTGTTTTGGAGGAGGATGGTCAAGAGATCGAACTCCTTCTTCGTCAGTTCGATTTCCTTCCCCCTCAATGTCGCCTTGTATTTCTCCACGTCCACGATTAAGTCGTTGTGTGTCAGTAAAGAGACCTGCGTCCGGTTTTGCTTGCGTAGCGCCATCCGTATGCGTGCCAGAAGTTCTTCGATCGCGAAAGGTTTGGTGATGTAGTCGTCCGCCCCGGAATCCAAGCCCATGACTTTATCGATGACATCGTCTTTCGCCGTCAGCAGGATGACTGAAACGGAAGAAAACAGTCTTAATCGACGCAAGACTTCGAACCCGTTGATCGAGGGAAGCATGATGTCGAGTAGAACCAAGTCGAAAGGACGGGTCTTGAGTAACTCAAGCCCGTCCCTTCCGTCGGCCGCGAGTTCGACCTCGTAGCCTTCGTGATTTAATTCAAGCTGGATAAAGCGAGCGATCTTCGATTCATCCTCAATGATTAGAATTCTTTCCATTGGCATCATCATCCTTTTTCGACCACTCGTCGAAGGTATTCACGACGGCGTCTTTCGCCTTGATCGTCGCTTCGCTGGCCATCTGCACCGCATCGTTCACTTTCGTCTTCTCCAGGTCCGGTCCGCTAAAGCGGTAGCCGTATCCGAAGAAGAGACTGATGATCAACAGAGGTACGGTCACCCAGAAGACAAACAGAACCAGAATGATGAAGACAAGGACCGGCAACGCCAGGACCACTTTCTTGTTGCGTACGACTTCGAGTTTATTGATGGTTCCGCGATGGACCCAACGTTTCACCCATTCGACGAACTGGTCTAGGGAATCGCTGTTGTTTTCTTCCCGTTGCATTCTCTCTTCTTGACGGTTCTGACTCGCATGGGTCGACTGTTTCGTTTCCCCTCTGCGCTTCTCGATGTTGATGATGGCTTCCAATACATTCCCTTCCGTGACTTCCAGAGCTTCTTTGGCTTCTTGGTACGTGACTCCGGTATGTTTGACTACTTTTTCTACTTGTTCGATGGTAATCATGATTTCACCCTTTCCTTGGTTGATGCTATGATAACAAGTGAAGATGTAAATCCTCGTTCGGGTTGATTAAAAATAGATTAAAAACATGCTTTCTCTTTCTATTTTAGTGGATATCGTTTCAATTGTATAGAACTATGGAAAAGGAGACATGAAAGATGAACACAAAGCAAGTCCAACTGATCGAAGACTTCCTGATGAATCAGGACGAATCCGATCGTGCATTCTATCGACCGATCATCGACGTGCTTACCCGTTTAGGGTATACCCCCAAGCGGACAGCGTCGGCAATCTTCGGATTGGACTTTCGTCATCCCGCATTGAACCAAACCATCGCCAAGTTCTATCCCCATGATTTCCGGTTGAAGTACTTCGCTTCGCCTGACTATTCCGAACAATTCCATACTTCAGTCAAAAATGTAATCGAGGAATTCCATGGGAAGTATACGGGATGCTACGGCTGCGGAAGATGCGGCGATGACTTAATGGGATATACCTATGTCTATAAAGACGGAAGAAAGGTCTTTCGTTGCGGAAGGGAACTCAACACCATTCCTAACGCTTCGATCGAAGATCTGGATGAAATCATGCGCTTGATTCACGTACAACACGAATTCTTTCAACGAGTCCAATAAAAAAGCCGGTTTCCCGGCGATTAGAATTCTTCTTCTGGTACTGGTTCTTCGTGGAACGGCTTATCGAACTCTTCTTCCGTGTCATCGAAGACGGAAGCCATCAAGTCATCTTCCTTGATCAACTCTTCTTCGATGATGATGGAATCGGTATCGATATGCGTTTCGTTGTAGGTGCGACGGGAACGTAAATCCCATATGCCGCCCGCCAAGGGTGCGAAGCGGACATCCAAGGTCATCGCCGAGAAAAACTGGGCGATTTTATTTTCGGCTTGGGATGTCGTGAACCCGAAGGAAGTGCAGACTTTGCCCCATAATTCAACAAAGGTCATTTCTTTTCCTTGGGCTTGTAGGATGTCGAATGCGACATCGGTCATGGATCGATTGCTCATGGTATTCCTCCTGCTACATTTTTTCCGGTGCGCTAACCCCGATCAGGGTCAAGGCGTTGCGTAAGGTGTACTGGGTGGCTTTCACCAGTCCCAGTCGTTGGGCGCTCAATGCGCCGTCTTCCAAATTCAAGACCTGGCATTCGTTATAGAACGCATGGAACGCGGCGGCCAGCTTCTGGATATAATTGCATACTTTGTGGGGTTGGCGCGTCAAGGCCGCGTCTTTGATCATCTGCGGGAAATCGATCATGATCTTGCAGAGTTCGATTTCCTTGGGATGGGTGATTCGCTCAAACGTATCCGCGACGTCCATGTTGGCGTTGCGTTGGATGGAACACATCCGCGCATGGGCGTATTGGGCGTAATAGACCGGGTTTTCGTTGGATTGCTTGCTTGCCATATCCAAATCCAGGTCCATGTGGGTATCCCCCGCCCGGCTGACGAAATAATAACGGACGGCATCGACGCCGGCGGCTTCGGTCAGATCCTTGAGGGAGACCGCTTTGCCCGTACGTTTGCTCATCTTGAATTCTTCGCCGTCCTTGATCATCCGTGCCATCTGGATGATATCCACATCCAGATCGCCCGCGGGATAACCCAAGGCTTGGATGGCGGCTTTCAACCGCGCGATGTATCCGTGATGATCCGCCCCCAACAAGTCGATGAGGACGTCGTATCCCCGGTCTTTCTTGTTGAGATGGTAGGCGATGTCCGGCATCAAATAGGTATATAATCCATTCCCACGAACCAGCACACGGTCTTTGTCATCACCGAAATCGGTGGTTTTCAACCATGTGGCTTCTTCGTGTACGTAAGTATGGCCTTGTTCGATCAGTTTTGTCAATGCTTTTTCGACCAATCCGCGATCATAGATGGATTGTTCGGAAGTCCAGACGTCGAATTCGACGTTGAACGCCAATAAATCCTCACGCAACTTCTTGGTCTCTTCCCTTAGCCCGAACGTCCGGAAAATCGGCAGACTTTCTTCTTTATCCGTGTTCACGTAGATGTCGCCGACTTCGTTGGCGAGTGTCTGTGCGATCTCGATCAAGTCTTTCCCGTGATATCCGTCTTCAGGTACGACGGCCTCGACACCGAAGTGTTGAAGATAGCGCGCCTGCAGGGACTTCGCCATATTGTTGATCTGGTTCCCCGCGTCGTTGATGTAGTATTCGCGCGTGACGTCATAGCCCGCAGCTTTCATGATGCGTGTCAGCGAATCCCCGATGGAAGCGCCTCTGGCATGACCGGGATGAAGGTCACCGGTCGGATTGGCGGAGACATACTCCACGTTCCATTTGCGTTTGTCGCTGGACTCGGTGTTTCCGTACTTCGTATCTTCGGTGAGCACTTTCTTGATGACTTCGGATAGACTGCCGGCTTCCATGAAAAAATTGATGAATCCCGGTCCGGCGATTTCCGCCTGGCGGATCCCGCCTTCCTTCGTATCGATTTCTTGTAGAATCGTCTGCGCGACGTTTCTTGGGTTTTGCTTTAATACTTTCGCCAAGCGCATGGCCACGTTGGATGCATAATCCCCGTGTTCCTTCGATTTCGGTTCCTCGACGACGATTTCTTCAAGGTCGATGTTTGTGTCAAACGCCTTCTTCACGGCGTTCTGTATGGCTTGTTTTAAGGCTGTTTCGATCAAATTCATTCGGTTTCCTCCAGTGTCCACTCGCTGACATACGCTCCGACAAGCTCATCCCCCTGGTTGAGCCGATACATCCATCGAAGACGCGAAGAAGTGATTCGCAACTGTTCCGTCAGGATGTCCAGTGAAATCACGCCGTAGGTCGTGGATAAACTTCCAGTCTGTTTCTTAGCGGGGTTAAACGTCAACGTCGTCAAAGCTTCTCCGGTACGCTTCAAGACCAAATGGTCCGAATACACTTCCAGAAGAACTTCCGTCGTCTTGGATTCGTTATACGTGAGCGAATACATCGCTTCGTTTTTCACGCGCAATGCCTTCCCTTGATAGATGATTTGGGCGACTCCGGTTTCGAGTTCGGTTTGTTTGACAGTCAAATCGATTCTACGTACCTCGTTCATGTCTCCACCCTTTTTCTCTTGAATTATATGCAATGACAGTGAGTTGTCAAGGGATAAACAAAAATTTCTCAAATGAAGTCGATTGTATAGGCAAATACCACGATTTTAGCTGAAGATGTTTTTTAGAATCGAACCATAACATCCTTCACTATTCTGGATTGTCCATCAACCGTTCGTTCTAGGGGGTTTGCATCCTTTTCCCTTCTCACGAAAAAGCCGTCACGAGAACGGCTTTGAAATCATGCTTTTGTTCGTTATTAACTATCGGCTGTAGAATACGAATGAATTTTTCTCACTCTGTATATAAGGGAAAAGAATTGAAGCTTCGGCAGAAACTTCCCCTACTACATTCACACTCCGATCGGCGGGTAGATGATTAAGAAGGATTTGAATCTCACCAGAATATCTACCCGAAAGATTGTTATCGATGGTTACGGAGTTAATCTTTCTTGGCACACAATAATTCGGTTTGATATTCAACCCACGTAATTGTTGAGTACGAATGACATTGTCTGGTTGATCCCCTCGAGTAGTAAATTTCGTGGAGCATATCTTAGCCTTGAGATCTTCCGAGACATATTCATTGAAGTGGATCGGAAGACGAATCTGATCTGATTTTGAATGTTCAATCAATGATTCAAGTTCTTCTGTCGAAGCAAAAGCGTCGCCGAACATTACGGTATCTATCCCTATTGCCGCTAATTCTTGTGCGGCGATAGATGGCACTGAAAATCGGTGTGATTCAATGGTCATGATACCATGGCCATATCCATGCAATACGGAGGGTGCCGATTGACTTGCGATGAAGGCAGATGTCTCTAGTTTAAACTGAGATAGCTGTTTGAGCGTTCTAACAACATCCATCGTGCTCTGTCCGGTATCCATCCGAGGATAGAAATTGAAACATGCAAGAAGATTTTCTTTTTTGCCGCGTTTTTTAACTTCCAGAAAGAAATCGTCTCCATTTGAAATACTAAGTATGTGTGATGCATTTAGTTCAATTTTTATCCCATACTCGTTGTTTGTCATTTCAATAATTTGATCCGTGGTGAATCCCCCGTCCAAACGTAAGATATCCAGCCCAATTCGGCTAAATGCTAAGAGATCGCTCGGTGTAGCCCCATAGATTTCAAAGACTTTATCCGTAATGTCAGCAGACGTAGTCATACCGATTGTTTTTGCACATCTGAAAAGTTCCCTAAAGCAAGGGTCATCCGATCGCTTTCCATTTTCAAACCCGTAGTCGCCAAGCTGCATGCATGTAAACATGCGTTGATAACCGAGTGACTTGCATTGTCGAAGGTAGATTTCGATTTCCCCAATCGAATGAAAATCAGGATACACCGTCACGCCGCATTTAAACATTTTCCGTCTCCTTCACCGATGCAAGACACGGTTTCAGGAAACCGTTGTACTTCGTCAGTAGTTGTCTCGCCACTTCACTTGAACAATGATGCATGATCATTATTGAAGCGACCTTCGCGTTTCCTTCGGACAGCGAATAGTATTCATCTGCCTCTTCGTACTCGCATCCTGTAATTTCCCTAACGATATTAATCCATCGCTGCTTTAGCTTCTCGTTACTTACTTCCACGTCCACCATTAAGTTCTCATAGACTTTCCCCATAAGAATCATGGATGCCGTGGTAATCATGTTCAGGACCATCTTTTGAGATGTCCCTGCCTTTAACCGGGTTGATCCCGTTAGTACTTCCGGTCCATTATTTAGTTCAATCGCCAAGTCGGCATGTTTCGTCATTTCGCAATTAGGGTTGCAAGCAATCGATACAGTCATTGCCTTCTTTTCCTTTGCGTAATCCAAAGCACCGATCACATAAGGGGTTCTTCCGCTTGCAGCCACTCCAATCAATACATCATTGGATTGAAGATCGATCATTTTAAGGGAGTTAACAGCCAATACGGGATCATCTTCGGCCTCTTCCTTTGCTTGACTATCCGCAGCTGTCCCTGCCAATAGGGCAATTACGCGATCTTTGGCCATCCCGAACGTCGGTACGCACTCGACTGCGTCCAAAACAGCGAGTCTTCCGCTTGTGCCCGCTCCACAGTATATCAATCTTCCTCCGGCACGCATTCTCTCAACGACAGCGTCGATGACTTCGGCGATGTGTTCTGCTTCTTTTTCAACCGCTTCAATCGTTTTTCTATCTTCGACATTCATTGCCCTAACGATTCCCAATGCGTCCATTTCGTCGAGTTGGTAGGTATTTGGATTTCTAGTTTCAGTTACGAGTTTGCTTAATTCCATGTTTTTTTCCTCCTTTGAAAATATTTTGACCAAGATATAATGCCGCTGTTGCAAGTAGAATAGTGACTAGTCCAATGATGATTCCATCTATGCCGAGATTGTTTATCGCCCAGCCGAACGCGATGCTTGCGAGTAGAGGCGAAATTGAGAATATCATCAAATCACTGATGATTAGTTTTTGACGAGTATCAGCATCATCTGATTGTTTGACAATAAGACCTTTTAGTGTCGGGAAGAGTATCCCATATCCTGATCCAAAGAAAACCTGTGACAGAAGAAGCGAAGTGATCGATTTGTTTTGACAGAGAAATAATCCGATCACATAAGCCGCAAGACCGATAGTCACTTTAAGATCGTCGTTCAACGAGTCGACTTTATGATACATTCTCAGCGATAAGAACTGAAAGATGGAAGTCATCCCCGTCATGATTCCGATCCATCCTTGGGAAAGATTGGATCCTGTAACGAGTAAAGGCAGAATCTGACCAAAAGGAAGAAGTACAAAACCGAATCCCAACGCAAGGACCATCCAACTACTGAACAAAGTTCGTGGTTTCATGGGTTCCGGCTTCCAGAGTTCGATGACATGGTCGGAGTTGTGGGATTCGATTTTCAACAAGAGATATATCGTTACCATGAGGATGCACACCGCTAATACAGGAATTGTCGAGTATCCCCACCGACCGACCAGGTTCCCTAGGAGAAGGGAGCACGAAGCGAAGGCCAAGGAAGCAAATGATCGGACCGAAGCATAAACGGATATCTCCTTCGTGCTTCGGATCAACCATGCATCCATCAATGTCGGCATACTATTCTCGAAAGCACCGAGAAACACCAGGCAAACCAATGCAGCATATCCACTTTTAAACAGGTGCATTGAGATTAGCGACAACGTCATCAGTATGACTCCGGTTCTTAACAGTTTGACTTCATCATGTTGCGGTTTCAAAAAACCGACGATCAAGCATTGGGTTATGAATCCAAGTGCCTTTGAAACAGCGAACGAGTACGCAACCAACGTTATCGAGAATCCTGAATGATATAGGTATGCACTTAGGTAAACATACGTAGTACATATCAAACTCCAAAACGATACTTGTAAAGCAATGGTAAGTCTCAAATCTCTTTTCATGAATTGACCCATGGCAATATGCCACTTTCTAAAGGAAGGGCAGCCGGAAAGACCGGCTGCCATTTAATCAATCGTTGATAATCATTCGAACTTGCCGCCAGCAAGCGTTCAAATGACTCAAGTCTATTTTACCGAATCATTCTCCGCTTCTTCTTTGAGATAAGTTTTATCAACAATGCGAATGAACGGAATGTACATCAACACGGAGATGGCAAACAGGAAGAGTTGTACAAGGGCACCCATGATATTATAGTTTGTCGAGATGAACCCTTGGATCAAAATCGGCGTCGTCCAAGGGACGTCGATAACGGGTTGCGGTGCAATTCCCAGTTGAATCAACGTATATCCGATAAATGCTGTAATCGCAGGAACAAAGACATAAGGAATTAACGTAATCGGATTCAAGAAGGTCGGAAATCCGAAGTGGAACGGTTCTTGGATCCCGAAAATCGCCGGTACAATCGATAGTCTAGAGACAGCTTTTGTACGTTTGGATCGTCCGACAATCATCGCGGCGACAACCGCTGCGAGAACACCGGCTGCCGCCAGCGTACCATATGTGTTGTTGAACACTTGAGACGTAATGTAAGGAATCTTTTCCCCATTCGCAAACGCGTCTGCGTTGGCCAGTGTCATCGTGGTTAATACCGGTCCGAAGATTGCGGTAGACAATAGTCCGCCGTGTAATCCAAAGAACCAGAATACCATGATCATCATATTCATGACGACGATGAAGAAGGGTAGATTAGCCAATCCGAGCAACGGAGTCGTGATAATCGTAAAGACGAAATTCTGCAGATTCCCGAAAGAGGTGGCCGCCAAACCAGAGCGGATCGCGAGCATTGCGAATGTGACAAACAGCATCGGCAGAATTGAAGAGAATGATTTTGAAATGTTCGCAGGAACGGATTCCGGCATACGGATAACGATGTTTTTCTTTTCGAAGAAAACGTAGATTCTTACAGAGACAAGGGCGACAAGAATGACCGTGAACAACGCTTTTGCGCCGAGTGCAGCCACTGGAATACCATATACCGAACCTGTATCCGTGGTAACAGCAAAGTCCGTAACCAGGAAATAGGCGGCAACCGAAGTAATCCCACCATAAACACCGTTGCTACCTAAAGAAATTGCATAGTTGTATGCGAATGTAAATGCTCCAACGAGCGCAGCGATCCCCATCGTTGCTTCGTAACCTTTTCCAAAAATCCCCCAAAGATCGACACCGGGCAGAATTTTCTCGATGTATGGGAAGTTCGTGATAACCAATACGATCGATCCAATTAACAATAATGGTAGAATTTGTACCATCCCATCTTTAACAGCATTGATTTCCTTATTGCGGGAAATCCGATCTGCAATTGGAACCAGGAATTTTTCTGCAAATGCTTCAAACCGCTTCATTTTCTTTCCTCTCTTTCGTTAGGATACCTCAGCGGGCCCACCAAGGGATTTCCATGAGCATACTTTAGAATATTTTAGCGTGAATTACTATAGCGCTTACATCGATTAGAACAATGTTCCGTTTTCTGTTACAGGCAACAATTCATTCAATCACTTGAAGATGGATTGTTTGCTATAATGACTGTGGAGGAAATACAATGGGAATCATCTCAAAACTTCGGGATACTGGAAAACTGTCTTCATCGGAACAAGACATCGCGAGATATATTTTGGAAAACGCACCAAAAGTCATAAGAATGAGTATTCGAGATATCGCAAAAGCGACCTATACTAGTCCTACGACTGTTTTGCGATTATGCTCAAAAATCACGGATGAGGGTTTCGCCGAGTTTAGGGTTCTACTAGCAGCCGAGATCAATTCGTACTCCAATCGGAAACTAACCCTAGAGGACGAGAAATTGGCGGAGCATATGCGTGAAACCGAACATATCATCGCTTCGATTGAAACCAATGTCGTTGAATCGTTGCGACTGACAAGTAAACTTATCAGTCAGGAAGAGTTGGTTCGAGTCGTTCAAATCATTAAGCAAAGTTCGAAGATCGACATCTATGGACGTGGGGCGTCCAATAGCGTCGGCGAAGATTTCCACTATAAATTATTCCGTTTGGGCTTTAATGTAGAAATCTATCGTGGTGTGGATTTACAGTATATGCAGGCTCAGAATTCCGATGCAACCCATTGTGCGCTTGTCATTTCTTCTACAGGAGAAACGCCGGAAATCCTGAAGATTGCCGAAATCCTTAACGCAAAAGGTACACCCGTCATCACATTAACCGGTAGTCAAGATTCTGAGTTGCTAAAACATAGTGATTATCCGCTCTACTTCAAATGTTTCGAAAGTAACTTGCGGGTCGGAGCCATAACTTCCCGTTCGGCGATGCAATATGTCTTGGATATTCTTTACTTCTTGATCCTCAACTCTGACTATGAGAAGTATAGTGAACGTGTCCTTTCCACTTATGTTCCAGGAGACTTAATTTCTAAGAAAAACTCCGTCTGATGGGCGGAGTTTCATTGTATTGCCATAAAGGCTTCGATGTCTTCGACTTCTTTCAGGATGTCCGGGGAAAGGATTTCGTATCCCTGTTCCGTGACACGGACGTCGTCTTCGATGCGGATTCCAATCTTTTCTTTTTTACTGTAGAGTCCAGGTTCGACCGTGATCACATGACCCGGTTTGAGAACCATCGATTCGACTTGACCGACATCGTGCGTGTCCAGACCCAACAGATGGCTTACACCGTGGTAATAGATTTCGTCGATCTGTTCGGGGGTATCGATGATCTTCGCATTGACGGCTTCGACGCGATAGGTTTGCTTGACGATTTCGTTGAGGGTTTGTAAAGTCACACCCGGTTTGATCGCCTCGATGACACGCTTCTGTGCCAGAAGGACGATGTTGTAAAGTTCTTTTTGACGATCCGTGAACTTCCCGTTGGCCGGGAACGTCCGTGAAATGTCGGCGCAGTAGTGTCCGTATTCCGCACCCAAGTCGAAGAGCACCAATTCGCCGTCGTTGATCGTACGGTCGTTTTGGACATAGTGGAGGATGCAGGCTTCGGGTCCCGAAGCCGCGATCGTGTCAAAGGAAGGCTTGGCATTGTGTCGCGAGAGTTCATAGTTGAAATGGGCGACCGCTTCGTATTCTTTCATCCCGGGCTTCAAGTTGCGCAGGATTGCTTCGATTCCGTGTTGGGTGATGTCGACGGCTTTCTTCAGGGATTCAATTTCAGCCGAAGTCTTGAGGGATCGAAATCCGTTGATCGTCGTGTTCAGGTTGACGATCGTCAAGCCGGGATACAGGTCTTTGACTTTCTTCCCGAAGGTTTCCCCTTCAAACGGACGGGACTTCGTATCGAAGCGTTCCGAATCGATGTAGACGATCGAGAGGGTGTTGAAGTTGACCGAACGGGCGAACGCGGCGTCGAACTGAGGGATCACCTGGATGACTTGCACCCCGCTGGTTTCGATCGCTTCTTCTTTGCGGATCGAGCGTCCGACCCATTTCTCGGCGGTCGCGTCGTATTCTTTGATGTAGAGGATTTCTTTTCGTCCTTGCGATGTCTTCACGAGTTGCAGGACGAGTCCGTCTTCGTCAAGTCCGGTCAGATAGAAGAAATTACGGTTGACGCTGAAGGGATAGGTCGAATCGGATGAACGCTTCACCAACTCCCCTGCGAAAAAGACCGCGCAGCTTCCTTCCTCCATTTCCGCGAACACGCGTTCACGGCGATTGATATACAGTTGATTGTCCATGTCGTACCTTTCTTACTTCGCGGTTTCCCGCGGGAAATACATCTTTTCGTCTTTTTTGTTTTCACCGCGGACGATCGCTGCGACCAAGACGGAGGCCTGGGAAAGTTCTTTGATTTCGTTTTTGGTATTCAGAATCCAGATCAATGAGTTTTCTTTCTCTTGGTAGGGCGAATAAGGTCGCTGTATCGCCGTATCCAGGGCGAAGTAATACTCAGGGTCCAACCCGGCTTCGATGACGTTCTGACGCTGCGCTTCGACTTGTCGGGGCGATTCGACTTCAGCGTATTCAAACAAACGCCGATCCATCAAGCGGGTCGCCAGATCCTTTAGGATACCATCTCTTTCTTGTCGTGCCAGCGTAAACGCATAGAGACACGCGGCTTCATCCAGTTCGAAGTGTTCTTTCAATGTCGGGTACCCTTCATGGAAGAAAGGACCAAACATGGCGAAGCGCTTTGAAATCCCCAGGTCGACCGCATTCAATACGACCAAGCGTTTGAAGAAGCGGACCAGGATCGTTTCGAAACTCCGTGATACGGGATGATAATAGACTTGCCAGTACATATGATAGCGTGCCATGATGTAGTCTTCGATCGTATGGACGCCGCTTTCTTTCACGACGAGTTTATCGTCATGAAGACGCAAGGTCCTCAGGACGCGTTCCAAGTCGAAGGTGCCGTAACTGGTCCCTGTGAAATACGCATCGCGCAAGAGATAATCCATGCGGTCGGCATCCAATTGTCCGCTGACCACTTGGTTGAGGATGGGGTTTGAATGTTTGTGTTGAAGGATGTCGACGATGTGTTTGGGGAGGTCGGGATGATGAGAGACCAAGACGTCATGGATCGTGCTTTCACCCAAGAGGATCAGCGCCCCCATCTTCTCATGGTTGAACTCCAGGACGGATTCGAAGGAATGGGAGAACGGTCCATGCCCGATATCGTGCAGCATCCCCGCCAACATCACTTCGATCTGTTCTTCCTCGCTCAGTGCGTCCTTCAATCCTTCGACTTCGTTGACCATGCGACGAACGATCTCATAGACACCCAAAGAATGGGAGAAGCGCGAATGTTCGGCCGCATGATAGACCTGATGGGTCGCCCCGAGTTGATGGATCCGACGCAAACGTTGGAATTCGGGCGAATTCAAACAATCCCAGATCACCTGGTATTCGATATGGATGTATTCGTGGATCGGATCCCGTAATACCTTGACTTCGTTCAGTTTACCAAACATGGGTGAACCCCCTTAGCCGTTCTTCTCAAGAAGAACGACGGCTTGTGCCGCGATCCCTTCGCCTCGTCCGATGAACCCGAGTTTCTCCCCCCGGGTCGCCTTGACGCTGACTTGTTCGGTCGAGACATGCAAGGCGTTGGCAAGGCTGATCCGGATGGCATCGTTGTATTTCGCCAATTTCGGTGCTTCCAAGAGAACCAAACTATCGACGTTGACCAAATGCCAACCCAACGCTTCGACTTTCATGACGACTTCTTGAAGAAGGAGGATCGAAGAGATGCCTTTGTATCTGGGATCGGTGTCGGGAAAGTGTTTCCCCAAATCCCCCAGCGCCAACGCCCCCAACATCGCTTCCGCGATCGCATGCGTCAGTACATCCGCATCCGAATGTCCGTCGGGTCCCAGGTCGCTCTCGATGGGAACCCCGCCCAAAACCATGTCTCTTCCAATTTTAAGCGGATGGATATCCGTCGATTGTCCGATGCGCAGCATAACTCCCCTTCTTTCATGTAAGCCTATTATACCACGCAAGAAAAAAGAACGGAAACTCCGTTCTCATGCACGATTTCTAGGTTTTGGGAAAAGTCGTCCGACCCCGTAGGAGAGCAGACAGAGGATGGCAGGGATGACGGGGTATCCTTTATCGCTGAAGTACTCGAACAGATCGATTCCAAACGTCGTCAGGTCGTTGAGCCCACGTAGGACATTCACATATAGCAGGTTCATGATCATGGAAAGGATGCTTGTGATGCTTTGGAAACTCGCCAGCACCGTCATGAAACCGATCAGGAGGGCAGGTAAGATGATCCACACAAACGTGATTTCATACCATCCGAACTTTCCGCGACGTCGACCCGCCACAAACGCGAAGATCATCCAACCCGCCACGTAGACGCAAGAGAGGATCAACACGGTAACGTCGGGAAGATCGATCGGCAGGCGATTGAGGTTCACGAAATTCATAATATAGATCAACACAAGGCCAAGTAAAACGAAGATGCCATCGAGAATGGGGATGTTTCTTTTCATGGGACTCCTTGGGGATAACGTGGGTATTTTCATTTAACCATATTTCCCTCTTCGAAAGATGAAGTTTACATGAAATGATTTTCATTCCCATCAGATTTTTGGGTATTTCTGCTCAAATAACGTAAAAACCGAGTCGCCTCGGTTCAATACATCTCCACAGTTACTAATTTCCTTTGTTTTCTCAATTCTTCCGCAATCTCGCGGACAAGGTTGAGTTTGGCGTTGAGCGAGATCAGCAACCCTTTTTCTGCCTTATGTGCGGGGTTTTCCGCCAGCCCCAGCATGAACCGTACTTTGACCGGTCCTTCCAGGAGTTTGCGTGCCAAGCGGGTCGCCGCGTCCGGACTGTCGTCGTTCAACAAGATCTGCAGGGCGTTTTGATTCAACGAGGCATGGCGAAGAAGATCTCTTGTACGACTGAGCGTCAACACGCCTTCGGTCACAAGGTCGACCCCGTGGATGGATCCGGCCGGAGGCAAGGTCGCCCCGGGGAGGATCTCACCGATTTTCAGTTCGAGATTGAGTTCACGTGCGACCATCGACGCGGTCGTTCCGCCGCAGACGATTTTCGCACCCGGACGGGAAAGCCATTCATACACTAAACGATGGTCCTGCGACGGATCCGAGGGCGGACCGACAAGCACCGCGCTTTCCTGGTTCCCTTCCACGACGGCGAAGGCGACGGTCGCGTCGTCCCCCGCTTCGAAATGATAGAGGGAGTCGACTTGATCGATCAAGCGATCCGCGAGGTGGATCGGATTCATGGTTTTCATCAGGATTTCTTCCGTGGCACGCACGATTTCCTTGCGTTGCCAGCCGAAATTCAGGATACGGCCTAGACCTGCGTGTTCTACGCCGTCGGAGAAGCAGAGTAAAACATCCCCGGGAAGGACGTCGAAGCGGGCTTCGAAGATCGTTTTCCCTTCGATGAGGCTGGACGTGCGCTGAATCGGAAGTTCCCGTCGATTTCGGAAGAGGACGCTTTGGGGTTGGTCGAATTCGGCCAGTTGCGCTTTCCCCTTCGCATCGATCATCAAGGCGGCGAACGTCGCATAGGCGATGTGCCGTTCTTCGCATTCAGGCAGGGTCGCCACCAAGGTCGCGACCGCTTCGCTGAGATCCAAGCCTTGAATCAAGAGTTCGCTGATGATGGTTGCGGAGAGAGTCGCCAGGATGTTCGCCTTGACGCCGCTACCCAAGCCATCCGCCAATACCAACACGAAGTTCTTTTCGTCGACGCGGATTTGGACATCGTCCCCGCAGAGTTCTTCCTTGGTTTTCGTCAACGAACGAAAAGCCGCGTTGACGCGTGTTTCGATCATTGGTCTTCCTCGACGCTTTTTTTCAGGCGGGACAGGGCGATCTTGCTTTTCGCCGTGGTCTCTCCCAATAGTTTCGCGATTTCCTGCACGGTGCGCATCTGTTCATCCAAGACCTGTTGTGTGACAAGCAAGGTATCGGTACGGACTTGTTTCAGGTGTTTTTCCCGCGTGGTTTCCTGGGTAAGGTCCATCAGGATGATCAAGGTGCAGCGTTCTTCGGGTAAAGGCACGGTCGCATGCATGAAGGTGCGTCCGTACTGGGGGTAGTCGCTTTGGATGTAATGGACCTGCGTACGATCCAACACTAGGGGTTTGAGTTGGGGGTCGGGAAGCAGGGCTTCCAAGGGGAAACCGACCACGGGGAAATTGACGCATGACAAAAGTTGACGCGCGGCCGGGTTGATTTCGACGATGCGGGCTTCGTCATCCACGATGATGATTCCGTTGGGGGTGTGCTGGATGACCGCGTTGGACATCGACTGGGCACGCTCCAACGCGAACGGTAGACAGAGATAGGGGTCGGCCTTCTTATCCAACACCGCCACCGCTTTTTCGCGACAGGTCGGATAACCGCAGGCTCCGCAATTCAGTTCTTTTGAAGGATCGGTTTTCCCGAGTTTCTCAAGAACGGACAAGATGTCGGATTCAAGGTGGATCTTTTGTACTAAAGGATGGGCGACGTGGGTCGTCGCAACCAATGTGGGATCCATCGGAAGATTGTCCAAGACACGGGTCGTACGCAATGCCTGGATCGCCGCGATTTCACGGTCTTTATAGGGACGCAGGATCGGTCCGTTGATGCACGACCCGACGCAGGCGCTCATTTCGATGAAGGTCGAGGGCAATTCATGGTTCATAAGTCCGTCCAGGACTTCCTTGACCCGGTCCACCCCTTCCACGCACATCAGGTCGACGTTGTCGGAAACGAAGGGGCGCATCGATTTCAGGATCCCCGTGGACGCTGGATAACTGCGTGCGATCCTGCCTGAAAAGACTTCAGGGTTGTTTGGGGGATAACGGTCGTCGTAGATCCGGACCAGTTGGTCGAGTTCGCTCATCGTGACGACCCCGTCGATGAACGACCTGAACTCTGACGCCTCATTGATTTTGGCGACGCAGGGGGAGATGAAGACGACTTTCGCCGCAGGATGGTCCTGCTTGATCAGTTTCCCGGAGACCACCATCGGGGATAAGGTCGGTGCTAGAAGATGAGTCAATTGGGGATAGCGGGTTTCGATATAGGTCACGACCGCGGGACAGCAGGTCGAAATGAAGGTTTGGTCGGGATAGTGGGCACCGAGTCGGACGTATTCCGAGGAAACATAGGCCGCACCTTGGGCCGTCTCGACGACATCGCTGAATCCGACTTCAAGCAGGCGTTTCTTCCATGCGGAAAAATCCGCGTTCAACACGGGATAACTGGGGGCCAGACTGGCGATGACTTCCTCGCCGTTGAGGATCCATTGGCGGACTTGCGCCAGGTCGCTGGTGATTTGTTTGGCATCGTGGGGACAGACGGTATAGCATGCCCCGCACAGGATGCATTCTTCATCGTCGATCTCCGGTTTCCCGTTGACGAAGGAAATCGCCTTGGTCACGCAGGCCCGTACGCAATGGTGGCAGGATTTACAGTTCGCTTCGAAAAGCGAAATCGGATTCATGACAAGGCCTCGTCGATGGCGAGGTTGAGTTGTTTCTCGGCGAGGTCAAGATCCAACAGACGGATCATCTTCCCGTCGATCTTCACTCCGATCCCTTGCGTGCAAGCGTTCATACAGAACGAACCCTTCAGTTCGACTTTCGCGTCCAAACCGCGTTTCACCAGGATTTCCTTGACCAGGAGCACGATTTTATCCGACCCCTTCACATAGCACGAACTACCGATACAGATTTCGATCGTCATGGCGACCCTCCATCCTCATAATGAGATTTTTTTCACAACATAGTTTACCACACCTCACCCCGTGACGCAACGCAAATTCGTCATGACTTCCCCGATTTCAACATTGAGTGTGCAATCCGATTGGTTAAGTATGGTATGATAATGTCCGAGGTGATTGCATGGGATTGTTTATCGCGATCGGCACAGCCATGATCGATACGGTACTTCTCTCGCCGACTCCCTTTGAGATCGGAAGATGTACGAAAAGCACGCGTTACCCCGCCGACGGCGGAGCCGTCCGCAACATCGCCCATAATCTGGCGTTGTTTGGAAACAAGGTTTTCTTTTGGGCGAAATTCGGCAACGACAGCGAAGCGTTGGACTTGATCACGCGTACGGAGACCTTGGGCATCCAGGTGCACAGTACGATCGTCAACGCCCCGACCCCTCATTTTTATCAACTGATCTCCAATAAGAAATCGATGATGGCGTCCACCATCACCGATGATTTCTTTTTCAACCGTGGCGACCTCTTCCCCACCTTTCTATTGGAGGGACAGGAGATCGGCATCACCGACCAGGACGACCCGCAATTCCTTGCGACCTTGATCCAACGCACCCCGAAGGTGAAATGGATCGCATTGGGTTTCCTTCCCCCGGCCGAACTTCAATCTTCCTTCTTCGCCGTCTTCGCCAACAAACACGAGGTGTTGCGTTCCTCGGACTCGATCTTCAGCTTCTTCAAGAGTTCGTCGTCGATCCCTCTGACATGCGTCACCATGGATCAGGACGGGCTACGCTTCGACTACTACGGGAAATCGACCTACATCGACGCCCCGGTGTTGGGTTGGGGCAACGACATCGGCATGGGCGACGCCTTGGTGGCCGGCTTCATGCACGCGATGGCCAACGGTTTATCCATCGAACTCAGTCTCTCCTTCGGCATCAAATGCGCTCGGAAAACCTCGGATGCGACCACGGCGGTCAATCCGGACATCGTCGAATTGGAATATCCCCATCCCTAAAGAAAAGCGACCTTACACTTCAAGGTCGCTTTTGCTTACATATTAGAGTTTATGGAATTGTTCGACATCCAGTACGAAGACCGTCGCGCCCCCGACTTGGACTTCGATCGGGAAGGATGCGTATCGTCCGATGTCGTAGGAAGCGGTCGAAGGGACGATCTCGGTGCGGCGTTTGCTTTCTTCGCCGATGACCTCGATGCAGTGTTCGACTTGTTCGTTTTCGGTACCGATGATCAAGGTCGTATTCCCCGCACGCAGGAAACCGCCGGTCGTAGACAAACGCGTGACGATGAAATCCGCTTTGTTTAGGGCGTTGATGACGCTATGGGCATCGTCGTTGGAAACGATCGCGAGAATGAGTTTCATGATCTGTCCTCCTCTTCTGATACCCTTATTATAGCATAATTAGACGTTGAATCGGAAATGCAGGACGTCCCCGTCTTGAACTTGATATTCTTTTCCTTCCAAACGCAGTTTCCCGGCGTCTTTCACGGCTTGTTCGCTCCCGAGGGCGATCAGATCGTCATAGGCGTAGGTTTCAGCACGGATGAACCCTTTTTGGAAGTCGGTGTGGATGACACCGGCGCACTCGGGGGCTTTCATGCCCTTGATGAAGGTCCAGGCACGGACTTCCTGGACCCCTGCGGTCAGGAAGGTGGAGAGTCCAAGCAAGTGATAGGTGGTTTTGATGATGCGGTCCAACCCGCTCTCTTGAATCCCGAGGTCGTTGAGGAATTCTTTCTTCTCATCCGCCTCCAACATCGCAAGTTCTTCTTCGATCTTCGCGCAGATGGGGATGACTTCGTTGCTTTCGCCCGCGGCGAACTTCTTCACGATCTGGTAATAGGCGTTGGTTTCCGGATTCCCGATTTCTTCCTCGGACATGTTCGCGACATAGATGACCGGTTTGGCGGTCAACAGGTTGTATCCCTTGACGACCAAGGCTTCGTCGCTCGCCATCTCGACGGAACGGGCGGATCTCCCCGCCATCAGCGCATCATAGACACGCTTCAGGACAGTGAACTCCAAGACGGCGTCTTTATCTTTCTGGGCGGCCTTGCGTTCCACTTTATTCAGTCGGTTCTCCACGCTCGCCGCATCCGCCAGGATCAGTTCGAGGTTGATGATTTCGATGTCGCGTAAGGGATCGATGGTCCCTTCGACGTGGGTGATCTCATTGTCGTCGAAACAGCGGACGACATGGACGATCGCGTCGACTTCGCGGATATGCGAAAGGAATTGGTTGCCCAGTCCTTCGCCTTTACTCGCCCCCTTCACCAAGCCTGCGATGTCGGTGAACTCGAAGGTGGTGTGGATGGTTTTCTTACTGTTGAATATCTCGTGCAAGGTATCGACCCGATGGTCGGGGACTTCGACCACCCCGACGTTGGGGTTGATGGTGGCGAAGGGGTAGTTGGCGGCTTCGACCTGGGATTGGGTGATCGCGTTGAATAAGGTCGATTTACCGACGTTCGGTAAGCCGACGATTCCGGCGGTTAAGGGCATAGTGAAACTCCTTTCAAGGCGTTATTCCGTTTTCGGGTGGTGTTCGACCACCTTTTTCAGTTTCTTTTCGAATTCGCTTCGGTCGAACATGATCGCAGCCCCGCACCCAAGACATTTGATCTTGATGTCGGCACCCATGCGGATGATCCGCCACTGTTTGGATTTATGGCAGGGATGTTCTTTTTTCATTTCGACGATGTCGTTTAAATCGTATTCCATTTAGACCTCCCGCAGGGCTTCATGTGCATAGTAGGCGTCCATCGTGTTTTCCAGCAACATGGCGATGGTCATCGGACCCACGCCGCCCGGTACCGGGGTGATGTGGGAAACATACCCGTTGAGGGCGTCGAAATCCGCGTCCCCCGTCAATTTCCCGTTTTCAAGCCGGTTGATGCCGACGTCGATGACGACGCACTTGGAAGAGACATGTTCCTTACGCAGGAAATGAGGACGGCCGATGGCGACCACGACGACATCCGCCGCGCGGGTATAGCGTTGCAGATCCGCGGTTTTGGAATGGCAGACGGTGACGGTCGCATTGCGGTTCAACAACAATTGCGCGACCGGACGGCCGACCAGGTTGCTTCTTCCGATGACGACGATATCTTTTCCCTGTAAAGGGATCTGGTATTCGTCCAACAGTCTCAGGATGCCTCTGGGCGTACAAGGTTCAAAGCCCTTGAGTTGCATGTGCATGAGTCCGACGTTGATCGGATGCAAGCCGTCCACGTCCTTGGAAGGATCGATGGCGCGTACGACTTCCTGCGGATCCAATTCGGCAGGCAGGGGTAATTGTACCAGAATTCCGTCGACTTGGGAATCGTCATTCAAGCGTTGGACCACTTTGATGAGTTCGGTTTGGGAAATGGTGCGGGGCAGACGCAACACTTCGGAATTCATCCCGATGCGCTGGCACGCTTTGTCTTTTCCGGCAACGTAACTTAGCGACGCCGGATGGTCACCGACCAACACGACGGTCAACTGGGGCGTCCGCTTCCCTCTTTCCTTCAGTAACCCGATCTTGATCTTCAAATCATCTTCGACTTTCTTCGCGGTCAATCTTCCATCCATCAATTCAGTCATAGGTTTGCCTCCCTTGTTTCATACACGAGGGTCACGGGACCGTCGTTGGTTTGGTCGATGATCATATGGGCTTGAAACAGTCCGGTCTGCACCGGGACGCGTTCACGTAGCTCCGTATTGAATGCCTCATAAAGCAGATTCGCAGGCTCCGGCCGTGCGGCCTTATCATAGGAAGGACGATGCCCCTTCTTCGTCTCCCCGTACAATGTGAATTGGGAAATCGAGAGCACCGCTCCGTTCACATCGATCACGCTCAGGTTCATTTTGCCCTGGTCGTCTTCAAAGACCCGGGCATGGGCGATCTTATAGGCAAGTTTCTTCGCATCCTCGACCGTATCGTCCAGATGGACCCCGACATAGACGACCAGCCCATGTCCGATCGATCCGACGACGTTGTCGTCCACTGTCACGTTGGCTTGGGAAACTCTTTGTAGGATTGCACGCATAGGATCACCTCTTCTTTCATTTTACTATCTTTTCAGTAATGTTAGAATAGAAAGGAGGTGATTCGATGAAACAACCCCTGGCTTTCCGTATTCGTCCCACCAAACTGGACGATGTCCTGGGACAATCGCACTTGGTTTCCCAAGGCGCGCTTTTACGTCGATGTGTCGAAGAGAAGCGTTTGTTTTCGATGATCTTCTTCGGGCCGCCGGGGACGGGTAAAACCACCGTCGCTTCCGTGATGGCCAACGAGTTGACGCTACCGCTAAGGAAGTTCAATGCGGTGACCGGAAACAAGAAGGAATTGGATACGATCTTCGCGGAAGCGAAGCTTTACGGATCGATGGTCGTCATCGTGGACGAGGTCCATCGGTTGAATAAGGATAAACAGGATCTGCTGCTTCCCCATATCGAAGACGGCACCATCATCATGATCGGGGCGACGACGTCCAATCCGTACTTCTCCATCAACCCCGCGGTTCGCTCCAGATGTCAGTTGTTGGAATTCAAACGGATCGAAGAGCAGGACATGCGTAAAGCCTTGGATCGCGCCTTGAATCATCCGGACTCGCAACTGGGCGGATGTTCACTGAACGAAGAGGCTGTCAAAACGATTTGCGACCTCAGTAACGGGGATATCCGTTATGCCTACAATCTCCTGGAGATCCTCGCCATCGCGCTCCCGGGCAAGCAGATCACGCGTGAAGACGTAAATCAGTATACCCGGCAAGCGAATCTTGCGATGGACCACGATGCGGACGACCATTACGACGCGCTGAGTGCGTTTCAGAAATCGATACGAGGCAGCGACCCCGATGCATCCCTCTATTATTTGGCTCGTTTGATCCTGGCGGACGACATGGATTCGATCGAGAGACGATTGCTTGTGACGGCCTATGAAGACATCGGCTTGGCCAACCCGGCCGCCGTCGCACGGACGATCAACGCGATCGACGCCGCCAAACGTGTCGGTTTCCCCGAAGCTTCGATCATCCTCGGAACCGCCGTCATCGACCTCGCATTGTCGCCGAAATCCAAGAGCGGATGCTTGGCCATCCATGCGGCCATCGCCGAACTGGAAGACCACGCCTATCCCGTCCCGGACTATTTGAGACTGACCCCGGTCGGGATGAAGGAAGAAGACAAGTATCCCTACGATCGTCCGGATTTATGGCACAAGATCCAATACCTTCCCAATGCGGTGAAGAACCTGCGTTTCTATCAACCCAACACCAACAGTACATATGAAAAGCAACTCGCGGCCAACCTTGAAGAGTTAAGGAAGACGAAGCGAAGAGTGGACTTGGCGAAACTGAAGAAAGAGAAATAACAAAAGAGCCCGAAGGCTCTTTTGATTTTGACATTGTGTCGAGAACTACTTGATTTCGACTTTGGCTTCGAATGCTTTTTCGACGACGGCTTGATAGTCAGTGATTCCGATGGTTACGGAAGTCTTCAGATCATCAGGAGCTTCGTCGGTCAACGGCATCGCCATGATATCAGCAACGGTCTTGCCGATGAAGAATTCTTCAAGGGCAGCCATTTGTTCATACCATTCTTTACCGATGGCGGATTTCGCCTTCATGCCGTATTCGTCGCCTTTTTCCTTCTTGGTTCCAGATACTTCTGCTTTTACGATGACACCGGCAGTGTCGAAGGTTCCGTTGTTTTGAGCGGTATCGATCGAGAGCGCCAATACTTTACCATCTTTGTCGAAAGCAACACCTGCGAAGATGACGTTCGTTTGAACGCGTCCGGCAACTTCAGCTGTCGCGGCACGGCTGGAAACGGTCGTAACGGAAGTGGAGCTGACAGACTTAAGACCTTTGACTTCAACCGCGTTTTCGGCGGCTTTCTTAACGGCTTCTTGGTAACCGGTGATACCGATGGTTACGGAAGTCTTCAGATCATCGGGGGCTTCATCGGTCAACGGCATGGCCAAGATTTCAGCAACCGTCTTGCCGACGAAGTATTCTTCGAGGGCGGCGATTTGTTCGTACCATTCTTTACCGATGGCAGATTTTGCCTTCATTCCATAAGCGTCGCCTTTTTCCTTTTTGGTCGGAGCGGCTTCGGCTTTAACGATCGCACCTAAGGTGTCGAAGGTTCCGTTGTTTTGAGCGGAGTCGATCGAAACCCATACGATTTTGTCAGCTTTGTCAAGCAATACGGTGGCGTAGATCGTGGTGAATTGTACACGACCGGCGACCTCGGCGGTGGCGGCACGGCTGGAAACTTCGGTGAAGCTCGCGGTACCTAATTTGTAAACTTTCGGAGCGGCACAACCCGTCAACGAAGAAAGAACCAATACTGCGGCAGCAAGTAAGAAGACTAATTTTTTCATTCTAAATTCCTCCTTTACACGCATGATTATAAACAATGCCCGACTTGACCGTCAACGTGTTTTATGTTAATACTTTCACTTTCGTTACGTTTTTCGCCATTTTTCGCAAAGTCGACCAAAACTATTACTCATTTTGCTTTATTTTTCACAAGATAGATTTTGAATACTTTTTCATGGCGAATGCCTTTCTCATAGATCCTTTGACCTACAAACAATAGCGTCGCCGCACTCGAAATGGCGAAGAGTCCGGAGAAGAGGATCTCCCCGATCCCGAGTTTCAACGAGAGCAGCCTCATCGGCATGAAGAGCATGGAAGTGACCGGAACAAAGGAGGCGATCTTTCCGAAACCCTGCGAAAGACGAGGGATCGTGTTCTGGGACAGCGCGACATAATAGAGGATGAGAAGAAAGATGTAGACAGGACCTTGCAGGATTGACGCTTCTTCGGCACTTTTGAGTCTGGTCGCGATCACGGTCATGAGGATCTGGAGGATCGCCATCCCGCACAGTAAAAAGAAGACGCAAAGCGCGATCGTCATCCCGAAGGAAAAATCCAGATCCAACATTTCAAACAACGCGCGGAAACTGGTGATTTCCCGTTCGACCAAGCCGAATTGGGAAGCCCAACTCAACAGACCCTTCCCAAGGTCGCTTTGGTTGCGTAACACCGCGAAAACACTCAAGGTCCCCAAGGCGAAACATCCCTGCAGGATCATGGTCAACCATCCACCGAACAACTTCGCCCGGTAATGCGACTTCGCATCGGTCGCGCTCAACACCATGTCCAACACGTTGGCCGACTTCTCGGCGACCACTTCGTTGCTGGTCATCGCGGCGAAGTTGAGAACCATGAAATAGACCGCGGTCAGAATCATGAAGACGAAGCTTTCCTTTCCGACCGCCCGGATTTCCATCGGTGTATCGAACCGGATCTCGACGGATTCGTACTCTTGGATCAATTCGGCGACGCTGGGGTTGCGGATCGCCAGAAACTCGTTTTTACCGAGGGTCGTGAGGTAGGCTTGAAGTTGGAGCCGATGCATCGCGTCGAGTTGCGCCGCGTTTCGGACCTCGTATCCCCCGATGCTTTTCACCACGTTCAACGTCGCCTCTTCTTGAAGGGTGAATCCATAGGCGTTCGCAAACGCTTCATCGACCTCGCTTGCATCGTCCATCCATGAAAGCGGAAGATATCCCGGTGGGGTGAATCCGAAATAGAGTGCGATCCGATCCGCGTTCATCAGGCAGGCGAGTAAGGTGATCAACAACAATTGGGAGATGAGGAACGTCTTATTCAAGAAACGTCGTTTCAATCCAAACGAAATCAATTCGATCATGGTGTGCACCGCAATCGAATCAGTTCCTTGACTTTGATCCGTTCCATCGCAAGATCGCGGATCGCTTCGTCTTTCGCCAAAAGATTCATCAGTTTTTTCGCCCGTTGCGGCGTCTGGGTCTGGATGATCGTGGCATTCCCGACGATTTCGACCGTCTCATCCTCTTTAAGGTGCTGCAGGACCGGAACGTGCGAATTGACCTTGACCGTGCATCTCCCGACCTCGTTTTTCATCCGATCCAGGTTCCCGTAGTCCATCGTCTTCCCTTCCTTCAGGATCAATAGTGAATTGCAGATCGCATCGAGTTCATCGTACTGATGGCTTGAGATCAAAATGCATTTTCCTTTTCGCGCCAATTCCATCAAAAAGGATTGGGTCTTTTCCAGATTCACATAGTCCAATCCCGTGAACGGCTCGTCCAAGATGACGATCTGGGGATCATGGATCAGGCAGGCCATGAACTGTACTTTCTGTTGGTTCCCTTTGGAGAGGCTCCCGACTTTCGTCTTCAATGCGATCGTAAAATCAAACGATGCATAGAGTTCCCGGATCCTTCGGTCGATCGCATCGTGTTCCATGTTTCTCAGTCTCCCGTAATGGACCAAGGTGTCCTCGATGGACAAATCGGTATACAAACTTCTTTGTTCAGGCAGATAGCCGAAACCCGATCGTACCCCTTCGTCGATCTTCTTCCCCCCGACCCGGATCTCCCCTTCATCCATCGTGATCAACCCCATCAAACAGCGAAACAACGTCGTTTTCCCGCTTCCATTCTCTCCGCACACGCCGAGAATCTCATGCTTTTGCACCGTAAACCCGCAGTCACATAACGCTTTCTGTTTCCCATACGCTTTCGACATTCCTTTGACTTCAAGCATCCTTCCACCTCCTGTCTTCTCTTTTATGCATCGGATCGCACTTTCCCAAGAAGATCGAACAAGTAAGCGCGTCGTAGGACACCGAATGAATGAAATCGTTTTCGTTCCTTCTTTATCTTTGGGATGGATTTGTTAAAATGATAAGGAAGGACCAAAAAGGTCCAAGGGGGAACCCATGAACGAGAAATACGAGCGCATCAACCGACTGATGGCGGAAATGACACTGGACGAGAAAGTCGGACAGATGGTCCAGTTTGGGAGATATAAGAATAAGGAGAAGCAACTACTGAAAGAAGGGAAGATCGGCTCTTTCCTGAATGTATTGGATGCGAAGACCGCCAACGAGATCCAACGGATCGCGATGGAGGAGTCGAGGTTGAAAATCCCCGTCCTTTTCGGACATGACGTAATCCATGGACACATCACGATGTTTCCCATCCCGTTGGCGGAAGCCTGCAGTTGGAATCTAGAATTGATCGAAAAGACGGCCCGCCTGTCGGTCGTCGAAGCCCGGGCCTATGGCGTTCGTTGGAACTTCAGCCCGATGGTCGACATCGCACGGGATCCCCGTTGGGGACGGATCGCGGAAGGATCGGGGGAGGATCCCTTTCTTGGCTCGCAAATCGCCAGAGCAAGGGTTCGCGGCTATCAATCCCCCGACGGGAACGGGTATCCGATCGTCGCCGCCTGTGCCAAGCACTATATCGGTTACGGGGGTGTCGAGGGTGGAAGGGATTATAACACTTCCGAGATTTCCGAACATTCCTTGCGTACGACCTATCTACCACCCTTTGCGGCGGCTGCAGACGAGGGCGTATTGACGTTCATGAGTTCGTTCAACGATATATTGGCTTTACCCGGAACCGGCAACCCTTATACGCTTCGTACGATCTTAAAAGGCGAACTTGGATTCAAGGGGTTCGTCGTCAGCGATTGGGGGTCGATCGAGGAAATGATTCCCCACGGACTCGCCGACAATGCGAGGGACATCGCTGAAGTCGCCCTACGCGCCGGGGTGGACATGGATATGCATTCCGGTGTCTACCTGGATCATCTTCCAACCCTTGCGAAAGAGAAGCCGGAGTTGATCCCCTTGATCGACGACGCCGTGTTCCGGATCCTTTCCGTAAAAGAAGAACTCGGTTTGTTCGACCATCCCTATACCGATGAAGCGTTGGCTGAGAGCGTCACGTTGAATCCCGAAATGCGCCATGCGGCCTTGGAGATGGCGCATGAATCCCTTGTCCTTCTGAAAAACGACCGGGTCTTACCTCTCAAAAACCCCGGGAAGATCGCACTCATCGGTCCGTTCGCGGATGATCACCATACCCCCATCGGGAGTTGGGGGAGACAGGCGAGCGCGAAATGGGTCAGTTCGATCAAAGACGCTTTCCTTCAGGAAGGCTTACGCTTCACCCACCACAAAGGGTGCGATGCGATCGATCCCGAAAAGAAGCATCTCGAAGAAGCCGTTGCGTTGGCGAAAGCATCCGATCTGGTCGTCCTTGCCTTGGGCGAACCTTTCTTCCTGAGCGGCGAGAACAACAACCGGGCGTTCTTGAACCTGCCGGGAGCGCAACTTGAATTACTGGAAGCGTTGGCGTCCACGGGCAAACCCATCGTCACCCTGCTCTTCACCGGTCGAAGCCTGGCGATCCCTGAAACCGTCGCACTGTCCGATGCCCTCCTGTGTGTCTGGCATCCGGGGATGCGTTGCGGAGAGGCGATCGTCGACATCTTGATGGGACGTGTCAATCCGAGCGGGAAACTCATCGCGACCTTCCCGAAAACCATCGGTCAGATCCCTTTGTACTATAATCACAAAAACACGGGTCGCCCCCTCTTCAAGAAATACAACGACATGGATGACGAACCTTTGTTTCCGTTCGGTTTCGGCCTAAGCTATAGTACGTTCGATGTCTCGAACTTGAAACTGAAGAACGCCTCGATCTCGCAACACGATGTGTTGGAACTCAGCGTCGACGTCGTGAACACATCGGATGTCGATGGCAAGGAGATCGTTCAAGTTTACTATCGCGACCTGGTCGCCCGGGTGACGCGACCCGTCAAGGAACTTTGCGCGTTTGAGAAGGTGCTTGTGAAGGCCGGGTCGACGGTTACGGTCGAGTTCAAGATCCCGGCGAAACGGTTCGGCTATTGGGATTCCAAGATGAACTTCGTCGTCGAACCGGGTAAATTCGCCCTCTGGGTCGGGCCGGACAGTACGCAAGGGATCGCAACGGAATTCAGTATCCACGAAAAAGGATGACCAGGTCATCCTTTTTAATTCATTCATGCATATCTTTATTATATTTCTGAGAATCCGTTCATATTCGATGAATCATGCTTATTTACGGTACTTTTCCTTCAATTCCTCGGGTTTGATCTTACGGAAGTCCACATGGCAGTATCCACCCGGGTTTTTCACCAGGTATTCCTGATGGTATTGTTCGGCGGTCCAGAAGGTTTTCAGCTTCTCGACTTCGAACACCAAGGGTTTACGATAGTCTTTTTGACGGGCATCCACTTCCTCGCGGATCAGTTTGAGTTCATCTTCCGACTCCGGATAGGCACCGACCCGGTATTGCGTCCCGACGTCGCCGCCTTGCTTGTTGAGGGAGGTCGGATCGATGATCCGGAAGAGATGGTCGATGATTTTGTTCAGTGTCAGAACGGATTCATCATAGGTCACTTCGACGACTTCCGCATGTTTGGTGAAGCCTGAACAGACTTCCTGATAGGTAGGGTTCTCATGGAATCCTTGGGCGTATCCGACACGTGTTTCGTGGGTTCCCTTAAGTCGTCTGAAATACTCTTCGACCCCCCAGAAACAACCTCCGGCAAGTACGATTTTCTTCATTGTGTTTCCTCCTGTGTCGCCCAGGTAAGAATCTCTTTTTCGAGTTGGTCCAGGGCGAGCGGATCCAACACATTCACCCAGGTCGCATCGCACTGGTGTTTGAACCAGGTGATCTGACGTTTCGCGAACTGACGGGTATGGATGACGATGGCTTCGATCGTTTGGGAAAGCGTCGCCTTGTTTTCAAGGTATTCTTTCCATTCTTTGTATCCGATCCCCTGGAAGCTTTGGTACTCCCGGGTTTTGGGATACTCGAAACAACGACGCACTTCTTCTTCCAATCCGTTTTCGATCATGGTTTGGACGCGTCGCTGGATGCGTTCGTCCAGGATCTCGCGCGGGATATCGAGTACGACCATGGTAACATCGTAGATCGGTTTTTTTAACTGTTTTGCT
>JAHFCO010000006.1:55852-83269 GCA_023249475.1 Bacillota bacterium | reverse complement strand
ATAAACTTTGTGTTTGATTGTTTTGCGCATAGAACCTCCTCGTTCAGTAAATCAAAAACACTAACCAATTACAATTCGGTTAGTGCTTTTTTACTACTGTCCGTTTTTAGGGAATACGTTCCTTCAGGGTCTCTTATATTCTCGTAGCACTCCAGTTCGAAGGACATCCATGAATTAAGTCAAAATAACAAAAAACCCTCTAAATAAAGGGTTTCACGCATATCGCAACAGCGATTTCTTAAATAATTGGTGCACCAGATGGGACTTGAACCCACACGGTATAACCACACGCCCCTCAAACGTGCGCGTCTGCCGATTCCGCCACTGGTGCACGGGGCTTTAAACAAGAGGGTACTTCTGGCGCGACCGGACGGAGTTGAACCGTCGACCTAGCGCTTAGGAGGCGCTCGCTCTATCCAACTGAGCTACGGCCGCAAATTGGTCGGAACGACGCGATTTGAACGCGCGACCCCTACCACCCCAAGGTAGTGCACTACCAAGCTGTGCTACGTCCCGATTTGCTTTACCATTATACTATACGCTTTCGAAATTTAACAGTGTAAATATTCGCATTTTTCGCGAAAAACGATACCGTTCCCGCCGATACGTGGTATTCAGACAAGTTGAACTATGGTATCATAATACACGTCATGGAGGTGAGACGGCAAAAGATCGGTAGTTGAAGTAATTAAAGCGCCCGGCTGGTGACAGTGACGAGGAAAGAGGAGTATCGAAAGACTCGGCGGATGCCTCTTCGGCAAGCGGTTGTCGAGAGATGAAGGACAAAGCAGACAAATTCTTCATCGAACCGCGCATTTGAAAGGAAATAATCACTATGTGTGGAATTGTCGGCGTCGTGGGGTCTCCCAATGCGACCGAAGTTTTAATTACGGGTTTACGCAAACTCGAATACCGAGGGTATGATTCGGTTGGTTTATCCGTGTTTTTGGAAGGCAAGATTCAAACCGTGAAGACGAAAGGTCGGATCGATGAAATACAGAAGAAGTTGGATGAACATCCCTTGCCCTTGGCGAGCGTCGGGATCGGGCATACCCGTTGGGCGACCCACGGGGAACCTTCGGACGTCAATTCGCATCCTCATGGGAACCATCGGATTTCCATCGTCCACAACGGAATCATCGAAAACTACATTCCGATCAAAGAAAGAATGATTCGCAAAGGATATACCTTTGAAACCCAGACGGATACGGAAGCCTTGGCGAAGCTGGTCGATTATTACTTCGTCCAAAAGGGGACGCCGCTTGAAGCCATCAAGAAAGTCTTGGAAAAGATCCGGGGGTCGTTCGCGGTCGGAATGATGTTCGCGGGATTCCCCGATGAACTGTATGCCATCCGAAAGGACAGTCCTTTGATCATCGGTTTAGGCAAGGACATGAATTTCGTCGCCTCGGATATGACGGCGATCCTAAAGTACACACGCGACTACATTTTATTGGAAGAGAACGAGATCGCGATCGTGAAGAAAGACTCCGTCCAAATCCTGGATTTGGACTTGGAAGTGATCACCAAGGAAATCCAACATGCCCATTGGGATGAACAAACGGCTGAAAAGGGCGGTTATCCGCATTTCATGCTGAAGGAAATCCATGAACAACCCAAATCCTTCAGTCAGACCGTATCGCCGCGTCTTATCGACAAGAACGTTTCTTTTGAAGCCGAAGGGATCAGCGACGAGATGTTAAAAGGTGTCGTACGCATTACGATGGTCGCCTGCGGAACCGCGATGCATGCGGCGATGGTCGGCAAGTCCTTGATCGAAAAGATGGCGCGCGTCCCCGTGGATGTGGATGTCGCCTCCGAGTTCAGATATCGCGACCCGGTCTTCCTCCCCGGCGACCTCGTCGTCATCGTCTCCCAATCCGGCGAGACCGCGGATACTTTGGCCGCGCTTCGCTTAGCCAAGCGCAACAACGTCCCGACGTTGGCGATCGTCAATGTCGTCGGTTCGTCGATCGCACGCGAAGCGGACTATGTCCTCTATACCTGGGCGGGATTGGAGATCGCCGTCGCTTCCACGAAGGCGTTTTTCGTCCAAATGGCCGTGTTCTTCCTGTTAGCCCTGAAACTCGCCGAACTGCGTCAATCGCGCAGCGAAGAAGACCGCCAGGGATTGCTTGAGGATTTCTTGAAAATCCCCGCGTTGGTGCAACACGTCCTGGAACACCATGGCGACTGTAAGCTCTTCGCCTCCAAACTCCAAAACTCACACAACCTTCTTTACTTGGGACGGGGGTTGGATTACTCCTTATCCCTTGAAAGTTCGCTGAAGCTGAAGGAAATCAGCTATGTTCATTCGGAAGCCTATCCGGCCGGCGAATTGAAACACGGCACCATCTCCCTCATCACGAAGGACTTCCCCGTCATCGCCTTGGCGACCCAGGACGACCTTTATGAAAAGATGATCTCCAACATCAAGGAAGTCAAAGCGAGGGGGGCGAAAGTCCTGCTGATCTGCAGGGAAAACGCGCCCTACATCCAGGATGTGGCCGACATGGTCTTCACCCTTCCGGATGTGCGCAACGAACTGATGCCTTTCCTAAGCATCGTTCCGATGCAATTGTTCGCCTACTACTCTTCCGTCTTGCGTGGATGCGACGTGGATAAACCCCGCAACCTTGCCAAGTCGGTCACCGTCGAGTAACGATCGCTCTCAAATCCCCGCAAGGGGATTTCTTTTTGACTTGTCGCTCCGGTTTCTTTATGTTACCTTTGACTCAAAGGAGAATCCCATGCGAAACCCCGACCGTATCCCATTGAAGCAAGCAGCCTACCAAAAGGTGGAAGCCGCGATCCTCCCGACCCGTCAAAGCGCCTGCGTCTACTATGCCTTGGAGATCCAGAGCGAGACGTTGGTCAGATACCTACGCGAGCATCGCTTGCGTTTCTTTTCATATGTACTCTATGTCTGCAAAGAGACCGTGCTTCGCTATCCTTTCCTCAATGATTTCATGTTGGGGGGGAGAAAATACCGCCACACGACGATGTCGGTGTCCACGGTCATGAAGAAGGATGTAAGCAAGGAAGGTTCGATCTCCTTGGTGAAGATCGAACTTGAGGAGAATCAAACCGCACTTGAAATACAGGAGAAGATGGATCGTCGGATTACATCGGTTCGCAATGAGAAAGAACTGGGGTTCAAGCAACTGATCCAGACCTTGGACCGGCTTCCGACGCCCTTGTTTCGCATCGGTCTATCGCTGGCTTCGTTTATCGATCGTCTGGGGTTTCTCCCCGCTTCTTTGATCCATGCGGATCCGTTGCATACCTCCTTGGTCATCGCCAATCTGGGGAGCGTCGAGGGGGACGCCGTGTTCCATCATCTCTATGAATGGGGGACTTCTTCCCTCTTCATCACCTTGGGACGGCTCGATGATCAAGGCAAAGTGAACGTCACCTTTACGATCGATGAACGGATTTCCGAAGGTCAACAACTTTTCAAAGCCTTGGCTTTTTTCAGGGATTTGTTGGAGAATCCACGATGATCGCGGTCAACAGAGTCTTGTCGATGGTCGAACGCTATCCGAAGGCGGTTGCGCTGACCTGCAACGACCGACAGATCACATATGAAGAATTGGGGAAGCAAATCCATTCCGCCGCCCTTTTCCTGCGCGATTCGGGCATCAAGGAACACGACCGGGTCGCGTTGATCTTGCCGAACCTTCCGCACTTCCCGGCTTTTTTCTATGCCTGTGAAAGCATCGGGGCGGTCGCGGTGATGATCCATCCCTTGACGGTCGGTTCGAAGATGCGGCTGCTTTGCGATCAATCCCGCATCGACCTGGTCATCATGACGGACATTCTTTATCCGAAGTATCGAAACGCGCTCCATGGAAAACGGATCGCGCTTGTGGATGGAAAAGACGCCTTACCGAAATCGATCCGCTTTTTTCATTCCTTCCTTTCGTTTCGTCCTTCCCTGACGACGACGCGGTATCGTTACCAAGCCCCGCAAGGATCCTTGGAAAGAATGGACGATCCGCAAGAGTTCATTCTATTCTCAAGCGGGACGCAAGGTCTCAATAAAGGGATCCGCTTGCGTCATGACACCTTGGACGCCCTCTGCGACCAACTGTCGACGATCATCGACCCCGTCCCGACCCAAGACTCGATGTTCGCGATCCTTCCGTTTTTCCATGGTTTCGGATTAGGCATCTCGATGCACACCGTCCTTGCCTTGGGTGGGCGATGCATCCTGGTTCCGCGTCTCGCGCGCCATACGATCGTGCCTGAATTCCTCAAGGAAAAACCGACCTACGTCGCCGCCGTCCCCCAACTCCTCCGCTTGTTTCTAAATGATCCGCGGATGCATACGGCGGATCTCTCGTTTGTGAAGAATGTGTTCTGCGGCGGCGAGGCGACCCCAAGGAAACTTATCGATGAATTCAACGAACTATTACGAAAAGGAAAGAGCCATGCCGTCGTCCAAGTCGGCTACGGATGTACGGAAACCTTGACCGCCGTCTGCGTGTCGGATGGGAAGTCGGACGGATGCGGCAAGGCGTTTGAAGGGAACGAAATCATCGTGGTGGATGAACCGGGAAACCGCTGCGCCACCGATCAACCCGGTGAAATCTTGATCAGTGGACCGATCCTCATGGAAGGATATGAATGCGAAACAGATACCGACCCCTTTTGGATGGTCGAGGGAAAGAAATTCTATCGCAGTGCGGATATCGGGAAAATCGACGGGAAAGGGAATCTCATCGTTCTTTATCGAAAAGATCATTTACTGAAGATCAACGGATATTTCGTGGATCCCCACGAAATCGAAGACACGGTGCTCTCGCTTCCCTTCATCAAGGAGGCGATCGCGCTACAAGACGAGGAAGGACGACTGTGTCTGATCGTGAGTGCCGACGAGACGATGAAAGCGGGCGACCTGAAAAAAGAAATCACCGGCCCGTTGGAAACGTTGGACCGGTGGTATCGACCGAAAAGAATTCTCTTGATTCATGAACTGCCGAAGAACGAAATGAAGAAAACCGACCGGATCGCCTTGAAGCGTCTGATCAATTCACGACCGAACGGACTTCTTGCGGAATGGTCCCTTTAAAGTGAAGTCCTTCGGCATCGATCTTGAAGCTTTCGACTTCGAAATTCGGGATGCTGGATAGTTTTTGGTTCAGCGCCGTCCCCAACATCGTCCCGTAGTCATTGGCCTGGTCGACCGGTAAAGGCAGACTCCCCACGGAAAGCGATTCGATCTTGGCTTCGAACAACGCATCGGTACCTAAAGTCAATGTCGCCCCGATGAAAACGGATTTCCCTTTAATCGTACTTAAGTAGCCGTCATATTTCTGCGCTTCCGGAACCAAGGTGTAGATCTGGGAGAAATCGTCGGTGATCGTCGCCGACGCCTGCACTTTGTTTTCACCCACGAACTTGATGCGGATGTTTTTGAACACACTGCCTTCCTTCAACGTTTCATTGAGGATGGCGGTCGCTTCCGCACTGGTCACGGTCGCCTCGACTTCTTTCTTCCCGACGACTTGGAACTTGCCTGCGAAGATCTCTTCGAAGGACGCACTGTTCTCATTCAGGATGATGCCGCCTTTGGCGAGATAGGAATCCAAATCGGACTGTGTGAAATCGACGTTCGCTTGTTTCGGAATGGAAAGCATGGCGAATCCAATCCCGACAAGGAGTAGCGGGGTTAGCAATACGATCCACAACAACGTATGCTTCTTCTTTTTGGGCTTATTGACGGGTAAATTTTCACTCATGCGTTTCCCCTTCGAAGCATTGCTTCAATCGATTTTCGCTGGAAAATCTTGTTATCTGTATTATAGCATTTCATCGCTTTCACGCAAGAGAGGGTTGATGCTTGTGCATCTTGGCGAACTATGATAGGTTTAACCAAAGGAGGGATCAAGATGGCAGATCGATATGACCGCAATAAAAGCAGTATCAATCATGAAGACCAGGAGAAACTGAAGACGTTCTGTGTCGCCGTGGTCGGATTGGGGGGATTGGGAGGCTACATCGCCGATCAACTGGCCCGCGTCGGCGTCGGGAAATTGATTCTGATCGACGGGGATGTTTTCGACGAGACGAATCTGAACCGCCAAGTGTTCTCCAATGAGAAAACCATCGGACATCCGAAAGCCGAAGTGGTCCGGGATGGCCTTAGCATCATCAATCCCCAGGTCGAAACCAAAGTGATCGTTCAACGCTTAACGACGCATAACGCACCGGATTTGTTGGATGGCGCCGATTTGGTGATGGATGCGGTGGACACGATCCCGGTACGCCGGTTACTACAGGACATCTGTGAAGTCATGGACATCCCCTTGGTCCACGGCGCGATCAGCGGTTGGTACGGCCAAGTCGCCCTCATCCAACCGAAGGACCGCTTGTTTGATTTCCTCTACCCCGGCGAAGCGCAACGCGGCATCGAGACCTATCTGGGAAACCCTTCCTTCACCCCCGGCGTGGTCGCTTCGATCCAAGTCGCGGAAGCCGTGAAGTATATGTTAGGCAAAGGCGAATTGCTGGTACATAAAGTGCTGAGGATCGACCTTCTGACCCACGACTACGAAATCATCGAAATCCAATAGAGAAAAAAGGGGTATTCCACTGGAATATCCCTTTTCTTGTTACTTCGTAATCTTCTTTTTCGCTTCCAAGATCGTTTCTTTGACTTCTCCGCTGATTTCCTGCGCCTTGCCCATCACTTGATCGACGACGCCTTCGGCTTGCAGCTTGTTGTTGTTTGTCATCTTCCCGAGCTCTTCTTTGACATTCCCCTTCACTTGATTGAATTTGCCTTTGGTCTTATCGTTCATCGCATCGAGTTTATCTTTTGCTTCGTTATGGTTGTCCTTGAGATCCTTTTTCATCTGATCGCCGGCATCCATGATTTTCGCCGAAGCTTCTACGATTTTGTCTTTCAAATCATCCATTTTCACTACCTCCATGTCCCATGGGACGGTATTCAGCGTCTAGGCTCTGCCTCGACTATCTTCCGAGGATGATCAAAGCGCCTGACGCGATGCCCAAGACGGCAAGGATCATGTTCAATGATTCGACCGGGATGCTCATGACCTGGGATAATCCGGTAATGACCAACCAAATCCCCAACAATAAGAAACCTAGGTTTTTCGTGACTTTCATTTGTTTTCTCCTTTCTTTTAAGATGTATCCTAGTCGGATTCGATCAAGATGGCGGAAACGATATATCTTTCCGGGGAATACCCCGGTGTATTAAACGGATAACAGGTGGTGAGGGTAAGCATCGCGTCGTCGCTCGGGACGATCACCGTCGTGTCGTCTTCCGCGACGATCCGCGTTTCGACGACTTCATAGACGAACGTACCCGCGGATGTCGTGACGACCAACCGATCGCCAATCACAAGTTTTCCGATTCCTAAAAATGCGGTTTCACGATGACCGGAGATGACGCAATTGTCGATCTCTCCGGGAAGGGCGCTGTTGATGTAATGACCGGCGCCTTTCTTCAGTTGCGTGCGACTGGTCCCTTGGATGATCCTCACCGTTTTGTTGAGCGCAACCATCTCGAGGGTCCCGATCACATCGCCTTCCTTGGGAAAAACCGTATACAAGACTTTCGTCGGTTTCCAGTTAAACTTTTCCAGATCGCTTTTCTGTGAGTATTGTCTTCCGGAGAAATCGAAGAGTTTATCTTTGGATGCCGAGAAGCCGGCGACTTCATACTTCATGCTTTCGCTCGACTTCGTCTGTAGCCACAGGGAAGTCATCGAGGAGAGTACACCGGTGATCCCAAGGGTTATAAGAAACCAAAACATCATGAAGCTTAATGATTTCGATGAAAACCCTTGGTTATTTCGCTTCATTTTTCCGGCTCGCCAAGAGACCGACGGCACCGATGAGAACGATAAACAAACTGGAAACCAAGAGTAGACTCAGATTCGATCCGGTATCCGGCAGTTCCCCGCCGTCTTCCGTCGGGGCGCTTGTGCAAACGAGATTCGAGATCTTGTTTGAATCAAGGGTCACGGTACCTGTCTTTGCTAAAAGCTGACCGTAGATTCTAGCTCCGGTCGTGGCCGAAATGGAAGTGGAAGCCATGAGTCGACCCACAAACGTCGAGTTGGTTCCAAGCGTCGCCGAACTTCCGACACGCCAGAACACGTTGCATACTCGAGCACCATGAATCAATTTAACATTACTGCTCGTCGCGGTGATCAAATCGGACTGGGTATTGAATATAAAGACGGATCCGGTATCCCCGTCGCCATCAAGGGTCAATGTACCCGTGATTTTAAACGTTCCGGCTTTGGAATGATAGACACCCGGCTTTAGTGTCACTCCACCCAGTTCCGACAGAATGAGCGTCGACGGTGTACGTAATGCGGCATCATCATAGGCCATCGAAAGCGATACTTTCGCTGCGGCGGCAATGGCGTCGGCTAAATGTGCGGTACCGCTGAAAGTCAACGTCTCTTCCCCGGTAAGCGAAGTCCCGGCATAGCTACCGATATCGCCACCCGCACTTCCGTTAATCGTCGTAGTCCCTGTATTCGTTATTTCTTCACCCGCCAACACCGCGAAACTTGATGCGTCTCCAAGATCGATCGTCGGTGTCGCAGCGAAACTCTTGATCGGCATGGACAACAAAACGGTAATTAATAGCGTGAACGTTACAAGTGACATTGGTAATATTCTAGTCTTTTTCATACTCTTTGCTCCTTTTGGTTGGAATGCTTTCGCATCACCAGGGTCATTACCCGAATCAATACAAGGACTAAAGGATTCTGCGACCTTGGATGACTCTGACCAGAATCATGATGACGGCGATGACAAGCAGGATATGAATCAATCCACCCATCGAAGTCGCGGTGACGACACCGGCAAGCCACAAGATGATCAGGATGATTGCGATTGTAGTTAGCATGTGAGTACTCCTTTCCTCAGTTTTTCAAAACCGAGTCGAAATTTCTTTTCTAGTTCGAAAATATTGTGTCGGAAGAAGCGATCTTGACGATTTTCCGGCTAGATTTGGTTATCCAACCGTGTGTTTCTCAAAAATCAGTTCCTTTGACATTCACATCATATACCTATTCAAATATTTTGTCAAATTATCATTCTAATTTATATTATATTTATTATTAATATTTATGTTGCAATTTGTAAATAAAACCTGACGATTCGGATCGATCGCCACTGCGGCCTCCGTGAACTTTCAGAAGTCAAGAAGAACCTTCATCCCCTGTCTCGTTACCAATCCATTAAAAATCCTTTAGCGAAGCAGTTTCCTTCGATTTACTTCGATATATCGAGCGATGAATGGACTCATTGCCTGAGTTGTGCTAGAATAGGGTACATAAGCAGTGTAAATAATGGTTGTTATCCTTGACTTGGTCAACTAGATGAATTACTTGTGCTTGTTGTTTTGTTCATTTTAATGTTTATTTGGAATATCGTTTTATATATTGTTCGAATTAGTGTATAATGAGTGTGTATAAAGACTGGAGGTCAAAAATGAAGATTCTAAAATCAGCGATCGTATCAAATTCCGACATTATTAAGAACTATAAGACCTTACGTGATCGTACTGAGAGTTTAGGTAAGATTTTCGTATTTAAGAACAATCAATTGGACGCCGTACTATTTTCAATTTCCGAGTACGAGAAATTTTCCGACATCTTGGAAGAAATCGAGTCGCTGGATGAAGACAGCAAACTCGCCGTATTGGATTTTGTGAGAAGAAAAAAAGCTGAGTTACTTCTACCCGCAGATTTCGTCGCAACACAAAAGTAGCGTGTTTCGGGATCGGCTCACATAAAAAGGCTTACCTCATGGAATCATGAAAGTAAACCTAAACGCATTGAACTCGTTGATTGTACGAGATCGACTGCCGCATGTTGCCGGCAGTTTTTTTGTGTCGATGGAGGATTCGCACTTAGTCTTTGGGGAAATCCAACATCGCGGATTCATAGACCTGCATGATGTTTCGATAGAACACCTCCGGGTCTAGTTTTTCGATCGTACTACGGATTTTATTCTTTACGACAACCATGTCTTCTTTCGGGAGTTTGACGAAGGCTTCGATCGTCCTGGCCAATCCTTCCGCTGTCTCGAAGTAGTAACCGGTCGATCCTTCGCGGACCAACCCTTCCAACACCTTATCCGGTCGGGCGAGGATGGGCAATCCGGAAGCCATGGCTTCAAGATAGGTGAGTCCTTGCGTCTCGGTTTTGGAGGCACAGATGAATGCCTGGGCCGCATTATAATAATAGGGAACCTCGCCGGCGGGTTTCTTCCCGGCGAACTTCACTTGTCCGTCAAGACCGAGATCGGCCACCTGTTGCCTGAGTTCCTTTAGCTGAGGTCCGTCGCCGACAACCAGCAATTTGCACTTCGCCTGTTGGAAATCGACCTTGGCGAACCCTTCGATGACCAGGTCGATGCTTTTCTCCTTGGCGATCCGCCCCACGTAGATGAATAGACACTCATCATCCAAGATGCCGAATTCGCGACGGATCGCACGGATCTTCTCGTCGTCCGAAGCGGATGAAAATCGTTCAAGATCGACACCGGTCGGCACGACGAAGATATCCTTTTTCACACCATAACGCAACAGCATGTCTTTCGTCTTCTTCGAAGGCGCGATGACCGCGGTACTGTGGTCGCCAAGTTGCTTGCTTAGTTTCGCCACCGCAAAACGCGATAATTTCTCGACCGAACGGAGTTCAAGCGGATTGATGTAATGCGTGTAGTTCTCGATTTCCGTGTGATAGGTAAAGACGATGGGCAGATTCAGACGATAGCTGATGAAACGCGAAAACATCCCGACACCGAAATCGGAATGCACATGGATCAAATCCAGTTTCATCTTGCGGATCATCCGAAACGCACGCAATTGGATCGGACTGGTCATGACATACCCGTAGAGCGATTTCAGCTTGATGCCGGGTAAGCGAAGGACATGGTCCGTATATTGGATGTCGATGAGTTTGGGGTGGTTGGTGATCACGAAAACCTCATGACCGTGGTCTTCCAAGGTTTTTTGCAGCAACATGACCGATGTGACGACCCCGTTGACATCCGGGGCGTAGGTATCCGAAAAGATTCCGATCCGCATGTTCATCCTCCGATCGACTATACGATTTCAGCGAACTGGCTGAATTTCCCCGAATAGATCTGCGTCATCGCGCTACATTCCAGAAAGTCGGACGGTAAGACGAGTTCCGGGGGTTTATTGAAGAGTTTCACTCCGTTGCGTTCCAAGGTTTCGCTGACGAATTGGGAACAAAAATAAGCGTTCTGACGCTTGATCGGATGATTGATGAGGAATCCGATGTATCCGATCAAGTTGTATCGATAAAGATCACGGTCTGCTTTGAAGGTCCGGATGCTGTTGGTGATGTTGTCGTAGGTTTGATCGTCGACATCCAGTTTCAAGATCGTGCACGTGGTTTCATCGAAGATATCGAAGATCTTGGTCTCCGATTCGTTGATGAACCCTCCGATGAACGGATTGCTTGCCTTCACCCGTCCGAAACTATAGATTTGGTCGAAATCCCCGTCCAGGACCATCGAGATGTGGTTGAACTGCTGGTGGGTATAGACGCGGATCGCCCGTGTCAAAAGCGTCCCCGTATCGCTCAACATGATGTAGATGCATCGCTTCCCCACGACGCCAGGGTGAGTCCTTTCCATTATAGGATCGCCCCGATCGCAGCCATGGCTTCGGGAAGCCGATCTTCCTCGTCGTTCAATAGCGTTTGGATGCTCACCCCGAACATCGCACCGAAAAGCATACGGGCGATCGCGTTGGGGGAGTAGTTTTGAAGACGGCTGTCCTTATCGCATAAGGGCAGGATGTGTCTCTCGATCAACCGTGCCAGATCATCGAAAAGACTGTTGAGAAGATCGCGGAACGGGGTCGACCACATCGCCATGTTCGAGAGATCAAACAGGAGACGGAAGGTTTTGGGATTGTCTTTCAGCGTACTGGAAAAATAGGATATCAAGTCGTTGACCCTTTCTTTCGCGGTCGATCCGCGTTGGATCAGCTCTTCGATTTCCACAAGATATTTCCTCATCACCGTTTTGACCACTTCCACAAACAACCCTTCCTTGTTCTTGAAGTAGTAGTTCAGTTGGCTCAACACCACGCCGGCATCCTGGGCGATATCGCGCAATGAGACGTTCGCATACCCGTGTTGGGATATGAAATTGACCGCGGACATCAGAATCCGTTGCGACTGCCCTTTTTTATCCGCTTTCACCCGCATGTTCTCACCCCTTGAAATTCGGACAAGTGTCCTAATATCAATACTATACGTAGGCGGTAGGGGAATGTCAACGGGAATTCGAATCTTTGGTTCCATAAAAAAGCACACAAGTCGTGTGCTTGTGTGCCTAAAGTTCTTCCCCGTTGGTTTCGATCACGCGACGATACCAATCGAAGCTTTCTTTCTTCGTACGCTTCAGCGTCCCGTTCCCCTCGTTGTCCTTATCGACATGGATGAACCCGTAACGTTTCTTCATTTCCCCCGTTCCGAAGGAAACGATGTCGATGCATCCCCAAACCGTATACCCCATCAGGTCCACCCCGTCCAGTTCGACCGCTTTCTTCATCTCGCGGATATGGTTGCGTAGATAGTCGATGCGGTAGACGTCGTGGATCTTCCCGTCCGGTCCGGCTTGGTCGATGGCGCCCAACCCGTTCTCGACGATGAACAAGGGTTTTTGGTAACGTTCATACAATACGCTTAGACTATAGCGCAACCCGACCGGATCGATCTGCCATCCCCAATCGGAAGCGGTGATGTAGGGATTCTTGACGTTGGCGTTCTCGTCCTTGCTTTCAACGGCTTTCACCGCATGGGACATATAGTAGCTCAACCCGATGTAATCGACGATGCCTTCTTTCAGGATCTCTTCATCCCCCGGCAACATCTCGATGTGGATGTTTTTGTTCTTCCACATCGCTTTGGCATAGGACCCATACGCCCCGCGGGCATGGACATCCCCGTAGTACCAACGACTCCGCATCTCTTCGACGCTCTTCATCATGTCGTTGGGGGCGCAGGAATAGGGATAGATCGGCACGAACGCAAGCATGCATCCGATCTTGAATTCAGGATTGATTTCGTGGCCTTTTTTGACGACCAGAGCGCTCGCAATCAGTTCATGGTGGACGGCTTGAAGGACGATCTGTTCACGATGATCCTCTTCCTCAAACAACAGGCCCGAGCAGGTCCAGGTGAACAGGTCTTCTTCGAAACTCGCCTGATTGTTGATCTCGTTGAAAGTCATCCAATATTTCACCTTGTTTTTGTATCGTTTCATCACGACTTCGGCGTAGCGTACGAAGAAATCGACCAGTTTCCGGTTACGGAACCCGCCGTATTCTTTCGCCAGCGCATACGGCATTTCGAAATGGCTCAAGGTGATGACCGGTTCGATGCCCTTCGCCAACAACGTGTCGAACAAATCGTCATAGTATTTCAAGCCTTCTTCATTCGGAATCGTTTCATCGCCCCTTGGAAAAATCCGGCTCCAAGCGATCGAAGTACGGAAACATTTGAACCCCATTTCCGCGAAGAGAGCGATATCCTCTTTATAGTGGTCATAGAATTCGATGGCGCTATGATTGGGATAGAAAATCCCTTCCTTCACCCCGTCCGTGATGACCCGTTTCACCCCGTGCGCCCCGGCGCTCATGACGTCCGCGATGCTTGGCCCTTTGTTTCCTTTATTCCATCCCCCTTCGATCTGGTGCGCCGCGACCGCACCGCCCCACAAGAAATCTTGTTTTAGTCCGTGGCTCATAAAGAATCCTCCTTGCGTCTCCATTATATCTAAAATCCGTGAAGATTTTGTGTTTCACGATGAGTTTCGTAGTTTCGTAAAAAAAGTGAGCGATGCGCTCACGTGGGTTTGGTCAGGACCGAATGAAGGATGAAATTGCCGACGGCGAAGAGATATCCCGGAATCGCGGAAAGGATCGAATCGGGTTCGCCGAAAGCGAAGAAAAGGAAGAGGCAAAGATTGAGGACGATCGCGACGAGGATGAAGGACTCGCGCCGGGTCGTATACCCGATCCAACTCATGACATACGAGATCGAGGCATGGATCGAAACGGACATACCGAAGAAAACGAAGCTGTCCGCAGAGAATGCGGTGAGTTCGAAGCGCGAGCCGATCATCGCGACGACATACGGAATCAAACCGACACCGATCATCGCAAGATAGAAATGTTGCACATTCCGCCAACGTTTGCGCCGTTCCATGAGACCTTCTTTCTCCCACCCTTATTTATGATACCCCTAATCCGGATACATCGGGGCGAATTTGCCTTTCAACCCGGTTTAGCTATCGCGCCAAACACCAGCGCACCTGTGTCTTCATCGAAGTGAAGGCGTGAAAAGCGATCGCCAAGGCGATCAAGGTGATCGAAAACAAGGGGTCGCTCAGTAGAATTTACACATCGCTCGAAAAAATCTTCTTCGTAACCATCGAGTAAAGACTACCACATCTCCGATGAATCGAGTAGACCCAAATCGAAGGCGAACCGCAAGAAAAAGCAGTGAAAGAAAGACTATGCCATTGTCTCAAGCATCGTCATCGTCACTTCGTTGGATGTCCTTTCGCCCAAGAGCCGGTGTTCGAATTCCACACCCATCGTTTCCCCCATGCGACGGACCTCATGGCCTGAACTTCCGGCACTGTGCGGTGTCAGGATCACGTTCCCCATGGAGTAGAGCGGACTGTCTTCCTGCGGGGGTTCAGGGTGGGTGACGTCCAAGATCGCAAAGCGGCTTGGTTCTTCCTGAAGCGCGCGAACCAAATCGTCCTCGACCACTTGCGCCCCCCGCCCGGTGTTGATGAAGGTCGCGTTGGGTTTCATGGTCTGAAACAAAGCATGGTTCAACAGTCCGACGGTCGAGGGAAGATCGGGGAGATGGTTCGAAATCGTCTGGCAGGTCGCGAAGATTTCCTGTAGATCGGATCGTTTCGCATCGAGGGTGCGAAGGACGTCGTCGGATACGTAGGGGTCGTAGACAAGGGGCGTGATCCCTTGTTCCTTCAGCGCGGACAAGACGCGGCGTCCGATGCTTCCTGCCCCGAGGATCCCGACCATCACGTCTTTATTTCCCGGAAAATCCTCGATCTGGCTTTTACGAAGGACATACTCCGTCTTCGATCCGATCCGATGAAGTTGAAAGAACCCTTTGTTTGCGAGGAGGATTTGCGCCACGGCGCTTTGCGCGACCGGGATCGCATTGTCCGTCCATGCGCTGAACACCTGGATGCCTAGTTCCAAGTAAGGTTTGGCGAACTTACGGACGGATCCCGCCGCATAGAAGACGGCGTCGAGGTTCACGAAGATCCGCCGGATCGTTTCCTTGTCCAGTACCGGGAAACCCCAGGTCGAAAAAAGGTATTCGCACTGCTTAAGTCGGTCGAGATGATGTTCGATCTCGTCTTGGGTCAGGACTTCGCTCGATAGATCGAGTTGGGTTTGCAGACGTCGGATCGTATCCGGCGAATAGACCCGCCTGATTTCAGAGGGATCCCCCAGAAACACGGCGACCGGTTTACGTAGGATGGTTTGCAGGGAAACCGCATCGTCCAGGAACGATTCGATTCGATCTTCTTTGACGAATTCCAGGATCAAGGGCAGGTCGAGGCCGAATCCGCGTGCGCACGCCACGTACTTCTTCCACTTCTTGACCCCATCCCTCTCTTCCAGTGAATATCGCGTGTTCGTTTCATCCCAGTTGAACACATGCATCGCGATCAAATGGTCGGCGATCGTCTTGATTTCCTGAAGATGCTCGTCGAAAGTCACCTCGGGATTGGGTTGCCAATAGGTTTTGAGGTTCGCTCGGTCGACCGCTTGGATCAACTTCAGCGCCCCTTCCTTGGTTTGCGTCATCGAACGGCGATGGTATTCCAAGCCGAGCACGATGTTTTCCTTGCGTGCCGCATCGCAGGCGTTTTGGATGTTTTTGACTAGCATCTCGAAATACTCTTCGGTGATGGTTTCGGGGGACATGCGACCCGCCCAGATCCGGATGACCGGGGCGTTCAATGCGACGGCGGTTTGAAGGACGGGTAGAAAGTCTTCCCCTTCTTGTCCTTTAAAGTAGGATCCATAAGAAAAGATCTCAAGCTTCGCTTCACCGCAGAGCCGCTTGATTTCCTTCGCGGTATGAATCTCCCCTGCCGGACAATGGATGTCCCCTCCCCATTCGATACCCTCCAATTTCGCCTCTTTCGCCAACGCGATGATTTCCCGCACGCTTTTCTCTCTGAATGTCACGGATGTCAATCCTGTTTTCATGCTTGCCTCCTTGTGTCAAAAAGCCCCTGCGGGCTTTTTCAACTTACTCTTTCGGTGTGTATTTCGTATTGTATCCCGGGTTATCCTCGGGACGAAGTTTGTTGGGGTAGTTCCAATCGGTTTTGATGTCGACTGAAACCTGCTTGATTTGCTTGAACACTTCGTAGGGTTCTTCGATCGCGATGAACTCGTTGAAGAGCGGTCGCGTCCCGTTCTTGGTATGGGCGTACTCCCCGGTGAACGCCCGGATCGTCCCGACATTGAACAGTTTCTCCAAGGGTCCGACATTCACTTCCAGGTTCTGGATCTTGTCGTAATCCACGGCTTTGAAGTCGATCCCGAAGAACCCGGTGCGCAACATCAACCGCTTGCTTGTGATCGCATAGAAGGTGTTATGATGGACCAAGGCCAAACGGAACATGTTGAGGATGCTTCCGTAGAACGGAAAGAGATGAAGTAGCATGAAGATCCAGATGAAGGGTTGTGCCCCTCCGATCGACATCATGTTCATGAGAAAGAAAAGGTCGAAGGCGCCCCAAAGCAAGCCGATGATCAAGAACGGGATGCCTTTCGCCAAGAACGGGACGAACTTCGGTTGTCCGGTCCAGTAGATGGTTTCGTCATTGTCTTTGACGGCGTCGAACTCCGGAGGGAGTCGGTCGAATTGATCCATGGGTTCTCCTATCTCCAGCGGATGATCACGCTGGTGTATTGGTCTTTATGATTCATGAGCCCCTCGTAGGCACCCATGATTTCTTCCGGTGTGATGACGTGGCTGATGAATTTTTCAACATCGATCGTCTTCTTCAGCATCAGTTCCGTCAGATAGTCCATGCTTCGTCTGACGCTGAGACGCGACCCTTCCTTCTCTTCGAAGGGGAAGCGTCGGTTCAAGGCCCCGTGCACCGTCAACATCTTCATGTGGATGGCATTCAGGATCGGGGTGATGTTGGTGACATAGTCCGTGCGAGGCGTCCCTAAGAGCACCACATGCCCGTTTCTGCCCGTCGACAACACCGCGTTCTCGACCGCCGCGCTCATCCCGGTCGCATCGACGACAATGTCCGCGCCTTTTTGATGGGTGAGTTCAAGGATCGTCTTGACCTGCTCTTCCGGTGCGCAGTGGATGACGTTCTTCAATCCCATGGATCGTGCGACTTCGCACCGATGGGCGACCGGATCGATCCCGATCACCTTCACACCCATTTCGGTATAGAGAATGGCTAGGATCATCCCGAGGTTGCCCATCCCGAAAATCACGACGGTGTCCCCGAGTTTCACGTCGACCGTAAGGATCCCGTTCATCGCGATCCAACACATCATCATCATCGCGCCTTCATTCGGAGATAAACGGGGATCGAGTTTGTATAGGACACCCCCGTCGCTCTTGGCCATGTCATAGATCTGATGGCTGGCATGCGGACCGGAAAACAAGACGGTGTCTCCGATTTCGACCGTTTTGAGGTCGGACCCTTTCGCGAGGATTTTCCCGACCGAGCAATACCCCGGGCGTACCGGATAGGTCGCCCCTTTCTTCAGTCCAAAGACCCGCGATAATTCCGTCCCGGGGCTGATGAACGAAGCGATGCTTTCAATCAAGCATTCCTTGCTTTTCATGACCCCCGGATTGATTTCTTCTTCAATGAGACGAACCTTCTGAATCCCTTCGATGACGATACTGCGTGCGATCATTGCCTCTTCCTCCTCAGGATGTGGATCAAGCTATGCCGGATAGGTAAACGAGAGATCGCGGATCAACGAGAGACTAGCGAGATACTTCCGTGCGACCCATCGGGCCATCGGCAGGTTATGGTCGAGATGGTTCCCGCAATCCGCGGCCTCGCCTCCGGGGAGTTTCCCTTCGAAAAGGGCGATGAATTCGAACATCGCCTGGATGATTTCGAAGATCGTCTTGTTGGGGAGTTCGCCGCCCATGACCAGATAGAAGCCTGTCCGGCATCCCATCGGTCCGAAGTAGACGACCCGGTCCTTGTATTTCGGGTGATTACGCAAAAAGGTGGCGCCGAGATGTTCGATGGTATGCACTTCGGCGGTATTGAGCACCGGTTCCGCATTCGGCCGGGTAATCCTCAAATCATAGGTCAGAATGACGCAACCGTCGATCACATCCCGACGCGATTCGTAGATCCCGGGTTCGAGCCGCAGGTGGTTGACGGTGAAACTCTTGATTTTTTCCATGGTTTTCCTCTTTATCCGTTTGGATATGCCCTTTTCTTAAGCTCCCGGATGGTTTCGGCATCCGTCCCGCAACACCCTCCGATCATGCGTACGCCCAGTTGGAGGAAGGGTTGAACCGCCTCCGCAAAGGCCTCTGGAGTGATGTCGTAGTGCAGGCTCCCGTCGGGATGGACATGGGGCAAGCCCGCGTTGGGTTGGACCAGGATCGGTAGTTTCGATCTCTCCGTGAGTTCCTTGACCACCGAAAGCAGTTCGACGGGTCCCAAGGAACAGTTCACGCCCAAGGCGTCGACACCCATGGCTTCCAGTTGTTCGACCATCGTTTCCACATCCACGCCCATCAAGGTCCGTCCTCTGGACTCGAAGGTCATCGTGGCGAAGATCGGTAGGTCGCAGGTGTCTTTCGCCGCCTGGATCCCGGCTTTGATCTCGTCCAGATCCATGAAGGTCTCGAAGAGGATCGCATCGACGTCGTCTTTTGCGATCGCGATGATTTCCTTAAATGATTCGTAGGCTTCTTCGATCGTCAGATCCCCATACGGTTCCAGCATCTTCCCGCTTGGACCGATGTCCAATACGATGTAATTCTGTTCCCGACTCGCTTCTTTCGCATTGAGTATCGCAGCCTTTACCAGCTCACGGACGGTATATCGACTTCCCGCCATCTTGAGGGGGTTGATGGCGAACGTATTGGTGGTGATGAAATCCGCCCCGGCGTCCACGTAGGATCGATGGACTTCCCGGACGGCTTCCGGATGGGTGAGGTTGATTTCTTCGAAACGCGGGCCAAACGGATAACCCATTTCAAACAGGCGCGTACCCATGGCGCCATCGAAGAAGCAAAGTCGGCTTAGGTCGATTTTTTTCATGTTTCTCCTGGATCGAGGATTCAGTCGGATCGAAACTCTCTGTGATTATGATACGCTTTCGTACAGTGTGAATCAAGGCTACCGGTGAAATGCATAAAAAATGCGAGGGTGGATAAAAAGAAAAACCCCTGGGTCGGGGCTCTCGATTATTGACCGATGATCAGCTGCGCACCGGTGATTTCGACCCAACCGAACTTCAGTCGGGCTTCCATCTCCATTTTCTTCAAGATTTCGGGCGTGATGGAATTGGACACCAGACGGTTGGCGTCGGAAGCGGCTTGCGCTTCGATGAGTTTGACTTTCGCGGCGCTCTCGGCTTCGATGACCTTCGTTTCCGCCTCGATGCGTGCCTTCTCTTGGGTCTGCAGTGCGGTTTCGACTTCCTTCTTCGCGACCGCTTCTTTCTCGATGGCCGACTCGATGGCTTCGCCGGCATCCGTATCCATCAGGACGAGACTGAAGAATTCGATCCCGCTCTCCGCCAACTTCGTTTTGACGACCTGTTCGATTTCGGTATACACTTGGTTTCTCTTTTCACCAAGAATGTCGATGACATTGTATTTGGTGGTGACTTCTTCGATCGAGCGTTGGACCAGCGGCGTCAGTAAGGTTTCGTCGACCTTGTCCAAGGTCTTGAACTGCTTGAATACCTTGAATGCGTTGGATTCGGAGACACGGTACTTGATGTCCATCGTGATTTTGATCCACTGGGCGTCTTTGGTTTGACCGGCCACGTCCGCGACCGTCTTGGTGCGTACCTCGGTCGGGATGATGTAGACGGTGTCGAAGGGCGATTTGAATTTCATCCCTTCCGACAGGACTTCTTCGCTGACGCCGGTGAACTGATTGAACTTGATCCCGACGGAATTTACCGGGATGAACTTGACGGTCCCCAGCAGTAGAAGCAGTAAGGTGAAGAGCGAAAGCAATTGTTGGCTCCGCAGGCGGAAAACGACTTTGACGCTGCCGTTGCGGGAGTCTGCGGTGTCTTTCCTGGACTTGTCGGGAACATAGGACTTCCCGAAGCCAAGGGCGATGAACACGGCGATGAAGAGAATGCCTGTAAATGTGACGAGAAACATACTGCCTCCTTGCAATCATTGGTTATTGCGATTTATGCGAACAGGGAACCTGTGGCCGTCGAGTGGACCGAAACGGTTGATCGAACCTCTGCCTTACCGAACAAGCGACGACCTTCATTGCGGAACGCCTGAGTGCATCAACTTAGGGTAAACGATACCATGGATATTCCCCATGCATGATTTTGAAGACGAGGTCACTTCCATCCGGAAGAGTCCGTCGATGGCGCCGAATTCATAGGACCATGCAAGATTGATCCCTTCGGCGGTCTGGATCCGTACGTGACAACGTCAAGTCCTGGGAATTCTCCGATGGAACGACGGTTTTTCAGAGGAAAGTGAAGAGATAGAGTGTGCTGAAAATCACCGTGTCTTGCATGAAGTGGATCAGCCATGCGGCGGCGATCCCTTTGGTTTCAAGGACGCTTCGACCCAAGAACCAGCCCAGGAAGCTCGCCATGATGGCTCCGACGATCCCTCCCGGCGCGCCGAAGTAATGGGCGACCCCGAAAATCAAAGCACCGGTCAAGATCGCCTTCTCTTGTGGAAGGACGCGTGAAAGGGTCGCAAGGATCCCGTTGCGGTACACGATGCCCTCGAAAAGCGAGTTGAGGAGGGCGAACCACACGATGTAGGGAAAGAACGTCAAGAGTCCGCCGGCGTTCTTCGGGAAGTTGAATCCGGTGACGGTGAAAATCGTCCCCATGAAGGTGCCCAGTGAAATCAGTATCCCTGAAACCAAGGCCAGCTTTTTCCACGTCACCCAGTTCGCGTCGATCCCCAGCCATTTGACTTCGGAGGCAGTGACCTCGAGATTCCCCTTCGTTAAGAAGAAAGCGCGACGATCCTTGAGGCGGATGAAGAGTACCGCAAGGACCAGGATCACCGAGAACGACTTGAGAAACAAACTCGCGCCGATCACGTCGACGAACGTATTTTTCGAGAATAGTTCTTTCCATAGATTCAACGTTTGGATTTTGTCGCTGAGAAGTTGAAAGAGCAGAAGCACAAAACAAACCAGTCCGAAGTCGATGACGGACCGGTTTGTCTTTCGGGATCGGATTAAAAGTAAAAGAACGATGACGGTTTTTAGAGGCAATACCCAGGATAGGAGCGATGGCTCGAATTGGATCACCAAAATCTCCGGTAAGATCGAAACGGCGATGGCGAACAGAAAGACGAGGATTCTATCTCCCACACGGATTCCCCCTTCGTAAGTCAAACTAGACAATCTTGTATTTCTTCTCCAGGTAGGCGACCGCCAACCACGTCATGGCGTGGACGACGATGAGAAACGGTGTCTGCGGATAGAAAAGCAAAAGAGCGAAACTAACGGTGTTGTTCAGGGCATGCATCGCCATCAATAACGGAACGGACTTCGTTTTTTCATAGATGAAATTGGAGATGTAGTTCATGGCGACGATGCCGGCGGTGAAGCCGACCAGGGAAGGAAGCAGGACCGCGAAGCCTTGTCCGATATAGAGGATGACCAAGAGCGGATAATGCCAGACGGCCCAGATCAGACCGCCTTTCCACGCGATGTCCCAGAAGGTTTTCTGTGTTTGTTTAAGATAAGGATAAAGGAAACCGCGCCAGCCGAACTCTTCCGTACCGCTGGTGGCGATGTTCGAGACGAAATACAAGCCGATGGTCGAGATGATGATCAAGATGGACGGCAAGGTCTGGACCCGGTCGCCGAAAAACAGACAAAGCAAAAACGAAGGGACGATGATCAACACCGGGAGGATGAAGGCCAAAAGGATGAATTCGTAATTCTTCTCGATGGTTTCCGAAGGGGCTTTCCCATGGTTCACCACGATGTAGCCGACCAACGGTCCGTAGACCGCGAGGAAAAACAGGACTTGCGGAACGGTTTCTTTCCCGTTGAGGATGATTTCGATGAGGTTGAAGATCGTCGTATCCGTCACCAGAGGGATCCCTGATTTCAAACTCAGCAGATACGCCGATATCCAGCCTGCCCATGTCCATCCGAAAGCGATGATCAAATACGTTCTCAGTTTCTTGGTATCCATAGGACTCCTTTAAACGCATTCAGCGCAAACATTTCGTTCAATAGTAAAATCATACCGATTTATGTCTTCGGATTCAATAGGCTCAGGCGCCAGATGATGAATCGAAGGGTGTTTTTCATGAAAATCGAAATTATGTGAATAGAGAATGGTTTCTCGGTTTATCGTCCTTGCCAGCTTGTGACATATTCCCACGCTTCGACGATTGGATGGTCGGTGTTAACCCATGTCCCCGACAAGCCGAGTTCGTTCGCGGCCGTCTCGAAGTGGTATTTGGCGATTCCAAGGTCGTTCATCTGGACATCATAGGAAGCCAAGCCATAGCCTTTCGTGCGGCATAGGTAGAAGTGGAAGCCGGTATCGCTATGTAGGACGCGCCACGGTTGTTTGTTTGACGCGGAGGGCGCAAGGCGTACCATTTCCAAGGGGATGGCGTATTCCCCCGCACGTTCTTCATCGAGGGCTTGGGTCTTGTCTTGATTGAAGAACAGTTCGGTCCATGGTTTCCGGTTGTTCGCCTTCACCATCGTCCGCATGATCCCTTCCAAGAGCGTCGTACGGTCTTTGCGATACCCCACGGGGGAGACGATCACGATCTTTTCGGATTCGCCCAAGCGGACGATTTTCTTGAAGTCCTCGTGATTGAACGTCCCGCCAAGCCAGCAGGTCCCCAACCCGAGTCGTGTCGCGTAAAGAACGATGCTTTCAAACAGATACCCGAATTGAACCGCGTCGGTTTCGCTCTGGTCGATGATGCCGACGAGATAGGTCTTCGCCCCGGTGATGACGCCATAGGTCCCGAGTTTCTTGACCGCGTTGCCATCCGTGTCTTTCATCTCACTTATGACGAAGCGTGCTTTGATGGTCGTCGCGGCATTGATAGCCCGCAGCCTTTCGTTGAGTTTTTCAAGTGTTTCGACGGCGATCGCCTCCCCGTCGTAGGTGCGTACCGACGTCCTGATTTTCATTGTTTCGATGATCGATTGATGGGTTTCCATGGTTTCTCCTTTGGGTTATTTCTTCCAGGTGTTATGGAAGACAAGTTCGGATAAATCTTTTCTCTTCTTATCCTTCGGTGTTTCATCCGGGTATCCGACCGGAAGCAGGTAGAGAACGGTCAGGTGATCGGGTAACCGTAGGATTTCATTGATTTTCGGGATGTCCAGATATCCGACGAAGCAAGCGGACAAGCCATGCGAGACCGCGGTCAGGAAGATGTGCTCCATCGGGATCAAAGGGGTCGCGTTTTCGAAGAGGGTGGTCCTGGCCTTTTTGTTTGGATAGCGGCAAAGATAGTCCAGGAAGTCGTTGTTGAAGCGGAGTTTGTTGACGATCAAACCGAAGTCGTCCTCTGGCTGATCCGCGATGTCCCAACGCAAATCCGCACAACAGGCGAAGACGACCGGTGCGCTGGCGATCCAGTCTTGATTACCGGCGGCACGGGCTACTTGCTCCTTCAGTTCCTTCTCCTCAAGGATCCCGAAGACATGGCCTTGCGCATTCCCTGCGGAGGGGGCCAGGCGAATCGATTCAAGCATTTCATCCATCACTTCCGGCGGGATCGCTTGGTCTTTGAATTTACGGACCGACCGCCTCGTTTGAATCACATCTTTTAGTTCCATACTTCCCTCCTTGATGACTCAACATTGAAATCATATCGAAGGAAAGACGAAGATACAATGCTTTTCTATTTGTTTAAGGAAAGCTTAAGAAAAATCCCGCGTTGGCGGGATGAGGATTCGATTATTTTCGCTTACCGAAGAGAAAGAAGAGGATGAAAAAGGAAATGGAAGGAAGGTTCACTTCAGCGATGACCCCGACCTGGGAAAAGAACGATCGGTTGGCGCCGAACCAAGGCGTGGACAACAGGCTGACCGCATAGATCGTCATCGCGGTCGTGAAGATCAATGGGATCCATATGGCGTGGATCATCTTCCACTTGAGGACCCGGTTAAAAAACAGACGATAGATGACAAAGTAGACCGCACCCGCTAAAACAGGCATCAGATAGGTGAAAACCGGACTGTCGAGTAGTGTCATAGGACGCTCCTTTTGCATGATCACATGCGTGAACTGTACTCTCTGTACTATTACTGTAGTACACTTGCTCATCCTTGTCAATCAACATGAATCCGACGTATGTCGTTTTATTTCACTCTTCCTTCTTTTCGATCTTCAGGACCTCTTTCCAGCGCTCGATGAGCCGCGGCAAGGTCATCGAAGCGTTGGCGGGGCTGGTCGAAGGCAAGAGCGTCATGGGCAAATCGATCTCGCTTTGACAATGTTTTCGGTAGAGTTCCATCGCCCTCGCCCCGTTGGCGTAGAGTTTCGTAATCGATGTTTTCGCGATCAATCCGCGGATATCGTTAGGAATCACATTCTGGATCGAGCTGTCGCTAGACCCGATGATCTCGCAGGAATGCACCACGTCCCACAAAGCGATCCGGTGTTTCAAAAGCATCCGTCGCTTTTCATCATCGGTCTTCGGAAATTCTTCCCTGAGGATCGCACTGAGAACTTTCCAGAACCGGTTCTGCGGATTCGCATAGTAAAAGTTCGCTTCCCTGGATTTCACCGAGGGGAACGTACCGAGGATGAGCAGGACGGAATGTTCGTCAAAGATCGGATCAAGGGGATGGATCATTTTACTCCCTTTCGCTTCATTTCCTTCATTTTACAGGATTCGCTGCACCAGAGGAACAAGAATGCGAAAAAAGCAGACCGCGGCCAAACCGGATCTGCTTCTTGCTTATCTGTGATCGTCGCTGATGATTTCGATACGATGCACGGCTTTGTCGTTGACAAGGATGATCGGCTTGTTTTCACTTAACACGCCGTCGATCCGTTGGCTGTGATGATTCCGGTTCAACCCGTCCGGGTTCAGGATCTTGATTTCATAGGTCGTATCGAGATAGGTATAGATGATTTCATATTCGCGCCAGTTTCTGGGCGCATTGGGTAGGATCGTCAACGTGTCCCCGTTTTTCTGGAAACCGAGGATGCTTTCGATCCCGGCACGATACATCCACCCGGCGGACCCGGTATACCACGACCATCCCCCGCGGCCTTGGTGGGGGTATTCGCTGTAGACATCGGCGCTCAGGACATAAGGTTCGACTTTATAGACGGAGTATTCCCTTAAATTGCGGGTATGGTTGATCGGGTTGACGAGGTCGAACCATTCCCACGCTTCATCCCCTTGCGCGGATTTCGCTTTCGCCATGATCGCCCACGCCGCCGCATGCGTATACTGGCCTCCGTTTTCACGGACACCCGGAAGGTAACCTTTAATGTAGCCCGGGTCGGATTCGCCTTGGTCGAAGGGCGGGGTCAAGAGTTTGATCAACCCTTGGTTACGTACGACCAGGTTGTTTTCCATGGCATCCAGGGCGGTTCTCGCCCGATTCGGATCGCCAAGCCCGCTGATCGTCGCCCAACTCTGCGATAAGGAGTCGATGCGGCATTCGCGGTTTTTCGACGACCCCAGGGAATTCCCGTCGTCGAAATAGGCGCGTCGATACCACTCCCCGTCCCACGCGTTGGCTTCGATCGCCTGGATGATCGCTTTGCTTTGGTTTGTGTAGAATTCGGTTTTTTCTTGCGGCTCGTCTTCGCAACAATACTTTGTGAACTTCGTAAGCGTATCGCTCATGAACCAGCCCAGCCAGACGCTTTCGCCTTTGCCTTTATTCCCGACCGTGTTCATCCCGTCGTTCCAATCGCCGGTCCCGATCAACGGTAAACCCCGTTCGCCAAACTTCATGGCATGACGCAGCGCCCGTTCGCAATGATCGAAGAGACTCGTGGCGAGCTGTGATAACGCCGGTTGGCAATAGCGTTCGTCTTCGGACTCGCTCAGGATGTCCGCGCTTAAGAACGGGACCGAAACTTCGAGGATCGACCGGTCGCCGGTGATGCGGATGTACTCCGCGGTCACATAAGGCAACCAAAGCAGGTCGTCGGAAATCCGCGTACGGGTTCCTTTGCCCGTCGGTTCGTGCCACCAATGCAGCACATCGCCTTCAATGAACTGGTGCGCCGCGTGTTTCAGAATCTGTTCACGCGCGATTTCCGGCCATGTCGTCGCGATCGCCAGGACATCCTGCAGTTGGTCGCGGAATCCGAACGCCCCGCCGGACTGGTAGAAACTGCTTCTCCCCCAGAGCCGGCATGCGATCGTTTGGTATTGGAGCCAACCGTTCAAGAGAAGATCCGTCGCGCTATCCGGTGTTTTCACCTGGATCGCATGGAGTTTTTCTTTCCAGAACGCCTTGACTTGGGTAAGCGCGCTTTCCACCTGTGCTTTGTCTTGATAGATCTCGACATAGCGTAATACTTCCTCTCGATCATCCCCCATCCCCAACATGAAGATCACTTCTTCGCTTTGGCGGGCTTCAAGGGTGACGTTCACCTGCATGGCGGCGCAGGGGTCCATTCCCGCCCCCACGGTGTTGGAAAGGCTTTGGTTCTGTAGGCATTGGGGGTCTTTCAATCCGGAAGTCCCGAAGAACTCGTCGCGATCCCCGGTCACCGAACTTTTGAACGAAGAGGACCCGATGAACCCGATCTTCCCTTTAAAGTCGACCGAGGTGTGGTTGGTGAAAATCAACGGTCCGTCTTCGATGCGATCCGTGACCAGGCTGCTTGCCGTTTGGGACGGATCGACGCCCATCACCGGGTGGACATAGTAGGTCAGCGTGATCGTCTTCGCGCTGTCGTGGTGGTTATGCAAACGGATCGCGCTTAACTTCACCTTGTCGTGCAGCGGGACGAACTGGATCATCCGGGCATCGATGCCATGGGATGGATGTTCGTATTGGGTATATCCGAATCCGTGGGTGATCGTATATGCGCTCTCTTCGCGGATCGGTTGCGGCGTGATCGTCCAGGTCGCGGACGATTCGTCGCTAATATAGAGGATTTCGCCCGGCCGGTCG
>JAHFCO010000006.1:0-55842 GCA_023249475.1 Bacillota bacterium | reverse complement strand
TCGTTGGAGAAGGGGGTGATCTTGTTTTCCCTGCTGTTGGCGCTCCATGTGTATCCTACGCCGGATTCGCTGGTTATGAACCCGAAGTTCGGGTTGGCGACGACGTTCGACCACGGGGCGGGCGTCGTCTGATCTTTCTCCAGGCGGATGACGTATTCGTCACCCTCGCCGCTGAACCCTCCCAACCCGTTGAAATGCCTCAGTTCGGGCAAGGGGATCTGGCGGATTTCAGGATACGACCGGGATTCAGGATCCGCTTCGGTTTTACGTAGACGGAGGATCGGTATGGCGGCCACGGAAAGGATCTGTTCTTCCATGGTCCGTCCATCCCCGGTGAATTCCATTTTCGCGATCGCGCGGAACATCGTCAAGTCCCCTTCGCCCAGGTTTCGTGAATTCAAGATGAAAACATCTTTCTGGCGGTTCATGCTGTCGCGCGTGGCCCGTGACAATACGATGTCCCCGATCAGGGTGGCCAACGGGTCGAGATAACTCTTCTCTTCGTTGACGAGGATGACCAAGTCGACCAGCAGGTCTTTCAATCGCCAGTAATCGTGGGCTTTCATGACTTCATAGAGAACCGAGACTTCTTCCACTTTACTCAGCGTGACCAGGACGATCGGCTTGTCGCCGGAGATTCCGTAGGGCCACAAATCCGCTTGTCCTTTTTTATTCTTGCGGATCTCCGCTGCGACGTTGCGTCGCAGCGGACTGGGATAGAGTATGTTGGAGATCATCTCTTGGTACAATTGCATTTCATCCGGTTTGATGTTGAGGTAACGGTTTTCCATCTGACTGCGTGTCAGGGCCAACCAGAACGCCGTCGAACAGGTTTCCGTCGAGCGGTATTTGTCGATCAAGGTCAGAAGGGACTCCTTGCTTTGGGCCAAGGTGGTCACATAATAGAGTTGAACCGACTTCCCGGGTTCGATGCTGACTTTAGCGCGCAGGCTGAAAATCGGATCCAACACGGGACCGATCGTATTCGTCAACGGTTTCCCCTTCAGCATCGCCAAGGGATTCGCCAAGTCACGGTTGCGTCCGATGAACGCCAACCGATCCGTTTCGTATTGGAGGGGTTCGATCAAGGGTTGGTCGCTGACGAGGGTCGTGGCGAGCCATAACCGGTTGTCCGTGGTCGACCTTGGTCGACGGTTCGCGATCAGCGAACGTTTTTCTTCATCATATTCCGTTTCGATGAACAGGTTACTGAAGGCGGGGTGCGCCAAATCCGAACGGGCATCCCCGAGGACGACTTCGAAGTAACTCGTCAGTTCGACATCGACGGCCGCGTCGGATCGGTTCTTCAGCGACAGTTTGCGGATTTCCGCATGGTCGCCCGAAGTGACGATGATCTCCGTCAACGTTTCGATCTGATGGTCGATCCGACGATAGGTCGCTTTGTCCGGGGTGAACGTCACTTCATAGGTTTGAGGCAACGCGTTGATCGGCGCATAGGCGGACGACCAGACTTTCCCTTGGGTCATTTCTTTAAGATAGATGAACATGCCGGATTGGTCGAGGACCGCGTCTTCCCTGTATCGGGAGATCGCCGCCAGTTTGTCTTTACTGTAGCCGGTCCCTTTGTCGCTCAGCATGACCGAATAGAACCCGTTGGAAAGGATATGGGCGTTGGGTAGACGGAAGTCGGGTTGGTTGAACTTCCTGAACGAACCGGATTCATGGAAGACCGATTCTTTCAAAGGAATGATTTTTTCTTTGGTTTCTTTCGTGAACACGACGTTAAGCGGGACTTTCTCCTGCAACAACAGAGTCCCCGCTTTGACATACGGGTCGCTGTGGAAGCGTTCCTGCATGATGTTTTGGTTCAGAAGATTGTTGATGGAGGTCAGGCTCATGCCTTGATGATGGGCCATGTAACTCTTGATGAGGGAACGCTTGGGTTCAAAACCCAATCGTTCCGGCGTATAGTCTGCCGCTTCATAGAACCCGTACGCCCCTTCGATCCCTTCGGACTGAAGTTTACGTATGTTCTTCATCGCTTCGATCGGCGCCACCATCAATGCCAAGAACGTTGCGTACGGCGCACAGACCGCATCTTCGATCAAGCCGCGCTTCAAACCAAGCCAAGGGACGCCGATGGCTTTGTATTGATAATCCATGTGCGAATCCAATACGTTGTAGCCGGATTCCGAGGTCCCCCAGGGCATGCCCCGTTGTTTCCCGTATTTCATCTGACTCTTGATGACGAAGGAATAGGTCTCATCCAACAAGGTGTTCCTGAAGTTCTTCATGATCAGAAGCGGCATCAGGTATTCAAACATCGTACCGCTCCATGACACCAACCCTTTATAACGGTTCACCAAGGTCAAGGAGCGACCCAGCATGAACCAATGCTTCGGGGGGATTTCGCCGCGGGAAATCGCGATGAAACTGGTCTGACGCGATTCGGAGGCGAAGAGGTCGTAGTAGGAGTTGGTGAGTTTTTGTTCGGTGACATGATAGCCGATGGAAAAGAGTTGTTTGCTTGGCTCGTACAGGACGCCGAATTTCGTCTCCCAGGAGAGCGTCTCGACCTGTTGGATCAAGCGTTCGACGGATCGGATGTCCCGGTCGATCGAGGCGTGGGACTGCATCATCGCAAGTTTCAAGTCGCTCAGCCAGGTCTTGGCCGTTTCGTCTTGGGCAGAATGGGTTTCCAGCGTTTCGATCAGGCGGAAAACCACGGTAAAGAAATCCTGAGCATCCTCGAGTCGGATCGGTAAGGTCAATACGCGTGTCAATCGGTCCAACGCTTGGATCGATGCTTCGTCCGTGCACTGGATGCCCGGGTTCTCGATCAAACCCAACCAAGGGGAATACTCTTCGATTTCATTCAGATAGGTCTTGATCATCGTTTCGACTTTGAACCGCCACGGCTGTTTCGCGGTCGATGCCAACATCGCCGTTTCCGCCAATGTCTTCAACGACTTCCGCCATTTGATGAGGTTCATTTCGCCGTTCACCACGACATCGTCGAAAATCGCCAGTTCCTTCGGGATCATCGCATGTTCGGCTTGGCCGCACATCAGCGTATCGTTGATCCCTTGGATCAGGGAAGCATCGAACATCGGGCTCTGCGCATAGGACTTCAGTCCTTGGACCAGCGTGATCAAATAACAGACATAGTTCCCGTTGTCGACCGTCGAGATATAGACGGGGTGCAACGGCTTCAAGGTCCGCGTATCGTACCAATTGTAGAGATGGCCTTGCCACTTCTCCATCCGTTGGATCGTCTTGACGGTTTTCTCAAGGTTTTCCTTGAGTTGAAGGGTGCTGATGTACCCGAAGTCGCGTGCCGTCAGGTTCGCAAGCATGCCCAATCCGATATCCGTCGGGGAGGTTCGAAACGCGATGCCGCGCGGCGGGTCTTCCTGGTAGTTGTCGGGGGCGAGATGGTTGTTCTGCGGGTTTGAGAACTCTTCGAAATACCGCCAGGTCTTTCGGGCACTCAAACGGAGGGTCAAGACGTCCTCGTCGCTCAGTTTGACTTGGACGCGTTTATCATCGTTGCTGATGCGGTAGGCGACCCAGGGGGCGATCGACCAGAGGATGAAAAACAGGATGGCGATGGGGAGGTCGGACGGTTTATAAAAGTACGATAACCCGACCAAGAGGATCCCGATCAGGCTTCCCATCCGCATCGTCATGAAATAACTCTTCAGCGAGTTGTCCTGACCCTTTTCCGCATCGGCGGAAGTGACCCATTCCAACATGTTCTTTTTCGTAAACAAGACGCGGTTCAAGGTGACGAAGATCGCACTCAGCGCGACGGTGGATTGATAGGCGATGAAAAGGATCCTTAGACCGAGTTGCGAGACGGATGCTTTGAGGCCGAAGAACCCGCCGATATGGCGTTTGACCCGGTCGGGCATGAACTTGCCTGAAAACAGGCGGTCGGTCAGAGCCATGAGTAAAGGGAGGGTCAAGGTGATGAGCGCCAGCGACACCCAAAACAAGGCGCTTCCCGGGAGAATGCTGAAACCCAGGATTAAAAGGACGATGATGGCGATCGAAACGAGGCTACGGCGTAGATTATCGATGATCTTCCATCGTGAAAGCATGGATAAGGCGTTCTTGCTGCGTTCGTTGTTTCCGTTATAGGGTTGTTTCCCCAACCATGGCAACAACTGCCAGTCCCCGCGGATCCAACGGTACATGCGGGTGATGTAGGCGTTGTATCGCGACGGATAGGTATCCACCAGTTCCAAATCGTTCACCAAGGCCGCGCGGACATAGGACCCTTCCAATAAGTCGTGGCTTAATACCGCGTTGTTGGGGATCGTGTCTTTCAGGACTTCCTGGAACACGTTCAAATCATAGATGCCCTTCCCGGTGAAGATCCCTTCATCGAACAAATCCTGGTAGACATCGGAGATCGCGCTCGCATACGGGTCGATCCCTTCTTGTCCGGTATAGACCCTGGAGAAGATCGATCGGTTGGAACTGTCCACGTCGAAGGAGACACGGGGCTGCATCAGCCCGTGTCCGTGCGTGACGATCCCTTTTTCCCGATCGATGATCGGGACGTTGAGCGGATGCGCCATCGTACCGATCATTTTCTTCGCCATCCCCATCGGAAGCAGGGTATCCGCATCCAAGGTGATGACGTATTTGATGTCGGTCGCCGGCAGTTCGACGTTGGAGAAGAAGTTGAAACTGGTGTCTTCGCTCCCCAGCAGGATATCGTTGAATTCCATCAACGCCCCGCGTTTCCGCTCCCATCCCGTCCAGTTCCCGTCGTTCTCGTTGAACTTGCGGATCCGGTGGTAGAAGTAGAAGATTTCCTTGTCGTCTTTCGCATATTTGTGGTTTAAATCGAGGATGCCTTCGAACGTGGCTTGAAGGATCGCCACGTCGTCTTCCGCGTCCACTTCCCCGAAGTCCTTGAACGCACCGACCAAGGCGAAGTAAAGATTCTTCTCGCTGTTGGAGATGTAGTGGTTCTCCATCGTTTCGATGAGTTGGGCGACCCGTTTCTCGTCGGAAAGGATCGCCGGGATGACGACGATGGTTTTCATCTCGTCGGGGATCCCGTCTTTCAGTTCAAGCTTGACGAAAACGGTCGGTTTTTGAACTTTGACGACGATCCAATTGGTCAGTGAAATCGCGATTTCGGAGACGGGGATCGCGACGGCCAATCCGGTCAACACTAGGGTCAAAAACGAGACGGTCGTCGAGGCTTGATAGGAAACCCAAAGCGCGACGGCGATCAAGAGGGACATCAGGAAGAGATTGAAGAGGACATAGATGCGTCCGGGTTGATTGCTGAAGAAGCGGGATAGTTTCGTCTTGCGACTGATCCTGCCTTTTTGGCGTTCTTCCAGTTCGGAGATCCCGTATGAAACCAAGTAATAGCCGACATGGCATTTCTTTTGTTTCAATACATCGTCATCCGGCAGATCCAGGCTGCGTGTCGCGAAGGCGACCGCTTCCCGGGCGATATGCAGTTCGGATACCCGATAGGTCTTCGCCATCTTCTCGATCTGGATCCGATAATGGTTGCGTGAACCCTCGTCCATGCGGGCATAGACGTTGTTGGGGTCTTTACGTAGTATCTGTTCGACATAACTGACCGTCTCGAAGAGCTTCTCCCAATTGTGCGTCGAAACATACTTCAGACTGATGACGCAATTCCCGATGGCGACCGTGCCGACCGCCTGGATATTGTGTTCCTTCTGCGCCAAAGCCTCGGTCGTCGTATCGTATTTCTCCAAGATCTCGTCGATGAAGCGCAATACGGTGATGTAGCTCTTCCCGGATCGGCGCAGACGATAGAAAAGGTGCTCGATGAAGGAAGGATTGTCTTCCGACAAGGCATCGAGCCTTGACTTCAAATGTTGGATCATCGCATCGGTCTGTTCGACCTCGCCGATCCAATAGTCGTCGACGATATCGTCCGCCATTTGCCATTGGATGCGGGTCGTCTTGATTTTCTGCGAGATCATCCGTACGTTTTCAATCAACGCCAAACGGATCATCGTCGGAATCATCCAGATCTCGCGATTGAACAGGATACTGTGGGACTGATAGGCACTGAGGTATTTCAGCAGCATCTCTTCTTCGATCAGTCCGTCGCTATGCGATACCAACTCCATCGCGATCGCATAGACGCGGGTATATCCTTTCATCGGTCCGCTCTTCAGGATCGGTAACCGATGGTATTCTTCCATGTTCAGTTCAAGACGAATCCCCTTCACCTGTTCTTCGATGACATAGAAGTTGTCCAGAAGCCATTCCGCGGCGGACGAAACCGAACGTTGTTGGACGACGTCCTCGTTGAGGCTTTTGTAGACCGAAAGGATCGCATTGTAGTTGTCGTTCATGCGCGGGATCGGGAAACTCAGGTGGTTGCGGTTTTTTGAAACATCGTGTTCCAAAGCGATCCGTTTCGCATGGGCTTCCAATTCTTCCACGGTCAAAAGGGCATCCCGTAAGTCGATGCTGCGGGTTTTCCTCATTTTAAGCAATGAATAGATCACTAGCCATCCGATCATCCCAATGATGAAAACGGCGGCCACGAGCTTCATTTGTAGTTCATTCATCTTTACGCCTCCTTGTGAAATAAACACTTCGATTTGAACGAAAACCCGCTCTATGCGCGGGTCGGGTTATTCGTTTCCATTCGATGTATAACTGACTTTCTTATGCTTTCGGGCATGCTTTCGAATCCAGCCGCGGTAGATCCTGGCTTTATTGATCCGTTGGTCGATCTTCCCGAACATGAACCCATGATCGTTTTCCGGCGGTTCGAGTTTGTCCAGTCCGATCAATCCTTGAATCCTGTCTTGATCGACGATCAACTCGTCGCTTTGGGAAACGGCCGCCATGGTTTCATGGTCGTCGCTGTTTGTTTCTTCAATCACTTCTTTCAGATCCAGTGCTTCTTCGCCGGTGTTGACCAGGCGAACTCGTAATTTTTTCATTCATCTTCTTTCTACCCTCTCTAGGATCGGGTCATGTCAATTCAAGACGGATGAAATCATCGTGGCATGGATGGTATGTCGCGGGGTTGGGGATGTCGTTACCGCGTTGGGATGTGCCGTCGTGAGCGTGAGCTTGGCGAAATCGCATTGAAGGAGGGCGATTTTCTTGCTTAACGGTGTACTTTGATATTCCGTCACCTCGTAGGTAAAGACGCCGCTCGATGTTTTGACGACCATCACGTCGCCGGACATAAGGGTTTCGATCCCGTGGAATATCGTTTCGTAGTCACCGACCAGGACACAGTGGTCCATTTCGCCCGGTTTGGCGCTTTTTTCATAATGCCCCGCGCCGTTGCGCATCTGTAGTTCGCCTGTCCCTTGATGAATGCTGATTTTACGGGCGAGTTTCGGGAACTCGATGGTTCCGAGAACGCTCCCCGAGTCGTTTGCATCATATTGGATTTCGGCCTTTGATTCTTCATCGTAACTTGGCGTGTGGGACCTAGTCTCCGATTTCCGATAAACAAGATCGACAATGTCTTTAGCGAGGGTCAGATATTCGACGGATCGATCTTCATCCTTCTCTTCCGGAGTCACCCTCCCGTCCTTGTCGGGATTGCCGAGACGTTGATATGACCAAAAGAGGATGACGAAGATTCCGGTAAACATACCGAACTCCGCCAGGAATGGATAATTCACCATTTACAAAATATCGCGTTTTTCTTCTTGCCTGAACTTGATGCTCATCACGATGACGATGAGCAAGACAAGAAATAGACCCACAAGCAAAACAAGATAGAGGATCGATGCGAAGCTCGGGATCCATCCCGCTTGTACTTTCGTGATCGCCATCAGCGGGTCGAGCATTACGCTTGATGAATCCTTAACCCTGCTTGCCCCTTGTGCATTTGCCGTCAATGGCATTGCAATCATGATGGCTAAACTAGACAATATCGACAATCCAAGTCGTGGTTGTTTCGTTGTCATTCTCATAGAGTACATCCTCCGGTGTGGGCATTTCATTCTTGACTCGCTAAATCTTCTCCAATAAATGATTAAAGGATTTTTCTGCCGGAAATCAAACGTACGAGCACCATGATGACCGCGATGACAAGTAGGATATGAATCAATCCGCCCATGGTCGTCGACGTCACAACACCGACAAGCCACAATACGATTAAGATGATAACAATTGTGGATAACATATTTTTCATCCTTTCCACATAAAAGTGTCCTTGTTTACTGTGCCGCCAATCTCAGAGAAACATCGGTTTCGCCGCGGGTTCGATTAGTCGTGCTTTGCGGCTCTCGGATCCCAGATCTTGACGAATTCGAACTCGAAGTCGGAAAGGGGACGGAGTTCCATCTTCAGATTCGACTTCGCAATACCATAATTAACCATGGTATAGGTTCTCGCACTTTCCGTTTTACGTCCAAGCAAGGATTGTATGAAATCAACGAAGCTTCTTTCGATGTGATTTTTCATTTTGTCCCTTTCTTATAGGAGAGATCATCCAACACGATACGGCCCGCTTTGTGTAGGCAAAGGGTGATCGCAGGAACATCATACATCAGTTCATACTTTTTGTCAAATTATTATACTTATTTATATTATATTGTTTATTATGTTTTATGTTAGTATATATAATCTAATTATTATTGGTAATATTTCGATTTTCACTTCCCTGCCCGTTACTTTGAACATCCTTCCCAAGCGACAGATAAAACGCCGGATCATCCTCGAATAAGATGTACCCGATCCGGCCTCCGATCGTCTCACATGACCTTCGAATCCTGTCTCCCATTTCTTCCGATAAAAAAGCCACCTCGCGGTGGCCATAGATCCCATGCTTCGATTTTCTAATACTCTTCGCGGATTCCGAATTCCGCATCTTCGACCCATTCTTCCGGTCGCGTGAGAAATTCGACCAGTCCTTGGAAAATCTTCGCATGCGCCGTTTCCTGAAAAATCAGGAAATCCATCAAGATTGTATCTCTTCCTTGGTTTGTGTTTTTCCGCATGTCCCGATACAACTCGACGCTTTTCAATTCGCGATCAAGCACCGCCTGATAGACATCCAGTTGCGTCAGCGTGGTACGGATGTCATTCTTCATTTCACGATTCGTTGCGAATGCATTCTCGAAACTCAGTAATTCTTCGTTGTCGGATAATTCGTAGGGCAAATCCTTGAGTCTCTTCGACAAGATCTCCGCATGGATCCTCTCGTCGTTGGCGAGTTTACGAAACAATGTGGATAGACGGTTGTCTTTGTTTGCTTCCGCGAGTTCCGAATAATAGGTTTGTCCCTCGTTTTCCATTTGGATCGCAAATTCAAGTCTGTTCATCGAACCACCTCCTGGCTACATCTTACTCCATTCCACCCTGTTCAACAATCAAAGTCATCTCATGAAGATTTCTTGCGTGGAGGGTTGAGGCAAAAAAGCAAACAAAAAGGGTTGGTTTGGACCAACCCTTCGAGAATTAAAGTTTGATGATTTTACGAGCTTGTAAGCCGCGGTCGCCATCGACCAAATCGAATTCAACTTCGGCACCTTCTTCGATGTTCTTGAATCCGTCCATTACCAATTCCGAATAGTGGAAGAATACATCACGATCGTCAGCCAATTTGATGAATCCAAAACCTTTTTCCTTGTTAAACTTTTTTACTTTGCCTTGCATTTCAATCCTATACCTTTCCTATGGTAGCCTATGCTACCCCTGTATTATACGTGCATCCTGTCAGAATACAACTCATTTAATCCATTTCTTCGTAAATTCGTCATTATTCGTCGAATTCGGTGGTTTTATCACCCCTATCGAGTGTGTTCGAGTTCCTTGTTGCCCGGATCTTCCGTTTTCCCTGCCCGTTCATACACGTTGAACCTTCCTTTTTTTCCACAAGGCCGGATGATCGACACGGATTTCAGGACCGTGATCGCCGTCTGTGCCCGTTTGGGATGGACATGCGCATGTTTGGCATAGTCTGCCGAGGTGAACGTCGGCGCGAGCGTTTCAGGCAAGAGCAGGTCATACCCGTGCTTGCCACCGATCATCACCGAGCGCTCATAGGCGGTCGGGATACGATCCTCCCGCCGTGACCCTCTTTTTCGATCTTCACTCCAACCATTTAATAGGCGGAGTTCTTTCAAGTCCACGAAAAGCAATTCGATGGTAAGGTTCGGGTGGTCGAGCAGCGGTTTGATCGCATAGAGTTCTTTTAGACAATCATAGACTTCTCCGCGTTTGGGTGATCGTCTTTCTTTCGTCGCCTCCCCGGTTTTCGGATCGATCCATACCAACCACTTCCTGGCGGGAATCGGATAGACGATGGTCACAGGGTAATCCGCCAAAAAGCAAGCGAGTTTCGCCCTTAGTTTCGCGAACTGTCGTGTCTGGATTTCGACCACCGAATCCCCGGTGAAGATGTCCGCGACATAGGTGCCTAGTTTTCGTTCATGCTTTGAAACATCCGGCTCCATATAGAGTTTGACGATCGCATGCAGCACCTTTTCACCCAAAGTCCCGATCCCTCTCCCTTTATCGGTCTGGTTCAGGATCGTTTGTATGGCGAATTCAAACCGTTCTTGGTCGCTCATCTGTCGCTCCTTGATCGTCTATATCCCTTCGATCGCATGGCATTCTCACCATCAACCAAGTCAACGACGCTTCTCAAGCGCCGATAACGCCACGTCGCGTTGACGTTTGTGCACATAAACAAGGTAGAGGTCGGTGTATCCGCTCTTTATTCCGCTACTTCCGGTTCTGGACCGATTCGTCCCGACACGACTCGACCCCTCGTGGTTTTTGATCTGGTATGTCGATTCGATCTTCGCGTCATGAAGGATGTCGCGCGTCGCGTTGAACTCTTGAAGCGAGTATCCGATATAGACCTCGGCTTTATCCCAGAAGAAAATCATGTGTCCGCCCTCCGATCATTCCCGTCGATCCTATGAGTTATCATACCACGAACAAACGCAACGCGTCTTACCATCGGATGCATTCTTGATCCGTTGGATACATGAAACGATGCGAAGATTCTGATATACTTTAGGCAGGACACGTTTGCCTCGCCACATCCGCAGGCATCCCGTCACCAGGAGTACGACGCAATGAGCGAATTCGAGAGACAAGAACGAATGAAGTCACTCCAGGCGATCGAAGACATGTTGAAGCGGAGTGAGTTGGCGAAGGAAAAATTTTTACTCGGAACTTCTCAGCACTCACTTTTAGTTAACCGGATTCATGCGTTGAAAATCGCTTCGTCTTTGCTTTCGTGTGAGATTACGGGGGCTGACATTGCCTCCATGTATACGACAAAGGAACTTGTCGACGCGAGAGCCCCCCTTGCATCGCTTCTTGGCAAGAGTGAAAAGGCCAGGGAGAAGCTCAAGCCGACCTCTTGGCAGTTTGCGATGCTGAACGATAACCTTGACGCCTTGAACAGGGCGTTGCATCAACTTGAACACGTTCTAAAAACCCGCATCGAAAATCACTGACCATTTCTCGTCAACCGTCATCGCGATCCGGAGGTTCAACTTCACGTAAGCACCGTATCACCACAACCATCCAGCCCTCAGTGAATGAGGGCTTTTCATTGCCGCGTATGACACCGACACAAAGCGATGACTTGTGGATGGATGCTTTTCCATCGATTCCATCGACGGGACGGCACACAATCATTCCGAGGCGTTTACACAATCGATCGGTGTATCGTTGGCATCCTTTCTTCTTTTCCAGTCGCACATCATGCATCATCATCAAGGATTTCATGTCGATCGATAATCCATGGCGATGGCCTAAACATGGCCACACAAGCCTCTATTTCAAATATTCATATTATTTGTTTAATAATATTTATTATATATAATTATTTTTTATTTGCATTATTGTTAGAATAAGAGTATAGTTACAACGTGCAAGAGGGCGAACCAATCAGGCTCCTGTGCAGTGTTAACGAAAGTAAGTCGCACTCCCGGGCCATGAAATATGGTGAATCTCGTCCTTTCTCACCTACGGGTGACACAAGCATCTTGGATGGAATCGCATTGTAATAGAAGGATCATCTATTGTTCGTAATCGAACAAGGAGGTTTACAGATGAACGATAAAGTCAAAGGCAAGATCAACCAAACCAAAGGTGCCGTCAAAACGAAAATTGGTAATCTTACCGACAACAACAAATTGAAGTCGGAAGGATTGGCCGACACCATCGTCGGAAAAACGCAGGAGATTAGCGGAAACATTAAACAGTCCGTCAAGGACACGAAGCGTAATCTTAAGAAGTAACGCATCCGATGGATTCGTGCTTATGTAGACAGGAATGAAAAAGTACGCTTACGTACGAAAGGTGGATTTATGGAAAAGAAATACGAAACTCGCAATACGACATCGGAAGGAAACATGCCGAAAAGCATTGTTATGATTCTCTTTAGTATCGTCGAGGTCTTGCTTGGCTTTCGATTTGTATTCAAACTGATGGGGGCGAACGCGGGCAACGTGTTTGTCAGCGGGATTTACAACGTAACCCAATTCTTCGTAGGGATCTTTGAAGGGATCTTCTCCAAGGCAACCACGGGTGGCGCCGAAATGGAAGCGGTCTTCGAACCGGCTACGTTGATTGCGATCATCGTCGTCGCATTGATCGCGTGGGGTGTCATGAAGTTGATGGCGCAAACCGCACACAGTACGCGCAGTACGCAGAGTGAATACCGAAACACCGATGCCAGAAACGACACATCGAATCAAACCACGCAGAATAACCCGACGACGCCGAACAATGTCAATCCTGCCGAAGTGCAGAATGATGATCCCAATCGGATCAACTAGTCCGCACTCTGTATCTTGACAAGATAAGCATCGACTTCGAACCTCAAAGATAAAAAATCAATGAGGGTTCGTTTACATACTCTTGGATGACCAGCAATAGATTCGGTGATCTTAGTATGGAATGAAGTAGAAAAGCACGACAAGTTGATATGGTCGTGCTTTTCCATTTTGGATATCGATAAATGTCTTAATGATTCACGACCGTCATAATTCATCCCTACCGAGGGAACGTTGCATTGATAAGGTAGGAAGCATCGTAGAGGATCGGTATTCGTAGCTAAAGTCCATTCGACTCGACGATCGTAGTATAGGACACCAATCCCTCGTACAACTCTTCTCTCAACGGGTTTCGCTTGGTTTGGTAGATTCGATAACACTGATAAGCAAAGACAAGCACATTGGATATGAGCGATAGAACGCTTAACAACCACAACGGCTGCGTGTTCAGCGTCGATGTGATCGAGAAGAACGGAGTCGCGGAGTAGGATGGAAACGTCAGGGTAGTCATTGCGAAGAGCGCCAGGATCTGGGCGCGATGCTGCAACCACACACCTTTCGAGGTCACGAGTCCGGAAATCAGCGAGAGAGAAAGCAAGACAACCCCGGCATAGAATGATCGGTTCGGGATGCAGTTGTACACATAGGAGATATTCCAAAGGCAATACGCGACAACATAGAACCATTGCATGTCCGGCCATACCATGTCCTTGAATTTGTTTTTGGAGACTCGGATGCCAACCCAACCCGTAATCGTCAAGATCGATAGAATCCCAGCGATTCCGTTGAGAATGTTCCATATCCCGCCTTGAAGATAAAGACCGTTCTCCATCACACCCTTCAATGTTGAGACTTGAAAGTCACGGAGCACGGCTTCGAGAATGTTGACGGACAGGATGAGCGGAGGAAAGAAGAGCATGAAACGCTTGCTTTGTAGCTTCGGAAAATATCGCAACGCCATAAAGCCGATCACTCCCGCCAATGCCGAATAGGTCTTGATCCATGCGAACCAGTTGCCCGACACCGTACCGGCATTACCGGTTCTCGGCCATACGAACAGTGTGAAGGACACCGGAATCAAAATATAAACTAAGATCGAAAGATACTTCGACCTGCGGGTCGCCTCGTTGATGAGAAAGAGAGCGACCGACAAACCGATGGCCGAGACGACGTTGAGAACCGTATAGTTTTCGAAAAAGAACATATGTACCTCCCATTGGTTTTATTGTGGAGAGAAGGAGACCGCGTGAAGGAGGGTTCCGCCATCGACGAAACGCAATCCCTTCAGTACGACCCCCGACCCAGACATCCTCAAATGATCACTTGCCAAGTATCGCAGTCTTAATGTTTTTCGTGAGGATTCGCACTTTGCGTTTCATGACATGCCGCACGACCACCGGTTTCAGATCGGGGAAATCAACCCCGACCGCATCGTATTTCCGTACAAGTTTGATCGCTTCGAACTTGCATCGGGTCGTACATGCACCACATCCGACGCACATGAACTCATCCACGACCGAGATCCCGCATGACAAGCAACGTGAGGTTTCTTTTTTGACTTGCTCTTCCGTCAATACGCCCCTTGGGTCCTTGAAGTCCCCGCGAAGGTTCTCTACCGTAAGGGTATAGACACGTTCACGGCGAACGTGGTCATAACCCGTGAAGTCGACATTGTCGCGATCCAGGGCGACGAAGGATCGGTTGTTGCGACCATAGACGAGACTTTGCCCGCGGTTGACGAAGCGATGGATCGAAATGGCTGCCTCTTTGCCATGGGAAATCGCATGGATGGCGTACTTCGGCCCGGTTGCGGCATCTCCCCCGGCGAAAATGTCGGCGACGCTTGATTGAAGGGTTTTCGGATCCACTTTGATCGTCCGGTTGGGGTTCATTTCGACATCCAATCCATGAAGCAACGTTCCCCAGTCGATTTGTTGTCCGACGGACAACAGGATATGATCCGCTTCGACCGTGATGCAATCGTTCTCATCGAATAGCGGGTTGAATTTCCCGTTCTCATCGAGAAGTCGCACGCATTTCTTGAACTCGATGCCGACAACCTTGTTGTTTTCGACAAGAATCCTTTTCGGTCCGTATTGATTGTGGATGTGTACCCCTTCGCTTAACGCCTCGTGGATTTCATCCTTCAACGCCGGCATTTCCTCTCTCGATTCCAAACTATACAGGTCGACTCCTTCATGATCCAAGCGCAATGCGGTCCGTGCGACATCGATCGCGACATTTCCGCCTCCGATGACGATCGTCTTCCCGAGTTTCATCGATTTTGACGATGATGAAACCATCTTCAGGAAATCGACCCCGGTCACGACGCCTTCGGCATCGCCGTTTTCAATGTTGATGCGGCGACCGCCTTGTGCGCCGATCGCAAGATAGAACGCTTTGTACCCTTGATCCCGGAGTTGCTTGATCGTCACATCTTCGCCGACGCTTACCCCGGTTCTAAATTCGATACCGATTTCCCTTAGGATGTCGATTTCTGCCTGGATGACATCTTTTTGTAGCCTGAATTCGGGGATTCCGAAACGCAGCATCCCACCGAGGTCTTTTTCCTTTTCAAAGACGGTGACCTTGTATCCTTCCACCGCTAGGAAATACGCACAGGTCAATCCGGACGGACCGGCCCCGACGACCGCGATCTTCTTGTCATAGGTGTTTTTGATGGTCGGAATATAGCGACTGGATTGATGAAGATCCTGTTCGGCGATGAATTTCTTGATATCGTCGATGGCAACGGAATCATCCAACCCGTTTCGTGAACACGCGCTCTCGCACAATGCCGGACAGACGCGTCCGCAAACCGCCGGGAACGGGTTCTCTTTCTTGATCATTTCCAGGGCTTCGCGATAGCGGCCTTGCGACGCCAACTTGATGTAGCCCGGGATCGAGATGTGCGCGGGGCATTCGGTTTTACATGGCGACGTACCGGTATCGAGCGATTCCTTGCGGTTGATCCGGTAGTCCGGATTCCACTTGTCCGGTCCCCATTCCGTGTCCGAGGGAAACTCGGTACGTACCGGGAGTTTAACTTCGTTGATCGTACAGATCTTCTGGCCAAGACGGATCGCATTGGTCGGGCAGACTTCGACGCACTCGCCGCAACCGACGCATTTCGTCGCATCGATGGTACTGACATAGTTGGATCTAACCATGTCGGGATTGTGATACATCCCCGCCGCCCGCATGGCGTAACACGAGCAGCCACAGCAGTTGCAGATGGCGTGCGTGTGACCTTCCCCTTCGGTGTTGGGGATCTGATGCATCAATCCGTCCCGCTCGGCTTTTTTGATGATGTCGATCGCTTCTTCTTTGGACACTTCGCGACCGCGTCCGGTACGGATGTAATATTCGGCCGCATCCCCCAATTGAATGCACATGTCTTCTTTCAAGTGTCCGCAACCCTGGTTCATTTCTTCACGCGAAGTGCGGCATGAACAGTCTGAAACCGAGAGGATACGCGCTTCGTCGATGTATTTGGATACTTCTTCATAGGAAGCCCTTCTCGTCTCGCCATTGATCGCGGTCTCGATGGGGATGACCCTCATCAACCCGTGTCCCATCGGGATGTTGCCGGCGGCCACGGGATTTCTCATCAACCCATAGTCGTCGAACGCTTTGCCGATTTGCGGGTATTTCTTCACGTTCTCTTTATTGTTGACGACCATTTCGAAAATCCCGGGGACCCAGGTTTCATACCAGTAGGTATCGCCTTTGTCTTCGCGTTTGACTGTCGCGACGCCCGCGACCGCCAGGTCCCAAAGAAGTTCGCGTGTCCTTTCAAGAGGTTTCCCGCATTTCTGCGCGACTTCTTCCGCGGTCATGTGGACACGATACTCCAACGCCAACGCCACTTCGGCCATTTCTTCGGTGACGACTTTTTCAAGCAGTTTGAATCTTGGGTCTTCCTCGTTGATTCCTTTTTTGGAGCCCATTTTCGTCATCGACACCTTATTGACGAATTCGAGCAGTTTGATTTGTTCTGTCATATGTTTCCTTCTTTCTTGTTTCATCCGAATCTTTACCCTGTACGTCGAGCGACCAAACGAGGATTCGATCGAGGATCGAATCTAGATTCCATAGGCTTGGGCGCTGTGTTTGACGATGTAGTCCTTGTTTCGAAGTTTCAAGACCCAGTAGACGAAGTACATGAAATGCAAGACCAGATTCATCGCTCCCCAGGCATACAGAAGCGATTCGTTTTGCCATGCGGTGGAGTCCATGATGGGTGTGAAGATGTCATAGCATCCGCGGATCAACAAGTGGACGGCCAAGGTGTAGACCCGACCCATCAGCCAAAGATCGGTCCGTTTCCGAACGTACATCCAGATTTCAGGAACGATGAGGATGCATAGGCTGGATGCGAAGTAACCGATGTTCTCGGCATAGACGAACGCGGCGTTCCAGGTGACATAGAGTAAGCACCATGCCAAGGGGAAGTCGGCGATCAATTCCGCGAATGAATTCTTTTTATCGTTGTTTCCGATACGCCAATGCTTGGTCGGTAGCGGGATGGTGATGCACAGAAGAACGCCGGACATCGCGTTGAAGTAGTTCCCCAGTGTGATGTCCTTCAACGACGCTTCCGCGATGTTCAGAATCAACACCAAATACAATATCCATAACGGCCACTTTCCCCTCAACGTTGCCAGGACATCGTTGTGTTCCCCGTCGTTGGCGATGCGGACGTACGTGAGGAACAATAAGGGCAGCAAGATGCTGATGGTTTTTGCCCAGCGGAACCATGAACTCAGATTCAAAAACCAAAGCGGGAACGTCAACAATGCCACGATCGAAAACCACTTATAGAAGCTTTGCTTTTCACGTGTGTATTCCAAAAACAAAAAAAGGAATAACATATAGACTGCCATTGATACGAAGATGCTTAAGTTCGACATGATAACCTCCTCCTTCGTGATGCGGTTCACAAACATCTTAGCGAAAGTGGCCTTGCATAACAAGTTGTAAGCGCTTTATCTAGATAGCAACATTGTCATATTTTTGATTCCGTGATACATTTGACGAGGGTAACGTTATGATCCAAAACTGCATCGATGCCTTGGAAGCGTTCGATCTTCCGTTTCAAACCATCATCTGTACATGTGTCCAACATGAAGAAGAACTCCATGAAGAAATGGAGTTCATTTGGCTGATTGAAGGGAATGTCGAGGTCGTGTGCGAAAAAAAGACGTATGAATTGACTTCAAACACGGTGTTCATGATCTATATGAAACAACGACATTCGGTTCGTTCGAGTCCGGATTCGTTAATGATTACCTTCCGTCTGAAAAACGATTATCTTTTTGAGCACCATCTGAATTTCGATCGGATCCCGTTTCGCAACAGGGTGTATACATTTGAAGAATTGGCCATCAAATATAATGCCGTCCCCTTGATTCTCTCCCAGATCATTCTTTTACTGAACCAACCCGTCCCCTCACCCAATATCCGCTACAAGATCATCGGCTACTACAACATGTATGTTTACGATTTGTATAGCGTCCGGCTAAAAGAACGCTATCTCGACGTCAAGAAGATGAACTATGACGAGTACCTCTTACGTTTCCATACCTTGCTTGAGTACATCAACCATCATTACCAAGAACCCATTACGTTGCGATGTCTTTCTTCCCTTGTCGGGATCAGCACCTTTAGGATTTCGCATTTTCTTCGCGACCGGTTGGGAATCTCGTTCAAAGAGTATCTGCAGCACATCCGATTCGAACATGCGCTCAAGGAACTTAAGAATTCAAGTCTCCCGATCGCGGACATCGTCAGAAACTGCGGGTTCAGCGACGCAAAATACCTTAACGCGCTCATGAAGGAAAAATTCCACATCACCGCGTTGAAGTATCGTTCCATCATGAGTCGTCATGAAACCCCGGGATTCTCCGGGTTAAGTGATCCAAAACTCATCAACGAACTTTACCGTCGCCTGCATCAAATCGATCGCGGGATCTACATGCATGATGCGTTCGGCTTGAAGGGCAAGGATGCGATGCCCATCGACGAGTTTAAAGGTGGATTCATCTAGATCCGGGCGCTACTTCGCTTTATGGATTTCAATCGTTCGCTTCGAATGCGGACTTCTGAATGTAGTCGGTGTCCAAAACCTCACATTAGAACATTCCGTTATTTGTGCCATTCGTAGGCATCGTTGGGATATCCTTTGAACCCGACCGAATTCCCGGTCGTCGAGTAACTGTAGATGGCATCTTTCTTCGCATTCGGATTTTGTGCCTTGGCGGTCTCATAGGCATTGGGCAGTTCATAGTTGATCGTGAAGTTGAATTCATAATCCCCCAGATTGAAATAGATCATCTTGAACGATGATTGGTCGACCCGGGGTCCGTTGGTCCAATACGATTTACCCGTCATCTCTTCCAAGAAGACCGGGATGACCAAGGTTTGTCCAGGTGCCAGCGACGGCACCTTTTGTCCGGAGACGACTTTGAAGGTCGAATAGTAGACGTTCCCTCCGAAGCGGGCATAAAGTTGTTCTTCGGAATAGGATTTGTCTTTACTGTCGATGATGTACTCGTTATACCCTGAAAGGGTTCCGACCGGTGTCGGTTTATCATAGGGATTATGCAGGGTGATCAATACGTATGCGGGACGATAGAGATAATCCGAATCGAGCTTGATGAAATCCCAATTCATCGGGTTGGGGGTCGAGTGGCCGGAGGCGCTGCCCACATTCTCCACGATCCCGTTCCCGAGTTCGACCATCCCGTCCTTCATGAGGTCGGTCGCCGGGATGCCTGCGGCTTCCATCGCCACGGTCGCCAGGTAATCCGTACCAAGGCTTGTGAGTTCATCGAAGTTGGGCAAGGTCGGCGGGATGCCGATCGACGCCAATCCGTAATCGACCAAGCCTTGCAAGACGACGGCCAGTTCCTCGCGCCACTCATCGGGAATCAGAGGTAGATGATCCGCCACGAGTTTGACAAGCCCCGTCTTGAGGTTCTCATAGGTCGAGGAAACCCAATTGGTGATCTTGGCGAGATAATCCGTGAGGTCGCTGAAGAAATCGGAGATTGCGTTTTTAACTTCCTCCCACCAGGAATCATCCTCGGGTTGGGGCGTGAAGTTCAACTTCGTCCCGACTTTGTAGGGTTCGTAAGGTTTCTTGGATCCGAATCCCAAGAAGATCTCGGATTCCAACGGTTGTCGGATCACTTCATAATGGTACTGCCAATTGGCGGCTTCCCATTGGATGGGTGTATACGAGAATCCTACGATTTCCGGGATGTGCGGATCGACCTTGATGGTTTCATAGATGACGGGGGTCGTGGTGTCGCGACCGTATTGAATCGTCACGGTCTTCGAATACTTCGCGCTCATGACCCCCGCTTGGGCGGTCGGCGTCAGCGCGACGGTACGGACATAATAGGTGATGAATTGATTGTCATCGAGCGTTTCATTGGCCGGTGCGAACGATCTGAAATCGACTTGCAGCCAATGGTCTTCATCCAAGGTATCAAACGCAGCCTCTCCCGCATTGATCCTCTTTTGATACACCAATCCGGGAACCGTGTTCCATAATGAACCCGAGAAAGGCGTCTTGGTGACCTGCAGGACCAGACTGGTCGCCGTGACCGGGTAGTTCTTGGGCACGAAGCAATAATAAAGACTTTCATAGGATGAGTTGATCGTCTTCTGATAGACCTCGTTGAAACTGTTCGGGAATTCACCGCTCCCACCCGGTTCCCCCTGGAACCTTGGCGTAAGCATGTCGAAGCGCTGGTTGATCCCGATGATGATATTGTTGGTCGGCAGGGTGTAGGGATCTCCATACGTGATGGCCATCCCCGTCCCGCCGTCCCCGATGACCTTCCCCTCCGCATCGACAGGCAATACCCGGACATAGTAGGTTTTCTGAACCGGCACCGCCCCCATCTTGAGGGTCGGAATCAAGTAGAACGACTTCAACCGGTCTTGGCTGATGTTGAGCCGACCGGAAAGTTTCGTTACGTTTAGGGCCTTGGAGAAATCGATGGAGAATTCAGTGGACGTAGCGTCGACATCGCCTGAACTTAAGAGCCCTCCGGGGTTCAATAGATCCTTACCCGCCCCCGCGAAAGGAGCCACACTGACTTGCCAGACGTATTTCGCCGGGGTGATGGAGGGATCCTTGACGATCGAAAACCATCGGTTCGGCGAGGTCGAACTGTCGATGAACGCCGTTTGCTGATAAAGCGAGGCGTTGGGAGAGAAGATCAACGGTTGTTTTGAGGGACGATCGTTCGCCGGAGTCGACGGTCTCTGAGGCAACGTGGCCACATAGAGCGATACCTTGGTATCGAACACAGGCCGAAAAAACCGCTTCTCAAAATCGATCTGATCGAAACGCTCTTGCGGCGTCGCCAAAAGGAGCGGATCTTTCGTCGGGTCCACGATCATCGATTGAAGGGCATTGTTGACGATGTCATAGGCCAATTCATTCGCGACGATCAGCTCTTCCTCTTCTTTTTCGGGTTGATTTTTTGGACGTGAGATATAAATCAGAATACTGCTGATCAGAAGTAGAACAACGAATGAAAGGATCATCACTGTCTTCTTGCTTTTCATAGGTTTACCTGTTTTATCGTCCTTCTTTTTTTCATTATAACCCCAACATAACGATGATTACATCCAGTATTTATCGATTTACACTTAATCTCTGCAATATTCCATCAGTGATCGATCGCAACTTTTCGTCGAAACGTTTCGCCATTCTTTGTCTCTTGATCTTGATGATTCATTCTTGTGCACTACCCTCTTTTTCTACGTTACCAAACAAAAAGAGCCGGCCTTGTTTCAAAACCAGCTCATGTATTGATTCCACTCCTATAACTGAATCACTTCAACGAAAAATCCCCGATGCATCAATCAAGTCACTGACGGATTGCACAATGCCTTCGCGATATCCGCCGCCTTACTAAAATCCTCTTCTCCCGGATTCCAATTGCATTGGATTTCAGGTTCTACTTCCCTCGATCTGATTTCGATTTTATTAAAACAAGAATCATGTTTGCCATCTTGTCATAATGCAAAGTTTGGAAATTTGAAACGGGAGGACTGGTACATGATAGACATAGCGGCGTCGGCATTTTTCAATCCTCTTGTTCAAGTTTCAAATCCTGAAGTGTTGAAACTATCGAGTCGATATTTTGATTTTTCTCTTGATGGACAGGGAAAAGAAAACTATGTATTACCATCGGTCCTGTTCGATTCGCCAAGTTTAGAATAAGCACGTTAGTCTCCTGTCCATTCTGATTCATTCGTTCAAGACTATTAATGTAATACTCCCTGCCTTCTTCCCAAAAATAGAAATCCCCAAGATAGAGAATTCCTTGGGTGGATATGATTCCCGTTTTATCTTGAAGCGCCCGCTTGATTTGGTTCCTCTTCAAAAGAAGTGCAATGATTGAAACGAACACACAGAGAAGCAACGTGATTATGTATAACGACTTTCCAACATCGAGATAATTACGCACGATTTCAATTAGACAACCAACAATTAATGTAAAACCAATGATTTTGAGTACTTGGGAATTACTTTGGGTCCATACTAGGTGTTGATGAGTTGTCGCTTCGTCTAGCTCTGTTTCCAATAATATGTTTCTCCGGATTTTCTCAAGGTTCACCTGATTTGTGATCATATACGCCACGAGGAAATAAGGGGGCATGAATGTTGGAAAAATAAAATAAATTGACACGAGATTTGAGGCAAAAGGACGATTAATGAAAAAGAACACACTAGGTAAGAGCAGCGCGTAGAAGGCACAAGAGACATAGAACGGATACGTCAAAAACATCTTGGTTAGTTTTACATCTTGAACATAAATCAATTTTGCGATCGCTTTTTGATACATCCTAGATAGTGCTTGCATATCCCCCCCCTTTTTCGATGAAAATTCATCCTGCTAGTTACTTTATCTACCTTTCTCGATTTTTTACAAACGTGCCGGCGTATGGAGACACCGGGCTGATCTGTCACTACTTCTAGTTGTAATTTATAGTCAAATTGTTCATTCTCGTATTTAATAATGCAGTAGACTTTTTATAATTAGAAATACGAGAAAATAGCGAGCTTATCAAATCGGTTATTCTTCCCTTGTCTTCAGGATTGAACTCATCAGATCCATTATATTGATTCTGAATTATATCGTTCTTATCGCCAAGTTCTAAAAGAATATAGTAGTTCAACTTACCATTTACTCCTGTAATATAAACCCATGGGTAACTCTTTCCAGGAGATGATGTTGTGGAACTAATAACTATATTAAATTTAAGATCATCGATTTCAATTGAAAATTGACCTATAGGTTGCTTGGGTTTATTGATAAACTCGTATGGTTTCGGATTTCCCGTAACTTCCATGAAAAAAAACGATCCATGAAATTCAGTTCTCGAATTGATTGAAATTGAAGGTTTCATTTTAGAGAAAAGACTATTATCTGTCAGTTCTTCAACGAATCGTTCACTAAATACACCCATATTCACATGATATTGATTCCAAATTGATTCATCATCTATATGTATTGTTTTATAATTGGCATTAGTTCTTCCACAACCACCTAAAAGCATTAAAATAATAATGATTATAGACTTTTTCATATTTTCTATCCTTTCAGTTTTAATGTTTCAAAATGCAGCAGTGATCGCACGATTACACTAAGTAGTTATAAGTACTATTCTTTACTATTCAGCACCTTTTCAACACGCTCCGAGATCGCCTTCCACCGTAAGTGCTGCTTTTCGATTTCTTCAAGGCTTTGACTTAAAGTAACACTAAGATTATATGGCAGGTTCAAATTCAATATTTTGAAGAACGAACGATGCTTTTCAATATTCGACGTATCACTTTCGATAAAAACACGCTCGCAGTATTGAAGCAATTCATCCGGATGGTCTTCAATAATAATCTCTGCAGCCCCTAATCTATCTTCCTGATCTTCAGAGTTCAATACAATTTCAACAAGTGATTTGAAATCGAGATAAGGTATGCGGACGAATCCATTTTCCTGACCCCAACCATTGTCATATAGCTTTCTAGATTGCCATATTGATCCGTCAATGAGTCGAATATAGAGTCCTTTGTCGTTTGGACCAATCAAACCAAAATCAGAAGGATTCTCTTTATTAAGTCGAAAACTCAATAGGAATTGATTCATGTTTGCTCTCCTTTCAATCATACAAGACAGTACGTCGTCTCCGATTGCAGCCGTGATCGCACGATCACTTCAATCAGTAAGAATGCCTGCCCTTCTCGATTTTGTGCGAATGTGTCGACGTATGGAGACACAGGCGATTACTTCGATCATTGCTGAAATGCCTATAATTTACTTAATGTAGATAGATTGATGCACATTTTCACCTATCAACCTAACTTCCTTCAGGTCTGGATAGTTGTTTTCGATTTCGATAACTAAAGGCCATTTTTCTCCAATAAAGGCACTTTTTCGAACATAGATTTTGAGAATATTGTTCTCATATTCAACACGATAGTCATAGATTTTTTCAAACGAGTATGTATAGTCAAGTCTGATATTAATTTCCTTTTCTGTGATTGTAAGGGAACTTCTCACGTTTTGCGCATCGATTTCCTTAGGATAAACGACAGCAAATAACATAATGAAAATAACTGGAATCATAACCGGAAATATTGGTAGATATCTAATGAATTTGTAGTTTTTCAATTCAACTCGCCCCCCGGCTTTGACTACAGAAATCATATGCTTTTCAGAAGCAATAAAGCAACTAGTTTCCTAAAATTGCGCTCTGGAAATTCTGTGTTCTTTCTAAAAGTGTTGCACATTTGCTACACTTAGGTATTTGAACATAGAAAAAAGCCTTTGTTTAAAGGCTTTGTTAACTCATGGTGCCGACAACAGGAATTGAACCCGCAACCTACTGATTACGATTCAGTTGCTCTACCGATTGAGCTATGTCGGCACGTGCATTGATATCATACGAAAACACGGGCGACATGTCAATCTTTTTTGCCTGTTGTAGGGTGAAAAGAAGGCGATTATTCGGTGCTTTGCAGGATTTGCGAGACCGTCAGTTCGTCGTATCCCGTCGTCGGGTCCATGTCTCGATGAAGGTCCCATTCATCGCTGAAATCCGCGATCACGACTTCGCAGGTGGTGTGGATGAGCGTGCCGTGTTTCAGGTGTCCTCCGAAGGTCTTGTGGTGTTGGTCGATGCATAACAGGTGAAGATGGTCGCCGTCTTTACTGAGGGTTCCGCTCAGGCTGACGATTTCCATGTCTTCGTGTCTTTCGTCGATCGTCTTTCCGTCGGCGATCCGGACCACGGCGTTGCTGACACTTCCGACCGCGCTTACGATCGCACCGGAGAGTACGTTGGCGTGAAGGCACTGCGAACGGATCTGGTCTTTGAGGTCTTGTCCGGGGAGTATGCGGAATACCAAGGTTTTCATGGATTCACCTCCGACATCACTATACCATAGAATAAAAAACCGTACGCTGCCAGTACGGTTTTTTAAAGAAATAGGACAAATGATTTTAAGGGGGAAGTGAAATTGCTGCTCTTGCTTATAGCCTTTTGACTATAGACAAAGTATAAGGGGGGAATGTGTGAAGTGTATGTAAGAATTGTGAAAGAGATGTGAAACTATTTCAATGGAATCAGATAATCGAGGATGACGCTTCCGTCGCCTTTTTCTTTCGACGGGACGAAGCGATCCATCGTATAGATCTCGATTCCGCAGATTCCGGAGTAATCCGGGGTGAGTCCGAGATCGTTGAGTTTGGTTTCGGTGAGGGTATGCGCTTCGCCGTAGATTTTGCTTTCGGGTCCTTGGACCCAGGTGACGATGGCGCGACCTGCCGGGAAGTCGACGAAATCATATCCCAGGGTCGGTGTATCGGGTTTCAGGAACACCCCGACAAGATAGGTGAACTCCATATCTTCATTAAAGTCATACATGACGCCGACCGTTTCCGGTTTGAGGTCGTCGCAGAAGAAATCGGGATCCATCAGTTTTTCGAACAATCCTTCCGAAAAACATTGGTCCCACAGTTTGGGGATTTCGGGGGACAAGGGTTTGACGCGTCGTGCACGTCCGATGATCTTGCATGCCTTGTGTTGAATGATTTCATGATGTTTGAGTTGTGTCATAGGGAACCTCCGATTCCATTCTACCACAAAAAGAAAAAACACGGTTTCCCGTGTCGTTCTTGATTTTGGTGGAGCTGAAGAGGCTCGAACTCTCTACCCCAACGCTGCCAGCGTTGTGCTCTACCAGATGAGCTACAGCCCCAAAAATCAATAAAGATGGTCGGGACGACGTGATTTGAACACGCGACCCCTTGCTCCCGAAGCAAGTGCACTACCAAGCTGTGCTACGTCCCGAATTTAGAATGGCGCGCCCGACAGGACTTGAACCTGCAGCCTTTTGAATCGGAATCAAAAACGCTATCCATTGCGCCACGGGCGCCCGAGTACTGACTTAGAAAAAAATGGTGGACGCTAAGGGGCTCGAACCCCTGACCCCCTGCACGTCAAGCAGGTGCTCTCCCAGCTGAGCTAAGCGTCCATCTCCATCCAATCAAGCGTGCATTGTTATGTTAGCATACGCCTAAAAAAAAGGCAAGAGGAATTGACCAAGGAACGATGCAAGTACGCATTTTTCCTGATGAATTCCCTTCTTGCCTTGGTTTATCTACGTGATGGAATCAGGGGTGGGCGAAGAGTTTGCGATGTTTCACCTTGCATTCATACAAGGCTTCGTCGGCGGTCTTGATCAGTTCGTTCATCGATTTCCCGTTATCGGGAAAGGTGGAGATCCCGTAACTGAAGGAACAGATGATCTCATGCGACGAGACCGTCAAAGGGTCGTCGGTCATCTTCGCAAGGAGTTTCTGGAATTTCTCGTCCAGTTTCATCACATCGGTATGATAGAAAATCCCGACGAACTCGTCCCCGCCGAAACGGGCGATGAAATCGCTGCTGCGGGTATTGCTTTCCAATTCCTGCGAAATCGTTTGAAGGACGCGGTCGCCGATGAGGTGCCCGTAGGTATCGTTGATCTTCTTCAGGTTGTCCACGTCGAACATGACGAGGTTGAAGGATTCGCCATAGCGCAACGCATGGTCGCGTACAAGGCCGAATTGGTCTTCGAAGTAGGTTCGGTTATACAAATTGGTTAAGCGGTCGTAGCGGGCCAGGAACGCCTTCTCCTTGTAGGAGAGGTGGTTGGTCAGGGCGATCTCGATCGTATTCTTGATGAATTCCATCGACCGGACATCGTCTTCGTCGAAAGCGTTCACGTCGATGGCGTCGATACTGATGATGCCGAAGAGGGACCCTTTGATGTTGATGGGGGCGGTGATGGTGGATTTGATGAATTTCTCTTCGCCGAAAATCGTACGGTTCATGTAGTAACTGTCGATTTCAAGCAAGTCGGGGATGTTGACGATGCGGTCCATCCTCCCCTGCGTCGTACGGTAGAGGAAGGAGTCTTCGATCGGGAGGCGGAAATCCAGGATGTCTTCGCTGAAACCCACAAACGAAGCGACGGAGAAATGGGTGCGCTCTTTCACCAAGATCGTTCCCAACGAACCGTTGGATAAGGCTTTAAGGGCGTTGGTGAGGATCAAGTGGAAGAATTGATCCAGGTCTTCGGTCTCCAAGACCGATTGCGTCACTTCCAACATCAGCATCCTCAGTTTCGACACCCGCGATAAGTCTTCCTGTGTCCTCTTCATTTCGGTAATATCGGTCAAAAACGCCAAAAGGACCGGTATCCCTTGGTATGTGACGGGTTTCCCCGAGATTTCCAGATGCACTTTTTCTTGATCTTCCCGGATCAGTTCGACTTCGAAACGGATCGGGAAGCCGGTACGAAACGATTCCCTGATGGTTCGGACGGTCTGTCCGTCGCTCATGACGGACTTGAACGACCGGTTCAGACGCTCTTGGTCGCGCGTTCCGCAGACATCATAAAACCCTTCATTGACGGTGAACACCTTCTCTTCGTTGAACAAAACCATCGGCAGCGAAATGAACTGTCGAAACAGGGCCAACTCCGATTCGGTGATTTCGTTGAACGCGAGATTTTCCATGATGTCCGCCTTTCATGCTGAAGAAGCCGCGGGTTCGGGAAGATGGGAAGGATGGGATGAAATAAATTCGTACTGTTGCTATTGTATCACTATTTTTACCTGCGTCAATTCCAATTTTCCGTCATGATTTTCAAACTTGTCATCCGTCGCCGTCAAGGGTCGAAGTTACTTCTTGAGTTGGAAGATCGTTTCGCCGGGATTCGCCGACGCAATCTTTTGGACAACGCGCGGATGGGCATAGACATTGCGCACATAGCCCCGTAGTTTGATCCCGTTGTGGTAGCCGTGGATGACGACGATCTCGCGGACAGACGAGGGCATGGCGTTGATCCGGAAGTTCAAAACGAACTCCGCTTCCTTGCGTGTCAGTTGGTGCAGGTCGATGGTTTCGATCATGGGGCGAAGTATCCTTTCATGAACGAATGGATGGCTTTCATGGTTTCGTCGCTGATCACATGTTCCATCTTGCAGGCATCGTCTTCGGCGATCGGTTCTTCCACTTTCAACACTTCGCGCAGGAAGAGCTGCAAGGTGCGGTGGCGGCTGAAAATACTCTCCGCCGTCTTCAAGCCTTCCTCGGTCAGATAGATCAAGGCGTAGGGTTCCTGCGTGATCCATCCCCCGTCCGTCAGCATCTTCAGCGCCCGGTTGACGCTGGGTTTGGCGACCTTCAATAAGCTCGCCACATCGCTGGAGCGCACCCCGGTCTTCCCTAACATGCTTAGGCGATAGATCGCTTCCAGGTAGTCTTCGCTGGATGGCGACAGATTCACGGCTTCGCTCATGTTTTCCCCTCCTTTATTCGCGTAGTGCTTTTCGTAATTCGTCCTTCAATTCTTCCGGCGTGCATTTTGAACAGCTCGTTTCACACGTCGTCGCTTCGGCGCATCCTGCGCAGGAAGCGGAGGTATGACATCCGTCTTTCTTCTTTCTAAAAAACAAGGTATACGCCAAGGCGGCGAAGATCACAAGGACCACGCCGCCGATCAGGATATCGGCCATGTTGTTCTCCTACCTCAAACCCATCAACAAGCCGCCCTGATAGATGAGGAGGGCGACGACATACGCCACGGCGGTTTGATAACCGATGGCGATCAGCGTCCATTTCAAGGAAGCCATTTCGCGACGCAGGGTCACGACGGCTGCGACGCAGGGTGTATACAAGAGGGCGAAGGCCATGAAGGCATAGGCGGACAAGGGGGTGAATACGGTTTGGAGCGGTCCGCTGAGCGCACCGGGATTGGAAACCAGGACGTCGCCGACACCGTAGAGGACGCCCATCGTACTGACGACCGCTTCCTTCGCCACGAAACCGACGATCAAGGCCATCGAGGCGCGCCATTCCCCGAAACCCAAGGGGGACAGGATCGGGGCGATCGTTTTCCCGATCGATCCGATGATGGAGAGCGAACTGTCGTCGACCATCCTGAACGAGAAGTCATAGGCACTCATGAACCAAATGACCATGCTGGCGAACAGCAGGACGGTTCCCGCTTTGATGAGGAAGCCCTTGACTCTTTCCCAGGTGTGCATGAAGAGGTTGCGCAGGGTCGGCATGCGGTATTCAGGCAGTTCCATGATGAAGTTGGAGACCCGTCCTTTGGTGACATAACGCTTGAGAAACATGCCCGACAGCATCGCGACCGCGATCCCCAGGACATACATCGAATAGACGACCAAGGCTTGGTCTTGGGCGAAGAACGCGGCGGCCATGACCGCATAGATGGGGAATCGCGCCCCGCAGGACATGAACGGCGTGATCATCATGGTTAAGCGGCGATCCCGCTCGTTTTCAAGGGTACGGGTCGCCATCAAGGCGGGGACCGTACAACCGAAGCCCAGGATCATGGGGATGAAGGATTTGCCGGAGAGGCCGAAACGGCGAAGCATGCGGTCCATGATGAAGGCGGCGCGGGACATGTAGCCGCTGTCTTCCAAGATCGAAAGCATAAGAAACAAGACGGCGATTTCAGGCAGGAAGCCCAAGACCGAACCGACCCCGCCAAGCATGCCGTCGACGATCAAGGAGTACAAGCCTTCGGATACACCGACATTGATAAGGAAGGAAGCGATGTTGGCGATGACGATGTCGTTGATCAGGTATTCAAACGCACTCTTGACGGTGCCTCCGATCGGACCGAAGGCCGTCATGAAGACCGCATACATGATCAACAGGAAGATCGGGATGGCCAGATAACGGTGGGTGACGACTTCGTCGATCCGTTGCGACAGGCTGACTTTCGCGTCGACGTTCTTGGTGAGGATTTTCTTCGTAAGCGCGGTGATGTATTGGTACTTTTCATCGGAGATGATCATGTCGCGATCCAAGGGATAATCCTTAAGCTGTCGATCGACTTCTTCGTTGAGGACCGCCATCTGGATCGGTTCGTGCTTGTGACCGTCGATCGCACTGGGTCCTTCGTCGATGAAACGCAAGGCATGCATCTTCGAACTGATTTCGACCTTCAATTCTTTTTCCAGGTGTTTCACCAGTTTTAGAACGATCGGGTTATAGATTTCTTTAAAGGGGGGGACGCTGCGGTCATGGTTGAGGATCGCCTTCACCAGGTCGTCGATGCCGACCCCTTTGGCCGCGACGATGGAAATCACCGGCACGCCCAATTCTTTCTGGAGTTTGGCGACATCGAGATGATCCCCGCGCCGTTGTAAAACATCCATCATATTGAGCGCGATGACCATCGGTTTCCCGACTTCAAGCAATTGCAGGCTTAAAAAGAGGTTGCGTTCCAGGTTGGACGCATCGACGATGTTGACGATGAGTTCGGCTTCGCTGCTTTCGATGTATTCCCGGGCGATGACTTCTTCCAAGGAATAGGTCGAAAGGGAGTAGATCCCGGGCAGGTCGGTGACTTGGATGTCCTGCGGGCAATTGCGGACTTTCCCGGTCTTCTTTTCGACCGTCACCCCCGGCCAGTTGCCGACATATTGGTTGGATCCCGTCAATTCGTTGAACAGGGTCGTCTTCCCTGAATTCGGGTTGCCGACCAGGGCGATCTTAATGCTCATCGGCCAACCTCCGGACGAAAATCTCCGCCGCTTCCTGTAGACGCAGGGTAAGTTCATACCCCCGTACGGTGATTTCGATCGGATCGCCCATCGGGGCGAACTTCTTGACCGTGACTTCCGTACCCATGGTTAATCCCATGTCGATGATCCGCTTACGCAGCGTGCTTTTTTTACCCACGCCTTCGATGATGCATCGTTGGCCGGGAAGAATTTCTTTTAGTGTCATCGCTGACCTCGTCTCTAAGTTAGCCGTTGCTAACATTGTTAGTATACCATGTTTTTTTAGAGATTCAAGCGTGATTATGTCACGTATGAAAAAAGACTTCCGGCGTGCGGAAGTCAGGGGAGGATTTCGATGTCGTCACCCGGACGGATGACGCCGGGCGTGATGATTTTCGTGAAGATCCCTTCGCGGGGCATGATGCAATCGCCGACCAACTGACGGATCTGGCATCCCAGATGGCATTCTTTCCCGATCTGGGTGACTTCCATGATCACATCGTTGATCTTGAGTTTCGTCCCGATTGGTAAAGAGTAAAGCGTGATGCCTTCCGTGGTCAGGTTCTCGGCGAACTTTCCGCTACATAAGCCTTCGATTCCAAGTTTCGTCATCTTGTCGACGCTTTCTTTGCCTAAAAGACTGACTTGGCGATGCCAATTCCCCCCGTGGGCGTCGTCTTTCAAGCCCCAGTCGACGATGAATTCGCCCTCGGGGATGGGATGTTTGATCACCCCTTTTTTCTCACTGATGTTGACTGCGAGGACCTTTGCCATTAGAGCACCTTTCGTTGGCGGATGAATTCACCGGATTTCCCGCCGCTTTTCTGTTCGAGTTTGATTTCCGAGATCACCACGTGTTTGTCGACCGCCTTCACCATGTCGTAGATCGTCAATCCGGCGATCGCGACCGCCGTCATGGCTTCCATCTCGACCCCGGTCTTCCATACGCATTTCGCAATGGCTTCGATATGTATGGCGTTGTTTTTCTCATCGATCGTGAAGTTGACTTCGATTGCATCCAAGGGAAGATTGTGACACATCGGGATCAGTTCATGGGTGCGTTTCGCACCCTGGATCCCGGCGATGCGCGCGGTCGCGAGGACATCGCCCTTGGGTAAACCGTGGATTTGGATAAGATGCAGCGTCGACGCGTCCATCGTGACGATGCCGGACGCCGTGGCGACGCGTAGCGTATTCACCTTTTCGGTCACATCGACCATTCTGGCGTTGCCGTGTTCATCGAGATGCGAGAGTTCCATGTCAGCCTCCGATCCGGTTCATGTTCCGTTTGGAATTGAACGCTGTATTGAAATGATGTCCGCGGGGTTTATGGTGGATGATGTCCGCGATTTTGGCGTCGAATTCGGCTTCGTCCAACGCGAAGAAGGGCGTGATGTCGACTTCCCCGTTTTGACCCAGGCAAGGGCGGATTTTCCCATCCGCCGTGACGCGGATCCGATTGCAATCACCGCAGAATTCATGGCTGATGGGCGAGATGAATCCGATGCGACCTTGATAGCCTTCGATTCCGTAGTAGACCGCCGGCGCGCCTTTGTCGTCGCGCTCAAGCAAGGTTAGTCTGGGTCGTTTGGCCAGGACTTCGTCGCTGGTCAGGATCGAGCCTTTGTTGGACTCACCATAGGGTCCGATCGGCATCAGTTCGATGAATCGAACGTCGATCGGACGGTCTTTCGCCAACCCGATCAACCCGTCGATTTCGTCGTCGTTGATCCCGCGGATCAACACCGTGTTGATTTTGATCGGGGTCAGTCCGATCGATAGGGCCAAGTCGATCCCTTCCAAAACCGAACTCAGTTTCCCGCCGCCGGTGATTTCTTCGAACTTGACGGGGTCCAAAGAGTCCAATGAAATGTTGAGGCGATGAAGACCGGCTTGTTTGAGTTGGACTGCGAGTTGGGGAAGGCGAAGGCCGTTGGTGGTCATCGAGATGTCTTCGATGCCCTGGATCGCCGCGATTTTCGCGACGATGTCGATCAAGTCGGGGCGTACCGTCGGTTCGCCCCCGGTGATCCGGACTTTCTTGATCCCGACCCTCACCATGGCTTTGACCGTACGTTCGATGTCGTTGACGGAGAGTTGAAAGGTCTCGGGTGGGGTGCAGAGTTTACCGTCGGGGTTGCAATAGATGCATTTGAGGTTGCATTTGTCCGTGATGGAGAGACGCAGGTATTCGATGTTTCTTCCGAATTGATCAATCATGGGGGTTCCTCCATTCGTCGATGCGACCGAGTTCATCCAACGTATAGCCACCCAGTTCCATCAGCTTCTTGGTGAAGTCCGGGTGTCGTAGGCAGGTTAGTAAGGCAAGCATGCGCGGGTCGTCCATCATGTCCGCCCTGATGATGAAATCATATTCTTCTTCACAGAGCGGGATGAACTCCAAGCCGTAGATCTTGGCGGCGGAGTAGATGCCCAATCCGCAGTCCGCCGAACCTTGCGAGACTTGGACGGCGACGGAGAGATGGGTGAATTCCTCGCGGTCATAACCGTAAATATCATCCGAAGATACATGATTCTGTTCGAGCAGGTAATCCAGCAGAATCCGTGTCCCGGATCCTTTCTGGCGATTCACATAGCGGACATCGCTTCGGATGAGGTCATGGATGGATCGGATGTTTTTGGGGTTCCCCACTTCCACCATCAAGCCTTGACTGCGTTTGACCCCTTTCATCCAGATTAGGTTCTCGCCGTTAAGATATTTCTGTAGATAGGATCGATTGTAGGTCCCGTCCTTTTCATTCAAGAGATGGATGGTCGTGAGATGGGCTTCATGACGTTTCATCGCCATGATTCCGCCCATCGAACCGACATGCGTCGAGGAAAGAGACAGGTTCGGGAAATCGGTGCGGAGGCGGTCGTTCAGCAGGTCGATCAGCGGATCATGGCTGCCGATGCTGACCAGGGTGTTCTCCAGTTGGTTCATCGGAACCAGGCGCTCGACGATGACTTTCTCACCGGCTTCCAATCCTTCGGTGTTGAGAGGGATCCGTACGATGCCGTCCGCCTTCACAAACGACGTGACGACACCGGCGCCACGATTGAGCGGGGTCGCGATCCATTTCCCGTCGACCTTGCCCAGTTTGACGCGGATGAATTCTTCATATTTCAATCCCGAAAGGATGCGTTTGGTCAGATAGGCTTCCATTTTCGGGGTTTCTTCATAGGGGAGTCGACGCAATCGGCCCAACACCGGTTTGACGATTTCTTCCAGCACCAGGATCCCCGAAACGGGATAGCCCGGGACGCCGATCACCGGTTTGCGCCGTACACTGCCAAGCAAGGTCGGTTTTCCCGGTTTGATGGCGATGCCGTGCAGAAAGACCTCCCCGAGATTTTTGAGGATCGTCGAGGCGTAGTCGTCGCGACCGGCGGAAGACCCTGCGTTCACCAATACCACGTCGCATTCATCGACGGCTTGATTGAGACAATGGGTCAAGGCGTCGATCTGGTCGGGGATGATGGGATAGACGACGACGTCGCACCCCCATTCTTGAAGCATGCCTTTGAAGATCGACGAGTTGAATTCAAGGACTTCCCCGGGTTTGGGGTCGGGTTTCGGTGCGACCACTTCGTCGCCGGTTGGAATCAATCCGACCTTGATGCGTTTGCGTACGCTGATGCGTGTCACTCCCCCGGCGATCATCGCCCCCAAGGTCCAAGGACGGATCAAGGTGTTGGACGGCAGTAACACTTCTTCCTGACAGATGTCTTCCCCGATTTGGCGGATGTGGTTGTAGGGGGTGACGGCGCTAAGCAGTTCGATGTGCGTATCGTCGCGTTGGATCAATTCCTCGACCATGATGACGGTGTCGAATCGTTCGTCGATCGGATCGCCCGTATCCACCACGATATAGTCTTCATCGAGGGTGAGCGTGACGGGATGTGTCTCGCTGGCCTTGTAGGTCTTGTTTGCCTTGGTCGCGATCCCGTCCATCGCCGCCGCATAGTAATGGGGCGATGAATGTGTCGCGTAGACGGCGGTGGCGCTGATGCGATGCAACGCATCCATCACGCTGATTTCTTCCGTATCAATCCGGTCACACTTCGCCTCCACATAGGCAAGATAGGCTTCGACGGCTTCTTCCCGCCGACGGTTTTCAAGGTAGGTGGTTTTCATCGGATCACCGTGTCGAACAGGACGACATCGACCATCGCATCCTTGGCCAAGCCTTCGCTCTCCCGTTTAATGCGGACATAACCGTCCGCCAGGCTTAAGAGGGAGATGAGACCGGATTTCCCGAACAGAGGGTCGGCGATCACTATTTCGCTTTCTTTACGGAGTTTGATCGGCATGTATTCTTCCCGGCCATGGTTGGAAGGGATGTTGACGCTGAGTCTGGCTTGGATGATCGTATCGGGGAACGTCGATCCGCTTAGTCGCTCGATCAAGGCTTTCCCGATGACCCTGAAGATCGTGAACGCGGAGGCGGGATGTCCCGGCAAGCCTAGGATGGCTTTTTGCCCGACTCTTGCGATCAGTGTCGGTTTTCCCGGCTTCACCGCGATCCCGTGGACGAGGACGCCGGGTTTCCCCAAGCGATTGAGCACATCCAAACTTTGGTCCATCAATCCGACGGAACTTCCACCCGATAGAACGAGGATGTCCGCGTCTTCCAACGCGGTCTGGATCGTTTGGTAGATCAACTCTTCGTCGTCGCGGACGATTCCGATGCGACGTGCTTGGATACCCATGCGTTGCGCTTCGGCCAAAATGACATGGGCGTTCACATCGCGGACTTGCGAGCCCGTCGGCGTGGCGCTGATTTCGACGATCTCATCCCCGGTGGAAAGAATCGCCATCCGCAACGGTTTCAACACCTTGACGTGCGTGACGCCCATCGCCGCCAGTACGCCGATGTCCTGACTGCGTAAACGTGCTCCGGATTGAAACAGGACTTGTCCTTCGTGCAAATCGTCGCCTTTCATGATGAGATCGTTGCCCGGGGCGGCCGCTTTCTGGATGAAGACGGATCCTTCGTTGAGTTCTTCGGTATATTCGACCATCACGACCGCATCGGCCCCCGACGGAAGTTCCCCTCCGGTGGGGATCGCGGACGCATGGTTCGCTTTCAAGGTAAAGGTCGGGGAGATCCCCATTTTGATCGGCTCCATCAATGTCAGTTCGACCGGGATCGAATCGGATGATCCGTACGTGTCTCTCGCACGTACCGCATAACCGTCCACGGAGGAACGGTTGAACGACGGGATGTTTTGGGTACAGACGATCGGTTCGAAAAGGATCCTCCCCATGCATTTCTCCAAAGGTAGAATCTCGGTTTCTTCGATGCGTTGGAATTCGTTTTGAATAAGATCGAGGGTTTCCTGGACGGTTTTCACGTTAAGCATGCGCGACTCTCCAATTCTCCAGATAAGACTGGGCGGCAGGATCCAACGCTTCGTTTTGGATATGCGTCGGGGTTCCGGCTTCGACGATCTTCCCTTGGTCCATGATCAGGATGTGGTGTCCGATCCTCAGCGCCTGGGAAGGGTTGTGGGTGGTCATGATGAAGGTGATCCCTAGACGTCGGTTCAATTCGACGATGAGTTCTTCACAGCGTTTGGTGGCCTTGACATCCATGGCGGACGTCGGTTCATCCAGAAGGATCAAGGGTTTTTCACTGAGGATGATGCGGGCGAACGCGACCTTCTGCGCTTCGCCCCCGGACAGATTCCGGCACTTCTCGTTTCGTAGTGTCAGCAAATCCAATTTCGTTAGTAGTTCTTCCACCTTTTCATCCAACTTTTCGACCCCTTTTCCACCCAACCTCAGATTCTCTTCGACACTCAGATCGAAGAGATAGGTCTGTTGGACCATATGGTTGAGGATGTCGCTTTGGATGATTTTCTTGTGGTCGATTTCAATGTCCCGGAGGGATTCCTTGTCGATCCCGGAGATCGTACGCAAAAAGGTGCTCTTCCCGGCTCCGTTGGGTCCGATGACCATGATGATCGCATGATCGGGCAGGACGAGGTCTGAGACATCCAGGATCGTTTTCGACAAGATCGTCTTCTTAGCTTGATGTACGACGACGTTCATGGTTTCCCCTTTCCTGCAGGAGTCCGATACCCCAGTTGACGATGAAGGCGATCAACAAGAGGACGATCCCCAGTGCCAACGCCTTTCCATAATTCCCTTTCCCGGTTTCAAGGACGATCGCGGTCGTCAACACCCGTGTCTTGTATTGGATGTTTCCCCCGACCATCATGATGGCTCCGACTTCGGCGATCGCACGTCCGAACCCGGCGGCGATGGCGGACAACATCGGATAGCGGCACTCGTAAAGCAACAACTGGATCGTACGGACTTTACTCAACCCCAGACCCATGCAGGTTTCCTTGACCGCCTTCACCTTCATGTGGATCCCCGAAATCGTCAGACTGGCGACGATCGGGGTCACGATCAAGATTTGCGCCAAGATCATGGCCGGTACAGTAAACAAGAGTCCGTAGGTTCCCAACGGACCCTTACGGGTTAATAGTAAATACACCACAAGGCCGGCGACCACGGGAGGCAAGCCCATCAAGGCGTTCAGACTGCGGACGATCGGTCGTTTGGCGCGAAAGGAGGTGAATCCGATCCAACTCCCCAACGGAATCCCGAGGATGGACGCAAAGAAAGTGCTGCTTAGCGTCACCAAGAGCGTGAGTCCGATGATTTTGAGGATCTCGGGGTCGAACCCCAAGATCAGGCGGATGGCTTCCGCCATCCCTTCGCGCAAACCATCCATTTTATTCTACGTAGTTGATGAAGAACAACGCTTCACCAAATTCTTCTTTCCCGAATTCCGCGATGCGGTCCAGGGTTTTCTTCGAGGTCAACCAGTCGATGAAAACATCGACTTGTCCGGTGTTGGTGGTCGACCATTTGTCGGGGTTCACCGCGATCACCGTGTATTGGTTCAACAAGTCGGCGGATTCTTCCACGAGGATTTCCAGATCCAACTGGTCCTTCATCGAAAGATAGGTCGCTTTGTCGGTTAAGGTATAGCCCTGCATTTCGTCACACATGGTCAAGACATCGCCCATGCCCTTCCCCGCGGAAACATAGGCGTCGCCCGACGGGGTGACCGCCGCGGCTTTCCACAGCGCCAGTTCTTTTTTATGGGTCCCGGAATCATCGCCTCTGGAGACGAAAACCGATTCGCTTTCATGGATCTTGGCCAACGCCTGGCTGGCGGTCAATCCGCTGTTTTTGATCTTGGCCGGATCTTCTTTCGGTCCGACGATGACGAAATAGTTGTACATGATCTCGATGCGCTTGACACCGTATCCATCCTTGACGAACGTCTCTTCCGCCGCTTTCGAATGGACGAAGATGACATCGGCGTTCCCGTCCATGGCGGTCTGGATCGCCGCCCCCGTCCCTTGGGAAACGATGTCCATCTTGACACCCGTCTCCTTCAGTAAGAGCGGATTCAAATACTCAAGCAAGCCGGAATCGTTGAGACTGGTCGTGGTGGAAAGCGTGATGTTGGGGTCGATAAGGTTAGGAAGCTGTTTCCCGCAGGCATTAAGTGAAAAGACGGATGCAAAAATGACCGCAAAGAAAAATACGGGTCTCGCGATCTGAAATCTCATATGATTTCCCTCCTTTTCGCATTGGAAGGCAATCCGGTTTCCCGGGTTACCCTATCGGCGTGCATCCATGCCATCGTTTAGGATGAAACGCTCGGAGTATGTCTACTTTTTTAGTTTACACCACTTTGTAAGCGTTTTCCAAGGGGTTCAAAGAAATTTGTGAAACAATCGGCTTGAAATGTTTTTGTCTGCTTCATCCGTTTTCAACTATGCTACAATAAACTTAATTGAAGGAGGATGTGTGATGATAAAAGTCGGGATCTTAACCGCCAGCGATAAAGGGTCGCAGGGCTTACGTGAAGATGAAAGCGGGAAACTGATCGCGAAACGCGTCGCGGAAATCCCGGGGGAAGTCGTGTATACCGTGATCGTCGCGGATGAGCGTTCCTTGATTTCCGCCGAGTTGATCAAGATGGTCGACGAGATGGATCTGCATCTGATCCTGACGACCGGAGGGACGGGCATGTCGATGCGCGACATCACGCCGGAAGCCACCAAGGACGTGATCGATCGAGAAATGCCGGGCATCCCGGAAGCCATGCGGGCGAAAAGCCTCGCGTTCACCAACCGTGCGATGTTGTCGCGCGCCGTGGCGGGGATACGTAAGCAAACCTTGATCATCAATATGCCGGGAAGCAAGAAAGCCGTCGACGAATGTTTGGATGTGATCCTTCCGGTGTTGGAACACGGGATCCAAATCCTACGCGGCAAAACCGGCGAATGCGCCAGAAAATAAGACTTCGGAACTTCCCGAAGTCTTTTTCATCGTATGTGTTGATTGTATGTCGCATGGAATACGGGGCGATGCAAACGATAGCGTTCACGGATCGTGGAAACGAAGGCTTCGCTTTCCAAACGCTCTTCGAAAGCATCCAGACTCAGGAATTCGAAATCGACCGTCTCCCCTTCCTGTAACACGACATCTTGTTCATCCACATCCAAGACGACGATGTAGCTATGGTACAGGCTATCCCCGCTCACATGGCGATAGAATTCGATCAGGTCTTCATCGGTAGCGATCAACCCGGTTTCTTCACGCAGTTCACGCAACGCCCCAGGACGGATCGCTTCCCCCATCAACACGCTGCCGCCGGTGATCTCCCATTGGTGCCCGAACGGTTTCTCAGGATGACGCTTGGTCGTCAGCACGTACCCTTTCCGATTGATCGTGTACACTTCGACCACGACGTGGTAATGGCCTTCCTTCGCCTTTTCCCCGCGGATCATTTCAAAGCCCAATAAATTCCCGTGGATATCGCGCGCATCGAATTTTTCCATGTCGACCTTCTTTCACTTTCCGCCACGCTTGGTTTCTTGCGTGTTTTCCCTTCAAGTATAAATAACCTCACACGCAAATACAAGATTCGTTTGAGTAATCAAAACAACACAGATTCCTTTGATTTACCAACTAAATATGAAAATTCATCTATATTTTCTGAAAATATGCTTTACATTTCAGATGAGATTTGTTATCCTAACCCCAAGATTGATAGAGGCGCGTTTGCGATGAGTAGTTAAGGGAGAGGTCGCTCGATAAACTTAACGAAAGGCAAGAACGCCGAAACGGATGGGATGAGATCCATTCGTTGGTGCTTCGGGGAATACCCGCTGCACTCCTGTCCCCAAACGGACAGAGGCGCTATCGATGTGTACCTTTCTAAAACGGGTTGCATCGGTACGATGCAATCTTTTTGTACCAGGGAGGTAAACACATGAGCGTCAACGAACACATCCGTGAGCTACAAAGCACGGAAACCGAGCTTTCAAGGGAGATCAGTCTATTCGGAGGAGTCAGTATTTTGGTGGGGATCATGGTGGGGTCGGGGATTTTCTACCTCGGTTCCTATGTCTTCATGTTCGCGGGGAATTCACAGGGATTGGCGTTATTGGCCTGGGTGGTCGGCGGAATCGTGACGTTGATCAGCGGTTTATGTTATGCTGAACTGGGGGCGATGATGCCTCGTGCCGGCGGCAGCTATGTCTACCTGCGTGAAGCCTATGGCAAGTCCGTCGCCTTCATGAGCGGCTTCAGCAGTTTCATCCTCGGCAGTTCCGGATCGATCGCGGCGCTGGCCTTGGCCTTCGCGACGATCCTGAATAACTTCGTCGCGATCAACGAAGCGACGCAGAAAGGGATCGCCATCCTCGTCATCGTCTTATTGACGGTTGCGAACTACTACGGGGTCAAGTTCGGGTCGTGGATCCAGAACTTGTTCACGGTCGCGAAACTGGTTCCGATTCTGATCATTCTGGGGTTAGGTTTATTCTTGGGAAATCAATCCCCGGATCTTTCGATCAACGTGGATGCTTCCGTCGATGTCATGGGATTGATTTCCATGGTCGCGATGGGTGTCGTCGCGACCCTTTGGGCCTATGAAGGATGGACCAACCTAAACAACGTCAGTGAAGAACTCAAGAATCCCAAGCGCAATCTTCCGTTGGCCTTGGTCATCGCGATCTTCTTCGTCATGATCCTCTATGTCCTCTTCAACTTCGCGATCTACCGTGTCCTGAGTTTCCAGGAAATCGTCGATGCGATCGCCGGCGGGAACCTCTTCTTAGGGACCGCGGTCGCCAATCGTTTACTGGGTGGCTTCGGTTCGACTTTGGTCGGATTGGGGATGCTGGTTTCGGTCTTCGGGGCGACCAACGGTTGTGTCATGGTCTTCCCCCGTCTCTATTATGCCATGGCGAAAGACGGTTTATTCTTCCGTCGCGTGGGTGAAATCAACCCGACGACCAAGACGCCGGCCAACGCGATCCTTCTTTCCGCATTCGTCTCGATCATCCTGGTCTTCTTCCGTAATCTCAATCAACTGACCTCCTTGGTCGTTCTGCAAGGTCTGATCTTCAACGGCTTGATCTTCTTCTCCGTCATCATCTTCCGCCGTACGCTTCCCAACATCGAACGCCCGTATCGCGTCTGGGGTTACCCCGTCGTCCCGATCGTAGCGACCTTGGTGATGGTCGGCTTATTGGTGAACACCTTGATGACCAGTGATTTCAATAACTCGCTTCTCAGCCTATTGATTCCGGCTGCCGCCTACTTGATCTATCGGTTCATACCATCGAACCAACTGGGGTAAACCATGAAAACGCTGCTCTACAACGGAAACATCTATCAGGATCGCGAGGTGTTCGCACAATCGATCTTGATCGAAGACAACAGAATCACCCATGTCGGAAGCGACGACGCTTTGTTTGCGTTGCGTGAGGAAGCAAATCTTTGCATCGACCTGCAAGGACGCACGGTCGTCCCCGGTTTCAACGATTCCCACCAGCACTTCCTGATGAGCGCGATCGCCTTCACGACCGTCGACCTCTACGGATCCGATTCGATCCAAACGGTGATCCGACGGGGGAAGGACTTCCTTTTGGCGAATCCCGCACACCCCGTGCTCTTCGGGCGGGGATGGAACCAAGATTACTTCAGCGACGAAAGCCGATTATTGACTCGGCAGGATCTGGACAAGATTTCGACCGACATCCCGATCATCTTCTCACGGGCTTGTGGCCACGTGGTGACATGCAACTCGAAAGCCTTGGAAGTTTGCCAGGTCGATTCTAGCACGCTGCAGATCGACGGTGGTCACTTCGACGTGGATCAAGCCGGCGAACCTTTGGGTATTTTCAGGGAAAACGCGATGGCATTGCTAAGCCCTCTTCAAAGCCAACCCTCCATACAAGACTATGCTATCTTGCTCGACCAAGTGAGTGCGATCGCGAACTCCTACGGGATCACGTCCGTCCAATCCAACGATATCACCGTAGGTAAAGAGGGATATGAAGCGATGGAAGAAGCGTATCGGATCTACTCGACCGCTACGCCCACCGTTCGCGTCTACCATCAAACCAGTTTCATCGACGTGGAAACCTTCGAAGAACGGATCAAGGACGGATACCATCGCAACGAGAACGACTTCAACCGCTACGGACCCCTCAAACTCTTCGTCGACGGATCGTTGGGTGCGCGTACCGCGCTCCTGCGATCCCCCTATGCGGATGATCCGTCAACCCAGGGGATCGAATGTCTGACACCGGAGACCCTGAACGAATGGGTAAGGATCGCGGATCGAAACGGCATCCAAGTCGCCATCCATGCGATCGGCGACCAGGCGATGTCCAACGTGCTGGATGCGTATGGCGAAGTGATCTTGGGTTCAAACGAACTGCGCCACGGGATCATCCATTGCCAGATCACCGACATCCCCTTGCTTGAACGTTTCGCGAAGATGGATGTCTTGGCCTATGTCCAACCGATTTTCCTCCATTATGATCTGCATATCGTCGAAGACCGGGTGGGCAAACCCCTCGCTTCCACATCCTATGCCTTTCAGACGATGGAGAGACTGGGACTCCATACCGCCTATGGTACCGATTCCCCGGTCGAAGGCTTCAATGTCTTCCATTGCATCCATTGCGCCGTCAACCGGCAGGATCTATCATTGTTCCCGGAGGGCGGGTTCTACCCGCAAGAAAGGGTCGATCTCGCAACGGCGATCGACCGGTATACGCTCGGCGGAGCGTATGCCAGCTTCGACGAACACAAGAAAGGCCGGCTGTATGAAGGTTACGTGGCCGACCTGGTGGTCTTGGATCGATCCCTCTTCGATCTCGATCCGACACAAATCAAAGAAGTGAAAGTCGAGATGACGATGGTGGATGGACGGATCGTATACCAAAGATAAAGAAGAGGCGGTCATGACACTCATGACCGCCTTTGTTTATTCTTTCCCGTTGATTTTGAGAAGCTTAAGGAGTTCGACCACAGGGATCGGGATGAACACCAACATCAAGACGACTTCCCAATGGTGAAGGTCCATCATCGTCAGTTTGAAGAGCGTGTTGACCCCCGGGATAAAGAGGACGCCCAACATCATCAACGCGTTGATGAACGTCGCCAACAACAACCAGCGATTCTTATAGAAGCTGGTGAAGACGCTGTGACGGACGGAATGGATGTTGTAGGAGTGGACCAATTGGCTGAAGGCCAGGACGGTGAACGCCATGGTTTGACCCAGGTTTTCCGTCCCTTCCACGCCCAATCGTCCCGATCCGTACAGATAGGCGATTAAGGTCAAGGAACCGATCATCAAGCCTTGGTAGAGGATCCGCCACAACATGCCTCCGGTGAGAAGGCTGGTATCGCGTTTGGGTTGACGTTTCATGATGCCCGCTTCCGCAGGGTCGACGCCCAACGCCAAGGCAGGCAGACTATCGGTGACCAGGTTGATCCATAGAATGTGGATCGGAAGCAAAGGCGTGCTCCAATTCAGGAAGGTCGCCACCAACAAGACGGATAACTCGCCGACGTTGCATGACAACAGATACGAGATCGCTTTGGTGATGTTGTCGCGGATCCGTCGTCCTTCTTCGACCGCATGGACGACCGTGGCGAAGTTGTCGTCGGTCAAGACCATGTCGGCCGCCCCTTTGGCGACTTCCGTTCCGACCAAGCCCATCGCGGCGCCGATGTCGGATTTCTTAAGGGCTGGAGCGTCGTTGACGCCGTCCCCGGTCATCGCGACGACTTCGCCTTGTTTCTTCCAGGCATCGATGATCCGCATTTTATGTTCAGGGGAAACGCGGGCATAGACGGCGATGTGACGGACTTCGTTGAAGAGGTCTTCGTCGCTCATCGCATCCAATTCGACGCCTGTGACGACGCGGTCGCCTTCTTCCATCAAACCGATCTGTTTTCCGATGGCTTGGGCGGTGGTCGCATGGTCGCCCGTGATCATGACGGCGCGGATGCCCGCTTCTTTACATTCTCTCACCGCGTCTTTGACTTCTTCGCGGGGCGGATCGATCATGCCGGTCAATCCGACGAAGGTCAGGTGTTGTTCGGCACGGACGTCCCCGTCCTTGATGATTTCATCGAGTTCACGTCTCGCAAAGGCCAAGACGCGCAGTGCGCCTTCCCCCAGTTGTTGGTTGACTTTCTGGATTTCGATTTTGTCTTGATCGGTGATCGGTCGACGGCCGGTACCTTCGGCGATGTTCGTGACCCCCGCCAGCACTTCGTCGACCCCGCCTTTCACATAGGCCAGGATGACCTCGTCCAACTGATGGACGGTCGTCATCTTCTTGCGTCCGGAATCAAAGGGCACTTCAGCGACGCGCGGGTACGCGTTCGTGGTTTCCGCAAGATTCAAACCTTGCCGCTGCGCCCATTCGGACAGAGCGGTTTCCGTCGGATCCCCCAGCCATTTCCCATCGACGATCCGTGCATCGTTGCATAAGAACGCCGCCCGGACCAGGTCGGTCAGGTTTTCAGGATGGTTGACCCAATGCGTGGTGACGGTCATTTTATTCTGCGTCAGCGTCCCGGTTTTATCGGAACAGATGACGGTCGCCGACCCCAGGGTCTCGACACTGGAAAGGTTGCGGATGATCGCATTGCGCTTGGCCAAGCGTTGAACGCCCATCGCCATGACGATCGTCGCGACGGCGGGGAGACTCTCCGGGATGACCGCGACGGCCAATGAAACGGAGGTTAGAAACATTTCGAGAATGGGTTTTTGGTTGAATATTCCGACGAAAAAGATCAAGATGACGGAAACCAGGGCGCCGACACCCAGCACTTTGCCGAGTTGGTCCAGTTTCTTTTCAAGCGGCGTGCTTTCGTCGCCCGCCCCGCTCAGCATCGTGGCGATCTTGCCGACTTCGGTATCCATCCCGATGCCGACGACCAGCCCCACGGCGCGGCCATAGGTCACGTTGGAGGAGGCATAGGCCATGTTGATGCGATCCCCGAGCGCGGCCTTCTCATCGACCACGACATCTTCGGACTTATCGACCGGGACGGATTCACCGGTCAACGACGATTCTTGGATCTGACAACTCGCGGTTTTCACGAGTCGTACGTCCGCGGCGACACGGTCGCCGGCCTCCAGGATCAACAGATCCATGGGGACGACTTCGCTGGACGGGATGACGATTTCCACTCCGTTACGACGAACCTTCGCCAAGGGCGCGGACATTTCCTTTAACGCGGCCAAGGCTTTCTCAGCCCTGTCCTCTTGGATCACCCCCAAGACCGCGTTCAGGACGACGATCGCAAGGATGATGATCGCATCGACTTCCTCGCCAAGGAAATACGAAATGACGGAAGCGATCACCAGGATGATGATCATCGAGTTGTTGAACTGTTCAAAGAACATGCGTAGAAGGCTGGCTTTCTTCCCTTCCTTCAATTTGTTTTCCCCGAACGTTTCCCTTTGTTTCAGGACTTGACTGTCGTTGAGTCCGCTTTGAAGGTTCGTTTCTTTCAACGTCTCTTCAAGCGGAATCCCATGCCATGCTTTTTTTGGATTCATGATTTCCTCCTGATCCGGGATAAAAAAAGACTTTACCCCCTTGGATAAAGTCTTGAGCTTACGATACGTCCGGATGTTACCATCGTGTTGACGGAACGGATCACCATTGCTGGCCCCTACTCCCTTTAACATCCACAATGATAACAGTCACGGTCAGCCTCGTCAAGCGAATCAGGCTTTCTTTTTCGTCAGGATGACGGCGACCCAACCCAGTACGTAACCGATCAGGACGACACCCGAGAGGATGGTCATCACCAAATACCCCAAGGCTTGCCAACCCGTCGTATCCGTTTGACCTCCGATGAAGGTCATGACGACGAAGAAGAGCACCAAGGCAAGAGGCAAGACCAAGCCGTATGAATACTTAAAGTTGAATTTCTTAACCAAGAACATGACGATACCGAAATATGCTAAACCGATGGCGAGAGCGACGAGATAGGGAGTCAAATATTCCATAGGTCCTCCTACATCCGCCATTCATTGGCGGAAGAACAAACAACTACTTCTTTGAAAAGAGACTTACGACCAACCAAAGGGTCACATACGTGGCCAGGGTGAGCGTAGAGACAGCGGTCATCGCCGCGAACACGAGATCGTTCCACGATCCCGGTTGGGGATTCACCCGGGCATAGACGGCCAATCCGAAGAACAGGATGACGACGCCCAGGGGTAACCACAATCCTTTCAAATATCCTACCCGGAATTTCTTCTTCAATCCGGTTACGATCAGGAAATAGACAACACCGATGATGACGAAGGGAAGATAGATGCGAAGTGTCTCTTGCATGATGCCTCCTAGAGATGATGACGGGTGATGAAGCCAAGGATACAGGTGTTCACGGTCTGGGCTTGTTCGAAGATCGCCACATGACCGCAATCGGGAAGTTCGATCCATTGCGAATCCTTGATTTTCTCATGGAGGATCCGTGAGAATTTCGCGGGTTTCAGGATGTCCTCTTTCCCGTTGAGGATCAAGACAGGACATGTGATCCGATGAAGCTCGTCGCTCATCGTCACATCCTGTAGAAAGGTATCGTAAAGGTAGGTTTGCCCGATAAAATACTCTTCCGGATACGCCTTCATTTGGATCGCCCGTTTTTGAAGGGCTTCCCTGTTTTCGCGGATGAATTTTTCGCCGTAGATCGTCGGCATCATCCCGTTGAAGAAGGCTTCCCCGTCCAGGTCGTCGCAGAGATTGCGCCACGAGAGGACGAAACTTTCCAACAGCGGATCCAGTTCGCTGACCGAATCGATGACGGTGAGGCTTTGGACGAAGACCGGGAAATCGATGGCCATGCGCAATCCGACTTCACCGCCGTAACTGGTGCCGACGATATGGGCTTTTTCAATCCCGACTTCCTGCATCAGTTCAACCGTTTCGAAGGCATGTTGGTGGAAAGTGTAGGGTCCGACCGGTTTATCCGACTTCAGTTGTCCCTTGAAATCATGGAGCAGGATCTTATACCCCAGTTTCTTGAACAGTTCGACTTGATAAACCCAACTCGTGGTCGACGCCATGACACCGTTAAGAAAGACGATGGCTTCTTTTGACGTAAGATCGCCCGTCACTTCGTAATACAATTCCACGCCGTTGATGGTGAACGTACTCATGGGACCCTCCGATCGCGCCTTAGCGCAAATGTTGTTGGCCGGAAGCGATATAGATTTCGTACCATTCTTCGTGACTTAATTTTACATCGAACGCGTCGCAAGCGGCACTCAGACGCTCCAGGGAGCTGCTTCCGCTGATCGGCATCATCTTGACCGGATGATACAGAAGCCAGGCATAGGCGATGGTTTCCGGCGTCGAACGATGGCGGTCTGCGATTTCTTCGAGTTTGCGTCTTACCTTGACATACATCGGATCGTTGGAGGTAAACAACAACCCGCCCGCCAACGGCGACCAGATCATCGGATGGACATGATGTTTCTGCAGGACGTCCATCAATCCGCTGTTGAAGTGTTCGAAACACACCGGGGAAACTTCGATCTGGTTGGTGGCCAATTGATCGCCCGTGGCTTTTTGAAGGGCTTCGAATTTGAACGGATCGAAGTTGCTGACGCCGTAGGCTTTGATCAACCCGGCTTCCTTCAGATCATGCAACGCCCGTGCGACTTCGTCATGGTCGATGAGCGGATCTTCCCGATGGATCAAGAAAAGGTCGAGATACCCGCAATTCATCTTCGCGATGCTCTCTTTGCAGGACGCCACGATCTTCTCGTAGCGCGTATCGTAATGTCCGATCTTATAGGAACGGACGGGTGATTTCATGTTGATGCCGGTCTTGGTGATGAGTTGGATCTTCTCACGTAAGCCCGGATCCCAAAGCAAGGCTTTTCCGATCTCTTCTTCGACGCCGTAATCCCCGTAGATTTCCGCGGTGTCGAACGTGGTCACGCCCAATTCGATGCAACGATGCATGAAATTGACCGTGTTGATGGTCTCGAAATTCCAATTCTTCAGACGCCAAAGTCCCTGAATGATGCGGGACAGTTCCACATCCTGTGTGATCTTGATCGTTTCCATCGTTGTTACCCTCTAGGTTTAGTTTAGCATACTCCTTTGTTTTCGCAAATGATGGTGTTCTTTTCTACGTTCGATTTCTCTTGGATTTCACAATTCTCGCCAAACGAAAGAAAACCCCGTTGTAGAACGGGGTGGTTTCTATCGTTGATCGCGTTTCATCGGCACATAATCACCGGTTTCGATCATGAATTTCAGCAGTCTTTCTCTCAACTTCAGGATTTCCCCTTGATATTCAGGGGCGTCGATCCGGTTTTCAAGTTCAAGCGGATCCACATCCAAGTCGTACAATTCATGTTTCTCATAGAGACGGTAGGTGTATTTTAGGTTTCCCATCCGGATCATGACGGCTTTGGTGTGTTCGGGTCCTTCGCTATACTGGGTCGATAACCGCGGCCAGTACGGGGAACTTTCCCCATGGCCCAACTCCATCGCTTGTTTCTCGCCATGGATCCGTCCGCCTTCGCAAATGACGGCATCTTTATGGAAAGGGTTCCCGCCGATGGCATCGCGCAACGATTTCCCGAACTGGGTGTACGGAAGGTCGATGCCCGCCATGTCGGCGATCGTCGCACTCAGGTCGTTGAGTTCGACCAGAGCCTTGGATACCCCGGGTTTCACCTCGAGTGATTTCGCCGGTTTGACGATCAACGGGACGTTGCTGACGGGATTTTCGAACAGGTTCTGCGCTTTCTCCGCGACACCGTAGTCGGTGGTGAAATCCCCATGGTCGCTGAAGACGAAGATCGAACTGTCGTCGTAGAATCCGGTTTGCTTCAATTTGTCGGTCAACAACCCGAACTGATGGTCGAAGCGGGAAACCATCGCAAGGTAGGTGGCACGCAGTTCGTCGAAACGGGCTTCATCCCAGGACGAGAGCTGTTGTTTCTTGCCGATCTCCATCAGCATGCTGGCCTTATCCTTCAGCGTAGTCGCTTCGGGCCGCCGCTTGGGCAACTTCGATCGGTCGATGCTGGAATACCACGGGTCTTCGCAGGCATAGGGAGGATGCGGGAAGGTGATGGTGATGTAGAGGAAGAAGGGACGCTCGTCGCCTTTTTCCGCTTTCCGCTCCAGATAATCCGTCGCACTCTTCAAACAATTCCAGTCCAAGTCGATGAACGGATCGTTGCGCTCCCCTTTGCCGACATAGAAGGAATAAAGGTCGGATGGGTTCTGCGCCGCGTTCTGGTGTCCCATCCCTCTGAATTTCGCATCGGGATTGGGGATCACTTTATTGTAGAAGTCGATTCCATCGTAGTATTCATCGCAATACGGTTCTTTCGACCGCGGCGCGGGGATGATGTCGTTACGACCCACCCAGATCACTTCGTATCCGGCTTCTTTCATGACACGCAGAATGTTCGGCTCGTCTTCGCGTTGTAGGAAATGCATGGTCCGATGTCCCGTGGTATGCGGATAAAGCCCCGTCAGAAAGCTGCACCGTGAAGGGACGCATACCGGGTTTTGGCAATAGGCGTTCTGGAACGACACGCCTTCATGCAATGCGATGTGGTCGAGATTGGGCGTGATCGACGCAGGGTTCCCCAGATGGGCTAGGGAGTCGCTGCGCATCTGATCCGCGACGAAGTAGACGATGTTGGGTTGTTTCATAGGAACTCCTTGGTTCGTTGATAATCTCATTATACATACTATCCTTTAGTTGCCGATGCGTTTTCAAAATCTAGGAAAATGTTTCCAGTTTTTCTTCATGCTTTTGTCGGAACACCGACATTGCGACCAAACAAAAGGACCGTCATCTAGACGATCCTTTGATGAAAAATCCATTCGTACCCTACATCGGCTATTTGACGATCTTTATCCCATGAATGTGATTAGCAGATAAACCGACACCGCGATTAGGATCAACACCAACCCGATGCGATAGCTTTTCAAGTCCGCGTAGATCCCCCGGTTGAAGGCGTCCGCTTTCTTCTTGAAGTCGCTGATTTCTTGTTTCGTCGCCATGAATCCCCTCCAAAAGTGATGTGCTTTATAGTAATCATCCTAACCTCTTTTCTTGATGGTTTCAACCCACGATACGAGACGGACTTTGTTAGGGTTTACGGTCTACGATCTTTCGCATCCTTGGATAGGCGTAGTGCAGAAAATCCTGATAGCCGCAGTATCCATCATCGAAGTACGTGATGTTCAAGCGTTTGCAGTTTCCGTTGCAGATCTTTTTGAACGCACAGTCTTGGCATAAGGGACTCATGCGTTTGGGTTCGCGCAAGAACGAATCCAGGATCTCGTTCTTCATGATCTGCGGTAAGCTATTCTCGTTGACGTTGCCGATTTTATAGCGGTCAAGGACGTAGAAGTCGCAAGGATAGACGGTACTGTCCCCCTCGACGACGAACTGGGGCGAACAGAACCCCAACATCCCGCATTGCTGTGGCGCGATCCCCGCAAACATGGGGATGACGTTATCGAAGAGCGTTACGCTCATATAGTTCCCTTGGATATAGTCCTCGTACCACAGATCGAAGAAGGTCTTGTAGAACGTGGCGAAAGCAGACGGGGTAAGGGCGTAGGGATCCTCGCTTCCATCCAAGCCCGGCAGACAAGGGATCAATTGGACATGGCTGAACGAGTGGGCTCGATAAAATTCGTAGAGTTTCTTGGGTTGTTTCGCCAGCACCCGGGTCAAGACGGTCAGGATGTTGAAATCGACCTTATGTTCGCGCAATCGCTTGATCGTGCTCATCACTTCATCAAACGTCCCGGTCTTTTTCGCGCTGACACGGAAGAAATCGTGGTTGGCACGATACCCGTCCAGTGAAACGCCGACGAGGAATCCGTTCTCTTTTAGAAATACGCACCACGCGTCATCCAGATTGGACCCATTGGTCTGCAATGCGTAATGGATCGTTTGATGCGGTAATTTCAGGGCATCCACCATCTGCGTGAAGTTCTTGAAATATCCCAGTCCGGCCAAGGTCGGTTCTCCGCCTTGAAAGGCGAAAGTAAGATCCGTGGCATCCGGCGCCTCCACCGCGACCTTCACCAGGTTGCGCATCGTGGTTTCATCCATGATCCCCGCGGATTTGATCTCGCGGTGTTCGCTGACGTCCGCGTAAAAACAATAGGTGCAACGATAGTTGCACAGGGACGACGCCGGTTTGATCAAGAAACTGTAGTTGCGCATAGGTTCTCCGTGTTTCCCATTGTATCACGAGCCACAACGAAAAAAAACCTCATTCAATGAATGAGGCGGGATCGACGTCGTCGGGATCGATGGTGAATTCAAGCGGGATCTTACTGAAACGCGACAATCTGACCAGGAAAACGATGTGCAGGATGAAACTGGCGATGAGCGCCAAGATCGTAAGGGTCGGGAAAATCAAAAGACCGATTCCGATGACGACGCGGAAAATCACGTAGAACGGAAACAGGTCCGTGAACTGCGTGCCGTATTCCGCATTCCCCGCGGCCGCCGCGATATCGCGGAGTCCGTAAAACATGAGATACATCATCCAGAGATAGATGCCGTCGGAAATGAGGATCAACAGGATGCTGACGGGATCGACCTGATTGGCGATCGGGATCCCCATCAAGGAAAGGACGAAGGTGATCAGTGAGAAAACCGATAGGGCGACAAGCGGGAAATCGATTTTTCTGAAGTGTTTGGCGATCGGTTTCAATCGGCCGGTCGCCGACAAGATCATCAGGTATCCGACAAACGGAGGCAGGATGACGACTTTCGCCAAGCCGACGCTGAAGTTGATGGTGAAGAAGAGTAGGATGAATCCCCAGAAGATGTCGCGTAATGGTTTCATGGTTCCCCCTGTTTTATTAAATCAAACCGAAATGATGCATCGCGTGGGCGATGCCGTCGCTGTCGACGGATTCGGTGACGTAGTCCGCGATCGCTTTGACTTTCTCGTCCGCATTCCCCATCGCGATCCCCAACCCGCATTCCTTGATCATTTCGTAATCGTTCATGCTATCCCCCATCGCGATGCAATCTTTCAAGTCGCCGCCGAGGTGTTTCATCATGTGTTTGATGCCGCTGGCTTTATTGATGCCCTCTCCGACGATTTCGCAGGACGAGGTGGTCGGATAAAGGATGAGGTGATAATTGGCGTTGAAGGTGTCTTTGATCAGTTCAAGGTCCTCGTCGCCTTTCGCAAAGATCGAAATCTTGTTGATTTCCTCCGTCATGTCGGGATAGGAAACCACGGAAAGAATCCGCTCATCCGCCAGTTTATGCAGACTGAGGTACGGCGTATCCGAGATCTGAAGGATCCACCGGTCGCGGAAGAATTTCAACGCCGATTCGTCGTGGAAGGCATAATTGGGGCCTTCCAGGATGAAGGAGATGTTGTAGGCGCGGAAGAACTCGATCATTCTCTCGACCTCTTCCCTGGGGATGATGTGCATGAACAAATCCTGTTCTTCATAGGTGACATGCGCCCCCGCCCCGTAGATGAAACCGTCGAACGGGAGTTTGCGGATATAATCGTCCACATAGGATTTCGAGCGTCCGGTACAGACGAAGACTTTGTGTCCGTTCTTACGTAATTGGACCAAGGTGTCCAAGGAACCCTTCGAGATGCCGTAGGTGTGGCTCAGCAAGGTCCCGTCGATGTCTAGGAAAATGTATTTTGTACTCATAAAGCCCTCCATTGCTTATTATACGCCGAATCCCGACGTGTTTTTCGATTTGAATGCAAGAATCGGTTAAGGTTTGGTGAATTCACCGCTTGAAGGACGAAACAGGATACGGAAGATTGAATCGACGACGAAGATCGACAAGGCGATCATGCCGGCGACCTCAAGGACCAGACGGAAAGCGAGGTTCGCCTGGACCATGTCGCCTTGGATGAACGCGAAGACCAAGGCGTACATGCCGGCCCCCGGGACCAAGGGAAGGAAACCGGTGACCAGGAACAGCGTGACCGGAACCTTGACGATCCGGGCGACGATATGGGAAAAGAGGGCGATGAAGAGCCCGGCATAGAAGGTCGACATGGAAACCGAAAGAACATGTTCGAACTGAAGATAGGCGAACCAACCCGTCGCACTGACCATGGCCGCATAGGGTAGCACCTTCTTCGGTGCATTCAGGATGATCGACCCGGCGATCCCGACCAAAAACGCCCCCAACACTTGCAGGATCATGGCAGCGCCCTCCATAGCCAAAGGCCGGCCCCGACACCCAAGGCGATCGACACCGCGATGACGATTGATTCCAAAGCTCTGGATCCCCCCGACATGTAATCGCCGTTGAGGGTGTCGCGGATCGCCGTCGTGATCGCGGTTCCGGGGACCAAGGGCATCATGGATGCGATGATCACGTTGTCGAGCACGGCGTCTTTCATCATGAACGATTTCAGGAAACTCGCCCCGAAGGCGATGACGGTCGAGGCGAACAAGGTGCGAAGGAACGGTGTGACCTGGGCGCGATCCACCAATACGAGTGCGCCGATCAGCAGAACCCCGTTGATCGATGCGAGCACCCCTTCTTGGACGCCGCCGCCCAAGAGGAAACTGAAGGATAACACAAGAAGCAGGATGGCGAGATTGTGGATCGCTTTCGAATAGGATCGAACGGTAAAATGCTGGAGCCGGTCATAGGCGGTCTCCAAGCTGATTTGCTTCTGGCAATAGAGCCGTGAGATTTCATTGACCTCGGCGATCTTGGCGAGATTGATGTCCCGGTGCGCGATGCGTTTGACGCGCGTCACGACTTCGTTTTCCGTTTCAAGCGTCGCGAAGACCCCGGTGACGACCGCGAAAGCCTCCGCGCTTTTTGCGTCCGCGGTGTGCAGGATCCGGTTCATCGTATCTTCGACGCGATAACTCTCCGCCCCGCTGGCGGACATGATCTCCCCCGCCAACATCGCCGTCTCCAAAATTCTACGTTCGTCCATCGCTCCACCTTCTTTCTGAAAGTTATCCCTATCCTATCACTTTTAGCGCGAAAAGAAAACAACCGCTCCGACGATGGTTCCTCGGCGGAAGCGGCTGCTAGAATACTCGGAAAAGGCGGGCGAAGTTTTCGATCGTGATCGTCAGATTCTCGACGGCACGCGTCTTCGCGATACTGAAATCGACCGGTTGCGGATTGATGCTGAAGATCGAGGTGATTCCCAATTCGTAGGCTTCGTCCAAGCCTTCGCCGATGCTTCCGACGATGCAAAGGACGGGGACCCCGGCTTTCTTGGCGCGCTTCGCCACACCGATGGGGACTTTCCCGCGCAAGGATTGCGAGTCGATCCGGCCTTCACCGGTGATCACCAGGTCGCAGCCGTGTACCAAATCGTCGAATTTCGCAACGTCCAGGATCGTTTCGATCCCCGACTGTAGCGAACTGTGGAAGAAGGCGACCATCCCCGCACCCATCCCGCCGGCGGCGCCGGTTCCCGGGATGAGGGAGACATCCTGCTTCAAATCGTCTTCGATCCGCTTCGCAAGATGACGTAAGCCTTTGTCTAAAAGGAGGACCTTCTCCGGATCCGCCCCTTTTTGGGGTCCGAAAACGTAGGCGGCCCCTTGCGGACCGAACATCGGGTTGTCGATGTCGCACATCGTGATGATTTCCGATCCCTTGATCAACGGATGGGGATGGGAAGCATCGATCCTCGCGATGCGATCAAGCGTACCGCCGGTCGGCACGAAGGATTTCCCTTCTTCGTCGAAGAATTCGATCCCAAGCGCAGCCGCCGCGCCGCATCCCCCGTCGTTGGTGGATGATCCGCCTAAGCCGACGATCATCTTACGACACCCTTTTTCCCACGCCGAAATCATCAGTTCCCCGACGCCGTAAGTCGTCGTCGTGAGCGGGTCAAGATGATCCTTGACCAAAGGCAGACCGGCGCAGGAAGCCATTTCGATGACTGCGATTTTCCCCGGGAGAATTCCGTAGAAGGATTCGATCCGCTCGAAACGCGGACCGCTCACTTCGTGGAAGATTTTCTCCCCGCCGGAAATCGACAGGAACGCATCGACGCTTCCTTCCCCGCCGTCCGCGACTTCGATGCCCATAACTTGGACCTCGGGAAGATGTTTTTGAAAGACGGTCGTCACGGTATGGATGATTTGGGAAGAACTCAAGGTTCCTTTGAACGAGTCGGGTATGCATAGGATCCGTTTCAACATAGTTTCATCTCCAATTGTGATTGAGGGCTGATTGGATCAGCCCTCGCAGGAATGCTAGAGGAAGAGTGAGAGGACGAAGATCGCAGCCATCGCGGCGATCCCCATGACCAGCGTGACACCGGTTTGGGTCGCATATCCGTCTTCGGTCTTCATTCCGCCGAAGTTGGTCACCACCCAGAAATAACTATCGTTGGCATGGGATACGGTCATCGACCCGGCACCGATCGCCATGACGGCCAATACGGCTAACATCGGGGTATTCAATCCAAGGACGTTCATCATGGAATCCGTAGCCGCGAAGCTTCCCAAGATCCCGGCGGTCGTCGTGATCGCAACCGTGGAAGATCCTTGGGCGGTCTTCAAAATCGCAGCGATGATGAAGGGGAAGAAGATGCCGATCGTCGCGATGGACGAAGCATTGGCTTTCA
>JAHFCO010000005.1 GCA_023249475.1 Bacillota bacterium | reverse complement strand
CATGGAAAGGAAACGACGGCGCTGTCCGCATCGTCCAGCGCGAAGGCGGGATGCAGACCCAGCGAAAACGGCATCGCCTTTTCGTCCTGGTTGACGATTTCATAGTCGATCAACACTTTGATTATGGTCAAGGTATACTTGACGTCGAGTTCGAAATGGAACGGATATTGTTCCATCGTCGCTTCCGAATCTTTCAACCGCAGCGAGATCGAATCGGATGTCGCCGCGGTGAATTCGAATTCGCTGTGACGCGCGAACCCATGGTTCCCCATTTCATAGATCCGATCGAAAAGATGGATCTTCTTATCGAAGGTCGACCCGATGATCGGAAAAAGGATGGGGTTGCGTCCTGCCCAAAAGGCAGGGTCGCCCTGCCAAAGGATTTCTGTCTTGTCGTGTTTATCGATCAGTGAATGCATTTCGGCCGCGTAGGCCGAAATCGTCAAACTTAAGTGCTCGTTTTCAATTTTCATCGGGGTAATTCCCGTCCAGGGTACTGGATTTCGGCACACGCAGGAACAAGCCGCCCTTCACCATTTCGAAATCGAAACGGTCGCCGCGCATCGGTTCGCCGTCGAAGGCGATATCCACATCCCCTTCGCTCTTGAGGACGAAACGGTCGGCCTTGAAGAAATGCGCCTGTTTCTCGTGGATGTGTTTCCCGCTCATGTATTTCGGAAGCAGACGTAACACGGTCAACCAATTGCATTCGTCGATGACGCAGATGTCGAAATGGCCGTCCTGGATGTCGGCCATCGGGGTCGGTTGGAAGCCGCCGCCGTACCATCGTCCGTTATTGATGACGATCAGCACCGCGCGGAATGTGTGGGTTCCCTCCGGCAGTTCCAGAGTCAGGTTATACGCCCGCAGTTCGGACAAGGTGATGAAAACGCTGACCAGGTAGACCAGGGTGCTGGGGATCGGAAGTTTCTTGCCGATCCGCGTCGCGGTATTGTTGATCTGGGCGTCGAAGCCCATGGAAGACGTATTGATGACCCTCTTCCCGTTGATGAGTCCGTGGTCGACGTGGACGTCGCGTCCTTCGATCGTATCGGCGAGCACTTTCGCCATGTCTTTCCCTTGCGCCCCCGCCATACGGAAGAAATCGTTGCCGGTCCCCCCCGGGATGACGGCCATGCGGACCCCTTCGTTGAGTCCGTTCAGCACTTCGAATGCGGTTCCATCCCCGCCGACCGAATAGATGATGACATCGTCTTCGGCATGATAGCGGGAAGTGAATTCGATGGCGGAACCATGCGCCGGCGTTTCGAGGATTTCGTACTCGCCGGGATGGGATGCGAAGTAGGCATGGATGAGGGGGACGATTTTCTTCGTCTTCCCTTTACCGGATACGGGGTTTACGATAAAGACATGTTTCATGGGTCGCTCCTTGGGGTTGGGCTAGTCGAGAAGACCGAGTTCCTTGACGCAGTGATATAGCCCGTCGTCTTCAATTCTACCACAAATTTTGTCCGCCGCGGCCCTGACTTCTTCACGCGCATTGCCCATCGCGACGCCGATTCCGGCGGCTTGAAGCATGGTGATGTCGTTGACGCCGTCGCCGAAGGCCAGGGATGAAGATACGGGGATTCCCCACCGTCGGCATTGTTCGACCAAGGCGGTTCCTTTATTGATTCCAAGCGGTGTGATTTCGACGGTACGGACCATTTTCGTGGGGTGCGAGCGCTTCAGCATCCCGGCCAATTCTTCTTTTTGCGTATCGTCGCAGAAGACGATCATGCCGACGGACGGATCGTTATCCCATTTCTTGATCGTCGGGATCGTACGGTAGAGATAATGGAAAATCTCGTTGTGTTGGTCGGAGGTCCGCTCGTCGAAATACCCTTCCGTACCGGTCGAGTAACGCACGACCAGATCGTGTTGACGGGCAAAGTCGATGGCGATCTTCACATCCCCCGGGTCGATGGTATGGACGGTGCGTACGCCGTTCTCGATCAAGACCGAACCGGCGGACCAAAGCAGCGTATCCATCATATCGATGAAGTCGGAGGGAAGATGGATCGTTTCTTCGGGGGTGCGGCTACTAAGCAGACAAAGCTTGATCCCGTTGTGTTTTAGACGGTTCAAGGCTAGATAGGTCGTGGCGGGGACTTCGTAGCGATCATGGCGGAAGGTCGTTCCATCCACATCGACGAAAACCGCCCGGATCTCGGACGGTTCCATGCTACCCTTGAAACGCTTTCTTCAGTTGGGCCTGTCCGCGCACGAACGTTTCCAAGACATCGTAGTTATCGGCCAGGACGACCAGGTCGGCGTCGTATCCCGCGACGATCTTCCCTTTACGGTCATCCACGCGCAAGGCGCGGGCCGGGTTGATCGTGCAGGCGTTGATCGCCGCATCCAGCGGTACGTAGGCTTTTTCGACGAGGTTCTGTAACCCCCGGTTGAAGCGCAGCGTACTGCCGGCCAGGGTATTGGTCCCATAGAGGTAGGCCGAGCCGTTGGCTTTGATTTCGATCTGATGGCCGCCGAGATAATATTCCCCCGGACCGTGGCCTTTCATGCAGAGCGAGTCGGTGATCATGAGCACATGGTCCTTCCCTTTCGCCGCCATGAAGGTGTTGATGGCCGGCCACACCACGTGGTTGCCGTCGGGGATGATTTCGCCGTAGACTTCGTTCACCCGCAACGCCGCGCCGACCAAACCGGGTTCGCGGTGGTTGAACGCCGACATCCCGTTGAAGACATGGGTCATGCTGGAGGCGCCGTTGGCGATGCCCATCAAAGCTTCGTCATAGGTCGCGCCGCTGTGTCCGATCGAAATCGTGACCCCGTGTTGGGACGCGTAATGGGTCAATTCGAAACCGGGATCGGTTTCCGTGGACATCGTCATGTATTTGATCAGACCTTTGGCTGCTTTTTGGTAACGCTTGAACTGTTCGACATCCGGGTTCACGATGAATTCGGGCGGTTGCGCCCCCTTGAATTTCATGTTCAGATACGGCCCTTCGAAATGGACGCCCAGGATTTCGGCCCCCGCGTAGCCTTCTTCGACGACCTTCGCGACATTCTTCAACGCCTTGGTCAGGACTTCTTCCCCTTGGGTGACCGTCGTGGGCAGAAAGGACGTGATCCCTTCTTCCGTGATCCCTTTGGCGAAAAGACGCAAGCCCTCCTCGGTGGCGTCGTTGGTGTCGAAGCCGAACGCACCGTGCGTATGCACGTCGATCATCCCGGGGATGATCCGCGCATCGCCGACGTCCAAGTCCGCCCCGCCTTCCAGATAAGGGGCTATGCTTTTGATTTTCGTACCTTCGATCTCGATCAACGCGGGAATGAATTGACCAGCGATCCAGATTCGTTTGCTTTGGATTTTCATTGTATCCCTCCTCGTCATTATTCTACCTTTTCTCGCATTGAATATCAAACAATATGGATTGTTTTTGGATATTTTATGCGGATTAAGACAAAAAATATGCGAATTAAGACAAAAAAAGGAAATCATTTCGAATATGATTTCCTGGGGTTCTTGGTATCGCCCGGTTTTTTATAGGCGGTGTTCTTGCGTAGTTCCGCTTCTTTCAGGGGTTTGATCAGGCAATGCTTGTCGAAGCCGACCAGATCCAGACGACCCGCGACCTTCAACGCTTCAAAGACCAGGCGTTGGTTCTGCGGATAGGTGAATTGCATCAATACCCGCTGATAGGTCTTGTCTTTGGCGGTCTTGGCGACATAGATCGGTTTCTTGGTGAAAGGGTCTTTCTCGGTGTAATACATGCACGTGCTGATCGTAAAGGGGGTCGGATAGAAATCCTGCACCTGTTGGGGCGTATGTCCGATTTTTTTCAGATAAAGCGCCAGTTCGATCGCCGCGTTCAGGTCGCTTCCCGGATGGGAACTCATCAGATAGGGGACCAGGTACTGGTTCTTTCCGAATTGCTTGTTTTTCTCTTCATACTTCTTCACGAACGCTTCATAGAGTTGTCTGCGCGGTTTCCCCATCGCATCCAACACCTTATCGTTGATGTGTTCCGGCGCGACTTTGAGCTGGCCGGAAATATGATGTTGGACCAGTTCGTCGAAGAACGCGTCGTTCTTGTCGTACATGAGATAATCGTAGCGGATGCCGGAACGGATGAACACTTTCTTCACTTTCGGGAGGGCGCGCAGTTCGCGCAAGACCGACAAGTATTCGTCATGGGTCACGTTCAGGTTGGCGCAGGCTTTGGGATGCAGGCATTCCTTATGCAGACAGACGCCGTGTTCCAACTGCTTCTCGCAGGAAGGTTGATGGAAATTGGCGGTCGGACCGCCCACGTCGTGGATGTATCCTTTGAACTCTTTCATTTCCGTGATTTTCTTGGCCTCTTCGACCAAGGATTCCTTACTGCGCGAGGTGATGACCCGTCCTTGATGGGCGGTCAAGGCGCAGAAGGTGCACGAACCGAAACAACCGCGGTTACTCATCAGGGAGAACTGGATTTCCTCCACGGCCGGGATATAGGTGTAGCTCGGATGGAATTTACGGGCGAAGGGCAGACTGTAGACCCAGTCCATTTCCGAACGTTTCAAGGGGAAAGCCGGCGGATTCTGGACGACTTTCCAGGCCCCGTAGTCTTCAAGCATGGGTTTGGCGAGGATCGCGTCCATGTTTTTGTATTGGATCGCGAAACTATCCGAGTACTTGTCCTTGTCTTTTTTGACTTCGATGTAACTCGGGAGAGTGATCACGTCGTCGGGGAAGGGTCCGTCCTTGCTCTTGTAGACCGTACCGCGGATGTAGGTGATGTCTTTGATCGCCAATCCGCTGCGCATCGCTTCCGCGATTTCAACGATCGTGTTCTCGGCCATCCCGTAGACCAACAGGTCGGCCCCGGCATCGATCAGGATGGAGGATCGCACTTTATCGTCCCAATAGTCGTAGTGCGACAAGCGGCGTAGACTCGCTTCGATCCCGCCCAGGATGATGGGGGAATCGGGATATAGACGGCGCAGGTTCTGCGAATAGACGATGGTGGTGCGGTCGGGTCGTTTCCCCATCTCGCCTTTATCGGTATAGTTGTCCTTATCGCGACGTTTCCGGCTGACGGTATAATGGTTCACCATCGAATCGATGTTGCCGGCCGTCACCAAGAACCCCAAGGTCGGCTTGGGGAAACGGGTGAAGTCGACATCGCTCTTCCAATCGGGCTGGGCCAGGATGGCGACCTTGAAGTTCATCGCTTCCAGGACGCGGCCGATGATCGCCGTTCCGAAGGAAGGATGGTCGACATAGGCGTCGCCGCTGACCAAGACGAAATCCGGGGCTTCCCAGCCTCGTTCTTTTAGATCTTCAACACTGATCGGTAGAAATTCCATGGGGTACCTCCGAGAAAAAAGCCGTGGAAACGGCTTCGATGATTATGCTAAGACTTCTCCAAGCGCACTGCCGCTGATTCCCGCGGCGTTGGCTTCGTCGGTGTCGATATGCATCGCCGGCGCGAACTGGTCGCTGACACGGATGACCACATCCCCGAAGGTCGTCGAACGATCTTCGGTGACGACTTTGACGCTGACGATCTGCTTATCGTTGACATTGTAATAGGCGGCGGTTTCCGGGGTAAGGTGGATGTGGCGCTTGGCGGCGATGACGCCCTCGCTCAGTTCGACTTGACCCTTCGGACCGACCAGGACACAGCCTTTGGTCCCCGCGATCAAACCGGATTCGCGGATGATCGCCTGGACGCCCATCGAACGGGCGTCGGTCAGGGAGACTTCGACCTGGGATGCCTTACGGACGGGTCCCAAGATCGTGACGTTCTTGATCGTCCCTTTCGGACCGACCAGATCGACTTTTTCTTCGGCGGCGTATTGCCCCGGTTGCGATAACATTTTTTTAGGCGTCAGGGCATGACCTTGACCAAACAACGTTTCAAGATCGGCTTGGGTGACATGGACGTGACGGGCGGAGACTTCCACCAATACTTTTTCTTTTTCCATACGGTACCTCGTTTCAACGCCTCTATTATAGAGAAGCTTGGCCAAATACGCAAGTTGGATGCGGATTTTCACAACTCAAACGCGAAAAAGCGGGGATGAGCGGATGAATCGGTGGAAGATGACGAAAAATCGGCGTAAAATAAAGGCAAATAAACGGGGTGAGGAAGATGAACTGGTTGGATCGTTGGTTTCGCAAAATCGAGGAAGAGGAGAAACCCGTCCTGTATTGCGTGCATGGGTTCGGGGTTCGCAGGACGGTCGAGTTCGATCGTTTGGTCGAATATTTCAACCCGTTGGGCTATACGGTCGTGACGCCCGAGTTGTTCGACCAGACCGACGAGACGGATCTCGACGCCTCGCGCTGGATCAAGCGCGCCGAAGACGGCTTGGTCGAACTCCTGAATCAAAAGAAGACGGTCTGGCTTCTGGGCTATTCGATGGGCGGGGTCATCGCGTCGAAACTGGCGTCGCTTTATCCGGTCGAACGCTTGGTGTTGCTTGCCCCGGCGTTTGATTATCTCAGCGTCAAAGTCGTCATGGATAAGGTCGAAGACGTGGCGCGGGCTATCATACGTCAACCCGAGAAAACCAAATCGGAGTTCCCGCCGTTCCCCGAATCCTTCAGCAACGTGTTCCGCGAGGTGGTGTCGCTCTGTAAAGATTCGATTGCACAGGTGTATTGCCCCGTCTTGATCCTGCATGGTTCCAGCGACCAGACCATCCCGGTCCGCAGCAGCGAATGGGCGTACTCGAAAATCAGCCATCAAGACCGCTTGCTTCTGATCATCGAAGGCGCCCCGCATCGGATGTTGGATGAAGAGGGTTTGAATCAGGACATCCTGAAAATCATCCATGACTTTTATAAAAAAGAAATCATAAAGGAAAGCACCCGGCGGTAACGGGTGCTTTCGAATTTAGCCTACCGATCCCGAGTTTTCGTTAGGAGGACGAAATTACTTCAGGAACAAGGAATAGTCGTTCTGCTGCCATCGCGAGAACTCCTCATCGGTAGCTAAGATGGAGTGGGTGTCACTGAGTTGGCGGATCGTGCCGATGTTGTAATCGACGCCGCCTTTGATATAGACGAAGCGTTTACGGTCTTTCTCCGCGTCCGGGTCGGGATGCGGGATCGCCGACAAGAGCGACTTCGTGTAGGGATGCAAGGGATGCTCGTAGATGTCCTCCACGGTTCCCATTTCGACGATGTGCCCCAGATGCATGACGGCGACACGGTCGGAGAGATAACGCACCATCGACAAATCATGGGCGATGAACATATAGGTCAGACCATGTTCTTTCTGCAGGCGCCGCATCAGATTGATGACCTGGGCCTGGATCGAGACGTCGAGGGCGGAGATGATTTCGTCGCAGATGATGAAACGGGGTTCCATGATCAGAGCCCGGGCAACGCCGATGCGCTGTCTTTGCCCGCCGGAAAACTGATGCGGATAACGCGTGAGGTGGTCTTCGCTCAGACCGACCGACTTCAAGACCTTCACGACTTTGTCCAATCTTTCGTTCTTGTCGCCCGAAAGATGGTTGATGTCCAATCCGAAGGCCACCGCGTCCAATACTTTCTTCCGCGGGTTCAACGACGCCATGGGGTCTTGGAAAATCATCTGCATGTTCTTGCGCAGGAATTTACGCGAATCGGAACTGAGTTTCCCTCCGATTTCCCTGCCCATGAACGTAACGCTTCCGCTGTGTGCGTCGTAGATGCGGATCAAGGTTCTTCCCAAGGTCGATTTCCCCGACCCCGATTCCCCGACCACGCTGAAGGTTTCCCCTTCGTTGATGTGGAAGGAGACGTCGTCGACCGCCCGTATCGTCGTATGACGGTCGATGCGGAAGAACTGGGACAGGTTTTTCACTTCGAGTAATACGTTGGCACTCATTCTTGCGACCTCCGTTCGTTGAAGGCGGCGATGCGTTTCGCCAAGACCAAGGGCATGTCCACTTTGGGTGCCGATGGATGAAGCAACCAACTCGCGGCGAAATGCGTGTCGCTGATTTGAAACATCGGGGGTTGTTCCTCGAAGTCGATCTCCAGCGCATATTCGCTCCGATAGGCGAAAGCGTCCCCTTTGGGCGGGTCGATCAAGTTTGGAGGCGTCCCCGGGATGGAATAGATTTCCTCGTCCTGCCCGTCGAGCGAGGGGATGCTGGAGAGAAGACCCCAGGTATAGGGATGGCGCGGGTCGTAATAGATTTCCGACGCCAAGCCTTCCTCTACGATCTTTCCGGCATACATGACGGCGACCCGGTCGGCCACATTGGCGACGACCCCCAGGTCATGCGTGATGAAGATGATGGAGACCCCGGTCTTTTTTTGTAAATCCTTGATCAGTTCGAGGATCTGCGACTGGATGGTGACGTCCAGGGCGGTGGTGGGTTCGTCCGCGATGAGGACGTCGGGTTCGCACGCCAAGGCGATGGCGATGACGACGCGTTGACGCATCCCGCCCGAGAGTTGGTGGGGATATTGTCTCACCCTCTTCTCGGGTTGTTCGATCCCGACCAAGTCGAGCAGTTGGATCGTCTTCGCCATCGCTTCTTTCTTCGAAGCGACTTTTTTATGTTCCAGCATGCTTTCCATGATCTGTTTCCCAATCGTCATCGTCGGATCAAGCGAGGTCATCGGATCTTGAAAGATGATCGCGATCTTCGACCCCCGGACGTACTTCTGCATATACTTCTTATCTTTTTTGGTCAGGTCGACGATTTCATCCTCTTTCCCAGTACGGGAAGTACGAAACAGGATCTCGCCTTTCCCTAGAAACCCATTGTCGTCGATCATCCCGAGGATGGCTTTGGTCGTGACGGATTTGCCCGACCCCGACTCACCGACGATCGCCAAGGTTTCCCCTTGGTTGAGATGGAAACTGATATCGCGGATGACATGGTTCACTTCATTCCCGAGGCGAAACGAAAGGTCGAGATGGTTGACTTCCAAAATTCTGTTTTCTTTCATGTCGTTCACCTAAAATCCTTTCATCTTCGGGTCGAACGCATCGCGCAACCCATCGGCGATCAGGTTGAAGCTCAGCATCAGCACCGACAGGACGACGGTCGGGAAAATGACCAGATGGGGGTGGGTGATCATCGCACGGTACCCATCCGCGATCAACACGCCCAACGATGCCAAGGGAGGCTGCAAGCCTAACCCGATAAAGGCCAGGAAGGATTCGTAGAAGATGGCGTTGGGGATCGAGAACATCGTCATGACGATGATTTGCCCGATGATGTTGGGCAACAATTCTTTAAATAGGATGACAAACGAATTCGCGCCCAACGTCTTCGCGGCGAGGATGAATTCGTGTTCCTTCATTTTCAACACTTGCGAGCGGACGACGCGGCTCATCGAGATCCAACCTGTGATCATCAAGGCCAGGATGATCGAAACCATGCCGGGTTTCAACACCAACACGAACAAGGTGACGACGACAAGGTTGGGGATCCCGGAGAGGATTTCGACGATGCGTTGCATCACCATGTCGACCTTGCCCCCGAAAAATCCGGAAACCATGCCGTAACCGATCCCGATGACCATGTCGATGCCGACGGCGACCATCGCGATATAGAAACTGATACGCGTCCCCATCCAGACGCGATCCCAAAGGTCGCGTCCCAGGACGTCGGTCCCAAACCAGAAATAGTCGTTGGTGAACCCTTTTTCGATGTAGGGGTTGTAGTTCCCTTCCGATCCGTCGAAAATCCCGAGCTTTTCCAGAAACGGGATGCGGGGCGGAAGATTGATGTGGATCTTGTCCAAGACGTTGTAGGCATGTTCGTTGATGTAGGGTCCGATCAGCGCGAACAGGAAGATCACGGCGATGGCGACCAGTCCGACCAACGCCCCTTTGTTTTTCGTGAACCGCCGCCAGGCATCCTTGAGAAAAGGCGTGGTCGATCCGACCAGCATTTCCTGTTGTTTGGAGTCGCGAAGCTGGACGCGGTTAAAACGTTCTTTTCGATCGTCCATCTTACCCTCCCTTCGCGACCCGGATGCGCGGGTCGATGACACCGTAGAGTATGTCCACGATCAAGTTGACGAAAATGTACAGTGCGCTATAAACGAACGCAATCATGATGATGACGTTGTAATCGTTGACCTGGATCCCCTCGACCAGAAGACTGCCGATGCCCGGGATGCCATAGACGCGCTCGACGACCAACGAACCGGTCATCAGGTTGACGGTCAGCGGGCCCAGGATCGTGATGACCGAAATCATCGCGTTGCGTAGTCCATGGCGAAGAATGACTTTGGGTCGCGCGACTCCCTTCGCGTCGACCAGTTTGACATAGTCCGAAGCCAGGACTTCGATGAGTTCCGTACGCAGAAAACGGGTTGTCTGCGCCATGACGAAGAAGGACAAGGCGATGGTCGGTAGGATCGAAGACCATAACGGTTGATCGACTTGATAGGTGATGCTGAAGATGCGGAATTTGTAGCCGAGCACGAAACTCAGCACCAAGGCCAATACATAGGACGGGATGCTGACGCCGATGACCGCAGCGACGGTCGCCATCGAATCCATCCAGGTATTCCGCTTGGATCCCGAGATCACCCCGAACAAGACTCCAAGACTCACTCCCAACAACAAGGCTTGTAAGCCGATCCGGACCGACGTCCCCAAACGGGCGATGACGATTCCGGAAACCAGCATATCTTTCTTAATGGCGTATGAAATACCGAAATCACCGCGAAGGACGACGTTTTGCAGATAAATCCAGAATCGGATGAAAAACGGTTTGTCCAATCCGTATTTCGCCATCAGAACCGCTTGTTGGGCTGCCGTCAACTTTTCATCGTTGAACGGGCTTCCGGGCATGAATTGAAGTAACAGGAACAAGATGAACAGGATTACAAAGAGAGTCGCCAGCGAAAGCAGGATGCGTTTCGCAATGAATTTTGTCATGGGATTACCTCTCTTAAAAGAAGAGGAAACCAACGCCTAAGCGGAGGTTTCCTCACGACGATTTACTTTTTGACGACGTTGCGGTACGACGGTTGTCCGACAACGTGGAATTCATATCCGCTGACATCCGGATTGACCAGCATCGCTTCGCCGGATTGCCATGTCGGCAGGATCCCGGCTTGTTCAAGGAGGATGGCTTCGGCTTCATGCAAGGCTGCCCAACGGGCCGCGGCATCGGTGGAAAGCGCTCCGCCCGGCGCGGTGCTTTGAACCAGAGCATCGTATTCGGCATCCGAGAAGCGTCCGTAGTTGTAGTTGACCCCGGTTTGGAACAAGTCGCCCAAGTAGGTGAACGGGTCGGCGTAGTCGGGACCCCAACGGGTCAGACCCAATTGATAGGTTCCATCACGCATCAACTGCAAGCGGTTCTTCTTCGGTTGGACTTGGATGGTCACCGTCAAGCCCGGAAGATTGGTCTGCCATTCCGTCTGCAGGAATTCGGAGACGGCTTTCGTATCCGCGGCATCGTCGACCAACAGTTCGAGGGTCAAGGTTTCGACGCCCAGTTCGGCCTTGGCCGCATTCCAGTATTCCAATGCTTTCGCGGCGTCGAAGGACAAGAAGGTTTCAGCCCCGTCGCGGAAATCTTTTCCGTCCGGTCCCGTCGCCAATCCGATCGGTACGATGTAGTCGGCGACGTTGGATCCGTCGTGGAGGATGCTTTCGGTGATGAAGGATTTGTCGAAGCTGGTCGCCAAGGCGAGACGCAGGTTTTCGTTCTGCAGTTCAGCCACCAATTGGTTCGGGGCGACATACCAGGTGTAACCCAGCTTCTTGGTTTCGAAGAAGTCTTCGTCTTTATAGCGGTCGACCAGGTCGGCGGAGATTTTCGCCATGTCGACTTCGCCGTTTTCGAATTGCAGCGCGGCCGTCTGGTAGTCTTTGATGATCAGGAACTCGATGGCGTCGAGGCTGATTTCATCCGCGTTCCAGTAGGTATCGTTCTTCTCGACACGGATTTTCGTGCCTTCGGTCCACTCAGTAACAACCCACGGGCCGTTGGAAAGCAATGCGTCTGCGCTCTTGGCATAGGCATCGCCTTTCGCCGTGACGAAGGCTTCGTTCAAGGGGTGGAAGACAGGGAAGGTCATCAATTGGATGAAGTACGGTACGGCCGCGTCCAAGGTGACTTGGAAGGTCGTCGCATCCAATGCGGCGACACCCAACTCGGTCAAGGGCTTCTCGCCTTTGATGACGGCCGTCGCGTTCTTAATCATGATCCCTTCAGCCATATAGGAATATTCGGTCGCCAACGCCGGATCGACCAAGCGTCTCCAACTGAAGACGAAGTCGGCGGCGGTCACGGGATCGCCGTTGGACCATTTCGCGTCATCGCGCAAGTTGAACGTATACACGGTGCCGTCGGCGGACACTTCGTAATCCAACGCGACACCCGGAACGATGTTCCCGTCGGCGTCATATTCCATCAAACCTTCGGTGAAGGTTTTGATGACTTCAAAAGATAGACCGTCGGTCGCAACGTTGGTATCCAGTGAAGATACGTCGTTGTCTTTCGCGATGCGAAGTACCTGTTCGGTCTCTTCCTTCGCCGGCGCGCAACCGACCGCCAGAACCAACACGACTAGACTCAAGAGTAAGCGTTTAAGGTGTTTCATAGTTCCCTCTCTCCTTTAACATAGTGAAATTATAACCGATTGAAAATCGATGTCAACGTTTTATTTCACATTATTTTCACTTAAATGCATTTATTTTCACTGAATGTAAATATTTACATCAATCTTGTGAGAAAACTGAATCCCACGCATAATGTATGCGTTTTCATTGGCCCGGGCATTTATCCTGAAGACAAAAAAAAGGAACCGAAGTTCCTTGATTTTACTATGGGGCGATCGACGGGGCTCGAACCCGCGAATGTCGGAGCCACAATCCGATGCGTTAACCAGCTTCGCCACGACCGCCATAATTGCTCAGTGAGCAGTTCTAATAATAAACGATTTACGGGCGTTTGTAAAGGACAAAAGGACTAAAATGAACCGTGAGTTTTACGATAGATTTCATACAATCCTTCATTCAACAGAAATTCGTCGAATGAAAATCCCGTGAAGGATGAATGCAGAGAAATGGAGTAGCCTCCCGTCAGGACTCGCACACAATCCATGCCCACTTCCCGTTCGATTTTATCGGCCAATCCTTCGACGGAAGCGATCGTACCGTATAGCCACCCGGATTGCATCGAGGTGATCGTATCCTTCCCGATGACTTTGGTGGGCACTTCCATTTTAATTTCAGGTAAATGGGGGATGAAACGGTTCAGGGCATCGATCGAAATCCCGACCCCCGGGCTGATGATCCCGCCTTCAAACTCCCCTCTCGCATTCAAAACGCTGATTTTCGTCGCCGAGCCCAAATCCGCCAGGATGATGGGTAAATCATACTTCGCCATGGCACCGAAAGCGGTCGCGATGAAATCCGCACCGAGTTCATCGGGGCGGGTGAGATGGACGATAAAATCGGGGACGGTCTTTGTCGAGACATTGACCCCCTTTACACCCAGTACGGTGGTGAGTGCGGTACGGACATCGTCGACGATGGATGGGACGACGCAACTCAGGCAATATGCCGAAACGGGGAGATCGGCGATGTTCGGCAAAAGATCCGAGGTTAGCCAGTTCGTATAGAACTCCAACGGCTTTTCCTTCATGGTTTGAAACCGCTGCGTATAGCGGCGCGCCTTCTTCTCATCATAGATGACGGCGACGACATTTGTGTTTCCGATATCGATCGTAAGTAGCATATCTTACCTCCATGCATTCCTATTGTACCTTATTTTAGTCCCCTTCACAAACAGATCAAAAGTGCAGCATGGCTGCACTTAGGAGATGGGGCGTGTCGTAGCGACGGTCTTCCCTGCCGCATCGATTCCAAAGACGGAAATCCGTATCGGAAACATCACACTGACCTTTAAACGCCGCGAATCCGTTTCTTCCGGTTCGATCTGCAACAGACAACGCTCACATTCAGGGGCGCCCGCCAAGATCAAGGCATGCACGTCGGCGTCGTAGCGATTTTGCCGCTCGATTTTCGATACGACATACTCCTGCATGTAGCGGGCTTGGTTATACGCCCACATGACTTGAACCATGCTGATCCCCATCCAAAGAAACATCATTCCGAAGAAAATCACGATCGCGGTCTCGAACGCTCCCTTCATGTTACGGGTTGGTGGTCGAGGTCGTCATTTGCGACCACTGGTTCGTCAAGGTTTCCTGCATCGTCGTTTTAAACCCCTCCGAGAACAGAATCATTCCGGTCGCGATGACCGTGACAACCAATACCAATCCATACTCTTCGAAAAATGCTTTCATCCGCTCACCCCCTTTCCAAACATGGTCATCAGGATGTTCATCATCACCGTCAAAAACAGAAGCGTGACACCCAACAGCGGAACCATCCCCCACCACTGGTAGGCCAACAGGGAGCTCTGTTTACGGGAGATCCGCTCATCCCGCAGCCATTTCGATGTCGACTGGATCATGCGGTTCAACTGGTGATATGAATCGGCCTGACCGACCGTGTTATAGCGATAAAGCAACTTCATGGCTCTGGCGATTTCCGGCAACTCGTAGAAGGAAAGGAAATCCAGGTAGGGGTCCAAATCTTGCGGACGGTCGCGCAACTGCGCCGCAAGATGCGAGACTTCTTCTTGAAACAATGACGGCGCATAGACCAGTGATCGTTCGATCGCCGTCACCACGGTGTTGTTTTGAAGCAACACCTGGATCTGGCGAAGATAGATCGGGAACTGATACCGGATCTGCGACTTCAATTTCCGCGTCGACGTTTTCAATTTCAAATAGGGGGACTCATATCGATACGCCAAGAGCAGAATGAAAATTACCTCGGCTTTGATCGGTTCACGAAAGAAGGATGCAAGCAAGATCAGCGGAAGGGATTTCCGTACGTTCCCCCACCGTTTCGCCATCAGGCTTTCCGGATGTTTCTCGCCCGTGATCCGACAGCACGTTCGGAAATCCTTCTCCATCCAATGCCGCAAGAGAGTATCACGGATTTGATTCCGATACGCCGTCGCAAGGATGATCAAGGCGATGTTCACGATCAAGACCGCCATAGTTTTTCCTCCTGTGAGATCCAAGGAACGGAAACCAGTTTCTGTGCCATCAGGATCGTCAACTGGATCGACATCAAAAAAAGGAAGACCGTCGTTTCTCGAAACGGTTCGTTGATTTCCAGACCCGTGCGAAGCAGCATGTTTTGGCTCATCATCGCGATCAACATCGCCATGCCGCACAAAAGAAGAATCCGGTTGCGTAAGCCGCGTTGATTTTTCTTCATGGTGACGGTATCGTCGATCCAGTCTTCGATATCGTCCTGGATCATCTCCAATCCTTCCAAGTGTTTATTCCCGCCATACTCTTCCGCAAACATCATCAAGCGGACGAGGTTCCCGACGATGAAATGGGGTTGGTTCCTCAAGAAGGATTCACAGCTCTCCTGTTGGGAAAGACCCGCGTCGAGTCGGACGATCCATTCATCGAGATCGTCCGCCAAGGCGCCATCGACTTGATTCCGGCATTCTTTGATCGCCCGGTAGACTTTGGGGTGGATCTTGAACACGGCGAGGAATTGTTGGAGGAAAGAGGTCAATTGAAAGAAGCGGTACTCTTCGTGACGGTAGATCGCATGCCACGTCAACGCCGCCGGAACCTGCAGGAACGCCGCGATCCCGAGGATCAGAACATAGGACGTCTGCAGTTCAAACATTCCGCCAAACGCGACGACGCCAAGCAGAGCGCCGATATGCCAGAGATAGTAGGTCGTAAGGTTGATGTGCGTCCCATAGAGGGACAACTCGCGCATCAGATGCTTGCTGCCGTGGATCGAAAACGCGCTGCGGGCGATCCATTTCTTAAACAACATCAAGGAGAAAATCGCGACCAAGGGAATCAGGGTCCAACCGTTCATCGTCTTCCTCCCTTTTTGGGAAGTTCATCCAACGTGACGGGATCGTTCGGCTGATCGATATCAAAGATCTTGATCATGCTTACCTGATCCTCTTCCACATGATAGGCGACGATTTCGCGTATCCTCCGTTTGATTCCATGGACACCCGCTTTGCATTCAAGATGGATCCCGATGTCGATGGATTCATAGACAAGATGGCGCATCGCCGTATCCGTCAAATGAAGCCCGGGAAGCATATGCAGGATGCGCTGCGGGATCTGTGCCGCGCCTTCCGCATGGATGGTGCTGAGCAGGTTCGCTCCGGTCGATACGCTTTGCATCAGAGATACGATCTCCAAGCCGCGGACTTCGGATACGCAGATCCAATCCGGACGTTGACGGAGGCTCGTCTTGATCGCCCGGGCATAATCGAAATGTTCCGAGACTTTCATGGACACATGGTCCTTGTGCGGATAGAGGTCGCCATAGCGTAGTTCAAGCGTATCTTCGATCGTGATGACGCGTTGCGAGGGCGGGATGAACTGCATCAAGTATTTCACCAGTTCGGTCTTCCCCGCGCCGGGGAGACCGCTGACGAGAATGTTCCGCTTACGTAAGACGGCTTCTTTCAAAAACGCGAGGACCCAGGGTTCGCAGTATCCGGACTTAACCATGTCCTTGTCGTTCAATCGGCATACCGCCGGGGTTTTTCGAAGAGAGAGGCTCATCCCCTCGGGACAAACGCTGGGATGTACCATGCTGATGCGAAGGTCGCCGAACTCGGCTTCGACGACGGGGGAAGAGGTGTTGAAGGAGAGGTTGACGCGATTGGCCAGTTTGAACGCCAGTTGGTTCATGAACTCATGGGCGCTAAACGGTTCCACCGTGAAACGGCCTTGTTTCAGATGGTCGATCCAACATTGCTTCCCGTTGTAGTTGATGTCCGTGACTTTGTCGTCATCCACGAACGGCTGCAGGATCCCGAAGTCGAGCGGACCGATCATGGCTTGACCTCCACGATGGTCTCATCGGACGAAACCGAAATCGGGAAGAGCAGGTTGGTCGCGACGACGTTCAATCGAATCCGTATGGCCAAGGGGTCGACGCTCATGTCCATCAGATCCACCGTGGTCCGGTAGCCGTCCAGAAGATCCGGACGGATGAAATCGGCGAAGATCCGTAGGACTTGGCCGCGGCGGGATTCGATCGGAAGAGCGGAGACTTGAAGTATGGTTTCCTGTAACCCGCGCTTCAGTAAGGAGCGGGTTTGGCTGTTCACATGGTCGAAGAGAATGAAGTAGATCATGGCGAGACCGACGCCGAAAGTCAATACGCTGAAGGCTGCTGAGAGGATAATGGATTTCATGACTCACCTCGCTCTCTGTTACGTCGGAGTACGCGACTTCCCTAACGATCCGTATAAAAAAAACGCAAGATTCGATCTTGCGTTCCTTTCATTTAGAAACCGACGTTGATGGCGTTGCGGCGAATGTCGCTCAGCGTCGCGCATCCCGTCATCCGCATCGCATCCTCCAGTTCGCCGATCAACTGCCGCGTGTACAACGAAACCCCTTCGCTGCCCCCGCCGATCGCGACGTGGGAATACGGCCGGCCGACCAATACGCCGTCGGCGCCAAGCGCCAAGGCTTTAAATACATCATAGCCGCTGCGATACCCGCCGTCGGTCAACACCAGACAGCGTTTCGCCACGAAGTCCACGATTCCTTCCAACACTTCGATGGTGGCGACCCCTTCATCCATGACCCTTCCGCCATGGTTGGAAACCACGATTGCATCCGCGCCCGCCAACAAGGCGATTTCCGCATCCTCGATCGTCATGATCCCCTTGACGATGAACGGGACATGGATCTGTTCCTTGATGATTTTCAAATCTTCCAAGGTCTTGAATGCGATGGGTGTCGGCGTTTTCTTTAAACTTACCAGACCAGCCGCATCCACATCCATCGCGATCGCCACCGGATTCAATGCGAGCGCGCGTTTGATTTTTTCGATCGCGATCTCGTTGACCCACGGTTTGATGGTCGGGATCCCGAAACCGTCATGGCGACCCATCGTTTCAAGCGGCAAGTCGAAGAATTCCTTCGCCGCCCCGTCCCCGAAAAACGGCAGGACGCCGGCCTCCTTGCATCCTTTGGCAAGCGCCTCCAGATAATCCGCTTCCGATACGCTCGACCCGTAATTCACCGGTACGTTGGCGATCGGCGCCGCGAAGATCGGCGCTTTCATCTTGGCATTGAAGAGCGTGACGCCGCAATCCACATCGACATCCGAGTGCAGCGTACGCATGTTCAAGGTGATTTCACGGAGTTTCGAGACATTGCGGACGAAACTGCTTCCGCTCCCCTTTCCGCCTGGTCCCGGGGTCCACCCCCGGCACGTCTCGCCGTTGCAAGTGCGGCACATCTTGCAGACGGACATCTTCTCTTTCGCCGCGGCTTTGATTTCTGCGTAATTCATCAGAATCCTCCTTGTTCCTCTACGAGTATAACATGGATCCGATCTTTGATCGCCTGCCGTTTGATCACGGTTTCAAAGGCGCAAAGACGGTCCGGGCTTTCGCAATCCATGCAATGCCCGGTTTGGGCGCAGGGTGTTTTCAAATTCAAACGCTGGGCGTTTTTCGGAGCCGCGACGCTGCGGATCCTCTCACGCGCTTCATCGAGGTCCTTGACGACTTTCGATGCGCTGACGATCAAGTAGACCTTCCTGGGTCCGTACATCATCGCCGCGACCCGGTTTCCGGTACGGTCGATGTTGACGATTTCACCTTTGTGGGTCACCGCGTTGGCGGAGGCGATGTACGCATCCGCGTTGAACGACTGATGGAACACTTCCTGGATTTGCGCCGGCGTCAAGCCCGGGGCGTAACGATCGAAGAAATTCAGATTGCGCGAGCGTAGATCATCGATGATCCCGAATTGGAACAGGGTCGTCGACCCTCCGACCGCGACGGTGCTCTCGTCGACGATTTGTTCACGCAAGTAGGCAAGAACGTCTTCCTTGTTTTTCAACACGACGGAAGGCATATGGTTGTTTGTAAAGACGGTGGCAAGTGTATGTAGATCCACGGGTTCCCTCCTGATGTAAGAAAGAAAGGTTGTTTCCAACCTTTCCGTTCAAGCTCTAGACTGTTGCTTTTTTCGCTCCGACTTTCACCATGTACAGTGTCAGACAGGCTACCGCGAAGACGATGCCGCCCGGGTAGGAAATCGACGTCGGAAGTTTGAATCCTTCGGCGGCTTGTAGGATGTAGGTGACGCTGACCGCGCTCATGAAGGTAGCGGGGACGGTGGCGATCCAGTGGACGGCACCGACTTTCTTCAGATAAACCGCACCGGCCCAGAGAGCCATCATCGCCAAGGTTTGGTTGGACCAGGCAAAGTAACGCCAGATGACTGCATAGTCGACAAACGTGATCATGTAGCCGATCGCCAATAAAGGAACGGCGACGATGAGACGGTTCTTAATCGGCTTCTGGTCATATCCGAACCAGTCCGCCAAGGTCAAACGTGCGGAACGGAACGCGGTATCGCCGGAAGTGATCGGACAGGCGATAACGCCCAACATCGCAAGGACGCCGCCGACCGGGCCTAAGAGGGTAAACGTGATATTGTAGACGACGCCTGCGGCTCCGCCGAATTCTTTGATGGCGGCTGCCAATCCACCGGTCGTTTCATAGAACGCGACACCGGCGGCGGCCCAAACAAGCGCGATGACGCCTTCGGCGATCATGGCACCGTAGAAAATCGTACGGCCTTGTTTTTCGGTCGTGATACAACGTGCCATCATCGGCGATTGGGTGGCATGGAAACCGGAGATCGCGCCACACGCGACGGTGATGAACATCAGAGGCCAAATCGGAGCCCCTGCGGGATGCAGGTTGGCGAGGGTGATTTCAGGCATGTTGTAGCCTTGAAGGATGATGCCGCCGGCGACGCCGACCGCCATGATGATCAAGGTGACACCGAAAATCGGATAGATTTTACCGATCAGTTTGTCGATCGGAAGAATGGTCGCTGCGAAGTAGTAAATCAAGACGACGATCAACCAGAACTTCACGTCGAGGACTTCAGGGGTAAGCTTGGCCAATAAGCCAGCCGGACCGACCATGAAGACGACGCCGACGAGAACCAACAGGATGACGGAGAAGACACGCATGACTTGCTTCATTTCTTTGCCGAGGTACGTACCGACGATTTCGGAAATGGACGCGCCGTTGTGACGCATCGAGATCATTCCGGAAAGGTAATCGTGGACAGCCCCTGCGAAGATGGATCCGAAGACGATCCAGAAGAAGACGACCGGTCCCCAGAGAGCTCCGGAGATGGCGCCGAAGATCGGGCCCAAGCCGGCGATGTTCAGCAATTGAATCAAGAAGATGTTCCATTTCTTCATCGGAACGTAATCCACGCCGTCGTTAACGAGGGTCGCGGGGGTCGGACGATCGTCCGGTTTGAACGCTTTCTCGACGACTTTTCCATACAGGAAGTAACCGACGAGCAAGGTTGCCAATGCTGCGAAGAAACTAATCATAGTTTTCCTATTCCTCCTTTGAATGACCCTATGATAGCAAAAACCCCGGTGCAATCGCTTACACGGGGCTTGAAGTGCGAATTTTTTCGACTGAATTGTAGGAAAAGAAGATTAAAAATCGAAGACTTCGCGTAGAAGCGAGATTTTCTGCCGGCTGACCGGGATGACGTCGCCGACATTGTTGGATAACTTGATTCCGTAGGTGTTGTTGAACCACGGGACGATTTCGGCCACATGGTTCAGATTCACGATGTATCCGCGTTGGACGCGCATGAATCCGCAGGTGATCAAGCGCTTCTCCATCGCATCCAAAGACTGGTTGGTCGACAATTCCCCTTTTTTCGTCACCAACAACGTCTGCCTCTCATTGCTTGTCAGGTAGTAGATATCGTTGATGTTGACGACGACCGCTTTTTCACCCATCCACACCGACAGTTTATCGCTTGGGCAAGTCTGCACCGGGGTTTTGGTCGTATTGCGCGTTATCCGCTGTAAGGCGCGGGAGATGTCGTCGGTACGAAACGGTTTTAAAACATAATCGACCGCATTGACGGCGAACGCGTCGATCGCGTAGTTGTCGTAGGCGGTGGCGAAGACGATGGGCAGTTCCGGTTTGATCAGACGGATTTTCTCCGCCAGTTCAACGCCCGAACTTTCCGGAAGCTGGACATCGAGGAACGCTCCGTCCAATTCCACATTGGATACCATTTCCAAAGCGCTGTCCACGTTGTCGGCTTCGAAAACCGCGAAATTCGGATCGACTTCCTTGATGCAGTATTTCAACTCGCTGCGGGCGATGCGCTCATCGTCCACGATCAGGAATTTCATGCGGCGGCACTTCCTTTCGGCAGGAACATCTGGATGGTGGTTCCGTGGTTGAGTTTGCTATGGATGACCAGTCCCGGGTTGTTGGGATAGATGCTCTTGAGACGTTGGTGGATGTTCGCCATCCCGATCTTCCCCTTGTCCGCATTCCCTTGGTAGAATGTCTCGATCTTATCTTGCGCGATCCCGCACCCGTTGTCCTTGACCACGATGTTGAGTCCGTTGCGGTGTTCTTCGATGGTCACATCGACGCGTAGGGAGTTGGACGTCATGCCGTGCTTGATCGCATTCTCGATCAAAGGTTGGATGACGAAGTTGGGCACGCTGTAGCGACAATCCGGCGAACAATGGATGTTGACGCTCAAACGTTCCTCGAAACGGGCTTTTTCGATCTCGACATAGGACAACACATGCTCGATCTCTTCCTGGATATCCACCCATTCGGTATGGGTGGATAAGGTGTTTCTGAAATAGGAAGCCAGCGCGAGCAACAGTTGCCGCGCCCGGTCCGGGTTTTCACGGGTATACCCGCTGATCGTATTCAACGCATTGAAGAGAAAGTGGGGGTTGATTTGCGACTGCAGGGCGCGTAGTTCGGCTTTCTGCAGCAACTTCCCTTGGTTGTCCATTTCGGCCAAGGCCAATTGCGAAGAGAAAAGTTTCGACAAGCCGTCGATGAACCCCAGATCCGGACCCACATTGTCCTTAAAGCGGTTATCGCAGATGATGATGGTGCCGATCACTTGCTCGTTGCGGTAGATCGGCGAGAACATGAACCGCTTCGCGAATCGTTCCAGATCGTATTTGCTGACTTCCCCTTCATGCAGGATGACACTTTCTTTTCGCTCTGAAATCCGTTTGAACACATGGTCGAACAATTTCATGAATCCGCTCTGTTTTGGAATGTCCACGCCGGCATAAGCGACGACTTGCTTGTTGTCGGTGAGGATGACGCAGGTGCTGTCGATGTTTTTCAAAATGGTCGAACAGGCGTTGCCGATGCTTTCCTTGTCATGCAACCCTTTTCTTAGGAAAGGCAGGCACCAGTCGGCGATGTCGAAGGCCAGTTTCAAATGCCGCGCATTGGCGCGGTCCAGGGTTTCCTTGACGTTATAGATGCCGTTGATGAAGACGACGATCCCGATCGAATTCAGGAAAACCATCGGGACGGAGATGACCTTGACCAAGGCGACCGCGTCGTCGAACGGACGGGCGATCAACAGGATGACCAGCATCTGGATGACCTCGGCCACAAACGTCGCACCGAAGATCAGGTAGTATTTGTTTTCCGAAGAACGGATGGACTTATACATCAGTCCGCCGATGATCCCTTCGATGATCGTCGAGACCGCGCAGGAGAACGCCGTGAACCCGTTGATGTCGATCGCCCAGCGATGAAGACCGGCGATCAAGCCGGAGAGAAGACCGACCCACGGACCGCCCAGGAAGCCGCCGGCGATGACCCCGATGACCCGCGTGTTGGCGATGGCCCCGTTGATGCGGATACCGGTGTAGGTCGCAAGGATCCCGATGCCTCCGAAAATCATCGACAAAAGGACGATGTCCAACCACTTTTTGTCGTGTTCGAACACGGTCTTGCGGAACCATGAGAAGCGTGGAAGAATGAAGCCGATGATCATGAGGATCGCGATATTCACGATAATGTTATTTAAAATGTCCTGAACCATAGTTTCTCCTTTGAAATCGGTTTTATTTTAGCATTCTCTTGATGAAAATACAGTATCATTTCACAATGAAAAAAGATACAGGAATTTCCTGTATCTTCGACTTATGCTTTTTGAGGTTCGACTTTTGCGAAAGGATCTTCTCCGGTCGCCATGTAGGTCGTGATGCGTTCGCGTTGTTCGGGTTTCGCCGGTTTGCAGGAAGCCGAAGTGGCTTTCCCGTCGACGATCGCCGTCGCTAATCCGGAACATCCCGGGAAGCCGCAGGCTCCGCAGTTGTATCCCGGAAGCATCGTGGTCACCGTTTCCAAACGATGGTCGACTTCGACCTTGAAGTAGATCCCGGCGATCCCTAAGACCAAACCGAGGACGCCCCCGACCACCAACATCATTAAGATTGCCTGAATCATGCGCGGTTTTCCTCCTTGACTATCTGATGTGAAGGATGGTTGCCACAAGAACCGATGGCGCATCCGTTACAACTTGCTTTCAAATCCTCACATCCCGCCGGTACCGGCGTCTTGTGGTTGAGATAATAGGCGACGGCGTAGAATGCGCCAAGCGCCCCGATATACAGTGCCGCTTCCATGGACTAGACCAATCCGGCCAAGCCGCTGAAGGCCAAGGCCATGATGGCCGCGAGGACCAAGGCAAGCGCGTTGCCGCGGAACGGCTTCGGCGTGGTCGCGATATCCAGGCGTTCGCGGATGGTCGAGAAGATGAACAACATCAACGCGAAACCCGCCGGGACGGCGATGGAATAGACGATCATTTCGACGAAATCGAACTTGTTGGTGATGTTTTCCAAGGTGACGTACAAGACGACGCAGTTGGTGGTGATCAACGGCAGGTAGATCCCCAACGCTTTGTAGAGCGCGGGGGAATATTTTTTCAGGACCAATTCGACGAACTGGACGAACGCCGCGATGACCAAGATGAAGGTGATCAGGTCCATGTATTCGAGTTCCAGGGGAACCAGGACGGAATAATAGAGGACATAGGTGAAGATCGAGGCGCCGAGGATGACGAAGATGACCGCCAACCCCATCCCGATCGCGGAACTGCGTTGTCTGGAAACCCCCAAGAACGGACACATCCCCAAGAACTTCGTCAGGATGATGTTGTTGATGAGGAAAGCCGTCATGAAGAGTGCAAATAGTTTATCCATCTTACTTCGCCTCCTTCTTCGTCTGCGCTTCGACTTTATCGCGGAAGGCCGCGACACCCGCGGCGATGACCGCGAAGGTCAAGAACGCGCCGACCGGTTGACTGAACATACTGATGCTGAATTCGGCCGGGACCAATCGAACGCTGAAAATCAAGGCGTCGTTGAACGGGTTGACCATTTCGACGATGCCGGTCGCGAGGATTTCACGGATCAGCGACATGACGACCAAGCCAAGGATATAGCCGACCCCCATGGTGAATCCGTCCCAGGCGGATGCCAACATCCCGTTTTTCGAGGCGAAGGCTTCGGCGCGGCCGAGAATGATGCAGTTGACGACGATCAAGGGGATGAATACGCCAAGGGCGACGTCGATCGCCGGCGCATAGGCCTTGATCAGCAGTTCGACCGCCTTGACCAAGGTCGCGATGACCACGATGTAGACCGGGATGCGGATTTCATCGGGGGTGATTTTGCGGATCGCCGAGATGATGACATTGGATGCGATAAGAATCAAAATGACGGAAACCCCCATGCCCAACGCATTGTTGAGGTTGATGGTGATCGCCAGGGTGGAACAAATCCCAAGGAACAATCCGAAGACCGGATTATCCAAAATCAAACCGGTGAAGAATTTTTTCATGTGGTTCTCCTCCCTATCGGCTTTCGACGACCGCGCGTAAAGCACGGGCGGCACTGATGGATGTATAGGTCGCTCCGGTCACGACATCGACCGACGCGGTGGCGTCACTCAACGATAAGCCTTCGAACTGTTTCAAGAACGTTTCGGAATCCGTCTTGTCCCCGATGTTCTCGGTATCGCTGAAAGTTTCATACGCGACGCTGACCACCGTATTGGCGGTATCGTCGATCTTGATGACGTAGACATTGGGTTTGGGGTCTTCGCTATATTCGTCTTCCAACACCGCATAGCCTTTGGCGGAGACGCGGTAGGTGGTGATGTTGCCATCGGTCGTCTTCTCCAGGATTTCGGCCGGGGAAGTCGCGGTCGCATCGGAGACGATCACGACGGGTTCGCCCAGCGTGATGACGGGCTCGACGGGATCGGGAACGGACGTTCCGTCATCCTTGATGCCTTTCATCGCGTTGAAATGCGCTTTCGCCGCGTTGATGCCTTTAACGACCGAGCTCGATGAAACGGTGGCTCCGGACAGCGTGGCGATCGCATCGGTGCTGCCTTTTCCGATGACACCGTTGCTGAACTCATCTTCGCCGACGCGGCTTCCGATACCCGGGGTATCGTTGATGAAGGTGATTTTGAATCCGACGATTTCGGCATCTTCGGAGAACGCGACCACGAAGGTGATCACATCCTTATATCCTTGAACCTTGACGTTGTAGGCATAGCCTGCGTCTTTGGCCTGATAGACGTTGGTGATGAGTCCGGTTTCATCTTCGAAATCCAATTCGGAGAATTCATCGGCTTGCGGGAAGAACTCCTGCAAGGTCGCTTTGACGGCGGCGATGGCGCGATCATTGATGATCGGCGCGGTGAGGGAGTTCACACCGGCCAACACGGCGCCGGCCAAGGCGCTTGTCAGCGCCAGAAACGCTGCTAAATAGAGTGCTTTTTTCATGTTGCCCTCCTTATTGTGCCAATACGGCTTCGATGGCCGCACGGACTGCGCGGGCGACGGAGACCGAGGTATAGGTCGCACCGGAAACAACATCGACTTCGGCGGCTTCATCGACGATCGACAAGCCTGCGAACTGGTCGAGGAACTTCGCATTTTTCGTCTTGTCCCCGATGTTCGTCGTATCGCTGAAGGTCGCATAGGCGACGCTTACGACTTCCTGCTTCACGGTATCGATCTTGACGATCAAGACGTTGGGCTGGGGGTCTTCGCTATGGTCGTCCTGCAACACCGCATACCCTTTGGAGGAGACGGTCAAGGTGACGATGTCCCCTTCGGTGACCTTGTCGGTCACGGTCGCCGGGGCAAGCGCCGTTTCATCGGAGAAAATCCCGACCGGATCACCCAAGGTGATGGTCGGTTCTTCAGGGACGACCGGGGCTTTATAACTCATCGTGGTGGAAACCCCGAAAACCAAGAGGATCCCGATCAAGGATAACGACGCGAAGGAAATCGCATATTTCTTAACATTCTTGATCTGCCATCCGTCGGTCAACAACTCGATGGACGGGGTCAGCATGTTCATCAATAAGATGGAGTACAGAACGCCTTCCGGCAGGTTCGCCTTCACGCGGATCAAGACCGTCAAAATCCCCAAGCCGATCGCGAACAAGGTGCGTCCGCTGGCGGATGTCGGGTTGGTGACGGGGTCGGTCGCCATGAAGACGGCGCCGAAGACCAAGCCTCCGGTGGAAAGATGGAACAAGGGATACCAGAAACCCATGCCTTTGGATACGGCGATGAGGCTGGCCAATACGAAGACGGTGGAAAGGTAGAAGACGGGGATGCGCCAGTCGATGACCTTGCGGATGATCAGGAACACCATGACCACAAGGATCAGGACTTTGGACGTTTCGCCCAAGGCACCGGGATAAAGTCCCAAGAACATGTTCTGCAAACCGCCGAATTGGTCGAGGAATTTCGTGACCGCTTCGGGTTTGTCGATCATCCAGCCAAGCTGGGCGATCGAGGCGGTCGGCGTGGCGGACGTCGTGATGTCCGTGACGGCGACCCCTGCGAACGATGCAAGCATCGCGGCGCGACCGGCGGCCGCGGGGTTGAAGATGTTTTGTCCGAATCCGCCGAACACGAGTTTTCCGAAGAAAATCGCGAAGAACGTACCGAAACCCAAGGCGAAGTAGGACGTCGCGATGGGGACCATCAAGGTCAGGATGATCGCCGTGACCCAAGGGTAAGATCCCAAGAGATGCGTCTTAACCTTCTTTTTGGTGAAATAGGCGAAGGCCACTTCGGTGAGGAAGGCGACGATCAACGAGGTCGCCATCAGCCCGAGGGCGTGGATGCCGTAATTGCTGCTGTATTGCGTAAAGTAGTAGGCAAGGGCGAACGCATAGATGACGCCCAAGCCGATGGTCAAATCACGCATGATCCGACCCGTGCTCAATTGGTCCCGATAGTTCGGGGACACACGGAAAGTGAATTTCATGGTTCGTTCCTCCTATTTCTTTTTCAACTGAAGAATACGTTTCGCACGGCGAACCCCTTCGGCCACATCCAGTTTGGAAGGACAGACATAGGTGCACAATCCGCATTCGATGCATTGGTCCGCACGGAGTTTGACGATGGTGTCCAAATCCGCGGCTTGCTCGGCGTTGTTGATGCGTACCGGCAACAACCCCGCGGGACAGGTGTCGTTGCAGCGTCCGCAACGCAGACAGGCGACCGAATCGATTTTTTCCGTCTTCAAGATGGTGACGGCATTCCCGTACGGCGTGACGACGAACTGGTCGTTGGGGATGGTTTTCCCCATCATCGGTCCGCCCGCGATCAACAGGACGTCTTCGATTGCATACCCGCCGAGTTTGGCGACGATTTCAGCGGTTTTCACCCCGACCGGAACGTTGACGTTGGCCGGGTTTTTGATGCCGTTGCCGCTGATGGTCAAAGTCTTCTCGACGATCGGCATCCCGGTGCGGATCGCTTTCGCAAACGCGATCGCGGTCGTCGCGTTATTGACGATGCATCCGATTTCCGAAGGCAGACGGTCATAGCGCTTTTTCAGCAATTGATACACCAAGGTACGCTCCCAACCCATCGGATACACGTCGGGGACTTCCTTGACGACGATGCCGGACACGCCGACCAAGGCGGCGCGTACTTTCGCGATCAGTTCCTTCTTCGGGGATTTGATGGCGATCCAGGCTTCCTTCGCGGTGCTGAGTTTCAGCATCGCCTTGACGCCCAATACCAAATCATCGATGTTGTTGGAAATCTCGCGATAATCCGCGGTGATGTACGGTTCGCACTCCACCGCGTTGATGATCAAGGTCGAAATGTTCTGCGGATTCTTATATTTCATATACGTGGGGAAACCGGCTCCGCCGCATCCGACGATCCCGGCGTTCATCATGAAATCGACCAATTCTTCCCGTGTCGCTTTTTCGAAGTCGATCGGGGAGAAGGGTTGTTCTTTTTCATACAAGCCGTCGTTTTCGATCACCAGATGTTCAAGCGGTTTCAACACCGCATGCATGATCGTCTGTTTCCCGACGACCTTCCCTGAAACCGAAGAGAAAAACGGTACGGTCATATGATCGTTGCGTTTCGCGATCATCGTCCCTACCTTCACACTGTCCCCTTCTTTGACGAGGACTTCAATATTTGTGGAGAACATACTCATCAACGGAATATAGACGAACTTCCCCGCGTCGACGCGTACGATTTCGTTATGATCCGTCAATCCCTTATGTCCCTCGAGATGCTTTTGCATCGCGCCGATCCATATTGACATAGACTCACCTTGCCCTTTCCTACGTTACCTTGGACACGAAAAATGTGTTCACCAAGTTCCTGAACCATTATAGCACATTTCCATTTTTGCGTATATTTCACGAGTCAAATGATTAAAAAGATTCATGAAAGTGTGATATAATATCACGCGGTGATAGCATGCTAAAAAAAGCACTAAGTTTTTTGTTGGTGATCGCGCTCTTATCCGGGTGTACGAAGCCGCAAACCCTCACGAAATATTCCAATCAGACCATCGAAGCCGGTTTTGATACGATCATCACCTTGATCGGATATACCAAGGACAAAGCGGAGTTCGACGCTTATTTTGAAATCATGAAAAACGAGTTCACCCGGTTGAACGAACTTTTCGACAAATACAACGATTATGATGGGGTCAACAACATCAAGACCATCAACGACAACGCCGGGATCGCCCCGGTCGTCGTCGACCAGGCGATCCTCGACATGCTGAAACTGGCGAAGGAATGGTACGAGCCGTCCGGCGGGTCGTTCAACGTCACCATGGGTTCCGTGCTTGAAATCTGGCATGAGTATCGCGACATGGGCCAGGCCGATAACTCCGACGGCAAGCCGGGCGAAGTCCCTCCCCTTCATTTGCTTGAAGAAGCGAACGTCTGCACGGGATGGCAGTTCGTCGAAATCGATGAATCCGCTAAGACCGTCTATATCAACAACGCTTGTTCCAGTTTGGATGTCGGCGGGATCGCCAAAGGCTTCGCGACCGAAATCGTCGCCCGTTTGCTTGTCGAGGAAGGGTTGAAGGCCGGCATCGTCAACGCGGGCGGGAACGTCCGCTTGATCAACACGAAACCCGACGGGGCGAAATGGGCGGTCGGAATCCAATCCCCCGATATCGAAAACACCTCCGAATCGCTGGATACCCTCTATGCGGACAAATCGATGTCCGTCGTCACGTCCGGCGATTACCAGCGCTATTATATCGGACCCGACGATGTGGTCTATCACCACTTGATCGATCCTTCCACGCTCTATCCCGCGCGTCAGGCGCGCTCGGTGACGATCTTGATCGAGGATTCCGGTCTGGCGGACACCTTGGCGAAACCCCTCTTCATCCTTCCCTACGACCAAGCCCTCGCCTTCCTGGAGAAGTTCAACGAAGACCATCCCGATGTCTTCATGGGTGCCGTCTGGGTCTATGATAAAGGCATGCAACCCGCCGGGACGCAGGCCATCGACGTCGGTGAATTCTCGCTGGTGCACTCCGAAAACATCAAACCTTACTCCCGCTTATACAACGAATGAAGCCAAAAGCTTCATTTTTTTTGTGCCATGGATGAAAAAAGGACTATAATAATCCAAGGGGTGGACTTAAAATGAAGCAAAAACGTATTTTATCACCGATTCGCCATTTTCAAATCCTGGCGGTTTCCTATTTCAGCCTCGAAATCCTCTTCCGATTATTGATGAATTTCGATCTTTTTAACGTGCAGATGCTGAGGATTCTGATGTTTACACTCACGCTCAGCGGACTGCTTGTCTTAATGACCATGCCGCTCAAGCCCAAAGCCGCGATCATTCTCAACGGCGTCGTCCTTTTCGGCGCTTGTCTGCTCGGGTTCTCACAGGTGTCCTACCGCAACTACATGGGCAACTTCTTTTCCGTGCGTCTCATCGGCATGTTCAATGAAGTCGCCAGTTATTCGGTCGACTTCATCTCCTATCTGCGACCCGTTTATTTCATCTGTTTTCTTCCCTTCCTGGCCTATTTATACATGATCCGTCGCAACCGCGACCGGATCGCGCTGTTTTCATGGAAGGAAACGTTGACCGGGTCGATGTTGCTGATGACCCTTCATCTTCTATCTTTACTATCGTTGGGCTGGTGGGTCAACGAGATCGCCATCGTCCTACCGAAGGAAATCTATTATGAACCGGTCTTTTCCGAACCGGCGTTGCGCGAACTCGGCGTCGAACGTTTCTTCATCCGCGACGTGGTCTATGCCCTTTCCTATAATGTCAACGATGTCGAGATTCCGGACAGCGACAGTTCGAACATCCCCGACGACCCGCAAGATGTCGATGACCGGGTGTTCGACGATACGCTTTGGATCAAGCGGATGAATCAGGAAACCGATGAGAAAATCAAAGAGATCGATCGTTACCTGTTATCCAGGGACATCTCGGGGAAAAACGAAATGTCCGGAGTGTTGAAAGGGAAGAACGTGGTCTATGTGTTGGTCGAAGCCATGGATTGGCTGGCGATCGATGAAGTCCTGACGCCGACGCTCTACCGTTTGACGCAGGAAGGATTGCTTTTCGACCATTACTATGTCCCGCAATACTCATGCAACACCGCGGAAAGCGAGTTCATCTCCCTGACTTCCTTGCTTCCGCATCCCGGAAGTTGCACCCAGGTGAAGTTCACGGACAACACCTATTCGCAATCGATCTTGAACCTGTTTAAGGATGCGGGGTACTACACCACGTCCTACCATAACTTCTCCGATAAATTCTATCCGCGATCCACGACCCACATCAACCTCGGATCGCAGAAATACTATAACGACGACGACCTGAACATTACGGCGTTGGATGGCTGGCCAAGCGATGTCGAATTGATGGAAGAAGCCTTGGCGCATTTCATCGACGAAGACAAGTTCTTCAGCTACATCATCACGTCCTCCATGCATCTCCCCTACGATGTCGATTCGACCTTGGGCAACCGTTATTTGGAGGAAGTCCAAGCCCGCTATCCCGACGCACCGATAACGATCCAACGCTACAAGTCGAAAGCGATGGAATTCGACCGGTCCGTCGATGCGCTGATCCAAGGGTTGGAAGAAGCCGGCAAACTCGAGGATACGGTGTTGGTGCTTTATCCCGACCACTTCCCGTTAAAGACGGAGATCGATGAAATCATATCGAATACCACACAAGTCGACCGTTCCTACGGCATGGACCTCTATCGCTCGATGATGATCATCTATAACCCCCTGCTTGAAGGACGGACGATCTCCACCGTGGCGAGCACCTTCGACCTCTTGCCGACCGTCACCAACCTCCTCGGGATCAAATCCGATCCCCGCTTGTATTTCGGGCAGGACATCTTCGATCCGGAGGCCGACCACCTAGTCTACTTCGCCAACGGGAATTGGGTCCATCCTTTAGGGTACTACTCCGCCGCCGAAGGGGACTTCTTCCCTAGGGATCCGCAAAACACCCTTAGCTTCGATGAAATCATCGCCTTCAACCAGAAGGTCAAAGACTACTTCGACGTATCGCATCAAATCCTGATCAGCGATTATTTCTCAAAACGTTAAAAAACGTGCCGGATGAACTCCGACACGTTTTTTCGTTTGACTAGATTTTCCCTAAAAGACGGAACATGTTTTTCTTGTAGACTTCCACGCCCGGTTGGTTGAACGGATTGACATCCAAGAGGTAGACGGACATCGCGCACGCGATGAAGAAGAATTGGGCGATATATCCGAAGGTATACGCCGAGGTGTCCGCCACCGTCAAGATCAGGTTGGGAACGTTCCCCGTGTCGTGGTGGGCTTGCAAGGTCCCCAGGCAGGCTTTCTTATTCACTTCGTCCAACGACTTCCCGGCAAGGTAGTTCATATGGTCGAGGTCGTCGGCATCCGCCGGGAACACCATGTCCAACATCGGTTTTTCAACCAGGAACAAGGTTTCGAACAAACACTTCCCGCCGTCCTGGATGAACTGCCCCATGGAGTGCAGGTCGGTCGAGAAATTGACGCTGGCCGGCAACAAGCCTTTTTCTTCCTTGCCTTCCGATTCGCCGAACAGTTGTTTCCACCATTCCGCCAACATCGTCAGCTGGGTTTCGTAAGAGACGAACATCTCCGCCGCATACCCTTTTTCTTCCATGATCCGACGGCATACCGCATATTGATAAGCAGTGTTGGTCGACAGATCGGGATGGTTGAAGGTTTTGGAGGCGTCAAGAGCACCTTGCATGATCGCGTCGATGTCGATGCCGGCGACGGCGATCGGAAGCAATCCGACCGATGTCAAGACCGAGAAGCGTCCGCCGATGTCGTCGGGGATGCTTAAGGTCGCATACCCTTCCTTGGTCGCGAGGTCTTTCAATGTCCCGCGGGCTTTGTCGGTGGTCGCGATGATGCGCGAACGGGCTTCGTCTTTTCCGTATTTATTTTCCAAGAACTGTTTCAACAGACGGAACGCCATGGCGGTTTCCGTCGTCGTCCCGGATTTCGAGATGACGTTGACGACGACGCTCTTTTCTTTGATGCGTTCAAGCAATTGGACGATATAAGGGGCGGAGAACGTGTTCCCTACGAACAGGATCTCGATGTCGCGGTTCGGGAACATCCCTTGGACCATTTCGATCGCCGCGCGTGAACCCAGATACGATCCACCGATCCCGCAGACAATGAAGACATCGGCTTTCGCGCGGATTTCCCCGGCAAGTTTCTTCACCAAATCGTATTCGGTTTTATCATAGGTCGTCGGCCAATCGTACCAGCCTAGGAAATCGTTCCCCTTACCGGTCTTCTTCACCAACATCTCATGGATTTCAGCGACTTTACCCGCATAGTCGGGCATCGTTTCGCAATGGGCGTACGTCGTATCCAGTTTAATCATGTTTGAGCTCCTTTTTCGCGGTTTCGATCCAACCGTCAAGCAGTTCGGCCAGCGAGCCGAACCCGATTTTCGCATTGGGCAAGCGGCTGGCGCTCCCCATCTGTTTACGTTCTCTGCGAAGCGACGGAGGGTTCAGCGCCTTGAGTGAAAGACGCAGTTGATGTGTTTTTTCGTCCACGTCCAGCACCTTCAACTTGATTCTATCCCCGACGTTCATAAACAGTGCGACATCCCGGACAAACCCTTCCGAAAGTTCCGATATATGGACTAAACCCGTCGTTTCAGCATCCACCGAAAGGAAGGCTCCATAGGCTTGGATGCCCGTGACCGTGGCTTCAACGACTTGTCCGATGTGGTATTTCATCTAGGGTTCCTCCGACTGTGATATTATATCACACCCGTTTTTTTTATGGTATAATGTTTCACGAGGTGAAGATATGTTAGGAAACATGTATCCGTTCTGGGCTGCGATCACTGCGAATCTAATTGCGCAGGCCTTAAAGCCGATTCTTCTTTATCTTCATCTTGGCGAATGGAAACCGTCCTTGGCGACGGATAGCGGAGGCTTCCCGAGTTCCCATACCTCGACGGTGACAGCGCTGTGCCTGTCGATCGGGATCCAGGAAAGATTCTCGTCTTCCTTGTTTGCGGTCACGCTGATTTTCGGCTTGATCGTCGCCTATGATGCGGCCAACGTACGCTATTACGCAGGGCAGAACATACAAATCACGCAACAGTTGATCAAGGATATCCAGATTCTGACACAGACGAAACTGGACGATCCGATCTACTTGTTGAAAGTCAAAGAAGTGTTGGGACATAAATGGATCGAAGTCATCGGTGGGGTCGCCGTCGGTTTGACGGTCGCCAGCCTGATGTACTTCATGCGATGAGGTGCACATGGAAAGCAATCTAGAAGAACAAGTCATCGACGTTCTCGAAAAAATACGGCCATACCTTCAACGGGACGGCGGGGATGTCGAATTCGTACGGATGGAAGAGAATGGAAGGGTCATCGTTCGGGTCTTCGGAGCCTGCGTCGGATGCAGCGCCATCGACAGCACGATCAAACTCGGCGTCGAAGCCCTGTTGATCGATGAAGTTCCGGGAGTGACCGAAGTCATCGTCGAAGAAGACTAAAAAACGAAGGAAACCGCGTTTTTCATTTGATGTTCATCCTGGTTGACCTGTGTTTCGGAGAGGTTGACCTAACCGTTCGACACTAACCGAGACTCGCGAATATCTCGACCAACTCGCCGACGATTTTGTATCCGATCGCAAACTTCATGATCGCGAACGTAGCGAGTCCGGCGACCGCGGCCACAAGGATCTTGCTTTTCTTTTCTTTCATTTCGACCGTCCTTTCTCGAGTGAAAATCCATCCTTCATCCTGATTCGTACTCCGTGCGGCTACGCTTTCGGATGCCCTCTGCTTGCTTCCATTTTAGAAAAACCGACACGACCTGTCAAACATTACGCCTTGCCTATAGGGGGAATCCTGCTCTTCACGCCAACGAAAACGTGCTTTCTTGACGCACCGATTCTCTTATGGTATTATCCTTCCATATATCCGTCGGGATGTATGAAAGCAAGGATCCAGGTGGTCACATGACAAAGGGACAAATCGAGTCGAAAATCAGCGAGGCGATCAGTAAGTTCGAAGTCGAGTACATGGGAAGAGGTCCGGAGAAGATCCGGACGATCATCTTTCAAGACCTGATCCTGATTCGATTGAAAGGGTTCCTCAGCGTTTCCGAGAAGAACCTCTCGGTCACCAAGGAAGGCATCGACCTCGTCAAGAAGTCGCGGATCGCTCTCTTCGAAAACGCCAGAAGCGTGTTGGAAGACGTGGTTACGTCGATCATCGACGTCAAGGTCATTAGCACGTACTCGGATGTCAGCACGAAGACCGGTGAGAAAATCATCGTGATCGTCGTGGACAGGGACATCGAGGAAATGCTGTAATACGATTGGAAGACAACTGAAAGGCATTCGCCAGTCAAACGTAAGCCAATGACAAAAAAGATCCATTCTTTTTGTCATTGTTTTTTTATTTACCGCCACGGCGGGTTGCGTTCTTCGCCCCGACCTTGCCCGATGAACAGGGCTTCCGCATCGCCGAAGGAGCAGAGAACCATGAGAAACCTACCGACTAGCATCGCAACGCAACATCCGGACAACTCCTCAAAGTATGTGACGGTCCAATTCGAGCCGGAGGAAGCCATCCATTGCCTACTCGACCAAGAAAACGGAGGCTTGGGCATCGGCGAGATCATGGTCGACTTCGAGGGGAAACTCACGCCGTATCACCAAACCTCCCAAATCGCCTTGGGTCTGATCCACCAAGGGCTTGTCCCGGGCAGGGATGTTTTCATTACGCCGCGCATTCCCAATGCGAAGAAAGAGCCGATCTTCCGTCAGATCATGAGCGTGATGTCCTTGATCGAAACCAACATCCTGGCCTTCGAACACACGTCGGAGCAGTCGATCCATGAAACCATCGTACCGATGATCGAAAACGGGAAAGATGTGATCCAGACCCACGAAAGAATCAACTCCGTCATCGAGTTGGGGAATAAGAACTACCGGATCCAGTTCCCGCTCGATAGCATTCTGGTCATCCCCCTTCTTGAATCGATCCATGCCTTGATCCATGTCGATTCGATCCTCGACGAGTATTATCATCACTTAACAAGCAAAGGCAAATCCGTGGATAGACTGCGCGTCATGTTCGCGCGTTCGGACTCCGCGCTTTCAAACGGCCTTGTCCCTTCCGTCTTGTCCGTCGTGATGGCGATCGGGAAAGCGTACCGATGGGGTGAGGTCCATGGCGTGGACGTCGCTCCGATCCTTGGTTGCGGATCGCTCCCTTTCCGGGGACATTTGACCCAGGAGAACCTCGAAGGGTTCTTGAAAACCTACCGCGGGGTGCGGACGGTATCGATCCAGTCCGGTCTACGATACGACCACGGCGACGATAAGACGAAAGCCGTGGTCAATCGTCTCGACGAGTACGTCGGGGCGCTCGACGTCGCGTTCCCTGATACGGGGAATGAACCGATGCTGATGGAGTTCATCGGCATCTTCACGAAGTACTACGTGTTGACGTTCGTCGAAATCATCGACGTCGTCAACGTTGTCGCAAACTACATCCCCAAAAACCGCGACCGTTTATCCGGGGCGAAAACCGGGTTGAGCTATACCCGGGAAATCATCGATCTACGCGAACTGGCCGCTTTGGTGAAAGACCCGACTTTGAAAACCGAACTTGAAAACATCCAGCCGGATGTCCAAACCACCATACCCAGAGCGATCTCGTTCACTTCGGCCATGTATACCATCGGCTTGCCACCGGAGTTCATCGGTGTCGGAAGAGGCATTCAAGAAGTGTTGGAAAAATACGGAAACGAAGGGTTGCAACGGCTTCTCGCGTTCTACCCTTCACTTAAGTCCGATCTGACCTTCGCACGCAAATTCGTCAATCTTTCGACTTCCCTGGATATCCTTGACGAAAAAACGCGGAACGACTACATCACCGACTACGAACTCGCCTGCGCGTATCTCGGGTTGAATGAAGAAAGCGACGAGGATGTCCGGTTCTACCATACGCTCTTAAGCGCCACGCGTCCGATCTTGCTTCATATCCTCAGTAAACAACGCGATCTTTTCGACGATTCAAGCGAGGAAAAGAAGATTTTCAACGAGTGGATCTGCAAGATGGCAAAAATCCGGGGGAGTTTGGGTTAGGATGAAAAGACTTCCGTCGGTCGGATCCATGATTGGCGGAGGTCGTTACTAAATGTGGTTTGAACTTTCTTTATAGAAATCGAATCGAAATAAAAGGAGGGTAGACCTAAGCAATGTTGAAGAAAGAAACGATGATCCGATCCATCGACGCAATGCATCCAAACAAGCTGGAAATCGATCTGGCCGCCGATTTGATTCGTCAAGGCGGCACCGTCGTTTTCCCGACCGAGACGGTATATGGCATCGGCGCCTCAATCCATTCGACGGAAGGGATACGGAAAATCTTCGAAGCCAAGGGTCGTCCGAGCGACAATCCGTTGATCGTCCACGTCGCCTCGTTGGAAATGATGCATCCTTTGGTGAAGGGACCCCTTTCGCCACGCGTCATTTCGCTGATCGAGAGTTTCTGGCCGGGACCGTTGACCTTGATACTGGAGAAGTCAAAGAACGTTCCCGACCCGGTGACCGCGAATCTTGATACGGTCGCGGTCCGCATGCCTCGCCATCCCGTCGCGCGCGCCCTCATCGAAGCCGCCGGGGTCCCGATCGCGGCCCCCAGTGCGAATCTCTCCGGTAAATCAAGCGCAACCCGCGCCAACCATGTGATCGATGATTTGAACGGTCGGGTGGACGCCATCCTCTGCTCCGATGGCTGTGAGATCGGATTGGAGTCGACCGTTTTGGATTTGAGCGGCGATCAAGCGGTGCTTCTGCGTCCGGGCATCATCACGAAAGAGGAGATCGAAAACGTGATCGGGAACATCGTTTCGCCGACAAGCCATGAGGTGTCGGACTCCGTTCCTCGCTCCCCCGGGATGAAATACACCCATTATGCCCCGAAAGCGCCGATGCTCATGGCGGTTGGGGATCTTGCGTCGATGACGGAAGCCATCCATGCGCAATTGATGTCATACGACCGAAGCGTGAGAATCGGGATCCTCTGCACCGATGAAACCATAGGCGGATATACCGATGAAAACCTGGTCGCGATCTCTTTGGGAAGCCGTAGCGACCTTCGTGGGATGTCTTCCAGACTTTTTTCGACGTTAAGATCTTTCGACGAGTCGAACGTGGATCTGATTCTCGCCGAGTCATTCCCGGAGGTCGGAATCGGCGAGGCGCTGATGAACCGTCTCAGAAAGGCTTGCGGAAATCGGATTCTGAATCAAGAATCGACGATGGATGAAAGACCGGGCATCGTGAGTATGTCTTCGCGTTAACTTGATTTCGCTAAGAAAGGCAGACGTTCAAGAATCGCTTGAACGTCTGCCTTTTTACTACGTTGTTGGAAGGAATCATATCCTTTGTGGGTCGAATGCATCCAATTGAAATCGGTGCTAGGTTCGGGGTTAACGCCCTACAATCCAAACGACCTCAAACTTACCACTTTTCTTTGGAAATGTGCCCTTGGATTTCAGCTTTCGCCAGTTGTTTCAGCAATTTCGCATACTTTTTCGTACGGGTGAAAATCTTGACGCATGAAGGGTCGAGATTGTCCGAAATCCCCGCTTCCGCCAGCTTTTCGAGTTTAACGCACAAATGGATCAAATCGGCATGCAGGTCGTTGGTGAATTCGCTGCGTGTGATTTTTTCCGCGGTTTCCGGTGATACTTCGCTGAATTTTTCACGCGGCGCGTTGCATTTCGGGCAATGGTCTTCGAGTTGGTCTTCTTCCAGGATGATCCCGCATACTTCACATCTGTAGAGTTTTTTCATGATATCCTCCGTATTGGCTTCCGCCTCTTACAAAATTATAGCACAAGTCTTTCCGGGTGAACCAACTCTTTTTGAATGCCGAATCAGGATATAAATTTCCTTTGTATCGAACATCCTCGGGATAAATTATCGATAACGGTTATAAAATTGATAATTATTCCTAGTCTCCGATTTTATTTTAGATTTTCCGATAATTTTTTCATTTTTTTGTGGACAAAGTCGATTTTCAGAATAGAATAATACGTATATATGGAGGAAATGAAGCAATGGCAAAACACCCATTCGATGATTTCGGCATTTATCTGTTCAGCGAGTCGGTCATGCGCGACCGTCTACCCAGCCCCATTTTCAAGAAATGGAAAACCGCCGTCGCCAAGGAAGATTCCTTGGACCGTCAGACCGCGGACGCGATCGCCCATGCGATGAAGATCTGGGCGATGGAGCATGGCTGCACCCAATTCTCCCACTGGTTCCAACCGCTTAACGGAACGACCGCCGAGAAGCACGATAGCTTCATCGAGAAATCGGAGAATGGCGATGCGATCGCCCGTTTCTCCGGCAAGACCTTGATCAAAGGGGAAACCGATGGTTCCAGTTTCCCGTCGGGCGGCTTGCGCGCGACGTTCGAAGCCCGCGGCTATACCTATTGGGACATCACGTCGCCGGCGTTCATCCGCGGCAGCGTCTTATGCATCCCGACGATCTTCGTTTCCTACAACGGCGAACCGCTGGACCAAAAAGCGCCTTTACTTCGTTCGATCGATGTCTTGAGCACCCAGGCGACGCGGATCACCAACGCGCTCGGGGATAAGAATGTAAAACGGGTCAGTTTGGTTTGCGGTCTTGAACAAGAATATTTCCTGGTCGATGCGAAAGCCTATCGCAACCGTCCCGACCTTCTGTTGACGGGACGTACGTTGTTGGGCTCCAAGCCACCCAAAGGACAGGAATTCGAAGACCACTATTTCGGTTCCATCCCCGATCGCGTCAAGGCGTTCATGGATGAAGTCAACGACGAGTGCTGGAAACTGGGCATCTATGCCAAGGTCGAACACAACGAAGTCGCGCCGGGTCAATTCGAAATTTCAAGCATCTACACGGACGCCAACGCCGCCGTCGACCAGAACCACATCACGATGGATATCCTGCGCAAAACCGCCAAGAAACACGGCATGGCCGCGCTTCTGCATGAGAAACCCTTCGCCGGGATCAACGGTTCGGGGAAACACGACAACTGGTCGCTCTCGACCGACGACGGACAAAACCTTCTTGATCCCGGAGACAAGCCGGCGGAAAACATCCGTTTCCTCCTCTTCTGCACCGCGATCCTGAAAGCGATCGACACCTATCCCGAACTGCTTCGTTTAGCGGCTTCCGGTCCGGGCAACGATCATCGTTTGGGCGCCAACGAAGCGCCTCCGGCGATCATCTCCGTCTTCATGGGGTCGGTCATCGAAGAAGCGTTGCTGAAACTGGTCGACAAGGAACCGACCTTCATTGCGAAAACCGGTCCGAAGTTCTCCCTAAGCAACCTTTCCTACCTCCCCAAAGACAACACCGACCGCAACCGGACTTCGCCGTTCGCGTTCACCGGCAATAAGTTCGAGTTCCGCATGTTGGGCTCTTCCCTCTCCGCCGCCATCGCCAACACCGTCATCGCCTCGATTTTGGCCGACGAGTTCCGCGTGATCGCCGATCGTTTGGAACAATTCAAGTACATCCAGGACACGCGTGAAGAAGCCTTGAAGATCTGCGGCGAAATCATGAAGAACCACCACCGCATCCTCTTCTCCGGCGACGGGTACTCGGAAGCGTGGGTCGACGAAGCCGCGCAACGCGGACTTCCCAACATCCGTTCCTTCGTCGAATCGATCGACAGCCTGATCGCCCCCAAAGCCGTCGCGTTGTTTGAACGCAACAAGATCTACACGGAAGACGAGTTGCATGCCCGTGCCGAGATCCTACATCACCAATACATCAATACGATCAACTGCGAAGCCAAGACCTTGATCGAAATGGTCGAACGCATGGTCCTTCCCGAAGCGCTTAAGGTGATTTCGGAACTTGAACCGTTATCGGTCAAGTCGAAGATGGTCGCACGCAAGGAAAAAGAGATTCTCGGTTTGGTGGACGACACCGACTCGCTGCTCATCAAACTGAAGGCGGCGCTGGAATCCGCCAATGCCCATGAGAACCCTTCGATTTGCGGGTTGTCCTTATTGAAAGACGTCAGTCCGCTTCTTGTGGATGTCCGCGGCGTCGTCGATGCACTGGAAACCGCCCTTCCTTCGAAGAGCTATCCGCTTCCTTCCTATTGCGAAATGTTGTTCCTGCTTGATTAATCCGAGCGCATCGTACCAACGATGCGCTTTTTTCATGAAAAAGACCGCGCTTGCGGTCTAGTAGGATTCGTCTTTCAGGATATATTGGATGACCAGACAACCCGGTCCGCCATGTGTGATCATCCCGGGGGCTAGTTTCAGGACTTCGATGTCGGCGTCCTGGATTTTCTGTTTGATCAGTTCGATCGCCAACCGGACATTGTCCAAGTTCAACGCATGGGCGACATAGATTCTATGCCGACGATCAACCCCGCGTTTCACCAAGTCATCCACGATGTTGTTCAGGGCGCTGCCAAGCGTACGCGCCACGGAGAATTTCTCGATGCGCTGCCGATCGGCCGATTGGGCCATGACCGGGACGAGTTTCAAGAACCCCCCGACGGTGGCGGCCAACGGCGTCAGTCGTCCGGATCGCTTGAGATAGCCGAAATCGACGGGGATGACATAGGATTGGGTTTCCTTCAAACATGCCAGCATCGTATCGACGATGCGTTGGATCGAGTCCGTGGACTTCGACATCCTCGTCGCCAGTTGGACCAGATTGCGGTTCACCCCGGCGACCGACTGGGAATCGAATACCGTGATGTTTTGGGCATCCATGCTTTTCTTCACCCCGCTGGCGGAATCGAAGGCCGAACTCAAGCCCCTGCCCGTGGTGACGTGGATCGCCGGCTCGTTCCCGCATCGGTCATATGCATCCATGATTTCCCCGACGGCCGGTTGGGAGGTCGAAGGAAAGTCTTCCTTGATCGCCTCGATGAAGGTCTCGGAATCGATTTCCAAGTAATCACGATAACAACGATCCCCGATGATGACCTGGTTGGGGACCAGGATCACGTGATCACGCGCAGCTTCCTCGATACTAAGATGACAGGTCGTATCCGCGATGATTCTCATAAGGTATCTCCTTTGTGATTCCATTTTATCACAATCCGGTTCACACTTCGAAACCACCCGCTTTTTTACTTTGAAATGTCAAGGCCGTGCTTATCGATCCTGAAATGGATGAATTCACGCACCAGCAGGTAGATGACCGCGAAGATCGGGACCCCCAGGAACATGCCTAGGATGCCGAAGAACCCCCCGCCGACGATGATCGAAAACATGATCCACAGACTCGGTAATCCTAAGGAGTCGCCAAGGATCAGCGGTCCCAGGATGTTTCCGTCGAACTGCTGAAGGGCGAAGATGAATAGGGCGAACCACAAGGCCTGGACGGGGTCGATGATCAACAAGATGAACAATCCCGGGACGGCGCCGATGAACGGACCAAAGACGGGGATCATGTTGGTGATCCCGACGATCACGGAAAGCAGGATCGCATATTGCAGGCCCAACAGGCTCATCCCGATGAAACACAGGATGCCGATGATCAACGAATCGATCATCTTCCCGATCACGAAGCCCGTGAACATTTTCGAACTGATGCGGCTGACGCGAAGGAAGACATCCCCGCGTTCTTGGCCGAAGAAGGCATAATTCATCTTTTTGAACTGAAGCGAGAAGCGTTCGCGATCCAACAGGATGTAGGTCGCGATCACGATCCCGACCAGAAAATTGAAGACCCCTTTGGTGAACTGCCAAGAAGCGTTCAGGAGTTGCGGGAAGAATTTGCTTCCCATCGACAGGATCATCTCGACCAAATCCCCGCCCGAAGACAGAAAACCGTCGATGTCGCTTTGCGGGATGTTGAAACGAAGGATCAGGTCCTCAAGCATCCCCCTGGCCGACTCGATGTATGCGGGCAACTGTTGGGAAAGTGCGCTCACGCTGGAAACAAGTTGCGGGATGACCAAGAGAAAGAAGAGCGCGAACGTGAAAAGCATGAGGGAAATCCCCAACGCGACGGAACATTTCCGACGCGTCGCGAGCTTAAGTTTTGTGCGGTTGAACAGTTTCTGCTCGAAATAGAGGACAAGCGGGGCAAGAAGGAACGCGATCGAGAACCCGAAGATGAAAGGCATCATTACGTTGAGTATGTCCTTGGCGACCGCCGTGAATTGGGATAAATCCTGAACGAGGAAATAAAACAAGAGGATGAGGATCCCGGCGAACGCAAAGGAAAACAGATCCAGCCGTTTTTCGGAGTTCATCCAGGCTTTGAGGCTTTTCATCTTACGTTGCCTTCTTCGCGAGGATCTGCGCCCGCTTCATCTCGTACAAGGGGGAGCGGAAGGTGCTGATCTGGCTTTCGCGGTAATCGTTGCCGAACGCGCCGCGGCTGACCGTCAAGATCGGCGGGAATTGGATCCGCTTGAACACGGCCTTGGTCCAAAGGTTCATGAACCATTCCAAATCGGCGATGAACGCGTCGGGGTCATCCAACCCGTAATAACGGATCCACCGTGCGACGTCCATGTCTTTCCATTTCCCGGTCAGATAGAGGTCCAACACGTCGATGGCGCTGCGGGTCGGGTATTCGATCAAGTATTGGACCAGCCAATCATGGTAGAACCATTTCATGGGGTCGAGTTGTTTGTCTTTCAGTTCGGCGCTCGGCGGGACTTCCCATTCGATCGTCGTTTCGCTCAGTTGAGGCAAGAGGCTTTCCGGGACGATTTCCTTGTCGAAGCGTCGGTTGATTTCCCGGGCAAGTTCGAAGAGCTGCACCTTGGTCAGGTCGCCCAATGGACTCAGGGCGCCGATCGCATCGCCGTAGAGGGTCGCATATCCGATCGCCAATTCGACTTTGTTTCCGTTGTTGCAGACGACCCCGCCTTCGATGGCGGAAAACGTCGACAAAAGATGTCCTCGGATGCGGGCTTGGACGTTTTCATGGACCAATCCGGCGACCTTGTTTTCATAGCCGAACCCGTCGACCGTGCGTGAAGTCGATTCGACCAAGTCCTCGATGCTTCCTTCATGATAGTCGATATCCAGCGCTTCGGCCAACGTCCGGGCGATCGAGATGGTCGCGTCGGCGTTGTAGCGGCTCGCCATATTGTAGCCGACGATCCGCTTGGATCCGATCGCCAAACTGAGAAGCGCGGCGTTGATCGACGAATCGACCCCGCCGGAGAGTCCGATGATCCATTTCGGGTGGAACGGAAGGGTTTGCGCATCGAACTCACGGATTCCGTGGATCAACGCTTCCAATAGTTTCGAAGGGGTGTTTACGACCGGACGGGTATCGCCCAGTTCGAAAATGCAAAGTTCTTCTTCGAAGGCATCGTTGCAGGAAACCATCGGTTTCCCGTCCTTGCCGTAACATGTGCTGTCGCCGTCGAAGACCAGCACGTTCTTGCCCGTGTTCTGCATTCCGCAGGCGTTCACATAGACCAAGGGGACCATCTTCTCGCCATGGTTGGCCACATGCTCGGCCATCCGTTTCTCACGGCTCAGTTCTTTCCTGAGCGTCCAGGGCGAGGCGGAAATGTTGACGATGAAATCCACCCCCTGCTTGATGTACAGGGAGGTCGGGTCGACCGCATAATCCTTGCTCCAAAGGTCTTCGCAGATTTCCAGACCGATCTTGTAGGTTTTGCCGTCGCGTTTGAAATGAAACGGACTCACCAATCCTGAAACCGTCCACTTGTTGAAGCGGGCGATCTCCAATCCGCTCATGAAATACCGCGAGTCGTCGAAGAAACGATAATCCGGCATGCAGTGTTTTACATAGACGCCGTCCAAGAACTGGACGTCGCGTTGGACATATTTTTGATCACAGGCGAAAAGCGCCGCGTTGGTACGGATCGGCCGGCCATCCCGGTTGGTTTTCGCGACCCCGAATTGCTCCGTGACCACGTTCCCCCAGATAATCCCGATCCCGTCGCTCCACGAGCGGATCAACTCGTTCGCCGTCGCCATTTCGTTTCGAAACGAGGTATGCAGCCATCGGTCTTGCAGAATGTACCCCGGGACCGACATTTCCGGGAAAACGATGAGGTCCGCCGACTGAAGTTTGGCCTCGTCCACCATTTCTTTCATCCGCGCCAGGTTCAAATCCGCGCGCCCCGCTTTCACACTGAGCTGCGCCATTGCGATTTTCATGCGATCTCCCCCTCCACTTTCGCCAAAACCCATGTATCGAAGGTGACATAGCCTAAGCTATGATAAATCCTGCCGGCCGAAGGGTTGTCGTAGAACAGGCAGGGCACCAGACCCTTGTTCAGGCAGTCTTCGGTCAGCGCCCATACCGCTTGTTTGGCATATCCCTTTCCACGATACTCCGGCAGACAAAAGACGGATGCGACCATCGCGGACGTGCCGGTCTCGACGGCGGTGGACGCATAAGCGACCACCTGTTGGTCCTTTTCGACCACAAACCCCCTGGATTTGTTTTCTGCGAACCGGGATCGGATCCGCTCTGTCCGCTCTTCGATCGTCAACGGTTCCATATTGAACTCGACGATGCGATCGAGCGATCGGGCGATCGCTTCCGCATCGCTTACTTCCGCCCTGCGCACGTCGGTCAAGGCGACGCCATGGTCTTGACTTGAACATTCGCAGAAGTACATCTCGCGTACGTCGACGAACGACCGGATCAACGGATGCACTTGAACGAAATGCGATTTCGCCGCGTTACAGTTGATCGGTCGGACTTGTTTCAGTAAATCGAGCAAGTGCTTGGGTTCAAACGCATCGTTGAAAAGATAGAACACGAAGTTCTTGTGGTATTTCAGATAAACGGCCAAGTATTCCCCCTCGACTTCTTCGACCCACGTGGTCTGATAGTCCGTATGCAGACCGTTTTGTTCGATATCGCCGATGATGAACATGGCGCGTGAGGGGTCTTTCCGTAGCCGGTTCAGTAGTTTCTCTTTCTCTTCTTCGCGTACAAGACGTAACATAGGATACCTCGCTTTACAGTATCAGTATACCTTTTCGAAAAATCACTGTCTATCAAAGACATGGAAAAGATGCCGAATCGGCATCTTTTCGTTTACGATCTCTGCTTTGCCTCCCGTGGTGTCGGGAAGTGTCGATCTTACGTTGTTTCTTCGTTGTCTACAGAGGGGCTCGGATTGGTCTTCATACGGCGATGAGACTTGCGCTTACAGCGCGTTGGACCGGGTTTGACTTCTCAACGAAGGGGTCTGCACTTGGATCTTCAAAGCATGGTTTCGGGGAATTCCTTACGATCGGTACTGTCTGGTCCATTCACGGCCGAGCGGACTTTCGCATCCAGCGATTTGCAACATCCAATCTTAAGTACGTTTTGGGTCGGGTTGGTCCGCTTTTCTCAAGCGGGCTTTCGCTTTCAGCGATTTGCACCCTGGGTTTGTTTGTCGACGATCTTCGACTGGTTTGGACACGGCGGTCCAAGCTTTCGCATCCAGTGATTTGGATCGTTTGATCTAGTCGACGAAGATCCGGACTTTGTCGCCGTCTTCCGAGTCGACGCTGACCAGTTCCCCGGTCGCGCCTTCATCGATCATCGCGATGATTTCGTCGAAATCGATGCCCTTCAAGTCCACTTGCTTGCCATCGATCTTCATTTTGGATCCAATGTCCATCCCGACTTTGACCAAGGCCAAGGGGATGTTGACGCGGACGTTGTCGCCCTTTTCGCTATTCACCAGGATCCGTACCATGCGTTTCGCATTGGCGAGTTTGGACGGGGCGGGGGCGAATCCCTTCGCAGGGGTCGCTTCCATCGCGTTGAGCAGCTTCAGTCCTTCTTCGACGGTAATCGTACCGTCTTTGACCATTTCCAGGATTTGTTCTTTCGAGTTCATTGTTTCTCCTACTTTCTTAATAGTTCAAGCGCGTCTTCCACGCTGATCTCTTTGTTCTTCAACTTCGCCAAGACCTCGGCTTCATCGTCCTGGACCGGCTTCGGCGGTGCGAACCCCAATTTCGTGATGATCGCATCCAGATTCTTTTTGACGGTCGGATAGGAAACGTTCAATTCCCTTTCCATTTCTTTGATGTTGCCCTGGACCCTGATAAAGGTTTCGATGAAGTAGAGCTCGTCGCGGTTCAGGTAACTGAACTTCGATAACGAGAACTCCCCTGTGATTTCCGTATGGCAGTTGACGCAGGTCAACCGGGTCGCCAGTAGATCGGAGGAACATACCGGGCAAACACCAATGACTTCTCTTTTCATGTTTCGTACCTCCTAGATTACGTCGATGAGGATATGCGTATCTTCGCTTTCGACCTCGACCAGTGTGAACGGTTCAAAATCCTGCAGTATCTTGAAGACGTCTTTCACAGCGTCGATGATCACTTCCTTGTTTTCGCGAATCCATTCCCTGGTTTCGGGTTCCATGTCTTTCGCGAAGCTTGATCCCCAGAGTCCGAATCGGATGAAGGTGATCGCCGTGGTCTTTCCGACCGACGGGAGATGGATCTTTCTCTCCGGGGTATCGATGTGTATCTTGATTCTCTTTGCCATATTCTCACCTCACACCCATAGAGTAAACCTGTTTATTAATTATGTCAAGTATTTTATTGATTTTTTTAATTAATTTATCAACATAATCAATTATATATAAAAAACCACCTAATTTAGGTGGCTCTTATTGCGTTTGGGTCTGCCATTCATGAGATCTTTCAGCTCGACGAGGCTTTGGGCGTCGATTTCCCCGTGGTAATCGGCGAAATCCTCGTCGGCGAAGAAATCGAGGGCGATGTAGTTGCCATGGATTTCGGGCTGGGTTTCTATCAGGATGACCGACCCGTCCAGCGGGATGAAACGTTGGTCGTCCACAAGCAACGAAAGGGGCTCGAACACGATCAACTCGTCGTCGATCCGGTACTTGCCGGTTTTATCGAGGATCAGGCAGCCGAATTCGCCAAGCTGTGTTTTCAGCGCCTGCAGTTCGCCCGCATCCGCTTTGTCGCTTTCGGCGATGAAGATCGCGTCGATGTCGGTATGGCGCATAAACCCCCAGAGACGAAAACGGACTTGCCGGCAGCGATAGGTGTCGCGCAAGAGATTGGAATGGAAATAAAGGATGTTCATGGATAGCCTCCTCGCGAACATCCTATCAGTTTTCATTTTAAAAGGCAAAGGAAGCGCCTTTGCATAAAAAAGAGGTTGGGGTCAACCTCTTGTGCGGAAGAAATTCGGGATGTCGCTGTCGTCGTCGGCGTCGAGTTCGGGTTCCTTGATGGCGTCGAAGACCTTGCGGGCTTCGGCGATCGGACGGACCGTGACGTTTTGGCGCGGCAGGTCGAAGCCGGTCGCGATGACGGTGACGATGATGCTGTCGCCGATCTTGTCGTTGATCGCGACACCGAAGATGATGTCGATGTCCTGCCCCGCGGCTTCGCGGATGTATTCGACGGCGTCGTTGGCGTCGTAGATGGTGATGGTGTTGCCGCCGGTGACGTTGACGATGGCGTTGCGCGCACCGCGGATCTGCGCTTCAAGCAAGGGCGAAGTGATCGCCTTGGAGGCGGCGTCGGAGGCTTTGGATTCGCCCTGGGCCATCCCGATCCCGATCAACGCGGTCCCTTGGCCTTCCATGACCGTGCGGACATCCGCGAAGTCGAGGTTGATCATCGCAGGGACGGCGATCAAGTCGGTGATGGTCTGGACGCCTTGACGCAATACGTTGTCGGCTTCTTTGAACGCTTCCACGAAAGGGATGCGGCCGATGACTTCAAGCAATTGGTTGTTGGAGACGATGATGAGGGAATCGACGTATTGGCGCAGTTCTTCAAGACCGGCCAACGCCTGGTTCATCCGGCGCTTCCCTTCGAAACTGAACGGTTTGGTGACGATCCCGACGGTAAGGCACCCGTGTTCCTTGGCGATCTTTGCGAATATCGGCGCCGCACCGGTCCCGGTGCCGCCGCCCAAGCCCGCGGTGATGAACACCATGTCGGAACCCTTGATCGCTTCGCGGATTTCCGCTTCGCTTTCCATCGCGGCTTTACGCCCGATTTCCGGATTGGCCCCCGCTCCGAGTCCTTTGGTGGTATCGCGTCCGAGGACGATCTTGTTTTGCGCGTTGGAGATATTCAACACTTGGACATCGGTGTTGGCGACGTAGAATTCGACACCTTGCAAGCCTTCGTCCACCATCCGGTTGATGGCGTTGCATCCTGCCCCGCCGACTCCGAAGACTTTGATTTTCGCTACCTGACTGTACTGTAAATCGCTCATATGTGGGAACCTCCGTTATTTTCCTCTGGATTCAAACAAGATGCCTTTCAACTTGCGCGTCAAGGTATCGTCGACCCCGCCGGACTTCGCTCCGGCCAGGCTTGCATGGAACTCTTCCATGTTGATGCCGGGCAGAATGCTTTTCCGGTAGGATAATTGGTCTTTCAAAACGTAGAAGAGACCGACGACCGCCGCCAGGGAGGCGCTGCGGACGCCAAGCGTCTCGGGGGTATAGGTTTCGGTATCCACGCCGATCGCCTTCGCGAGCAGTTGGTCGAAACCGACGATCTCGGCGGCTTCGCCCGTCAAGACCAGGCTGACTTTGCCGGTCTCGAGGATGGGGTCGCAGGAACGCTTGATTTCGCGGATCCAGTCTTCGACCGGTTGGGTGATGGATTTGATCAACTGGTTTTCGCTGATCGTATAGGTCTTCCCTTCGTTGCTCCAAAGGAAAATCGGACTGTCCGGGTATTTTTCCATGCCGAGCCGCGCGTTGTGGTAGAGCAATCTCTCCGCCACGTCGATGGGCAGACGGTAGTCGTCGGTGATCGCACCGATCAAGGCGTCGCTTCCGCCCAACAGCACTTCGGATGAGATCAGGCGACCCTTCGCGAACAAGGTCAACGTGGTGGTCTGGCGTTCGGCACGGACCAGGATGATGAAATGTTCGATGCTCTTTTCCGCCAACGAAGCTTCCTTGGCGACGGCGAATCCGTCCAGGCTGACGTCGCTGATTTCCAAGCCGGCTTTTTCGACGACTTGGGCGTAATTGAAGGTCAGTTCCTTATCGGCGCAAAACAGGTCGATATCGACGCTCATCGACGAACATTCTTCCCCGACCGGCAACCTGCGGTAGCCGATGCCGTTGATGGTGTATTTCGTGATGATCGTGTTGATCAGTTCATAATCATCCGTCAAGTCGGTCTTCATCGCTTCGCGGATCGCGTTGCGGACATCCGTGTATCCGACGTTGCGGTCGACGGCGACCTGCACGCGACGGGTGAACCGTTTCATCCCCCAGGAGGGCAATAACAAAAGCACTCGTTGGATCCTCGCCCCCAGATTGGCGGAAGCGTTGTTGACGGCCGATTTGAGCGCTGTCACGACAGCGTCCTGATCGATGATCGTCACTCCTTCGATCCCCGAGCACTTCACTTTTTCAACTTTCAGGATATTGAGACGGGTATTGTGGAATTCACCGACCAAAAGGCGGACTTCATGATCTGCCAATTCCAAGGCCGCATAGATCTGTTGATCGTTCACGTACTTCCCTCCTTAATCTTGCCTATATCATACCATAGGCAGGACTGTTTTAAAAAAGATTTTTTCCCCATTTTACTTGCATTCCATGGGTGTTCATGATACACTAACAAAGCAAAATCCATTCGAAAGGAGGTCTTCGGTATGTCAAAAGTTTGTGCCGTAACCGGTAAAACAGCTCAATACGGAAATAAGCGCTCTCACTCCCTGCAGGCTTCCCGCCGTCGCTGGAACGTTAACCTACAAAAGGTCAAAGTCGTCATTGATGGACGCACTGTCCGTATCCGTGTTTCCGCCCGTGCTTTGAAAACATTGAAAGCCGCGCAACAAGGCTAGTATCAAATGGAGGCAACTCCATTTTTTATTTGTCTTGACTCAGTATGATCATCAATCGACCCGAGTGCACAATGATTTGTGCATTTTCTTTTTGGACTTCGTTGCTTAGCCCCAAGGTCGTGTCGAATTCGAACACCGCGTGGTCCAAAGGATAGGCGAACCCGCTTAAGGAGAGTTCACTGCGTTGGAGGGCGAAGATCGAAACATACTTGCGAGGGGTCGAAACGATGTCGTGGGTCCCCTCGCCGATTGTATAGACGTCGTTCTGCGCATCCGTCAACCGCAAGGAAGGATGTTTCTTGAGTAAGAGGAAGTTGACCCAGGCATGGTCGAAGCGACCGCCCAGCCCGCCCCAAAGGACGATTTCATCATATCCCGCCGCGATGCAATCATCGATCGCGGCTTCGGTGTCGCTGACTTCTTTCTGCGTCGGGAGTACGATCATCCGCTTTGCATAGCGTTGGACTTCTTGTCGTTCATGGACTGAGATCGAATCGAAGTCCCCGATGGCCAACGCCATCGTCGTTTTCTGGCGCGCCAACAAGACCGCGCCGCGGTCGATCCCGACCACGTCGCCGTCGAAACGCGAAGGGATGTCGTCCTGCCATCCGCAGACCAGGACCGCCTTCTTCACATGAGACTCCGTATGGCTTCCGGGATGTCGTTTTTAAACACGTAGCTTCCCGCCACCAGGACGTCGGCCCCGGCGTCTTCACACGCCTTGCCCGTCGTCTTGTTGATGCCGCCGTCCACCTCGATCAAGACGGATAAGCCCCGGCGTTGGATTTCATGGCGCAGATCCGTGATTTTTTTCAATGCCTCCTCGATGAAGACTTGCCCGCCGAACCCGGGGTTGACGCTCATGATCAGGACCATGTCGCACTCGTCCAGGACGGGATAGAGGCTCTCGATTGGGGTTTGGGGACGCAGGGAGATGCCCGCGCGTTTGTTTCTCGAGCGGATCAGCGTAAGGATCGAACGGACTTCGTCCAGGTCCTTGCACGCTTCGATGTGGAACGTGATCCCGTCGGCGCCGGCATCCATGAACACCGGGGCGAAATACGCGGGGTCCTCCACCATGATGTGGACGTCCATCACCAAATCCGAGAGCTTTCGGACGCCTTTGAGAAGATCCGGTCCGAAGGTCAGGTTACGGACGAAATGCCCGTCCATGACGTCGAAATGAAGCCAGGCGGCCCCGCCTTCCTTGACGAGTTTGAGTTGACTCTCCATGGAAGAGAAATCCATCGAGAGGATCGAAGGTGCGATGATCATTGGTATTGGGTCTCCTTTGCTTCTTTCGCCATCTTGTAGATCGCGAGATAGTTATCGTAACGGGTCTGCGGAATCTTCTTCTCGTTCACGGCCTGCTTGATCGCGCAATCCGGTTCGTTATCATGCCGGCAATTGCGGAAACGGCATTTCCCTAAAAACGGGATGAACTCGCTGATGTAGTTTTCCATAAGGTCGGGGTCGAGCTGGGTGAAATCCATCGAAGAGAACCCCGGGGTATCCGCGATCCATCCTCCCCCGGCTTCATGGAGCTGGACATGGCGCGTGGTATGTTTGCCTCTTCCCAGCGCCTTTGAAATCTCCTGCGTCTCCAAGTCGAACTTCAAATCGAGCCGATTGACCAACGACGATTTCCCGACCCCGCTTTGTCCGGTCAGAACGCTGATCTTGCCTTCCAACACGTTTAAAAGATCGTCGATCGGCCGATCCCGTCCGACTTCGACCACCCGCATCCCCCCGTCGCGGTATTCCCGCAAGGTTCGATAAAGCGGATCGTCGGTGACGATCAAATCGAGTTTCGTGACGATCAGCACCGGTTCGATGCCGGCGGCGCGGATCAAGATGCATAGACGGTCGACCAGGACGGAAGAAAACTCGGGTTTCAGGGCGCTCATGACGACCAGGGCCTGGTCGACGTTGGCGATCAAGGGACGCACGAGCGAATTCTTTCTCGGTAGCACTTCCTCGATCCCGACGTTGCCTTCGTGTTGTTCATAGCGGACGAAATCGCCGACGACCGGTGATTTCTTCAAGCGGAGTTTCCCCATCGCGACCGCCGTGAACTCGGCCTTGTTTTCGGCGAGGAGGGTGTATTGGTTGGAGACGATTTTAATGATCCGTGCTTTAGGCATGGGTTCTCCTAGTAGTAATATAGGGTAATGACATTGTTTTCCCCCTGGATATAATAGCTCCCGGCACTGGGTGTGACTTCCACGACGACGTTGCGGACCAAGGCGGCGATTTCTTCCTCGCTCATGCCTTCGGTCGACTTCTGTGTCGCGACGACGACGGCCCCGTCGCCCTCAAGCATGGCTTTGGCCGTCTCGATCCCCATCCCCACGACTTGCGGGATGATGAATTCGACGTCCGAGGCGACATAGAACTTGATTTCGTATTGGCGTTGCGGATCGAGCTTCTGTCCTGGAATCAAGAGTTCCTGGCTGATGATCGTCCCGGCCGCCAAGGTCGAATTGGGGGTGTTCTCGACGCGGATCGTGATTTTCAACGATTTCAACTCTTCGCGGACCTCGTCGATGTTGCGGTTGGCATAATCGCCGACCACCACGTAGATCCCCTCCGAAATCGTCAGGACGACCGACGACCCCTTTTCCACTTCGACGCCGGCCTTGGGCGAAACCATGATGACTTGCCCTTCGGGGATGTCGTCCGTCAATTGATACTTCACGGAAGAGACGCTGATGATCAGGGCGTTGAGTTCGCCGCGCGCTTCTTCCAGCGTCATCCCGACGACGTCCGGGATTTTCACGACCTTACTGACGGGTTCGAACATCCCGCCCAGGACGATGATCATGGTGATGACGATCCCGGAAAGGATGGTCAACCCGATCCCGATCACCGCATAGGCGAAGTTCGGTCGTTTTTTCTCGCGGACACCCGATACTTCCGGTATCAGGATCGTGTCTCCGTTTTGCTTGTCTTCCGGGAAAACCAATTTCGCGTCGTTGACATGTTTCTCTTCCAGGCTCTGGTTCAGATCGTCAAGCATCTCCCCCGCCGTCTTGTAACGGTTCGCCTTGTTTTTCGCCGTCGACTTGATGATGATGTTGTCGAGGGACTGCGGGATCGTCGCGTTGTTCTCACGGACGGACGGGATGTCCTCGCGCATGTGTTTGAGTGCGATCTGCACCGGGGCGTCCCCGGTATGCGGGACGGTTCCGGTCAGGAGTTCATAGAAGACGATGCCCATGGAATAGATGTCGCTTTGAAAGCTCGCGCTTTCGCCGCGTGCCAGTTCGGGGGCGAGATAATGCACGCTCCCCATGACCGTGTCGGTCTGGGTGAGTTGGACGGCGTCCTGGGCGGTCGCGATCCCGAAATCGGTGATCTTGGCCGTGCCGTCGTCCTTGATCAGGACGTTCTGCGGTTTGATGTCGCGATGGATGATGTTGTTCTTATGCGCGACCTGGACGGCGGAAATCAATTGACGCATGACGGAGACGGCTTCGTTCTTGTCCATCGCCCCGCGTTGTTGGATCAACTGTTTCAAGGTGCGTCCGCGCACATATTCCATGACGATGAAGTGTTTCCCCTGGTCTTCGCCGACATCGTAGATTTCGACGATGTTGGGATGGCTGAGGGCGCTTGCCGCATTGGCTTCGCGCTGGAAACGTAAGAGGGCGATCGCATCGCCCGAAAGGTCCCCGCGTAGGATCTTGACCGCGACTTCGCGGTTCAACAATGAATCGACGGCGAGGAACACGTTGGCCATGCCGCCTTCCCCTAAGGGTTGGACAAGCAGGTACCGATTCCCGAGGAGTTCAGCCATGGCGCACCTCCGGTCTCGCGGCCGCGAGGATCACGGTGATGTTGTCGTTCCCCCCCGCCTCGTTGGCTTTATCGATCAAGCGGTCGCATAGCGCCTGAGGAGGTTCTTTCTCATCCAGGATCCGTTGGATTTCTTCATCCGGAAGCATGGAATGCAGTCCGTCGCTGGCGACGAGAAGGAGATCGAAGGGTTCTTCGATCGGATGGATGTCGATCCGTATGGCTTTGGAGATCCCCAGGGCGTTGGTCAACACATGGCGTTGGGGATGGTTCTTCGTTTCTTCTTCGCTGATCAGGCCGCGTTGCAGGAGCTCGTGGACCAAGGAATGATCGACGGTCAGTTGCGCGACGCGGTGGTCGAAAAAGCGGTAGAGGCGGCTATCGCCGACGTTCACGCTGATGAGTTTGTCGTCCACTTTCAAGAAGCCGACCAAGGTCGTCCCCATTCCGAAATAGTCGCTCCGGTTGATCGAGGCCGCGAACACGGCGTCGTTGGCATGCATGACCGCGCCGTACAACCAGTTTTCCATCGTATCGGCCTTAAGGTCGGGATGTTCGTCGAAATACTCGGCGATCTTGTCGCAGGCCATTTTGCTGGCGACTTCCCCGGCCTTCGCCCCGCCCATGCCGTCGCATACCAAAGCCAGGATCGAAGATCCGTTTTGTTTGATGACGAAGGCATCCTGGTTCATCTTCCGGTTTTTCCCGATATCGCTTCTACCCCAACAAATCATCCAATTCTCCTCTCTCAACCTTCGCCCTCAATTGTCCGCAGGCGGCATCGATGTCCGCCCCGTGCTCTTGGCGCAAGGTGCATTTCACATTCAGTTTGCATAAACGGTCGTAGAACGCCATGGCCTGGGGGAAACTGACCCCTTTGAACCCGTGTTCGTCGACCGCGTTATAGGGAATCAGGTTCACATAGGCATTGAGCCCTTTGATCAGGTGCGCCAGCTGCGTGGCATGTTCCGGTTGGTCGTTGACCCCTTTCAAAAGGATGTATTCGAAGGTGATCCGGCGATTGTTCAACCCCGCGTATTCGCGGATCGCCTCCATCAGTTCACCCAAAGGATAGGCCTTGTTGATGGGCATCAACCGGGTCCTGAGTTCATCGTTGGGGGCGTGGAGGGAGATCGCCAGGTTGTACTGGACGTTCTCATGGGCGAAGCGACGGATCTTGTCCGCGATGCCGCAGGTGGAGACGGTGATGTGCCGCGCCCCGATCGCCAGGCCCTTGTCGTGGTTGATCGTGTTCATGAAGTCCATCACGTTCTCATAGTTGTCGAAGGGTTCGCCCGTGCCCATGATGACCACGTGGCTTACCCGTTCCTGTTCTTTATCGAGTTCGCGCTGCACGTACATGACCTGGGCGACCATTTCCCCCGAGGTCACGTCGCGTGTTTTCTTAAGTAGTCCGCTGGCGCAGAACGCGCAGCCCATGTTGCATCCGATCTGGGAGGTCACGCAGACCGATTTCCCGTAATCGTAGTGCATCAATACGGTTTCGGCCAGGCTTCCGTCTTGCAGGCGGAAAAGATACTTGACGGTCCCGTCGGACGAAACCAACCGTTTCACAAGCCGAAGCGGATCGATGACGTATTTTTCTTTGAGCCGCTCCCGCATTTCTTGGGAGAGGTCGCTCATCTCATCGAAGGATCCGACCCGTTTGCGATATAGCCACTGGAAAAGCTGTTGGGAGCGGAATTTCTTCCACCCTTCGCCCAACATGCTCGCTTCCATTTTTTCATAACTGTAATCATAGATTGTTTTCAAGGTATCACCACCCCGTATTTTAACACATTACTGGTTTCTTTGCATTTGCGCGATGTAGAATCCATCGGTCTCTTGTTCGTAGGGAAAGATCGTACGCTCCCTGACCAGGACAAACTCTTCGTTGTTTTTCAGGAAAGACGCGACCTGGGCTTGGTTCTCTTTCTTGTTGAGGGTGCAGGTCGAATAGACCAGCACGCCTCCGGCTTTCACCCGTTTTCCCGCTTCTTCCAACAACTGCCCTTGCAGGAGTTGAAGGTCGTCGAGATCGCTTGGACGGATCCTTGCCTTGATGTCGGGTTTTCGGCGCAATACGCCCAGGCCCGAACACGGGACATCCGCCAGGACCGCGTCGAAGCGCCGGTCTTGCAGGACGCTAGCACAGTCGCGACTGTCGCAGGCGTAGGGTTCGACGATCGTAACCCCCAGTTTATGCATCCCTTCCTGGATCAGCCTGACCCGGTGTTCATGCAGGTCAAGCGCGACGATCCGCCCGGAGTTGCGCATCGCGAAGGCCATGCCGGCGGTCTTCGTCCCCGGCGCGGCGCAGAGATCCAGGATTTCCATCCCCGGTTTCGCATCCACCCAGGAAACCACCATCTGGCTGGCTTCATCCTGCAATATCCCTTTCCCGTCTTTAAACCATTCGCTTTCAAGGAAGTTCCCTTGATAGCGAAGCGCATCCTCGACCAACTTCCCCGGAGTAAACCTAGAATCTTCAAGCATTTCTTCACGGCTCGCCTTCAAAGGATTGACCTTGATGCTGGTCTGTACGTTTTGGATCAGACTGTACGCGCACTTCAGCGCGTCTTCTTTCCCGTATTGTTTCACCCACATTTTCAAGATCCAGGACGGGAGGCTCGTATTCAGTGCGACGCGTTCGATTTCATCCTCATGTTCGATGTCGATTTTGCCTTCTTCGATGACCTTGCGCAAGACGGCGTTGATCAAACCGGTCGCCGAACCGCGGTGTTTTTGGCGTAGGATCGACTGCGCTTCATCCAGGACGGCGTAGTCGGGAACCTTGTCGAGGAACATCAACTGATAGACGCACATGTCCAAAAGGGATGCGACCAAGGCATCCGGTTCTTTCTGTACATGTTTCTTCCATCGGTTGCGACAGTAAATCTGGTTCTGCAGGGTCCCGTAGACCAACTGCGTGATCAAGCCGCGGTCGATCGGACGGGCTTCGTCCAAGCGTTGTTTCAGGCTTAGGTTCGCATAGGCTTGTTTCGTCAATACGCCGTGGATCAGCTCGACGGCGAGATAGCGTGCGTTCATGGTTTCCTCACATCAAGGTCAAAGGATTGACGTCGACACTCAGTTCGACATCCCCTTTGAGCTCGTTTTCATCCAGTAATCTCCAGACGGCGTTTCGCATCGAATCCAGGTTCTTCCCTTTCAGGATGATCCGGCAGCGATACGCCCCTTTGGTTTTGCCTAAATCCACCGGACCCAGGATCCGGATCTCAGGGGTCGAAGCGAACCACATCGCCGCATCCTTCGCGCAATCCAGCGCGGAATCATGCGTCTTCGAGGTATATTCTAGGGCGATCAGATAGGTATAGGGCGGGTTCTGTCCGATCTTGCGATAGCGCATCTCGATCGAAAAGAAGCGTAGGTAGTCATGCTTCAGAGCGCATTGGATCGCGTAATGGTCGGTTGCGGAGGTTTGGACCAACACCTGTCCCTTCCCCTCGCCCCGGCCGCTTCGTCCGGCAGCCTGAACCAACAGCGCGAAGGTTTCTTCGACGCTTCGTACATCGCTACGCAAAAGCGCCTGGTCGACGCCCAGAACGACGGCGAGCGTGACATTGGGGATGTCCAAGCCTTTGGCGATCATCTGGGTACCCAGGAGGATGTCGCTTTCATGGTCTTCGAATTGCCGCAAAAGGTCGCGGTGGCTATCCTTGCGTTGGGTGGAATCGCTGTCCATCCGGGTGATGCGCGCTTGGGGGAAAGTTTGTCTCAGTTCTTCTTCGACCTTCTGCGTCCCCGACCCGATCATCCGTAGATGGCTTCCTTGACATGAGGGGCAGTGCGAAGCCAAGGGTTTCGTTTTTCCGCAACTGTGGCATTTGAGGATCCCGTCTTCCTTATGGACGCTCATCGGCCGGTCGCAATCCGTGCACATTTCAACGTAACCGCAATCCACGCACTGCAAGACGGGGGCGTAGCCCCGTTTGTTAAGCAGGATCAGAATCTGTTCTTTTTTATCCAAGCGATCCGCGATCGCTTCGCGTATTTCTTGCGCCACCTGCATCCTGACCCTGGGTTTCACCAGGACCACTTCAGGCAAGACCCCGGCGATCCGACCGTCGAGTTCGACGAGTTCATAGACGCCTCGTTTCGCCCGTGCGTAGGTGTCCAAGGAAGGCGTCGCGCTTCCCAGGATCACTTTCGCATGGAAGTGTCTTGCACGTTCCATCGCGACATCCCGGCAATGGTATTTCGGCGAGAGATCCTGTTTGTAGCTATTGTCATGTTCCTCGTCCAACACGATCAGACGAAGGTTGGTGAAAGGCAGCCAGATGGCGGAACGCGTCCCCACGACCACGGCCGCATCGCCCTGTTTCACACGGGTGTATTGTTGGAAACGCTGGTTGTCGTTAAGTTGCGAATGGTAAAGGATGACGTCTTGTCCGAAGCGCTCTTCGACCCGTTTGACCATCTGGGGCGTCAATGAAATCTCGGGGACCAGAATCAACGCCTGACCATGATTGTCGATGACTTCCTGGGCAAGCCGAAGGTAGACCTCGGTCTTCCCCGACCCCGTCGGTCCAAGCAGGCAAACGACATCGTTGACGCTCTCGCGGATCTTCATCAACGCCTCTTCCTGCGTCTGGCTCAGCCGATACCCGACTTCCTTGGTCTCCACCGGTTTGACCCGATAAACCGCGTCGATCATCTTTTTATCCAGCCAACCATGCTTCACCATGGTTTCGATTTTACTTCCGTATTCTTCCTTGGCATCGCGCAAGCGCATGCCTTCCTTTGCTTTGATTTCCGCATGGATGTCGATGTATTTCGCATTCACCGTTTCATGGTCGAGGGCGAAGACCCAAAGTTCGGATACCGGTTTGCGGGTGGTATCCCTGGGATTGAGATAGCGCGGCAACATCGTTTGGAAACAGGCGATGACCGGGGAAACGGTCGCATACGACAACCACAAGCCCAACTGAAACAATTCCTCGTTCAAGACCGGCGTTTCATCCAACACCCGCAAGATCGCGGCGAGTTGATATCCGGCTTCGGCTTCGTATTCTTCTTTCGTCTTGAGGGTCGCTTCGCTTTTCGCCACGAAACCGATCACTTTCTTACGATTGAACACGACTTCGACACGCTGACCCGGACGCAGCGAAAACCCGTCCGCACGGTAGGTGTAGGTCGAATTGAGATGCATCGTGCGATGTTGGATCCAGATTTGGGCGAGGTTCATTGGCGACTCCGTTTCGGGTACATTATACACTATCCGACATGACGTAAAAAAGGGCGAAAACAAAAACACAATCCGTAAAGGATTGTGTCCGTATTTATTCCATGTGACGTTTGATGATCAGCGAGATGATCTGCGCTGCGAGTTTGGGGTCTTCGTTACAGACCACGAATTTATAATGCCCGATCAGTTCCATTTCTTTGGAAGCTTTCGAAAGTCGTTGTTGGACGATTTCTTCCGCTTCGGTACGACGTCCGCGGATTCTCTTTTCCAGTTCTTCCATGCTGGGCGGGACGATGAAAATCGTCAACGCGTCCTTCACCTTCTCCTTGATCTGGGTCGCGCCTTGGACTTCGATCTCCAGCAAAACATTCTTTCCTTCGTTGCGCAGTTTCTCGACATAGGCGGCCTGTGTGCCGTAGTAGTTCCCGACAAACTCCGCATATTCAAGCAGTTCCCCTTTCTTGATCGCTTCCATGAAACGATCGCGGGTGACGAACAGATAATCGACCCCGTCGCGTTCGTTGGGACGTCGCGTACGGGTTGTCATTGAAACGGAATAAGCGATGTTCAGTTCGGGATCGTCGATGAACTGGTCACGGACGGTTCCTTTACCGACGCCGCTGGGTCCGCTTAATATGATGAGTAACCCTTTCTTTGGCATGGCACACCTCTTTCTTTCTATTTATGATACTACACAATCCCGCATTTTCAAATATGTTATAATGTTTTGCGAAAGAAGGTTGAATATGGCGCTGGACGGACTGCTGATGCATCGCATCGTCGCGGAACTCGAACTCGAAGTTCCGACGAAAATCCATAAGATCTACAACTTATCGGAAAATGAAGTGCTCTTCCATTTACGAAGCGCGAAGAGCCGCAAGAACCTGCTGGTTTCCCTGCATTCGGTCTACAACCGGATCCAATTCAGCGAACGCGTCTATACGACGCCGGAGGAACCCAGCCATTTCGTCATGCTTTTACGCAAGCATTGCGAAGACGGATGGATCACGGAACTGAAACAACTCGGGCTGGACCGGGTGGTCAAGATGACCGTGATGCAACGCAACGACCTGGGCGACAGCGTGACGCACACCCTCTACATCGAACTGATGGGCAAATATGCGAACCTGATCTTGGTCGACGATACGGGCAAGATCGTCGATGCCTTGAAGCGGATCCCGCCGTTTGAGAATACCAAACGGACCATCCAACCCGGTGCGATGTACAGCGACCCTGAAATCCAAGACAAGCGCGATCCCCTGGAAAGCGACGACGTCGATCCTGAATTGAGCTTCACCCAACAATTCCACGGCGTATCGCCTTTGTTGGGACGGGAAATCCAATGCCGGATGCAACATGGGGAAACCTTCAGACAGGTCATGGACCAGATACGGGACAGCCATTACCTGTATCTTAGCGAAGATAAAAATGAAACGCAATTTCATTGCCTACCCTTGACGCATTTAGGGGTTCCTTACCGTCAATTCCCTCTCATGTCGGGACTGGATGAACTCTATTATCAAAAAGAAGAACGCGAGCGGATCCGCCAGCATACGGGCGACCTCTTCAAGTTCGTGACGCGCGAGATCAAGAAATACACGCAGAAACTTCCGAAACTGAAGGAAGCGCTGGATGAGGCGTTGGATTGCGAGAAGTGGCGGACGATGGGCGACTACCTCTATGCCTTTGGATCGAATGCCGAGAAAGGCAGCACGTCGATCGACGTGCCTTCCTACGAAGGTGAAGGGGTGATCACGATCCCCTTGGACACCAAGTTGGATGGGAAAGGAAATGCGAAGAAGTATTTCCAGAAATATCAAAAAGGCAAAAAAGGGCAGGAACATTTGCTTCAGCAGATCGAAATCTGCGAGAACGAAATCGCCTATTATGAAGGGTTGAAGGAGCAGTTGGAAATCGCCGGGGTGAACGACGCGATCGAGATCCGTCAGGAATTGGCGGAAGCGGGGATTTTGAAGGCCATGCCTTCGAAAATCCGGCGTAAGAAAAAAAGCCTTCCCCAATATCTTAGCTTCGTATTGGAGAACGGGATACGGATCCATGTCGGGAAGAACAACCTTCAAAACGACTACATCACCTTCAAACTGGCACGCAAGAACGATACGTGGCTGCACGTCAAGGATCATCACGGGGCGCATGTGGTGGTGGAGACCGATTCCCCCGATGAGACGACCCTGCGTACCGCGGCGATGTTGGCGGCGTATTATTCGCAAGCAAGGACATCCTCCAGCGTACCGGTCAACTATTGTAAAGTGTCTTCGATCAAGAAGATTCCCGGGGCGAAGTTGGGGATGGTCGCCCTTGGCGCGTATAAAACCATCTATATCGACCCCAACGAGGAGTTCATCCTGAATCTACTTAAAAACAACAAGACCGTCTCATAAACCGAGACGGTCTTTCTGTAATAGGATCGAATTTTTCTTCACGCTCGATACATCCGGAACATGTTGTTTCACTTCTTGCCAAAACAAGGGCGAGTGGTTGAGATGCTTCAGATGCATGAGTTCATGGATGCAGACATAGCGGATGAAGGTAGGATCGCAGGAGATCAGACGGGGATTGAGGGTGATGTCCCCTTTGGAGGTGCATCTTCCCCATGACCGGCTCATCGTGCGAAACTTCAAGGACCGGGGTGAAATCCCTGTTTCAGCCACGGCAAGGTTAAACTGTTCGCTCAGAACGTTGACGGCGTGCTGGCGCAGCGCGGTTTCAAGAAGCACGCCTTGTTTTACGACGACGCCCGCGGGAGAGAACTTCGTTTCCTTACCGACGACCACCTTCGTTTTTCTGCCGAGATACCAGATTTCATCGTCGTTCAACGCCATGGCTTCCAACCGTTCCATCCGTTTCGCGATCCATGCTTCTTTGGATGAGATCCATGCCAGGGTCTTTTCAAGATCGGCCCCGAAGGGCATTTTGACGATCAGTCCCTCGTCCTTCACATTCATCGATAACGTACGGCGATGTTGCGGAATCAGGGTCACCTTCAGCGGACGACCACGGATCTGAAGCGTCGAACTAAAGGGCTTCAACCGCATCAGTTGCTTTGTAGGATGATGGTGGAAGCATGTCCAAGGAAGGTGCGTCCGTCTTTGCACTTCACCTGGATGATGTCGCTGTTTTCGTAGTCCTTCCACGAAGAGATGTCGCAGACGATCGTTTCGCTTCCGACGTTGATGTAGGCGACGTCGTATTTCCACGTCGTATCGATGATCTGCAGGTTACAGCCGCTTAAGAGTAAGGCTCCGACCAAAACCAAGAGGATTTTTTTCATTTTTGTTGTCTCCTTCGGTGAGGAATCACCGTTAGGTTTAGTATACGAAGACCGTCCCTGCTTTACAAGGGCTCGACGTAAGGATACATCGCTTTTCTACTCGATTTTAATCCGATTTTAATCCTGAACAGAGGCTTTTGTCATATGGGGATATGCTATACTGAAGACAAAGAAGTATAGAAACATCACCTCGAGGAGGATCAAAATGCAAGTGAAATTATGGGTCGTCACCGGTGCGAACGGACATTTCGCCAACACCTTGGTCCGTGCGTTGACGAAGCGAAACGACAAGGTCTGCGCTTTCGTGTTGCCCGGTGATAAAAGCGAAGCGTTGAGCGGTCTGCCGATCCAGCGGTGTGAGGGCGATGTCACGAAGATCGATGATCTACGTCGTTGCATCGACGAAGTAGGGGTCGATCCGAAAGACATCTGCGTCGTGCATGCGGCCGGGATCGTCTCGATCGACTTCAAGGAAAAAGACAAGATCCGCAGGGTGAACGTCGAAGGGACGCAGAACGTCGCGACCGTTTGTTTGGAGAAAGGGATCGGAAGAATGGTCTACGTGAGTTCGGTCCATGCGATCAAGGAAGAGGCGGGTCACGGAAGCATCCATGAGACACAACGGTTCGATCCGATGGATGTGGAGGGCTTGTATGCGAAATCGAAGGCACAGGCGACATGTAATCTTTTAAAACTTCAGGAAGAAGGCTTGCCGTTGACCTTGGTCTTCCCTTCCGGCATGATCGGTCCCAACGATTACGGATGCAGCCACATGACGCAGATGGTCATCGATTACGGGACCGGACGGCTGAAAGCCTATGTGAAGGGTGGCTATGATTTCGTCGACGTACGGGATGTCGCGGAGGCATTGATCAAGATCGTTGAAACGCGCGATGCCGGGGACCACTACATCCTTTCCGGGGAATATATCTCGGTGAAGGCGATCGTAGATGTCCTGGGCGGGGTATTTCCGAAAATCAAGAAAACGGTCCGTTTGCCCTTGGGTTTGGCGAAGTTCAGCGCGCCGTTCGCGGAGATCTATTACCGCATCCTCAAACAGAAACCGCTCTATACGCGCTATTCCCTTTTCACTCTGGCAAGCAACTCGAACTTCTCCCATGACAAAGCCACCGTTGATCTCGCATATCGGCCGCGCGGCGCTTCCGAGTCGCTTCAGGACATGGCGCTATGGTTGATCCAACAAAACCGCATTAAAAAAGGATCCTAAGTGGGATCCTTCGTTGTTTCTTGGAGCGTGGGGAAGCGACGGCTGCGTTTCAGTCGCATGAAGAGATAGCCGCCGGTCAACAGGGGGACATAGAAGGTGGCGAAGCGCCAGAAGATCATCATACTCGCGGCGCCCGATTTACCGATCACCGTCGAGAAGACCAGGACGAACAAGCCTTCGGTCGCCCCGCTGGATCCCGGTAGCGGGACGAAGGTGTTGGCCATCGTCACGAAGGAAGCCAAGGCGAGGAAATCGATGAACTGGTTGAACTTCACGTCCAGCCCCAACAACTGCGCGACCACAAACGGGGTCGAAAAATAAATCGTGAAACGCAAGGCATATAAACCCGATATTTTCCAAAACAATTGCTTGTTTCCGGCGACGGCACCGACGGCGTCGTGGAAGTGGATCATCTGTTCGTTCCAGGAATCGATGATCTTTTCTTTGTTCTTGATGAACCTCATCTTGCCGAGCATCGTGATCGCCCAGGAGAAGATGAAATGATAAAGTTTCGGGAATTCGACCATGATCCACAGGACGACGATGACGATGACGTTGAACAAGAGCGCCAACGCGAACGCGAAGGTGATGGAGGCATTGGGGAAATCCGCCATCTTCCATAAAAACAAGATCAAGGTTTCAAGGACCAGGACGATCTGATAGATGTAGAAATCCATCCAGATCAGACCGGCGCCCTGGGTCGCGGTGAGCCCCTGCTTTTTGAACGCATAGGTCTGGGCGAACTGCCCCCCCGTGGAGGAAGGCGTGATCCCCGAAACGAAGGTTCCGATCAATCCGTTCATCAGACCATGGCGGTAGGGATAGCGTTGATGGAGGGATTTCGCCATCAAGGTCAAAATCAAGCCGTAGACGAGCTGCGGGGCGAGACCCCAAAAGACGATCACGCCGATGCGCCACATGGGCATCGCGATGACCGTCGCCAAGACTTGCTCGTAGGAATCATATAGCGCGAACCAAAGACCGAAGAAGGTCAAGGTCATGATGAGCAGTAGGTTGAACAGATAGTTATTCAGAAGCTTTTTCATTGTTTTCTCCGTTGATACTTATCTATTCTACACGCAACGGGTCAAACCCGCAAGGGACTAATAGCCCAAAGCTTCCTTCACGAAAACGATATGGATCCGTCCGGGGACGTGGCTGCGCGATAAAACGACGTTGGCGCTGCAGATCCGTTGGGCGACGTTGCAGTCGACGCATTCGCCGACCACACGGCACGGCGTGTCGCGGTTGAGCCGTTCGCAGTTCATCGGGGCGGCTTTCTGACGGATTCTTTCCTGTGCTTCTTCACGGGTGAAAACCAGCTTGTTGATGCCGACGACGACATACACTTTCTTGGGTCCGAAGATCAATGCGGAGACCCGGTTCCCCGTCCCGTCCGTGTTGACGAGCTCGCCCTCCAGGGTGACGGCGTTGCTTGACATCAGGAAGACATCGGCGCTTAACCCGCGCCGGAACGCTTCGTTGACATCGATGCCGGGTTGATAGCGGTCGATGAAGGAAACCTGTCCCGTGCGTAGCCAATCGATGACGCCGCACTCGGCCAAGGTCATCGATCCCCCGACCGCGACGCTTGACCCGTGTTCGATCTGCGCTTCAAGAAACGGAAGGACGTGTTCTTTCTTTTCCAGAATCGATGTCTCGAACTGATGCAGACGCAGGTTGCGGATCGCACGATCCAACTGTTGGTTGAGTATTTTTTCTGAATGAATGTCCATGGGGTCACCTCGCTTTTAGTATACACTTGTTTCTTCGCTCGACACAACGACTCATGAAGACTCGATGAACATCCTGTGAAAAAACGTCCTTTTCAGGACGTTAGTTGAGTCTGGTTTTGACTTTCACCACATAATCGTCATCCGTCGTATCGACGATCAAGGTGACGTCTTCAGGGGGGTTGTCGGCGATGATCAGCCGTGCGATCTTCGTTTCGATGGCTTTTTGGATATGCCGTTTCATTGGTCGCGCCCCGAATTCGGGGTCGAATCCTTCTTCAAGGATCCTTTCATGCGCACTCTGCGTCACTTCCAGGTTATAGCGGCGATCGGCGAGCCGTTTGGCGAGTTCACCGATGAACTTGTCGGCGATTTTCGCCAAGACCGCTTTATTGAGGGCGTTGAAGACGACGATTTCATCCAGGCGGTTGACGAACTCGGGTTTGAAGGTGCGTGCGACTTCCTGCAGGTAGTGCGTTTCGCGCAGTTCCAGGTTTTCCTCAAACGCATAGTGCGCCCCCAGATTCGAGGTCAGGATGATCAAGGTGTTCCTGAAATCCACATGGACGCCCTTGTTGTCGGTGAGTTTACCTTCGTCGAGGACTTGAAGCAGGATGTTGAAGACATCGGGATGGGCTTTCTCGATTTCATCCAACAGGATGATGCTGTAGGGCTTACGCCGTACGGCTTCGGTCAATTGACCACCCTCGTCGTAGCCGACATAGCCCGGAGGGGCTCCGATGAGCCGGGAGACGGAATGTTTCTCCATGTATTCGCTCATGTCGATGCGGATGATCCGGGTTTCATCGTCGAAGAGTTGTTGGGCAAGCGCTTTGGCGACCTCGGTCTTGCCGACCCCCGTCGGACCAAGGAAGAGGAAGGATCCGATCGGACGCCGTTCATCCTGGATCTGCGCCTTGGATCTCAGGATGGCGTCGACCACCTTGTTCAACGCCTGGTCTTGTCCGATAACCCGCCGACGCAATGTGTCTTCCAAATGCATGAGTTTATTGCGTTCGGTGGACAAGAGCTTGGACACTTCGATGTGGGTCCAGCGCGAGACGATCTTCGCGATGAGTTCTTCATCCACGATTTCCTGGATCAATGAATCTTCTGTGATGCGCTCCGTGCTTTCCTTGATCTTCTTTTCCAAGGTCGGGATCGTATCGTATTGCAGTTTCGCGGCTTCTTCATAACGGGTTTCGTTCTGCGCCTTCTCCAACTCCAGTCTCGCTTTTTCCAGTTGCTCTTTATCGCTCTTCGACGCATCCAGGATTTCCTTCTCCTGTTGCCATTTCGAAAAGAGCACTTCCTTGCTTTCTTTGAGGTTGGCGAGTTCTTTTCTCAGTTCATCCAATCTCTCGAGCGTCCGATCATCCGTCTCTTTTCTCAACGCGGTTTCTTCGATCTCCAACTGCATGATCTTGCGTGTGAGTTCGTCGAGTTCGGCGGGCATCGAGTCCATTTCGACACGGATCGAGGCACAGGCTTCGTCGATCAGGTCGATGGCTTTGTCGGGGAGGAAGCGATCGGTGATGTAGCGGTTGCTTAACATCGCGGAGGCGACGATCGCTTCATCCAGGATCCTGACGCCGTGATGGCTCTCATAGCGGTCTTTCAGTCCTCTCAGGATCGAAATCGTATCTTCCACGGTCGGTTCATCGACCTGGATCTTTTGGAAGCGCCGCTCCAGTGCCGCGTCTTTTTCAAGGTGTTTGCGGTATTCATCGTAGGTGGTCGCCCCGATGCAACGCAGTTCGCCGCGTGCCAACATCGGTTTCAGGAGATTGGCGGCGTCGATCGCGCCTTCCGCCTTGCCGGCACCGACCAGGTTGTGCAACTCGTCGATGAAGAGGATGATCCCTCCGTCCGACGCCTTGATTTCGTTGAGGACCGCCTTCAGGCGTTCCTCGAATTCGCCTCTGTATTTCGCACCGGCGACCAATGCGCCCATGTCCAGTTCGATCAGTTTCTTCTCCTTCAAGCCAAAGGGGACGTCGCCTTTCATGATCCGCCATGCCAAGCCTTCGACGATGGCGGTCTTTCCGACCCCGGGTTCGCCGATCAAGACCGGGTTGTTTTTCGTTTTGCGCGACAAGATCTGGATGACTCTGCGGATTTCTTCGTCGCGTCCGATGATCGGGTCGATCTTTCCGCCCTTCACTTCTTCGACCAGGTCTTTCCCGTACTTGCTTAATGCTTCCAATTGGTTCTCGGATCCGGGACTGTCCATTTTATGACCTGCGCTGCGCGAAGCCTGCGCCTTCTTCAGTTCTTTTTTGTCCGGTCTAAACGTCTCGACCAACCCATGCATCTGCGACCAGCGGTTAAACAAGAGCGTGATGAAAAGGGTCGAAGCGCTCAGGTACTTTTCACCGTTGTTTTCCGCCTCGCGTTGCGCATCGATCAGACTTTGGTTCAAATCCGACGAGATGACCGGTTGTCCGCCTTGGGAAGTCGTCGCGATCCGGTTCAGTTGGGCTTCGATGAATTGGATCAGGCTCCCCTTGTCGAGGTCGACTTTCGCCAACAACCCATCGACCACGTCGTCGTTGAGGATTTCGGCGAGCACATGGCCGGTGTTGACTTCGGGATGACGGGAAGAGACGGCGAGTTGGATGGCACGCATCAGGATTTGCTGGAGTTTTTCGGTAAACTGCTCGAAGTTCATGAGATTCACCTCCATTTTGGCACTCTTGCCACTTGACTGCTAACAAACGTTTTTTTGAAAGGTAACGGAAACCGTTACCTAAAAGTTTTCTTGAATTTATCGAAGACGCTTTCTTTGTCTTGTAGTTTACGAAGTTTTTCGTAGAGTTCTTTCTGCTCGCGCGAAAGTTTTTCGTCGACTTTGATCTGGACTTCGACGAATTGATCCCCGACTTGGCTTGAACGCAAATCCTTGACCCCTTTTCCCTTGATCCGGAACTGGGTGCCGTGCTGCGTCCCCGCCGGGATGGTGAGTTCCACGTCGCCATGGACGGTCGGGATATCGATCTTGGTCCCTAAGGTCGCATCCAGGGATGAGATCGGGACGTTGACATAGATGTTCTTTCCGTCGCGCTGGAAGAATTTATGCTTCGATACGAGGATTTCGATGAAGAGATCCCCGTTGGGTCCGCCGTTCTGTCCTTTTTCACCTTTGCCTGAAACGCGAAGCTGCTGGCCGGATTGGATGCCCGCCGGAATCTTGACATCGACGGTGACATGTTTGTGTTCATAGCCTTTGCCGTGGCACTTGGTGCAACGGTTGAGGATTTTCTTCCCCGTCCCCTGACATTCCGGGCAAACCCCGGAGGACTGGAAGACGCCGAAAGGCGTCCTCTGCTGGGTGGTGACGGAGCCTCTTCCGTTACAAGTCGGACAGACTTTGACATCGTCCTTGCTTCGAGCCCCGCTCCCCATGCACTCGCTGCAGACTTCATCCACATCGAGTTGGATCGAGGTTTCTTTTCCGAAGATCGCATCCATGAAGTCGATCTTCATCTGCATCAGCCGGTCTTCGCCTTTGGAAGGTCCGTTGGATCGGCGTTGGCCTTGGTTGAACCCTCCGCCGAAGAACGAGCCGAAGATGTCGTTCAGGTCTTCGAAACCGCCCGACTGAAAGCCCCCGAAGCCGCCGTTAAAGCCGCCGAAACCCGCACCGTCCATGCCCGCGTGACCGAATTGGTCGTAGTTGGCTTTCTTCTGCGGATCGCTCAGCGTTTCATAGGCTTCCTGCACTTCTTTGAATTTCGCATCGGAGCCGGGGTCTTTGTTCATGTCGGGATGATACTTCTTCGCCAAGGTCCGATAGGCTTTCTTGACATCCGCCTCGGTGGCGTCTTTAGAGATCCCCAACACCTCGTAATAATCGCGTTTTTCTGCCATAGTCCCTCCGTAAGGCAAGCCTAGGGTGTCCTAGGCTTGGAAATCAGTTCTTCTCTTTGAAATCGGCGTCGACCACGTTGTCGTCGTCGGCTTTGGTTTCTTGTCCGGCTTGTTGGTCTTGTTGCTGGTACATCGCTTCGGCCATGTGGTGCGCCGCTTTTTCCAACTCGTCGATTTTTTCCTTCAACACGCCGATGTTGTTTTCATCCAGTGCCTTCTGGAGTTCATCGCGCAGTTTCACGACTTCTTCCTTTTGTTGGGCGCTGACGTTCGCGTTTTCCGTTTCCAGCGACTTGTTGATCTGGTGGATGAACTGTTCCGCCTTGTTCTTCAGTTCGGCTTCTTCTTTCAAGCGTTCGTCTTCGGCGCGGTGTTCTTCCGCGTCCTTGATCATGCGGTCGATTTCTTCATCGCTCAATCCCGACGATCCGGAGATCGTGATGGATTGTTTCTTCTTGGTGCCTTTGTCCAAGGCGGAGACATGGACGATACCGTTGACGTCGATGTCGAAGGTGACTTCGATTTGCGGAATCCCGCGCGGCGCGGGTGCGATGCCGTCGAGTTTGAATAAACCCAAGGATTTGTTCGCATTGGCCATCGGACGTTCGCCCTGCAGGACGTTGATGTCGACCGCCGGCTGATTGTCGGCCGCGGTGGAGAAGACTTGCGACTTGGAGGTCGGGATCGTCGTGTTTCTGGGGATTAGCACGGTCATGACGCCGCCCATGGTTTCGATGCCCAGCGACAACGGGGTGACGTCAAGCAACAGGACGTCTTTGACGTCCCCGCCGATGACGGCGCCTTGGATCGCGGCCCCGATCGCAACGACTTCATCCGGGTTGACGGATTTGTTGGGTTCTTTACCCAATTCGCGACGGATCACTTCGACGACGGCCGGCATACGGGTCATCCCGCCGACCAACAGGACCTGGTGGATGTCGTTCTTGGTCAATCCGGCGTCTTTCAAGGCCTGACGAACCGGTTGGATCGTACGATCCAACAGATGACGGGTCATATCTTCGAATTTCGCACGGGTCAAGGTCGTATCGATATGCAAGGGACCGTTGGCGCCGGCTGAAATGAACGGCAAGGAAATCTGGGTGCTGACCGAGGAAGAAAGTTCCTTCTTCGCTTTTTCAGCGGATTCTTTCAGGCGTTGCAGCGCCATTTTGTCGGAATTCAAGTCGACGCCGTTGTCTTTCTTGAAGTTTTCGACCAACCACTTGACGATGACTTCGTCGAAGTCGTCGCCACCCAGGACGTTGTCCCCGGCGGTCGCCAAGACTTCGAAGGTCCCGTCGGCCAGTTCAAGGATGGATACGTCGAAGGTTCCGCCCCCTAAGTCGAAGACGAGGACTTTCTGTTCTTTATCGGTTTTATCGATCCCGTAGGCCAAAGCGGCGGCCGTCGGTTCGTTGATGATGCGTTCGACTTCCAAGCCGGCGATCTTGCCGGCATCCTTGGTCGCCTGACGCTGGGCGTCGTTGAAGTACGCCGGGACGGTGATGACGGCACGCGTCACTTTTTCGCCCAGGTAGTCTTCCGCATAGGCTTTCATGTATTGCAGGATCATCGCGGAGACTTCCTGCGGGGAATAGGTCTTCCCTTCCATCGAAACGGTTTGGTTGGTGCCCATCTTACGTTTGATGGAGGAGACGGATTCCTTGTTGGTGACCAATTGGCGTTTGGCGGCGTCCCCGACGATCCGTTCGCCGTTCTTGAACGCGACGACCGAAGGCGTGGTGCGGTTGCCCTCCGGATTGGTGATGACTTTGACTTCCCCGCCTTCCATGATGGCGACGCAGGAGTTGGTGGTACCTAAGTCGATACCGATGATTTTATTGCTCATGTTGTTTCCTCTTTTCCTTTTATTCGCTGACTTTGACCAGCGCCGGCCGCAGGATGCGGTCTTTTAATTTATATCCTTTTTGGAATACCTGGACGACTTGGTTGGGTTCCATCCCTTCCACGACCTCGGTGCTCAAGCCTTGATGGAAATTGGAATCGAAGGCTTGACCCTGGGGGTCGATGACCTCGACGCCTTCTTTCTTCAATGCGTTGATCAATTGGTTGTAGACCATTTCGACGCCCTTGGCCGTGTTTTCATCGACACTCCCCAAAGCAAGCATCGCCCGCTCGAGATTGTCGATCGCCGGCAGGATATCGACCGCGAAACTTTGGATGCGGTATTTCTGTCGTGCTTCGAAGTCGGTTTCCAGTCGTTTGCGCAGATTCTGCGTATCGGCATAAGCTTTGAAGTATTCGTTCTGCAGTTTCTTGTTTTCACCTTCAAGCTCGGAAATCTTCAGTTCGAGTTTCTCGAACTCCTCCTTGGTGTGCCGGTGTTTTTTGTGTCCGTGTTCTTCTTTGGTTTCTTCCGTCTTCGTTTCTTCTTCAGGCGTTATCTTCTCGTTCTCAGTCATGACGTCCTCCTTTGCCATAGATCTTCTCGATCGCCTCGCTCATGAAATCCATCAGAGCGACGACCCGATCATATTCCATCCGGCTGGGTCCGACTACCATGAGTTGTCCCGATTCGCCTTCATTGATCGTAAATGTGTTGGTGATGACCGCGACGTCGTCCATCCAAACGAGTTTGGAATGATCGCTGCGGATCAGATTCAAATCGCCTTGGTTCTTCCCCAAGTTGCGCCAAAGCGCACTGTTTTCAAGCATCCCCATCAGCTGCCTGAGTTTGCCGATGTCCGCGAATTCCGGCAGGTTCAACATGTTGTTGGTCCCGGAAAAGTAGAAATTGTCGTTGGCGAACTTCAGGAAAGCGTTGAAGAACGCTTGGAAGACCGATTCATAGCGTTTGACCTGCTGTGCCAAGATCGGTTCGATCAGACGCAGTTTCTCGATCACGCGCAACAGCGGTGTCCCGCTCAGCCGTTCGTTCAGTATGCCGCAGCATTTCTGCAATTCCTCGACCGAGACTTCCTCGCTGAACTTGAACAGCCGGTTTTCCGTATGTCCGTGGCTCGTGATGAAGACCGCGACGGCGCTGTGTTCGTCGATCGGAAACAGGTTGATGTGTTCCAAGGTCTGGTCGCTGCCCTCGGGTCCCAGGACCACGGCGGTGAGCTGCGTCATTTGGGAAAGGATGTCGCAACTGCGTTTGATGACTTCCTCGACTCGCATCTCACGGTCCGAGAAGACCTCGCGAAGCGCCAGTTCCAAGCGGTCGTCCTTGCGCTGCACCATCAGATGTTCGACATAATAGCGATACCCTTGGGTCGACGGGATCCGTCCGCTGGAAGTATGGGTCTTCTCAAGCAATGCCATTTCTTCCAACTCTTGCATTTCATTGCGGATGGTCGCCGAGGAATACGGCATGTTGTATTTTTCCAATAAGGTTTTCGAACCGACCGGCTCCGCTGTCGCAATGAACTCTTCGACGATCGCCTTGAGGATCTCGATCTTTCGTGGTGTCAGCAAAGGACTCACCTCCTTAGCACTCTTGTACTAGGTCTGCTAATATTATAAACGGTGCGTTTAGCACTGTCAATAATTAAGTGCTAAACCAGGTAAAAGAAAACCGCTTTACAGCGGTCGAAACTTGTCTAGATTTTCAGGATGTAATAACGTTGATCAAGACCGTAATCCTTTTTCCCTTTAACCAGATACACCCCTTCTTGGATCTCGGTAACGAAGTTACCATAGATGAGTTCATCGATCCGTTGATAGGTGACCGTATTCTTCTCAAAGTTTCCCAGATAGAACCGATCGGTGACCGGCTTGCTTCGATCAACATCAAACGCTCCGCTGAACAATCCGGTTTGATTGATATTGACGGGATACACAAACATCATCCAATTCCTACCCTCGATCTGCATCGCGACTTCGTTTCCAAGGTCGTCGAAGACATACAGTTCCCAAGGATTGAAGTCGAACGAATCCGCGGTGGTTACAAACCAATGGTCATCGATGAACATCATCGATCGCGGACTTCTCGACTTCCCGATTTTTATCGGTTCGAAGACTTCGACCAACATCGTGGACGTGTCCAGTTTCCAACGTCCGATCCATCCCGCCGAGTCCCGTTCATAGGCAAACGCGAAGTATCCGTCTTGAACAACGATCGTCGACTCGCTGATCGTCACCTGATCCTTCGAATCCATGACCGGGGGTTCGTATTCAAAGAGATCGGTCGAGAAAACCATGAAATCCGTCGTCATACAATTAAGCGAGATTCGGGTGATGTCACGATTTCCAAGCCTAAACGTAAGCTCCTCTACATAAGCGATCGTCGATTCGTCCACTTTATGGAGTGAAGGGATATCCCGAAACTTATCCAGGTTGTTTTCAGCGATCTTGGTTTTTTCCAGATCATGGATCCATGAAATCTCAAAGGTGCGCTTACTTTCCTCTTTGAATGGATAGCCACCGGATAAGATGAGTTTCGAATCGAGTGTCATGATCGATTGAACGACAAATTCATCGAGTGCGGGGATGGCAAAAAGCGACTCCATCGTCTTTGCATCTAAATCATAGGCATAGACGCCGATCGATACACTTTTTCCGCTATCGGGTTTGATTTTTTGATTCAGGGAGAAATAGAGTTTCTTCCCATCGGAATAAAACGCGCCGAGCGAGTATTTTTCCGTATCCTTAAGTTCAGGAATGAATTGGTCGAATTCCAACTCCGTCAACATCACATCGGCAACCGAATCCATCATGACGTTCTTTTCCGGTTTCTTCGCGTCGGCTAAAAAATGGCGTTGCATTTGAGCACAACCCGACAACAATAACAAACTGAGTATTATGATGATTTTTTTCATGAGTCCCCACTCCTTTCTTAAATAATAACGCATGTAAAAAAAAACACAAGGCGGGGATAGAAAAATCACCCTTTCGGGTGATTAATTCGATATTTAAGATGACTCGAATTATACGGCTTTGTTGTCGCTGCCCAGGACTTCTTTGATCTTGTGTGCGACGACTTGCTTGACGTATTTACGTCCGAGGGTCAGATAGGTGCGCGGATCGAAGACATCGGGTTTGGTGTCCAGGACTTCGCGGATACCGGCGGTCATGGCCAAACGGAGGTCGGAGTCGATGTTGATCTTGCAGACGGCCGATTTCGCGGCTTCACGCAACATGTCTTCGGGGATCCCGATGGCGTCTTCCAGCTTGCCGCCGTGCGCCATGATGATCTTGACGTAGTCTTGCGATACGCTGGATGCACCATGCAATACGATCGGGAAGCCCGGGATGCGCTTTTCGATTTCATGCAGGATGTCGAAGCGGAGTTTGGGGGTTTGTCCCGGTTTGAACTTGAAGGCGCCGTGGCTGGTTCCGATGGCGATGGCCAAGGAATCGACACCCGTACGACGTACGAATTCTTCGACTTCATCCGGATTGGTGAACTGTGCGTCTTCATCGGAGACGTTGACCGCGTCTTCGATGCCGGCGAGTTTACCCAATTCGCCTTCGACGGTGACACCGCGGGCATGGGCGTAGTCGACGACTTCCTTGGTTAAACGGATATTGTCTTCAAACGAATGCTTCGATCCGTCGATCATGACGCTGGTGAATCCGGAATCGATGCAGGCTTTGCAGATTTCGAAATCATCCCCGTGGTCAAGATGCAAGGCGATCGGAATGTTGGATTCGATCAGAGCGGCTTCGACGAGTTTTTTCAAGTAGGTCGGATTGGCGTACTTGCGCGCACCCGACGAGACTTGCAGGATGACCGGTGATTTCAGTTCGTTCGCGGCTTCGACGATCGCTTGGATGATTTCCATGTTGTTGACATTGAAAGCACCGATCGCGTATCCGCCTTCGTAGGCTTTTTGAAACATTTCTTTGGTTGATACTAAGGGCATGTTTGTTGTTCCTCCTACGTTACATTTTATTCCATTTTCCGTTTTTTTCATAGGGTTCGATGCGAATTGGCAACGGTTTTCAAGAAACTTTTCACAAGATTCCCAAACTCACCCTTTTTCTGCTATCCTATGGAAAAGGAGGCGGGGACAATGCGCTGGATCGTTTATGAAAACGAAGAGATCATCGCCGGGACTTCCCTTCGCGATGACGGGTTCTCCTCCGGTGTTTTCGCCTATGGAAACGTGGCCGCCTATGTCGGGGATGACGAAGCGTCCGTGTTGAGAAACCGGAACGCCTTGGCGGATGCGGTCGGCATTCCGCTTTCCCGTTGGGTTTATCCGCAGATTACGCATAGCGACATCCTGGCCGAAGTGAAAAGGCAGGACCAAGGGGAAGGAACGTTGTCTGTTTCCTTGAAGTTCCAAGGCGTCGATGCGCTGTATACCAAGGAAAAGGATCTTGTGTTGTCCGTGTTCCATGCGGATTGCACACCGATCTTGGTTTATTGCCCGAAAATGAAAATCGTCGCCGCGATCCATGCGGGATGGCCGGGGACGATCAAGGAGATCGTTTCGAAGTGTCTGGACACGTTGATCGCGAAAGAAAACATCGGGGTCTCGACCCTTCGCGTCTACATCGGCCCGTGCCTGTGTCAAAACCATTTGGAAATCGATCGGCCAGTGTTGGACAAGATGAAGACGATGTCCTTCGATGTCTCCCCGTTTCTGCGATATCGCGATCCTGACCATGCCGATTTCGACATGGTAGGATGCAATGTCCATCAGTTGGTTTCAAGAGGAGTGCCGATGGAAAACATCGTAATCCATCCGGAATGCACCTATGAAGATCCCCTTCGGTTCTACTCGTATCGTAAGGAAAAAATCACGGGACGCCATGTTTCGTTCATCGCGATGAAAAAATAGAAACGCCGGGACGTTTCTATTTTTTGAATTTAGCGACGACGTCGCCGATGATGGCCGACGGGACGAAGCGGGTCAGATCGCCGTCGTTCATCGCGATTTGCTTGACCGCCGACGAGGATAAGAACGAATACTCGGGTTTGGTTAAGAGGAACACCGTTTCGATGTCATGGGCGAGGATCATGTTCGCCGTGGCTTGCTGAAGCTCGTATTCAAAGTCCATGACGGCCCGGATTCCGCGGATCAATACGTTGGCGCCGAAATCGCGCGCGACGTTGACCGCAAGCCCCGTCCGCGCATGGACGGTGACATTGGGCAGGTCCTTGGTCACCTTCTTCAACATCTCCAAGCGCTCTTCCAAGGTGAAGGTCGTTTTCGTATTGGGGTTTTGCATCACGACGACATCCAAGGCATCGAACAAACCCGACGCCCGTTTGATGACATCCAGATGTCCGAAGGTGATGGGGTCGAAGGACCCCGGATAAATCGCTTTCGACATGATTCTACCTCCTTAGGTAATGCAATGCACTGACACCGTAGGACATTTTCTTTTCCAGGGTGAAATCGGATAACGGCAATTCTTCTTCATCCAGTGTTTCCACGACGACGATGCCATCGTGTGAAAGCAAGCCATATTCATCGATCAAACCCAGGATTTTCGAAAGGTCGACCTTTCCATAGGGTGGATCCAGATAGATGAGATCGAATTTCTTTTCTTTCTTTTTCAGATATCGTAAAGCCTGCGTGGCTTCCATTCTCAGAATCATGCATCGTTCATCTTCTTTTAGAGCCACGACGTTCTTTTTGATGACGTCGATCGCCGCCGCGCTGCCATCGACCAAGACGGCAGTCGCCATCCCGCGCGAGATGCCTTCCAAGGCGACACTCCCCGTCCCCGCAAACAAGTCAAGTACGACCTTCCCTTCGACCCAATCCCCCAATCGACCGTAAAGGGCTTCGCGGACTTTGTCCATGGTCGGACGCGTCCCTTTCCCTTCCAAACTCAACAGGATCCTGGATCGATGCTTCCCTCCGACGATTCTCATACGGCAGACTCCGTTCTTTGTCTAGATATGATGTTCTGTGCGATTCCTAACGCAAACAGGATCGACATCGTGCTGGACCCCCCCTGGGAGATGAACAACAAGGGTACGCCCGTGAGCGGGATCATCGCGGTCACTCCGCCGATGTTGAGGATGAAATGAAGCAAGAGGTAAAGCGCGATGCCGACCAAGGTCATCCGGCTCTTTTCGTCCGTGGCACGGATCGCACCTCTGAACAAGCGATAAACCAATAATGCGTAGAAGAAAAGCAGGATGCTGAAACCGAGCATGCCGGTTTCCTCGGCGATGATCGCCAGGATGAAGTCGGTACGCGCCGCCGGCAGATACCCGTATTTCTGGAGCGACCTGCCCAAGCCCACGCCCAGCCAATTCCCTTTCACGAAACCGACAAGGCTGCCGATGATCTGATAACCGCCGGATTGGGCGACTTCGAACGGGTTGAAGGCGGCGAGGAAACGCTGGATGCGATAGCCTCCGGCGTCGAGGCTCTTCAAGAACGCGATGCCGGGGTCGCTCATCATGAACGCGACGATCATCGAAGCTAATCCGAAAAGATAAAGCGAGGCTTTCTGGATGAACGCCAGTTTCTTATGGCTGGGGAGAAGGAAAATGAAGTAGCAGATGCCGATGAAGACGACGGAGGTTCCTAAATCGCTTTGGAAAAGCATGATCAAGAAAAACATCCCAAGCATCGCATACATCGGGAACGCGATGATCTCCTGCGGTTTCTGCGCGATGTTGCGGGGAAGATCGCCAAGATAGACCGCGAACATGAGGATGCCGACGACTTTCGCGAATTCGGACGGTTGGATCGTCATTTCAAGGGAACCGGGGAACGGGATGCGGATCCAGGCTTTCGCCCCGTTGACCGCCGGGAACAACAACGTGACCGACAACAAGACAAAGGTCACGATGACGATCGCGAAGATGTGCCGGCGTACGAAGGCGAAACTGAAACGTTTTGCGAGAAAAACCATCCCGACATAACCGATGAAAATGTAGACGAACTGTTTGATCGCGATTAAAAGAAGGTCCATGCTGGTGGAGGTGATCGTCATGGAGGCGGAAACCACCATGATCGTACCGAAAAGCGCCAAGACGAGGACGCAGATCTGAATGTAAAGGTCGAAGCCTTTCGGCATATGGAAACTGAACTTTTGTTTTTTCGATGTCATGGGATTCCTCGGTCTCATTCTAACAAATTTCACCACTAAAAAGAAGATGAAAGGACTTGAAGCAGCAGAACATACACCCCGGTGGACAGAAGGATGCTCACCAAGGGGTTTCTCCCTTTCCATTGCACAAGGGCCAGCACGCTTAACGCGGCGATTTCGGGGAGGGCGTAGGTCGGTGAACCGAGTCGTGTATCCTTCAGGGAGTAGATGACCAATAAGCCCAGGATCATGACCGGGATGCGTTTTGACAGTTTGATCAGCCATAACGGCATCGCGCGCTTTGAAAACAGAACGAAGGGAAGCGCCCTAAGGGCGAACGTCAGGATGCCGACGGTCGCCAGGATTTGCAGGTTATTCATGGTTCGTCCCTCCTTTGACCGCGATGATGTATAGGGTGATCGCGATGAGGGAAATGACGACGAAATATCCTTTGGGGAAGAGGACCAAGGAGAGAAGGCAAAGTACAAGGGAAGCGAAACCGTCCTTGCGGACGCGCGATTCGCGCATGGCTTCGAAGAAAAGCACGAAGAACAGGGCGGTCATCGCAAACTCGACCCCGTTGGTTGAAAACGGGATGAATCGATAGAGGACCAGGCCGATGATCGATCCGACGACCCAATAACTCTGGTCGAGAAGCGAAATCAAGACATAATACCGTATTCGGTCGCTGCGATCCAACTCGAGTTTCTGTTGGGTCAGGGCGAAGGTTTCATCGGTCAGCGCATAGACGAGATACGCCTTCCACCCTTTGGCTTCGCGATATTCCTCGATCAGCGGCAGACCGTAGAAAAGATGCCTGAAATTGACCAACAGAGTCAAGAGGACGACCGTGAGGAAAGCCGGCGCATGGTTCAGCAAGCGCACCGTCACGAACTGCATGGATCCGGCAAAAATGATAAAATCCATGGCGATCGTTTCGAAAGCGGAGACCCCCGCGTCGCCGGCATAGACGCCGTACGCCGCGCCGACCACCAGATAACCCATCATGACCGGGACGCTATCGATGAAAGCCCGTTTGAATATCTTCATGCAAGGTCCCCCTTTTCGTTGAATTTTACCACAGACCGCCGTTTGATTCATCATTTATCTATACAACGAAAGCAACTTAAGCTATAATGGTAACGATAAAGAAGCGGTTTGAAGAAATCATCTCGTTGCCAATTCTTTTCCAACATGGAAAATCGAGGTTTTGATATGAGAATAAACTATGATACCATCGTGAAGGATACCGATCCGTCCCTACGGAATAAATCGGTGCCGGTTCCGATTCCAATGATGAAAAAAGACATCGCATTGGGGAAATCCCTCTTGCGTTACGTACGCGATTCACGCGATGAAGAGAAGGCGGAGAAATTCAATTTGAAGCCGGCGGTCGGAATCGCCGCGCCTCAGATCGGGGTGCACCGGGCTTTGATTTGCGTATCGGTCGATGAAGAAGTCGGGGAAGAGGTCGAAACCATCGAAATGGTCTTGGCGAACCCCAAGATCATCTCCCACTCCGTTCAGAAAGCCGCGTTGAAGTTCGGCGAGGGCTGTTTATCCGTCGAAGGTGAACATCAGGGTTACGTTTACCGGAGCGCACGCATCAAAGTGCGCGCTTTCGACGTCATGAATCAAGAAGAGGTCGAATTCCGTGCCAACGGCTATCTTGCGATCGTCCTTCAACATGAAATCGATCATTTGGCCGGTGTGCTCTTCTATGACCACATCAACGCCGAAAACCCCTGGGAAATTAAAGAAAACGCGATCATCATCGATTAGCGTGCGATAAAGGAGTCTCTATGAAAAAGACGAATACGAATTTAGGCACCGTGGCCACGGTGCAGACGGAGTCTGAGGAAAAACGATATAACCGTGCCACCGACACGCTGGTATACGCGCTTGGCGGATTGGGCGAGGTCGGTAAAAATATGTATTGCATGGAGCATGACGATGAGATCATCATCATCGACTGCGGGATCCGTTTCCCGGAAGAAAACCTGTTGGGCGTGGACTATGTCATCCCCGACTATTCTTACCTTGTCCGCAACCAACATAAGATCGCCGCGCTGATCATCACCCACGGCCATGAAGACCACATCGGAGGGATCCCCTTCCTGATGCAGTCGGTCAAGATCGATACGATCTACGCGCCGCGTTTCGCTGCCGCGCTGATCAACCGTAAGTTGGAAGAACGGCGGATGCAAAGCCAGGTCAAGATCAAACTGATCGACGATACGTCCAGGGTCGAAACGAAACATTTCAAAGTGGGCTTTTTCAACACCGTCCACTCCATACCGGATAGCCTCGGTGTTTTGATCAACACCCCCAACGGAAGGATCGTCGAAACCGGCGACTTCAAGTTCGACTTGACCCCGGTCGGATCCAATTCCGACTACCAGGTCATGGCGTACATCGGCCAGATCGGCGTCACCCTGTTGATGAGCGATTCCACCAATTCAGGCGTCAGCGGCTTCTCGATCTCCGAGAAGAAAGTCGCGGCCTCCCTGTTGGCGATCACGCGCAAAGCGCAAGGACGGATGATCGTGGCGACCTTCGCCTCCAACGTCTACCGCACGCGCCAGATCATCGAAGCGGCCATCACCTGCGGACGTAAAGTCGTCGTCTTCGGACGTTCGATGGAAAACGTCGTCCAGATCGGCAAGAAACTTGGCCATATCCCCTTCGGCGACGAACATTTCCTTGAACCCGAACAACTTTCGCATACCCCCGCCAACAAGGTCTGCATCCTTTGTACCGGTTCGCAGGGCGAACCCTTGGCCGCCCTCTCGCGGATCGCCAACGGCACACATCGATTCATCAAGATCATCCCGGGCGATACCGTCGTCTTCTCCAGCAGTCCGATCCCGGGCAACGCGCTCAGCGTGTCCAGCGTCGTCAACCGCCTGACCCGCGCCGGCGCCAACGTTTTGACCAACAGCCCGCTCAACTCGATCCATACCACCGGGCATGCTTCGCAGGAAGAACAGAAACTGATGCTTCAATTGATCAAACCGAAGTTCTTCATGCCGATGCACGGCGAATACAAGATGCTGAAGCAACATGCGTCCTATGCGGAAGAAACCGGCGTCAAACCGGAAAACATCTTCATCTGCGCCAACGGCGACGCCGTCGTCCTGCGCAACGAGGAAGTCTTCCTCTCCGACACCCGCATCCAGACCGACGACATCTATGTCGATGGCAACGACGCGACCGGACTGAGCACCTCCGTCCTGCGCGACCGCAAGATCCTGGGGGACAACGGATTGGTTTCCGTCATCGTGACGATCGATTCGAGATACAATAAAATCCTATGTCGTCCTTCGATCGTATCCAGGGGGTTCGTCTTCATCAAGGAAAACCAAACCCTACTGAAGGAAGCCGAAATGATCGTTTATGACGCATTGAAGAAAACGATGCAAAACAAGACGACCTTCGGTGAACTGAAGAACGCGATCCGCGGTTCGCTTGAACCGTATCTCTATCAGAAAACGCGTCGTAACCCGATCGTCGTCCCCGTCATCCTCAACCAAAAAGCGGCGATGGCAGGCTACGCGAAAAACAAGTAAACGAAAACCGGAATCCCATGGACTCCGGTTTTTTTCGTTCGATTCAGTTTCTGATCTCGATGGACCCGAACATCGCCGAGTAACTGACATACAGGGTCTTCGAGGCGTTGGGGTCGTCGACGCAACGGTTCTCGAACCCGCCCAGCATCGGGGTCCCGGTGGCGACGACACGGACATCCTTGGGTAAAAGGCACTCGATCCCGCCGAACACGGCGTTGAGCGTCAAGGTCCCTTCGTTGCCTGCGAAACGGATGCTTCTGAAATCCATATCCGCCGCACCCAACATCGCGGTGACTTCGCAGGTCGTGAACGCATCGTCGACGACGCGTTCGTCCAAGCCGCCCAGAAACGCGGTATAGGTCTTCTTCGCGCTCTCGTTGCGTGAAGTCGTATCGCGGCCCAGGTTGATGTGGATCGGTTCTTTGGGGAAACGGATTTCCGGGACTCGGCGTCCGAACAACAGCCCCAAGCCCAAGGCGATGACGATCGCCGGCAGGATCATGAATTGCGGGTCGTTCCCCATCAGGTAACCGAAAGCATGCGCCAGGTAGACCCCGCCGATGATCAGAAGGAACGTCCCCCAGACGGTGATCCTCCGGTGTTCGACCATCGAGGCCAGTCCAAGTAGGATCAAGGCGCTTGGCCAGAGGTAGTTGATTAAATTGGTAAAATCGTCGATCTGAAAGACCTTGAAATTCGCAAGCAGGATCAAGACGCCCCCTGCGATCAAAACCAAGCCGAACAATCGTTTCATAGCGGAATCCTCCTGCATTTATTATAGACGATTCAACGGGGCATGCAATCCGTTTCTTCCCTTTTTGCGTGAACACCGTTATAATTACGATTACGGAAGGAGGAAGCACCATGCGTAAAAAACTCATCCTCATCGGGATCCTCGCGACCCTGATCCTCGCCGGGTCCCTGCTTTGGCTGGACGCCACGGTCTGGTCGATCCATCGCTATCCCGTGAAACCGTATGTCGTCCAGAGCGAACAACTTCCTTCAACCTTCGCGAATGTCCGGATCGTCTTCATCAGCGACCTGCATGCCTACGCGACGGGCAGGACGGATGACTTCGAAGCCGTCTTGTCGCAAGTCAACGCGTTGGCGCCCGACATCGTGATCTTCGGGGGCGACCTTGTGGACGAGTCGGCTCCGACGCTTGGCGAGGACCAACTCAACGAACTGTCCAACTTCCTGAAACTGATGGATGCGCCACTAGGCAAGTTCGCGGTGTTGGGCATGCAGGACGGGGCACAAGAAAGCGTCCTGACCTCCCTCTATATGCAAAGCGACGTGGAACTGCTCGACCAGAAAGTGGTCGAAGTATACAACGGATCCGGGAAAAGCATCCGCCTGGCCGGCATCCGACCCGATCTCTCCCAGCTCGACCTGTCTTTCCTGGGGACGACAAGCGAATCGTTCACCGTGTTGGTGTCCGCCTTGCCGGACGTGGCGGATCGCTTGGGCGAAGTCGACGCCGATTTGATCCTGAGCGGATCGACCCATGGCGGTCAGGTGAGACTCCCGTTATTCGGCCCCCTCTTCACCAGTGGTGAAATGAACTATGTTTCCGGAAAACACATGGTCGGCGATTCGACCTTGATCGTATCCAAGGGCTTGGGGACGACCCGCTTCCATGCCCGCTTCTTGGCCGATCCCGACATCCTGTCGATCCGGCTGATCCCGTAAATCAAAAGAAACGTTCCTCGCGGTGAAGGAGTAAACTAAAAGTAGACAGTCAAGAAAAACATCTTGGAGCCTGTCTACTTTTTCATATGATAAAACCAAGGAGGATCATGATGGGAAGACCAAAAGGAAGTAAAGGACCACAA
>JAHFCO010000004.1 GCA_023249475.1 Bacillota bacterium | reverse complement strand
CACCGACTGTCCTCGGCCGTGATGCGCGAAGGCGGCATGGGGGTCATCTCCGCCGCCCAACCCGGGTATCGCGAGAGCGACTTCTACCGGAATTCCCTCCAAGCCAACATCCGCGCCCTCACCCACGAAATCGCCTTGGCGAAATCGATGAGCGAAGGAAAAGGCTTGTTGGGGGTGAACGTCATGGTCGCCGGCAAGCAACACAAAGAAATCTGGGAATTTTTGAACACGCAGCCGATCGACGCGATCATCAGCGGGGCGGGGCTTCCTTTGGATCTGCCCCAGATCGTCACCAATCCCGCCATTTTATTGGCGCCGATCGTCTCATCCGGTAAAGCCGCCCGTTTGATCATGAGCGTCTGGGAGAAACGGACCCAGCGACTCCCCGATTTCATCGTCATCGAAGGACCGCTGGCCGGCGGGCATTTGGGGATCTCTAAAGAAGAGATCGCCAAAGGCCATCTTCCAAAACTCAGCGAGATCCTGCGTGAAGTGATCGACGTCGTCCGCCCCGTGGAAGAGCGCATCGGACGCAAAATCCCGATCTTCTGCGCCGGCGGGGTCTATACGCATCAAGACATCGTCGACCTGATCGAACAAGGATCCGACGGCGTCCAGATGGCGACCCGCTTCATCGCGACCCACGAATGCGACGCGCATATGAATTTCAAACAAATCCTGATCGATGCCAAACAAGAAGACATCGTCTACACGATCTCCCCGGTCGGCTTACCGGGCAGGGGGGTCAATACACCCTTCGTGGCGGCGCTTGACGGGGAACTCCGCCGGGCGAAACGTTGCGTCAACTGCTTGACGCCGTGCAACCCCTTGGCCACCCCATATTGCATCACCGAGGCCCTGATCACCTCGGTCAGCGGCGATCCGCAAAACGGACTGGTCTTCACCGGATCCAACGGCTATCGCTTAGACAAGATCGTTAGCGTCCATGAGTTGATGGATGAACTGAAAGGGGAACAACGATGAGTAAGATCGCATTCTTGTTTCCCGGCCAGGGCAGCCAGTACCTCGGCATGGGGAAAGAGTTCTACGAGCATCCGGCGAACCTTGAATTCGTCAAGAAGCATGGCGACCTTGTGGCATTATGTCAAGAAGGTCCGGTCGAACTCCTGAACCAGACGAAGTATACGCAGAAAGCCTTGGTGTTCACCTCGATCCTCGCCTATAACGCCCTGAAGTTTAACGGGATCAACCCGGATGTCGTAGCCGGACTCAGCCTGGGGGAATACACCGCCTGCTTTGCGAGCGGCGTCTTCACGGATGAAGAAGTGTTACGCATCGCGACCCTGCGCGGCCGATGGATGGAAGAAGCGGTGAGTGGCATCGACAGTAAGATGGTCGCCGTCCTCGCCACTTCCCAAGAACTCATCCAGGAAGCCCTCGATATGAACGCCCACCTCGGCGTATGCGCGATCAGTAATTTCAATTGTCCGGGTCAGATCGTGATCGCGGGCGAGCGCGTCGCCATCGAGGCGACCGTCGCCTTCCTGAAAGAAAAAGGCGTGCGTCGATTGATCGAACTTCCGGTCAGCGGACCGTTCCACACGTCGCTTCTGTCAAACGTCGAAAAACAACTGGACGATCTGTTTCAAGAAATCGGAGTCAAACCGATGACGGTACCGATCGTCAGTAACCTCACCGGGGACATCTGTTCGCAAGAGAACCTGCAGACCAACCTTGTCAAACAAGTCTCCCATCCGGTCCAATTTACCCAAACGCTTGAAACCCTGCGCAACGCAGGCGTCGATACGGTCATTGAAATCGGTCCGAAAACCACCCTGACGGGTTTCATCAAGAAATCGGGATGGGAACCCGCATGTTTCCATGTGGAAGATATCGCTTCGTTGAATGAAACCCTTGAAGGGTTGAAAGGAGATCCGCGATGAGTCCAGTCGCAATCGTAACGGGGGCCTCCAAAGGCATCGGGGCCGCCATCGCCATCACCTTGGCGAAAGAAGGTTACAACGTGGTGGTCAACTATAACGGGAACCAGGCGTTGGCCGAAGAAGTGAAGGCGAAATGCGATGCATATACGCCAAGCGTCGTCGTTCAAGGAAACGTCAGCAAAGCGGAAGACTGCGCGCGCATCGTCGCGTGCGCCATCTCCTCCTTCAACGGATTGGATGTGTTGGTCAACAACGCCGGGATCACCAAAGACAACCTTCTACTACGCATGAGCGAGGAAGAATACGACGCCGTCCTGGACACCAATCTCAAAGGGACCTGGATGATGTCGAAGGCGAGTCTGAAATACCTCATGAAATGCGCCGGGTCGATCGTCAACATTTCCTCCGTGGTCGGACGCATGGGGAATGCGGGGCAGACCAACTACGCCGCCTCCAAAGCCGGCGTGATCGGCTTCACCCAAAGTCTGGCCAAGGAAGTCGCCAGCCGCAACGTACGGGTCAACGCGATCGCTCCGGGCTTCATCGAGAGCGACATGACCCTGAAACTCAACGAAGACCAAACTTCACAGATGTTAAGCCGGATCCCGTTGGCACGCTTCGGTAGCGCGCAGGATGTCGCCGATCTGGTTTCTTTCCTTGTCTCAGCGAAAAGCCGTTATATCACCGGTCAAACGATCGGCGTCGACGGCGGGATGGTAATGTAACATGGCACGACGCGTCGTCATCACGGGCATGGGCGCCCTTACGCCCATCGGAAACAACCTTGCGGAAGTGCGCGAAAGCCTGCTTCAAGCAACCTGCGGAATCGACAAGATCAAATCTTTCGACACCGCCAACCATAAAGTCAAAATCGCCGCCGAAGTCAAACCGGGCGAATGGGAAACCACCCTGAACCCCAAAGAGAAGAAGAATCTCGACAAGTTCACGCAATATGCGCTTGTCGCGGCGCGCGAAGCCTATGCGGATTCCAACCTGGCATCCGCTGAATTCGACCGTACCCGTTTCGGGGTCATCGTTTCCAGCGGCATCGGGGGTTTGGGTACCATCGAAGCCGAACACACGAAACTGTTGGAACGCGGCGCGGACCGCATCTCCCCGTATTTCATCCCGAAATCCATCATCAACATGGCCGCGGGCAACATCGCGATCGAACTTCAGGCCTTGGGGATGTGTTCATCCTCGGTGACGGCCTGCGCCGCTTCCGCCAACGCGGTCGGCGATTGTTTCCGTTCGATCAAGGACGGCTACCATGACGTCATGGTCGCCGGCGGGGCGGAAGCCTCGATCACGCCCTTGGGGATCGGCGGGTTCACCGCCCTGAAAGCCTTGGCCGAAACCGAAGACATCCATCGCGCGTCGATCCCCTTCGACATCGAGCGCAGCGGGTTCGTCATGGGTGAAGGCTCGGCCTGCCTGGTGTTGGAGGAACTCCAACACGCATTGCGTCGCAACGCCAAGATCTACGCCGAAGTCGTCGGCTACGGCGCGACCTGCGACGCCTATCACATCACTTCGCCCAGCACCGACGGATCGGGCGCGGCACGCGCCATGCGTCAAGCCTTGGATACCGCCAGCATTACACCAAGCGATGTGACCTATCTGAACGCCCACGGCACCTCGACGCCCCTCAACGATGCGTTTGAAACCTTGGCCGTGAAAGCGGTGTGGGGCGAGAAGTTCAAAGACCTCTATGTTTCCTCCACCAAATCCATGACCGGGCATCTCCTTGGCGCCAGCGGGGCGATCGAGGCCATCATCTGCGCCTTATCCCTTCAGATGGGTTATCTTCCCCCGACCGTCAATCTACGCTCACAAGACCCGGCATGCGACCTCAACGTGATCGCCAACACGGGGATCAGAAAAGACTATACCTATGCCTTGTCGAATTCTTTGGGCTTCGGCGGTCATAACGCCAGCCTTTGCTTAAAAAAGTGGGTGGACTGATGGACATCAAACAAATCATGGAAATCATCCCGCACCGTCCGCCTTTCCTTTTGGTCGACCGTGTGTTGGAACTCAAAGAAGGGGAATATGCGATCGGACTGAAAAACGTCACGATGAACGAACCCTATTTCGTCGGGCATTTCCCGGGCGAACCGGTCATGCCGGGCGTGTTGATCCTTGAAGCGCTGGCGCAGGTCGGCGCGATCGCCGTCCTCAGCCTCCCCGAAATGAAAGGGAAGATCGCCTATTTCGCCGGGGTGAAGGAAGCGAAGTTCCGCCGCAAGGTCGTCCCCGGGGACACGTTGAGACTGGAATGCCGTATGACAAACCTGCGTTCACGCTACGGCGTCGCCGAGGCGAAAGCCTATGTCGGGGACGACCTGGTCTGCGAAGCCACCTTAAGTTTTGGACTCTAACCTTCGAAAGAAGGTTTTTTTCTTGAAGTTATGATATACTTCATTGGTAATACATCGATAACCGTCGATGTGAAGGAGATGCCATGACGATCGAAGAACTGATACTTAAAATGACCGACGACCAGCCGGATGAAGAGATAATCTTGCGCGAAGAGGACGCCGTCTTTGCGAAACGCATGACCTATCTACCCGTCGTGGATGAAGATTCCGCTTTTCTTTTCTTCGCGTCGATGAACTTTCTGAACGCCTATGTGAAGAAAGACTATGCGGTCCCTTATTTTCGAAAGAAATATTACTTCAAGGAAGACGTGGCACGGATCTTGGAGAATCTGATCGACCAGCAAATCGAAGGGGTCCGGATCCACATCGCCGACGACGTGACCTATGTTTCCGTCAAGGGACTACAATTCAGTTTCCACCAGTTGGACTTGTCCCCGACGATGGAAGCCTATCGCGAGAGCGATGCGAACGTACCCCAGGAATGGACGCAGCTTCGCCTTCAACCCTACGCCAAGGATCTCTTGGATACGGCGGTCGAAACCGCGAATGAAGGCTTGCGTAAACTCATCCGACCGATCGACCCCGTGTTGATCTTCAAGGCGTTGGGGGATCCGATCCGTTATGCCATCTATACTTCATTGACCGGGAAGGAGTGCTGCGCCTGCAATCTTCTTGAGAAATTCTCGATCAGCCAACCGACCCTGAGCCATCATATGCATAAACTGGTCGACAGCGGGATCATCACCGTGCGCAAGGACGGCATCTGGATGCGCTATGCCATCAACCCGATCGCGCAGGACCAACTCAAGGAACTCTTCCGCCCGCTGAAATTCATTGCGCAATGCGAACTCTAGTACATTGACATTCATCGATATAAGGGTTAACATATAGATGCATATCAATATGTTGGAGGTAACATGGAACTCTTTCTCTGGTTTAACGATGTCTTCTTAAAAATGAATTGGTTGAAAGAGGGGATCGAAGCGATCGTCGCCCGACTCGGCATGGATCCGTTGGATCAAATCGGCGCCAGCCTCGTCTTCTTTCTTTACGATACGATCAAGATTATCATCCTCTTGTGCGTCCTGATTTTCATCGTTTCTTATATTCAAAGCTATTTCCCACCGGAAAGGACCCGCAAGATCCTGGGTCGCTTCAAAGGGATCGGCGCCAACATCCTGGCGGCGCTGTTGGGGACGATCACCCCGTTTTGCAGCTGCTCCTCGATCCCGCTCTTCATCGGATTCACCAGCGCCGGTCTCTCGATCGGGATGACCTTCTCGTTCTTGATTTCATCCCCCTTGGTCGATCTGGCCTCGGTCCTTCTTTTAGTCAGTGTGTTCAACGGAAAAATCGCCTTGGCCTATGTCGTCGTCGGATTGGTGTTGGCCGTACTTGGGGGCACGTTCTTGTCGAAGTTGAAGATGGAAGACCAGATCGAAGCCTTCGTCTTCAAAACACCGTTGATGGAACTGGACGACGTCGTCCTCACGCGGAAAGAGCGCATCGATTTCGCAATCACCCAAGTCAAGGAAATCTTCCATAAAGTCTGGCCGTACGTATTGATCGGTGTCGGAATCGGCGCACTGATCCACAACTGGATCCCCGAATCATGGATCCTGACGCTCTTGGGTCAAGACAAATGGTACTCCGTCCCCTTGGCGACATTGGTGGGCATCCCGATGTACGCCGACATCTTCGGTACCTTACCGATCGCCGAAGCATTGGTCGCCAAAGGCGTCGGGATCGGAACGGTCCTCTCCTTCATGATGGCCGTGACCGCCCTCTCCGTCCCCAGCATCGTGATGCTGAAGAACGTCATCAAACCCAAACTGCTCGGCATGTTCGTCCTGTATGTCTCGATGGGCATCATTTTGATCGGATTCCTGCTTAATGCATTCCAAAGCGTACTCATTTAACCGGAAGAACCGGTGGAGGAAAGAAACATGATCTTGAAAATCCTGGGCAAAGGGTGCCCCAACTGCCAACGTTTGGAAGCCAACGTCCGTGAAGCCGCGAAAAACCTCGGTTTGGACGCGACGATCGAAAAAGTGACCGACGTGAAGACCATCGTCGGCTACGGCGTCATGAGTACGCCCGCCCTTGTCAAAGACGAAAAAGTCGTCTCCTATGGCCGCGTCCTTTCCGTCAAAGAAGCCGAAAACCTCATAAAATAGCACTTTCTTGATTTCTTCGCCACAATTTCGTAACAAACTTCTTCTACAATGTTCTCATCAAGGTCACTTGAGATCGAAAGAAGGAAACCCCCATGTTCTTACTTAACGTATTCACCGCCCGCTTCGTCGGCCGTTTCTGGATGGTACAGAGATTCGGTTGGCTCGGCGTCCTCCTCCATGTCTTGTTTTGGGTCGCAGTCATCAGCCTGATCATCCACCTCGTCCGCCGGTCGCGCCTCAAACGCGCCGTCGCAGTCCATCAGGCGGCAACCCTTGGCGCCAACGTCCCGCTGGATGTGGCGAAGCAACGCTATGCCAAAGGCGAAATCACCAAGGAACAATACGACCAACTCAAATCGGACTTAGAATAACGGGTTTCCCGTTATTTTTTTATCTCAAAAGTGCATCGCCACACTTTTGTCACAAAGTTAGGGTATGATTCAGTTGTACCGGTAGGATCCGGAAGAAAGAAGGGTTGTCTATGATGAATTTCAACGCTGATCGTTTCCGCGATGGTTGGTGGGGTATCGACCGTTTCTCACATATGGGGTGGTTTGGCGAATACGCATGGCTGATGCCGATCCTGATGATTCTGTTTTGGGCACTGGTCATCGGTTTGATCGTTTACTTCGTCCGTCGTCCGTATAAAAACGCGCCGCTTGCCGCCCCCATCGAAAACAAAGCGCTTCGCATCGTGAAAGAACGCTATGCGAAAGGCGAAATCACAAAAGAAGAATTCGATCGTCTGATCAACGATCTGAAAGACTAAGGAGGAAAACACCATGATGTGGATCCCCATTCTCTTGGTAATCTGGTGGATCTGGGACCGCGACCACCGTGCAAACGGCAGTTTCCCGGTTTCACCCACCCGTAAAGACCCCCTGCAAATCGTCAAAGAACGCTATGCACGAGGCGAAATCACCAAAGAGCAATACGACCAACTCAAACAAGACCTACAAGACTAACGACATAACATCCGCAAGAAACCTTGCGGATGTTTTTTGATTCTTTATTGACCGACATCAAAAATCTGGGTTATGATGAATCAAACATATCGTGAAGGTTCGATATCGATCAAGTACATAAATCACAAAGTATCGATGATCTTATGGGCAAAAGGGGGACATATGAGAGTAAAATGTGTTGCTAACAAACGATTAAGAAAAGGCCTCTTAGAAACACTCATTAAACCGGGTGGTCAAAAAAGTGCTCTTGATGATGATTTTTATGTAATTATTGATAATCAAGTTGTTATCGACCATGAGACTGATGGGTACGATCTAGTAGTAGATAAAGTCTATGATTGTTATGGTGTAATGTACTTCAAAAATGAAGTAAGATTTCTCATCGTTAATGAGTCGTATTTTACTCCGAAATGGTTCCCAAGTGATTTGTTTGACATCGTCGATTCAAGTTTGCCCTACAATTGGCACTGCAATTCATTCAATTCTGATTCGATTACCGGGTGGATTTCTGGTTATAAGGAACTTGTGGAGGACTATACTTATCTTCTAGACCTCATTCAAGAAATCCCTTATGCGATTACCATTTTTAATAACATGAAAGAGAATCTAGAATATGTATACATAATCGAAAAGCAGGATTAGACTCATGTAAATAAAAGGACCATTCTATGTCGAAAATCATAAGGAAGGAGATGAAATCTTTGAAACGTGCAAAACTCATGATAATCATCCTTTTCTCGATGATTGCATTTGCTGGGTGTGACGCAAGCTTAAAATTCAATAAGATCGAAATCTTAAATATCCCTCGAAACTGAAACACTATATTGGAATAGATCACGAACTTGATCTGAGTGATGGGGAAATAAAGCTGACTACGATTTCGAAACAGGTCGATATTGTTAATATCGTTCCATTTGATACTGAAGGAAATGGAGAGTTCGAAATCGAACATACAATCGATTTCTCCTTAGAAGGCAATTATGTTGTTGAGATCTGCAGAGCACCTGATTTATGTGTGTCATTAACAATCCAGGTCATTAACTCAAAACCATCTCCAGAATAGATTAGAAAAATGCATTATGTTAAGTGTTTTGATTACTCGAAGATTTTATGACACTCGATAAAGATTCCATTTAATTGTCGATTCATAATATGAAAGGAAGAATTGTGCGGAATGGAAAAGAACGAATTTAAAAGTCTCTGCAAGAAAATGTTTTATAAATATGGACTTGTAAAAATAAAGAATGGCTACTTCCTGGAAAATGAGGATTATGTACTGTCGATCTTCTTTCAATCAAGTTATGCGGCGACATATTATGTAAATGTTTGTTTTTCGGTCAAAGGATATAATAAAAATCTGCCGATTTTAGAGGATGTTTGGGATACGGATTTTAGCTACAGGATTATGTTTCCAGCGATAGATGGTGACAAGCGGTATTTATCGGGACTGTTCGAATATGGTAAATTCACAGTTGAAGAAACTGAGCCTTGCTTTGATGCTGCTTTTAGTGAATGGATACTTCCGATTTTTCGCGAAGGTAAAAAGAATGCTCTAAAGAATATTCGGCAGTTTTTCATGAATCCTGAGGATTTCCTGTGTGATCGAAAAGGGTTGTTCGAGTATTTACTTAAGGAAGCGGCGATGTAGAGTTATAATCTAAGCAATGAAGGCAAATGACATAATAAACAGATACATCAGCAAAAGTCGAGAAGCTAAAACACGTAGCGAGTATTTTTCGAAAAGTTCACTCGACAATCATCAAGTTAGTGTGATAATCCATTGATAAAGAGGTAGAATAGATGTTTGAAGGAGAATGGATATGAAAAAGAGAAAACTGAAGCCCTGGGTCGTCATCGCCGGAATCTTGATGGTGCTGATCCTCTCCTTGGACCGCATCGAAGTGTTCATCAAGGAAAACACGATTCCGAATTATCGGGAACTCAATAAGATCGGATACAACGACGATCAGATCGAAGTCATCAACGAACACGGGTTGGAAGAATTGTCCGAGATTTTAGTGGATGAATACAAAGAAGACATCGTCGAGATGTTGACGGTTCCGCATTATGCGGCACTGCGCGAGATCGGTTACTCGAAGACGGATCTGGAAACGATCTTGCTAGCGGATGAGGCGATCCTCAAGAAACTAGAAGGTTATGTTTTCTTGAATCGATGGAAAACCTATCTGGCCGAGCCGATGTATCGTTTGATCCTGGATACCGGATATAGCGAAACGGCGGGGGATGTATTGCTTGCGCTAAGCGATGAAACGATCAAAGAAATCTCGTCGTTTGGCTACGATGCGAAATACGAAGCGTTGGTGACGTCCGAACTGACGATCCTCAGCGATCTTCCGACCTATTTGACCTATTGGAAAAAAGTGCCGAATGCGACGATGCGTGACGTGCAAGAGCGGGTCAATACGGAGACCGACCGTTCCTACTATACGGGGATCATTCCTGCAGAAACTTCGAAGGGGAATCTGATTCTCGTCAACAAGTACTTCAACCTATCGTCGCAATTCGTCCCCAGCGCGTTGACGACGATCACGGTCTGCGGGAAAGCGGTGATGACCAAGGAAGCCGCGCTGGCGCTGAGCGCGATGTGTAAGGCGATGATCGGGGATGAATTGCATCCCAAGGTCACCTCGTCCTATCGGAGCTATGCGACGCAGAATACGCTTTATAACCGCTATGTGGCAAACGACGGGAAAGCTCAGGCGGATACTTATTCCGCCCGTCCCGGACATTCCGAACATCAGACCGGCTTGGCGGTCGACATCATCACCTCGACCTCGTCGCTGTCCACCTTCAAGAACACCAAAGAATACCAATGGCTGATGGAGAACGCGGAAGACTACGGATTCATCCTGCGCTATACCGAAAGCAAACAGGCGATCACGGGGTACATCAGCGAAGCTTGGCACTGGCGCTATGTCGGGATCGAAACCGCAAAGGACTTCAATACCAAGAACATGACGTTTGACGAATATTACCGGATTTATCTTGAATAATACCAACCCAAAATTGCACAAATATTGTGCAATTTTCTTTCTTTGTGGGTAGAATGAAGTTTGATAGAATAAACACGAGGTGATGAGATGATCTGGCAACTTGATTCGCGATGTGTCGCCATCCTGAAGACCTTGATCGAAAAAAGCGACAATGTCGGATTGAGCGAACTGACCAAGACCCTGAATGTATCCAAGCGAAGCATCTATTACGATCTTGGGAAGATCAACGATTGGCTATCCGCCCATCGCATCCCCGAGATTGAAAATGAACGGACGCGCGGTATTTTTTTGACGCAAGTCCAACGGGAGAAAATACAAAAGCTATTAGTCGACCAGAAGTCGGTGAATTATTACGTGTTCTCGCCGAAAGAGCGTCAACGTCTATTGATCTGTTCGCTCTTGGGGTCGAAAGAACCGCTTTTCGTCGAGCAACTCTGCAAATACTGCGACGTGAGCCGTAACACCGTGTTCGCGGACATGAAAATCGTTCGCCAAAAGTTGGAAAAATACGGGTTGAACCTGGAATTCGAAAACCATAACGGCTATGCGGTCGAAGGACCGTTCTTCAAACAGAAGGCCGTTTTCCTCTATTACCTTACACCTTTGATCCCATTGATCGAAAACAGGCAGATTCCCGCCCTCGACGAGTTGCCGTTCTACGACGAACAAGACGTCCGCAAGACCATGGAGGTTCTGCGTGAAATCGAAAGCAAGCTTCAAACCAGTTACGTCGAAGGGATGATCTTCGGCTTGGCGACCTTGATCTATGTCCTGCGTCAACGCCATGAAGGCTTGGACCTCACGGGCGTCGATGTCCAGGATATCGTGGAGACCAAGGAGTTTTTGATGATCGACACGCATTTCGACGGATTTTCGCGCAATGAGAAAATCTACATCGCCATCCACCTTTTGGGCTCGCGCGTCCAAATCCCGATCGCCGAGGAAGCGGGGGAGAAGTCCGATGCGCTGTATGACGACGCCCGGGAACTCGTCTTGGCGTTTGAACGCTTGGCGTGCATCGAATTCGAAGACAAGGAACCCTTGGTCGACATGCTGGCGAAGCATCTGCAGATGTCGATCTATCGCTATAAGTACGGGATTCAGATCGGGAACCCCCTCATGGCCGACATCGTCCATGCCTACCCCGACCTCTTCGAAATCACCTCCAAATCCGTTTCCGTCTTGAAACAGCGCCTGGGGATGCCGATCCCGGAGAGCGAAATCGCCTACATCACGCTCCATTTCGGAGGGTACTTGCGGCGTAAGTCCAACGCACCGACCTCGTCGCGCGTTTTATTGGTCTGTCCCAACGGGATTTCCACGGCCTACATGCTGCGTGCCGAGGTCGAAAGCCTCCATCCGGACATCGTGGTGTCGGGGGTCGTCGGATCGGAAGACCTGGAGAAATATTTGTGCGTCTCGGATTTCATCATTTCGACGGTCGACGTCAACTGCCGCCTGCCGGTCATCCGCGTGAACCCCGTCTTGACGGAAGAAGACCGCATCCGGATCCTGTCGAGGATCGCGAAAACCGGCACGGTCAACAAGAACGGGAACGTCGGCTTGGACAACGTCCTGAGGATCATCCAGAACTATGTTTCCGGCGAGTCGTTTGAGAAACTGCGCAAGGATTTGACGCATCTGTACCGTCCCCATTCCTTGGTCGAGGCGCGAAACCGTAACGGTTCCATCCGCCTGAGCGACGTCATCTCGTTGGAGAAAGTAAAACGGATCCGACAGGTCGCGGATTGGCAGACCGGCATCGCCTTGGCCAGCGCGCCGTTGCTTGCGTCCAACGCCATCGAACAGCGATACATCGACACCATGATCGCCAATGTCGAGAAGTTCGGTCCGTATATCGTCATCGGTCCCAAGATCGCCCTTGCCCATGCCTTACCCCAGGACGGGGTCAATCGTTTGGGGTTCAGTCTGCTGCTTTTGGATGAGCCGGTGTCGATGATGGGTCGCGACGTGTCGATGCTGTTCGTCTTGGCCCCGATCGACAAGAGCAGCCATTTCGGGATCATGAAGGATTTGATGAAGATCATCAGCAAGGAAGAACACTTGAGGGAACTTGAAACAATGAAATGCGAGGATGTGATTTCGTTCTTCGAAGAAATCACCGCGCAGGAGGAAACGTATGACGATATCCAAGATTGACAACGTGTTGCTGAATTGCGACACCATCCTCCGTCCAAGGACATGGGAATACGTCGAAACCAAAGTGAAACAGCTGAAGGAATGCGGCGTGAACACCATCCTCTATACGACCAAAACGAAGGACGCTTTTCAACACGAGAACGGGAAGCGGGTCGCCTTCGACCTGGAATGTTATGAAAGCGGGGATCATGTCGTCCGTTTGGATGGAAACGTTGTTCAGGAAAGCCGTTCGATCGGTAAGGACCTCATGTCGGTCCTGATCCGTCACGACGTCCGTCTCAAGGGGTTGGTCGTGATCAGCGATGCGCCGCTGGGACGTGTCGAATCCAAATGCGCATCGGTGGTCCGCTTCACGAAAGACAAGGACGGATTAAACGAAACCATCGTCGTACCCTCGATTGAGAATAATGGCTTGCAGATCGCCCTCGCGAAAACCGGGGTTTTGCCGAGGGAGAATCTGATTCAAAGTTTATGGAACCATCAAGCGCTCCGTATGAAATCCATCTTGTCGATCTGCTTTCTGATCGCGATGCTTGGCGATGTTCTTGTCAGCGGAATCAATGCGCGATTCTACGTCTATCTATTTCTTTTCATGATCTTAACGGGGGAGACCATCTATGATTATCGTAAGCTCGTCTAGACCTTGCCAAGTTTTGCACAAACCACAATGTAAACATTGTTCTTCACGCAAAGCAGGGTCACTGGGTAAAATACAAGTGAAGTTCAACCGATCGGAGTTGAACAACGGATTGGAGAAGTTCTTATGATTCAACTATTGTCTGTCGAAAACATCCGCATCGTAGAGAAAGTGGAGGATTGGAAAGAGGCGATCCGCCTCGCGGTCGCCCCCTTGATCGAACATGGATTCGTCGAAGAACGATACGTTGACGGCATATTCACGAACACTTCGATCTATGGTCCCTATTACGTCCTGGCGCCGGAAATCGCGTTACCGCATGCCCGACCGGACCAAGGGGTGATCCATCAGCAGATCGCGATTCTGTTGCTGAGAGAACCCGTGAAGTTCACACCCGATGGTTATGAAGTCCGTATCTTGATTACCTTGGCGGCGGAAGACTCGACGTCCCATCTGCAAACCCTGGTCCACCTCTCCGAATTCCTCGGGGACGACGCCTCGGTCGGGAAGTTGCTGTCGGCCGGTAGCCCCGAAGAGATCTATTCGCTCTTCGAGAAGTATTCTTTGCAGTAAAGGGAAAGGTATAAAGGAGGAAACACTATACCATGGAGCAATTTCTGAATTTCCTACAGCAGATCCTATCCACGCCTTCCATCCTCGTCGGCTTGATCGCGCTCATCGGGCTTGTCGCTCAGAAGAAACCGATCGAAGTCGTCATTAAAGGAACCATCAAAACGATTCTTGGATTCATCGTCATCGGCGCAGGCGCCGGGGTATTGGTCGGAGCGCTGAACTATTTCGGCAACCTGTTCAACTTCGCGTTCGCCGTCCAAGGGGTCGTCCCCAACAATGAAGCGATCGTTTCATTGGCTCTGAATACCTATGCGAAAGACACCGCCATCATCATGGCCTTGGGCATGGTCGCCAACCTGCTTCTCGCCCGTTTCTCCCGCATGAAATACATCTTCCTGACCGGTCACCACACCCTGTACATGGCGGCCTTGATCGCCGTCGTTCTGACGGTCGGCGGCTTGGAATCGGGTAGCTGGCAACTGTATGTCGGCGGATCGATGCTCTTAGGCTTGACGATGGTGTTCTTCCCGGCGATCGCCCAGAAGACCATGGTCAAGATCACGGGCGACGATTCCATCGCGTTCGGCCACTTCGGCACCTTGGGTTACGTCTTCTCCGCCTGGATCGGTTCCTTGGTTGGAAAAGGTTCGAAATCGACCGAAGACATCAAATTCCCGAAACGTCTATCCTTCCTGCGCGACACTTCCGTCGCCATCTCGCTGACGATGTTCATCTTCTTCGTCCTGGTCACCTTCGCCGCCGTCATCAAACCGGATTTCGACGCGACGGTCTTGGGCGGTACGCATTGGTTCTTGTTCTCGATCATCCAATCCTTGACCTTCGCGGCCGGCGTCTATGTCGTCTTGGCCGGTGTCCGCTTGGTATTGGCTGAAATCGTCCCGGCGTTCAAAGGGATCTCCGAAAAGATCGTCCCCGATGCGAAACCCGCGTTGGACTGCCCGGTTGTCTTCCCGTATGCTGAAAACGCAGTTCTGCTTGGCTTCTTGGTCTCCTTCGCCGGCGGTTTGGTCGGATTGGCCATTCTGTTCGCCCTGCAAGGCACCTTGAATCCCGCTTTGATCCTTCCCGGTGTCATCCCGCACTTCTTCTGCGGCGCGACCTCCGGTGTCTTCGGAAACGCGACCGGCGGACGCCGCGGCGCCATCCTGGGGGCTTTCGGACACGGTTTATTGATTACCTTCCTGCCTGCGATGCTGATGCCTGTCATGGGTTCGCTCGGCTTCGCCAACACGACCTTCTCCGATGCCGACTTCACGGCCGTCGGGATCTTGATCGGAAACATCGCGAACTTCGTCAAAGGCACCGGATTACTGGCGGTCTGCGTCGGATTGTTCGTCCTTCCCATCGTTTACAACGTCGTCGCTCCCAAGAAAGCGAAATCTTAATCGAAAGCCGGGAGAGGATGGAAATCATCCTCTCCCTGGTTTAAAATAAGACCGAGAGAGGTACAACATGAAACTCGAAAAAATCTTATGCGCTTGCGGCAGCGGACTTGGATCTTCGTTCCTTGTCGAAATGAACGTCAACAAAGTATTGAAGAAATTAGGGGTGGAAGACGTCGAAGTCGCGCATTGCGCGGCGACGGACGTCTATAAAGGGGCTGCCGACCTCTTCGTTTGCGGCAAGGACATGGTCGACATCCTGTCGGCCTACGGTCCGTGCATCGTGCTTCAAAACATCATCTCGGTGCCTGAACTTGAAGCGAAACTGAGTGACTATCTGAAAGAACAAGGCGTTATCTCAGCATAACGCCTTCTTAATGGAGGCCTATGGAAACTGAAAAAATCAAGCGTTTCGCCGACTTGATCCGATTGGAAACGGCGAAGATGCTTTCTAAGAGAGGATTCGGTCATTTAGGCGGATCCTTCTCGATCGTCGAAACCCTTGCCGTTTTGTACGGACAGGTGATGAAAATCGATCCGAAGAACCCCGCATGGCCAGACCGGGACTGGTTTGTCCTCTCCAAGGGCCACGCCGGACCCGCGCTCTACGCCACCCTTGCATTGAAAGGGTACGTCCCCTTGTCGATGCTGGACACGCTGAATGAAAACGGAACGCTCATGCCCTCGCATCCCGACCGTCTGAAAACCCCCGGGGTCGACGTGACGACCGGTTCGCTGGGTCAGGGGATCTCACTGGCGACGGGGGTCGCGATGTCGTTCAAACTGGACAAGAAACCCAACCGCGTCTTTGCGATCGTCGGGGACGGGGAAGCCAACGAAGGACAGGTTTGGGAAGCGTTCCAATTCGCCGCGCATCAAAAACTATCCAACCTTCTGGTGTTCATCGACGAGAATCACAAGCAGTTGGATGGATTGACGAAAGACATCATGAATCCTTTCGACCTTGTGATGAAGATGGAAGCGTTCGGATTCGCCTGTTTGCGCGTCAAAGGGAACGATGTCGACGCGATCTATGAAGCGATCCGACAGCTGGATTCGATCGACGACCAAGCGAAGTGCATCGTTCTGGATACGGTGAAGGGGCAAGGCGACGAGTATTTCGAGAACCTTTTCGACAATCACCACATCCGATTCAGCGGTGATAGTAAGGATGCATTGACGTCGTTGATCCAGCGGTTAAGCGAGAAAGTGGAAAGCGAGGGACGACAATGAACATCCGATTCGCAACGGTCCAGACCCCCAAGGAAATCCGGGCGGTCTATCAGGAAACACTGAATGAATTAATTGAAAGCAACTCTTCGATCCTCGTCATGGACGCGGACTTGGCAGGGGCTTCCGGGGTCGCCAAGGTATTCAAGAACCATCCCGACCGATGCATCAACATGGGGATTTCCGAAGCGAACATGGTTTCGGCGGCCGCCGGCATGTCGCTGACGGGGAAAATCCCGTTCATCCATACCTTCGCGCCCTTCGCCACGCGACGCGTCTTCGACCAGTTGTATATGTCGGGGGTCTACCAGCGGGCGAACCTCAAGATCTACGGATCCGATCCGGGGTTCTGGGCGGCGCACAACGGCGGGACGCATACGTCGATGGAAGACTTGGCGATGACGCGGGCTTTACCGAACATCACCATCTTCGCACCCAGCGATGCGACGCAGTTCAAATGGTGCATGAAAGAAGCCGCGGCGATCGATGGCGTCGTCTACATCCGGGCGACCCGCAAGGTCCTGCCGGATATCTACGATCCTTCCAGCGAATTCGAAACCGGGAAGGCGATCGTCGTCGCCCCGGGAAGCGACATCGTCATCTATGCGATCGGCGAGATGGTCAATGAAGCCTTGAACGTGCGCACTTCGTTGGCGACACGGGGGATCTCGGTCGAAGTGGTCGACTGTTTCAGCGTGAAGCCCCTGGATGAAGCATTGATTCGAAGCGAAGCCGTCGGGAAGAAACTGATCGTCACCGCGGAGAACCACAACAAGATCAACGGATTGGGGTGCGCCGTCGCGCATGCGCTGTCCGAAGTCGGAAATCTCGCGAAGCAATTGACGATCGCGGTCGACGACCGGTTCGGCGAGGTGGGCACCACCGATTATTTGATGGATAAATTCGAGTTGACGAGTCGGCAGATCGAAGAAAAAATCCTACGAATCATGTAGTCAAAGCATCTCCTTACGGAGGTGCTTTTTTACGGGTCGATACCTTGAAGAGGGGATTCAACCATGGAAATGGCGAATGATAGCGGGTTACTTCACTTGTTTCCAAAGTTTCAGGAAATCCGATTCATGCATTTTCAATGAAAAATGTAAGCGATTACAAAAACGTCGAATTTCACATAATTCTCACGCCGAAATCCCCGGCGGGATGCTATCCATGTGAAAAAGTTTGCTATACTGTAGTTGAAGTAAACAGGGATGAGATTTCCAAGAATCCGATAAATACCAGGGAGTTATCATCCAAAGCGAGGTGCGGGATAAGAATTAAAAATGAAAATAACAAAAAAATACTGAAAAAATCCGATAAAAGGCACATATGAAATGAAGAGTGTCCATGAATATCGGATTTAAAATGAAGAAAACAACAAAATGAATCAAAAAAAGGAAGTCAAATCGAAAATCATTTGTTATACTTGCCTTTGGATGTTTCGGGAAGAACCCATATGCGGAACCGCATCAGGAGAGGGACAATGGAAAAATTCGATTACATGGAGAAGTACGGTTACGAGCAGTTGGTCTACATGCATGATCGCAGTTCAGGCTTAAAAGGACTCATCTGCATCCACAACACGACCTTGGGTCCGGCGTTGGGCGGAACCCGCATTTGGGAATATGCCAACGAGGATGACGCGGTGCTCGACGTCTTGCGTTTGGCGCGCGGGATGACCAAGAAGGCGGCTTGCGCCGGGTTGAATCTGGGCGGAGGCAAAGCGGTGTTGATCGGGAACTCAAAGAAACTTCGTCAGGACACGGTGCGTCGCGAGGCGTTCTGGCGTGCCTACGGTAAATATGTCGAATCGCTGGGCGGCCGTTATATCACCGCCGAAGATGTCGGTACGACGCCGGAAGACATGGAATACATCCACATGGAAACCAAGCACGTCACGGGACTTCGCAACACGTCCGGTGATCCTTCGCCGCTCACCGCTCTTGGTGTCTACAAGGGCATCAAGGCGTGCGTGAAAGAACTGACCGGGACATCGAAGATGGACGGCATGAAAGTCGCCGTGCAAGGATTAGGCCATGTCGGGATGATCATCTGTAAACATCTCGCCGATGAAGGCGCGATCCTCTTTGTCAGCGACATCGACAATGAACGCGTCGACGAAGCGGTGAAACAATTCAACGCGACGGCGGTCAAACCGGAAGAGATCATCGGCTTGGATGTCGACATCTTCTGCCCGTGCGCCTTGGGTGCGATCATCAATGAAGAAACCATCCCGACCCTGAAGTGCAAAATCATCGCGGGCTGTGCGAACAACGTTTTAAAAGAATCGGCCGTCGACGGACAGAAAATCCACGACATGGGCATCCTCTACGCCCCGGACTATGTCATCAACGCCGGCGGATTGATCAATGTCTATCAGGAAATCATCGGTTACGACTACAACTCCGTCGTTCGTCAAGTCGACGTCATCTACGACCGGATCCGCGAAATCATCCGTACTTCGAAAGAAACCAATACCCCGACCTATCTGGTCGCCGACACCATGGCTGAAAAGCGCATCGAAATGATGAGGAATATCAGTTCCATCTATCTTGGGAAATGAAACGCGCCGTGATTTGCACCGGTCCGTACGGGGTCGGTAAAAGCGAATTCGCCATCCAATACGCTTTAACTCAGGCGCCTTGTTTCCTGGCGGACCTCGATGTGTTGAACCCTTATTTCAGACCGCGTGAAATCCACGGGTTATTGAAGGAATTGGGCGTCGTCGTCATCGGGAACAACACCAACAACTCGGCCAACGCCGATCTGCCGGGACTTAGCGGCGATGTAGGGACCTACATCACCCGCGGCGACAATGTCGTCGTCGATTTGGCGGGTAGTATCGCCGGGACGCATCCCTTGACCCTCTTTCAGGATGTCCTGGGCATGTGCGAGGTTTGGTTGGTGGTTAACCTGATGCGCGAAGAGAGTGATCTGAGAAGTGTCGAAGCATTCATCGAAGAATTGAGGAAACAGAACCTTCCCGTCACGGGGTTGGTCCACAATACGCATCTCTTGAGTGAAACCGATTTGGACTTGATTCGGCATTCCAACGGCGAAATCGAGCGTTTCGCCGCGAAAGTGCAAATTCCCGTCGTTTTCACGATGCTAGATGCACGTTTTATGGTAGACTTGAAGCATGAAATACATTCCCCGATCTTGGCGGTGGACCGTTGGTACCTCCGTAAGGATTGGATGAAAGGAGACTCCATTTGAGAGGAATCGTAACCTTCGATGAGAATCGTTGTAAAGGATGCGGACTGTGCGTCAACGTCTGTCCCGTCCATATTCTGGAATTGGACCAAACCAAGGTCAACGCGATCGGATATCATCCGAGCCATGCGTTCGCACCCGAGAAATGCATCGCGTGCGCCAGCTGCGCACTGATGTGTCCCGACGTCGTCATTACGGTGGAAAGGGTGGATCAATAATGGCAAAACAACTCATGAAAGGCAATGAAGCGATCGCGAAAGCGGCGATCGTCGCCGGTTGCCGTGCCTACTTCGGATACCCGATCACCCCTCAAAACGAGCTTTGCGAATACATGGCGAAATACATGCGTTCCAGCGGCGGCGTTTTCGTCCAAGCCGAGAGCGAAGTCGCGGCCATCAACATGGTCTACGGCGCGGCGGCTTCCGGTGCGTTATCCATGACCTCTTCCTCCTCCCCGGGGATCGCCCTCAAACAAGAAGGCATTTCCTATTGCGCAGGGGCCGAACTGCCGGCGCTGATCGTCAGCGTTTCACGCGGCGGTCCGGGATTGGGCGGGATCCTTCCGTCACAAGGCGACTACAACCAAGCCACCCGCGGTGGCGGGAACGGGGATTACCACGTTCCGGTCTTTGCGCCTGCCAGCATCCAAGAAGCGGCGAGTCTGGTCCGCAAGGGCTTGATCGTCGCGGCGAAATACCGCAACCCGGTCATGGTTTTGGCGGATGGCGTCATCGGTCAGATGATGGAACCGGTCGAACTGGATCCCAATCCGATCGACATCGAAGCCTTCCCATGGGCGGCCGACGGGAATTCCGGGGTACGTCCCAGAAACATCGTCAACAGCCTGCATTTGGACGTGGACGATCTGGAAAACCACAATAAGCATCTTCAGGCGAAATACCGTGCCATCGAAGAAAACGAAACGATGTGGGAAGAGTACAAGATGGACGACGCGGAATACATGTTCGTCGCCTATGGTACGCCATCCCGCATCACCAAGTCGGCGGTCGACGAACTTCGGTCCGAAGGGGTCAAGGTCGGGCTGTTGCGTCCGATTTCACTGTGGCCCTTCCCCTATGAAGTAATCCATCGTTTCAGTAAGAAGATGAAGTTCATATTCGTCGCCGAACTGTCCAGCGGACAAATGCTGGTGGATGTGAAGTTAGCGGTCGGATACGACACACCGGTCCATTTCTACGGACGCATGGGTGGAAACATCTTCGAACCGCTGGAGCTGGTCGCTGAATTCAAGAAACATCAGGAGGTGCTCGGACAATGACAACGACGGTTTTTAAGAAAACACGCGGCTTGACCGACGTCCCGTTCACGTATTGCCCGGGTTGCACCCACGGCATCATCCATCGTTTGGTCGCCGAAGTCCTGGAAGAACTCGAACTGCTGGACACGGCGGTCGGGATCGCATCGGTCGGCTGTTCGGTCATGAGTTACGAATTCTTCAACTGCGACATGATCCAAGCCGCGCATGGTCGTGCACCGGCCGTGGCGACCGGGGTCAAACGCACGCATCCGGATAAAACCGTCTTCACCTATCAAGGCGACGGGGACATGGCTTCCATCGGCGCCGCCGAAATCGTCCATGCGGCCCATCGCAGTGAAAACATCACCGTCATCTTCGTCAACAATGCGATCTATGGCATGACCGGCGGACAAATGGCTCCGACCACCCTTCCGGGACACGTGACCACCACGTCGCCCTTCGGACGGGATACGACGCTGCAAGGCGAACCGATCCGGATGTCGGAAATGTTGTCGACGATACCGGGAAGCTACTATATCGAACGCGTGACGGTCATCGACCCGGTCAGCGTTCGCAAGGCGAAAACCGCCATCAAAAAAGCCTTCCAAGCCCAAAAAGACAAAAAAGGGTTCTCGATGATCGAAGTCCTCTCCACCTGCAACGTCGGGTGGGGCGTCACGCCGTTGGATGCCTTGAAACAAATCAAGAACGACATGATCCCGTATTATCCCTTGGGTGTCTACAAAGACAAGGGGGCCAACCAATGAAACCGATCAAGTTGGTCTGCGCGGGGTTTGGCGGACAGGGCGTCTTGTCCGTCGGTCAGATGGTCGCGCTGCTTGCGATGAAAAACAACAAGGAAGTCAGCTGGATGCCATCCTACGGACCCGAAATGCGCGGCGGGACCGCGAATTGCCACGTCGTCGTGGACGATCAACCGATCGCCGCCCCCATCATCGCCAGCGGGATCACGCATCTGCTTGCGATGAACGGTCCTTCGCTGGACAAGTTCCTCGCGAAAGTCGCCCCCGGCGGAACGGTCATCGTCAATAAGGCGATGATCGACCACCCCTTATCCCGAACCGATGTGAAGGTCATCGCCTGCGATTTCCCGGGGTTGGCGGAAGAAGCCGGCGCGATGAAGTCGCAGAACATGGTCGCCTTCGGCGCCTTGATCTATGCGATGGATGTCTTTTCAAAAGAAGACGCCAAGGACGTCATCTTGGAGAAGTTCGGGGGGAAGAAACCCGAACTCAACGAGGCCAACCTTCAGGCGTTCGAATTCGGATACAGTAAACACTAACCCCGGCATTCCGGGGTTTTCTATTGCGTCGACAGGAAGTATACTAGTCTTATACTGTGGAGAACAACATGGACAAACAACGCGCGATCGAACAATATCTACGTCTCGTCAATATGCAAAGCATCAGCGAAACCGAAGGGGAAATCACCTTCGGGGATTTCCTGTATCAAGAGATTCAAAATATCGGTTACTTCAATGAACATCCCGGGGCTGTATGGAAAGTACCCGTGAAACTCGGCAAGGGAGAGGGTTCATGCGTCTTCGCTTTGATGAAGTGCAACTTTCCGACACCTGAGACGCTCATTCTGCTGAGCCATTACGACACGGTCGGGATCGAGGACTACGGCGAATTGGCGGAGATGGCTTTTGATCCCATCGAACTCACGCGACGACTTAAAGAAAATCCAAGTCGATTAAGCATCGAAGCGAAAATGGATTTGGATTCGGGCGATTATCTTTTCGGACGCGGGAGTGCGGACATGAAATGGGGTTTATCGGCCGGGATCGAAGCGCTTCGACATTTCCACGATCATCCCGACGAGTTGAAAACGAACCTCTTGTTGGTCAGTACGCCCGATGAAGAAGTGAATTCACGGGGGATGCTGGAAGCGGTGAAAGAACTGGTGACCATGCAAGAAGCAGGGCTGACGTTCATCGCCTGTTTGGTCAGCGAACCCGACATCGCTTCCGACCGACCGGAGAACCAATTCCGCATCCATACGGGATGTGCCGGGAAATGTCTGCCATGTCTTGTCGTACGAGGGAAGGAAACCCATGTCGGAGAGCCGTTCTTCGGTTTCAACCCCAACCTCATCGTGTCCAACGTGGTCAATAGAATGGAATTGAATCCCGTTTTCAGCGACGTTTTAGGCAAAGCATCGACCCCGGTCCCGGTCTGTTTGAAACAAGCCGACCTAAAATCGAACTACACCGTTCAAACCCCGATCTTCTCTTACGCTTACTTCAATGTGATGACGCTGACGTCATCCCCGCTTCAAGTCATGGATCGTTTCATCCATGAAATCGAAATTGCCTGCGACGAAGCGCTAACCCAGTTCCTTGAACGCCATCAGCAAATCGAACAAATCATCGGCAAGAAAATCAACCGGATTTCACCCGTCATCACCGTTCTTGCTTATCCTGAATTGACCAAACGGCTTAACGAACTGAATGTGAGTCTGAAAGCGGACGACAAGATCCAGGACGTAAGGGAGCGGGCGGTCGATTTGGTGAAACGTAGCCTCGATGCCCTCGCCTCGGATGATATCCTCGTGGTCCCGTTCTTCGCCCCTCCGTACTATCCTCATCGCACAAAGAATGCGACCCAGGAAAGAATCGTTCAAAGTACGACTAAGTTCATCAAGCAAGTCGCGAATCAAACGACCTTCACGGTCGATCCGGTCTATCAAGGCTTAAGCGATATGTCCTACCTCGGTTTGGAAGGGGATGTGGATCCGAAACAACTCGGCGATTGGTTCGCGGGATTCAATGCGATCTATGACTTGCCCCTTGAAGCGTTGAGCCGACTGGACATCCCGTTCTTGAATCTTGGACCCAACGGGAAAGACGCCCATAAAGTCAGCGAACGGATCGATCTGAAGTACTCGTTCGACAAGGCGTTGCCTTATTTCATTTTGATGATCAAGTTGCTTGGTGAAAGAACATGAAGAAACTGAAGCGTCAGTTACATGCCTTGACGATTCTCTATCGAAACAAAGAAGTCCATTGGATCTACAAAATCATCCCCGTCCTTGTATTGGGTTATGCCTTGTCGCCGATCGATCTGATCCCCGACTTCATCCCGGTCATCGGATATCTCGACGATCTCTTGATCTTACCGATCGGCATCGCATTGACGATCAAGACATTACCGAAAGGGGTGTGGGATGAATGTCTTGTTCATGCGGACGAAGAAGCGATAAAAAACCCGAACCTTGGATGGATCGGGTTGCTTTTGATCGGTCTGCTATATCTTGGGGTGTTGATGTTGATTTATAGAATCGTCGACTGACTACATCCAGATGAACCAAATCAATACATAACCGGTAAGGACGGCGGCTAACGTAAAGGGGATGCCGATCTTCATGAAGGTTCCGCTGCTGACTTCATAGCCTTCTTTACGCAAGATCCCCAAGCCGGCGATGTTCGCGGAAGCGCCGATCGGCGTCATGTTTCCACCCAAGGTCGCACCGATCAACAAGCCGAAGTAGAGGATGGTCGGGTCGACGTTCAGCTGCAGGGCGATGGAGGCGACGACGGGAAGCATCGTGGCGACATAAGGGATATTGTCGATGAAGGCGGAGATGATGACCGAAGCGAAGACGATCAAGGTATAGATGGCGAAGAGATTATCCCCCGCGAACGATACGAAGAGTTTCGAGATATCGTCGATGATGCCGACTTCCTTGATGCCGCCGATGATGACGAATAAACTGGCGAGCAACAGGATGGTCTGGACGTCGATTTCAAGGAAAGTGCTGACGACCCGGGAAGGGTTCTTTTTGAACAATCCTTCACGGATCAATCCGACGACCATCAAGGCGACGCAGATCAAACCGTTGGTTTCAGGAAGCTTGTTGGATTCAGGGACAAACGAGACCACGATCAGCAACAATACCATCGAAGACAGCAGAATCGTCGGGAAGTAATCCTTCACGATCGTTTTTTCCGTCAAATGGATCGGTTGTTTGTCTTTTCGGAACAACCACAACAGGATAAAAGCGGAGATGATCGCACCGGCTTGTACGACCCAGAAAATCCCGATTCTTCCTTGGTAGAAGAAGAAATCCATGAAATTCATACCCGCTGCGCCGCCAAGAAGGATCGACGTGGTATCGCCGACCAAGGTCGCGGCCCCTTGCAGGTTGGAGGATACGGCGATCGCGATAATCGCGTTCACCGGGGAAATCTTCAGTTTCTTCGCGATGTCGACGGCGACGGGAGCGACCATCAATACGGTCGCCACATTGTCGATGAAGGCGGAGACGATCCCCGCGAATAAGGCCAATGCGATCACAGCCCATTTCACGTTGGGCATCTTGTCGAGAATGATGTCGGCCAGAAGGGATGGCATCTTGGACTCGATGAAGAGCGATACGATCCCCATGGTACCGCCGATCATCAGAATGACGTTCCAGTCGATCGCGGTCAAAATGTCTCCGGTCGGTAAGATTCCGATCAATACAAAGACGACGGCCGAAGCCAAAGCGATGTAGGATCGGCGTTTCGGAAACATCAATAAACAGACGTAAGTTATGGCAAATAGGCCTAAAGCGATTTCTTTCATCATGGAATCCTCTCATATCATTTGATTTCCGTGCAATTGTATCATTTTTAAGCGTTTGAATCAACGAAAGAAACAAATCAAGTCTGTCCAATCCTGAAACAATTCGATTTTGTGATCAAACTACAACTATGGTACAATGAAAGCGCTTGAGGTGAATACCGTGCTTGAAAAACTAACGTTACGTAAAGTCTACCTTGAATTGACGCAACGGTGCAATCTGAATTGCATCAGTTGTTTTCGTCAGAATTGGGGTGGGGAACTGCATGAAATGAGTCCGGAAACCTTGGAGCGATGTTTGCGCGACTTGCATGCCAATCCGGACCTTGAAGAGATCGTTTTGGGTGGCATCGGGGAACCGACGACCCATACCCGCTTCAATCAGATCGTTAAGGATTTACCCGATGTGACCCTAAGTATTACGACCAATGCCTTTTACTGGAGCGATGAAACGATCGATACCTTGGCGAGGCGTTTCGAGCGCGTCATCATTTCCGTCGACGGGCTTCCCGGCACGTTCGAAGTCATCCGTAATTTCGACCTCACCCGATTGTTCGACAATGTCTCAAAACTCATCCAACGTCGCACCGAACTGGGATTGCATCGTCCGTTCCTCATCGCCCAACTGGTGTTGAGCGAATACAATATCGACGATGTGTCCGGTTTGATCCCGCTTTTACACAAACACGGATTCATGAAACTCGTCTTGTCCAATCTGTTGCCCCAAAATGCGGAGGATGCGGACAAGATCGTCTATGCGTTGCACGATAACCAGCGCATGAAGCAGAAACGCAACGAATGGTTGAACCTTTGTTTAAGCAACCAACTCCAGGTCAAGTTCCCCAACATCGAACTCAAGACGGAGCGTAAATGCGTCTTCATCGAAGACGGGACGATGACGATCAATTCGGACGGGAATGTTTCCTCCTGCTATCGTTTCGCCCATCCTTCCGTAGAATATGTCTTTGGTCGCAGAAAGCAGGTGTATCCGTATCATTACGGCAACGTCAATCAAAACACGATGAAGGAAATCTGGGACACCCGGCAATACCGCGATTTACGATTGCAGAACCTGGCCAACCGCTTTCCGTCCTGCCCCGATTGCGACCTGGTGGATTCCTGCGACTATATCAACGATTCCCAATGCGACTGTAAAGGGCAAAACCCGTCCTGTGCCGATTGTCTCTGGACACGAGGGTTCGTGGAGTGCATATGAACACGCCATTGATGGAGGCGGTGCTTCGAAAAGACCTGGAATCCGTCAAGAGATTATTGGCGGAAGGTGCGGATCGCAACGCACGAAACGATGAGGGGAAGCGGGCGTGTGACATCGCCGCCAGCCTGGGTTACGATGTGATCCTGATCCACTTGATCGAAGGCGGATGCGGCGGATAAAAAAAATTCGAAAAACAATAATTCGTCTATTCACAAGCGCCTGAAAGCGCTTATAATAGAAGTAGATAAGTTCCGAGTCGCATTTCCTCAAACGGAAACCGACCGATGGGTTGTTCTGGAAACGGAACGGCCTCCCGCTTGGAAAGGGACTGCATGATTTTTGTGCGGCCCAAGAATGTTCATTACAAGGGTCGCAACCCTTGTTTTTTTGTTTGAAAAGTTCTTAAAGGAGGAACGTATGACAACATCCTACAATCTGAAGATGTTACGCGTCAACTTGACGGAGAAATCCATCAAAACCGAAATCCTCGACGAAGCCTTGGCCAAAAAGTTCATCGGGGGACGTGGCTTAGGGACGAAGATCCTGTATGACGAAGGCGTCGCGAAAGTCGACCCGCTGTCACCCGCCAACAAGTTGGTTTTCATTAACGGTCCCTTGACGGGATGCAACGTACCGACCGGAGGAAGATACATGGTCGTGACGAAATCCCCGCTGACCGGGATGATTGCAAGTTCCAATTCGGGCGGCGTCTGGGGCGCGCGTTTGAAATACGCGGGCTATGACGCGGTCATCGTCGAAGGGAAAGCGGACGCTCCGGTTTACCTGAGCATCCATGACGATAAAGTCGAATTGCTGCCGGCGGGAGACCTCTGGGGCAAGGAATCCACGGTCGTCGAAGAAATCTTGAAAGAAAAACACGGGAAAGACGCTTCCGTTCTCAACATCGGTCCGGCCGGCGAACAACTGTTCGAATTGGCTTGCATCATGAACGAAGCCGACCGTGCAGCGGGACGCAGCGGCGTCGGTGCCGTCATGGGAAGCAAGATGCTGAAAGCCATCGTCTGTGCCTCAACGCGTACCGTCATCGAACCGTTCGATAAAGAAAAACTCCGTGAAGTCGTCACCGAATCGCTACGCAAGATCCGCGAAAACGGCGTCACCGGACAAGGCTTGCCGACGTACGGGACCGCGGTATTGGTCAACATCGTCAACAACATCGGTTCGTTCCCGACCCGTAACTGGCAGGAATCCTATTTCGCCGATGCGGACAAGACCAGCGGTGAAACCTTGAAAGAAAAGTATCTTGTGAAACAGGGCTATTGCCACCGTTGTCCGATCGGATGCGGACGCGTCATCAACCTGAACGGGAAGACGGTCGGCGGTCCGGAATACGAACCGATCTGGGCCTACGGCGCCAACTGCGGTGTCGAAGACCTCGAAGCCATCAACGAAGCGAACTACTGGTGCAACGAATTGGGTCTGGATGCCATCGGTGCTCCGACGACCATCGCGGCCGCCATGGAACTCTATCAAAAAGGCTATCTCAAAGACGAAGATTGCGATGGCGTCCCCTTGGTTTGGGGAAGCGCGAAAGCGATCGTCGAATGGACGAAACATATGGGCTACGGCGACAACAAGCTGGGTCGTTTGATGGCGAGCGGATCCTACCGCCTGTGCGATCATTACGGCGTGCCCGAATTCTCGATGAGCGTCAAGAAACAAGAAATGCCGGCGTATGATGCACGCGGTATCCAAGGCATCGGGATCACCTATGCCACCAGCAATCGCGGCGGTTGCCACGTACGCGGCTATATGATTTCGCCCGAAGTCCTCGGCTTGCCTGAACCTCTGAACCGTTTGGCGACCGAAGGGAAAGCCACGTGGACCAAGATTTTCCAAGACTTGACCGCGGTCATCGACTCCAGCGGGATGTGTCTGTTCACCTCCTTCGCCCTCGGCGCTCCGGATTATGCGGGATTGTTGAACGCGGCGACGGGAACGAACTACGACGTGGAAGGCGTTTTGAAGGTTGGAGAACGCATCTACAACATCGAACGTCTGTTCAATAAGGAAGCCGGCATGGTCGCCGGGGACGATACCTTACCGAAACGCATTTTGAATGAACCGATTCCCAGTGGTCCGTCCAAAGGCGAAGTCAGCAAGTTGAACATCACCTTGCCGCAGTACTACGAAGTCCGCGGATGGGTCGATGCCTTCCCGACCGAAGCAACATTGAAGAGACTGGATCTGCTATAATCAAAGCGGGAGGAGAAATCCTCCCGGTTTTTTAAGGAGGACCTATGATCGAAATCCGATTGTTTGCGACATTACGGGAGAACCGCGGGAAGATCCTGTTTTTCGAGCCGGAGAACTTTAGAGATGCCGACAGCATCCTGCATGAACTCAACATCCCCGCAAGCGACGTCGCCATCCTGTTGATCAACGGGATGCACAGTCAACCCCGGGACAGCGTCAAAGACGGCGATGTCATCGCCCTCTTCCCGCCGGTCGGCGGCGGTTGAACATCCGTTTCATTTGACATCACGGGTCGTCAAACCCTACAATACCTACGTGAGGTAAGTGTATGAAACCATTGACGACCTTTTTCTTTGATTTGGACGGGACCTTGCTCCCCATCGACAACAAGAAGTTCGAAGAACTTTATTTCGGGAACCTTTCCGCCCGTTTCACCGACTTGTATAGCCCCCAGGAATTCATCCAGCTGATCTGGAACGCCACCAAGGCGATGGTCGCGGATACGCGGCATGTCACCAACGAGACCGCCTTCATGGAAGCCCTGGGAAGCGTGGTCAACGGGAACCTGGGTGAAATGCAGGAGCGGTTCATCGAGTTCTACAAGACCGGTTTCGATAAAGTCCGTGAAGCCGTGATCGAAAGCGTCGAAGTCCACGAGTCCGTCGCCCTCTTGAAAAAGAAGGGCTATGACCTGGTGGTCGCGACCAACCCCATGTTCCCTCGCCTTGCCATCGAAAAACGCATCGAATGGACGGGGCTCGACCGCAATGATTTCTCCTACGTGACGTCCTTCGAGGATAACCACTACTGTAAACCCCAACCCATGTTCTTTCAGGAACTGCTTGACGTCTTGAAGAAAGACGGAGAAGAAGTACTGATGGTCGGCAACGACGTGGAAGAAGACATGGTGGCGAAACAACTGGGCATTTCGACCTATCTGATCACCAACCATATGGTCAACCGGAAGAACAAGGAAGTGGTGGCGGACCACATCGGGACCTACGCCGATTTCCTGCGCTTCGTGGAAAGCCTGCCGGATTTGACGGAAGGCGACTGATATGCGATTCAGCGACAAGGTCATCGTGGTGACAGGCGGTGCGCAAGGCATCGGGAAAGCGATCGTCGACGCGTTTCTAGCCGAAGGGGCGTTTGTCTTTATGATGGATCTTCAGCACGGACAATCCGCAGCGAACCTTGTATGGATCCAAGGGGATTTGACACTTGACGAAGATCGGAAATTCTTCGTGGACGAAATCCTGAAATCGAAGCGAAAAGTCGACGTCCTGGTCAACAACGCGATGGTGTTCACGACCGGACTACGCAGCCACACCCCGACCGAAGCCATCCGTAAGGCGATCGAACTCGGGGCGATCGCGCCCTATGATTTGATCCTTCAACTAAGCGAATCCATGAACGAGTCTTCCTCCATCATCAATCTTCTCTCGACCCGCGCTTTTCAATCCCAAGCCGACAGCGAAGGCTATGCGATGGCGAAAGGCGCACTCGGTTCACTCACCCATGCGGCGGCGTTGTCCCTTGGACCCAAAGTCCGTGTCAATGCGATCGCCCCGGGGTGGATCCAGACAAAACCAAGTACTCTTAGCGATTCCGACCTTCTGCAACACCCGGTCGGACGGGTCGGTACACCCGGAGACATCGCCAAAGCCGTAGTGTTTCTCGCAAGCGAAGACGCCGGTTTCATCACCGGTGAAACGATCACGATCGACGGCGGCATGAGTAAACGCATGATCTACCATCACGACGAAGGGTGGACTTTCGCCACAAAGGAGAACCATGGATAAGCTGCGCATCCAACGTTTGGAAGAATACATCCGGCGAAGCAAGACGGAAAGCGGATTTCCACTGTACCAAGAATTCAAAGAAGACATCACGTCGATCACACCGATGGAAACAATGGAACTCATGAACCGTCGCTTGGTCGATGGCGAAGAAGTGAAGGATGTCTTGGAAACTTTGGATAAGTTCGTCCATGTCTTTTCGACCGCACTGAAGAACCATGTCTGGACCCAACCGGCTCAGGGATCTTTCTTGTGGACCTTACTGGAAGAAAACAAAGCCTTGGCGAAGCGTTTGGACACGCTTCGCCCGACCCTGTTGAAACGGGATTATGTAGGTGATAAACTCGTCTACCTCGATTTCCTGGGCGATCTCAATGCCTTCAACGCCCATTATCTTAAGAAAGAGAATCTGTTGTTTCCTGCGCTCGAGTTGAAAAACGAACGATTCGTCGGATTGAAGATCATGTGGGCGCTGCATGACGACATCCGCCGCCAACTCAAGACCTGCATCCGTTGTTTCGTTAAAACGGACCTGGATCCCAAAGAAATCGAGACGCAGATCGGAATTCTCTATTTCCAACTGTATGGAAACATCGAAAAGGAAGAACGTATTTTATTCCCGATCGCAAGCGAAATCCTTTCCGTCAACGAACTGGACGCCTTGCTGGAGGAGAGTTTCGAGTACGGCTTCCCCTACATCGACACCCCGAAAAAACCGGCAAGCCATACCAAAACCTCGATCCCCGACGGAAGTTTCACCACCTCCACCGGATCGATGAGCAGCGAACAGCTGCTGTCATTATTCTCCGCACTTCCGGTCGATGTGACCTTCGTCGACGATCAAGACAAAGTACGCTTCTTCAACAAAGGAAAAGACCGGATCTTTCCACGATCCCCGGCCATCATCGGTCGTGATGTTCGCAACTGTCATCCTCCCCAAAGCGTCCATGTGGTCTTGGACATCATCGAGTCCTTCAAAAACAAAACCCAGGACAGCGCGACCTTCTGGATCCAGATGGGTCCCAAGTTCGTACTGATCCAATATTTCGCTTTACGCAATGAAGATGGATACTACCTGGGTACTTTGGAAGTCAGTCAGAACGTAAGTGAAATCCGGGCACTTGAAGGTGAACGGCGGATCTTATCGTGGAAAAACGAATAATAGGCGAAACGCCTATTTTTTCTGTAAAAGTCGAGCAAAGTTCATGTCGATCAGGATGGCTCCCAAGGGGGCGCTGATCAAGATGGACAAGACGGCGACACTGAGCAACGTGTTCCCCGAAGCCAGTCCCAATGAAAGCGGGATGCTTCCGATCGCGGCCTGGACGGTCGCTTTGGGTAGATAGGCATAGACGCAGAAGCGTTTCTCCTTGGAGGTGAGCGAGGTTTTGGATAGACTCAACAAGACCCCCAGGCTTCGGACCACAAGCGCGAGGAGGATCAGGGCGACCGCTAGGTAACCGACGGTCTGAAGACTTGAAATTTGGACGGCGGCACCGACCATCACGAAGAGGAACAGTTCCGCGGCGACCCAGACTTTCGAGAATTTCCCGGACAAACGCTTCGCCAGGATCGCGTAGTTTTTGAGGATCGCGATCCCCAACGCCATGACGGCGATGTAGCCGGAGAAGGCGAACTTACCGACGAGTGCGCTTTCCAGACTGACAAGAAAGAAGCTGGCGCTCAACAACAGGATGACTTTCACGGTATCCCGCATATGCACTTTTTTAAAGAAAACAACCAAACCACAACCCAGCAGATAACCGATCGTCGCTCCGAGGATGACGGCGAGCGGGACGTTGGTCAAGGTCAGCCAACCGAAGGTTCCGCCGGTCGATAGGGCGATCAATCCGGTGAAAACGACGATGACATAAATGTCGTCGACCGAGGCACCCGCCATGATCATCTGGGGGATCCGATGGTCGCGACCATAGCCCGCCTCCATCAAATGAAGCATGCGGGGGACGACGACGGCCGGTGAAACGGCTGCAAGGATCGATCCCAAGATCGCCGCATCCAAGGGCGACAAGCCCAAAAGTAAAGGTCCAAGAAATGTGACGGCCAAGATTTCAAAAGTCGCGGGCACAAAGCAGAGAAAGAACGCCGGCCGGCCGACTTTCTTCAGGTCGCTAAGATCTAGCGATAGACCGGCACGAAATAAAATGATGATCAGGGCGATCTGACGGATTTCCGACGAGATGTCCAACAATTTGGGGGAGATTTGGTTGAAGACAAAGGGACCCAACAGAATCCCCGACAACAACATCCCCAACAAGGCGGGGAGTTTTAAACGGTTCATGACCCCGCCCAGGAAAAGGGAAGTGATCAAGATCAAGGCGAGACTCAGCAACATTTCGATTCCTCCTTTAAAAAAAGCCGTGACCGCGATCCAAAGATCGTAGAAGTCATCAGCCTTTGGCGGTTTAAGCAGAGCTATGGGAGTACTTCATGCCCGTCAGTATTATACCACCAAGACGTCGGGTGAAAAGGACAAACAGACAAGACCGACGAAAAAGGACGTCCGCCTCGTCATCCTTCGGATTTGGGTAAGGGTTTGTCGGCGGAGTGCGTCGAAAGACGCGAGAGTGTGCTAAAATGTAGAAAAGCGGCGAAAGAGGAAAACAGATGAATGCTGAAACCATCCTGGACAACCAGGAAATCGAAGTTACGATCTATTCACCTAAGGAAATCAAAAAGATCCCGTACTCCGACTATGTTGGCGAGAGTCGTCCGTTCGCTCCGACCGTCACCTGGATCAATGTCGACGGGATCAGCGACCACGACCGGGTCGAAAGCATTTTGGAACCGTTCGGGATCCATCCGATGATCGTGGAGGATGTCTTGGTCGTCGGACAGCGACCCAAGATCGAATCGTATGATGAATATGCGTACATCATGTTGAAGATGATTTACTATGCCGACGAGGAGCTGGTGTTCGAACAACTGTCGATCTTGTTTGACATGGAAACCGTCATCACCATCGGCGAAAGAAACGGCGATGTCTTCGACGGGATACGGAAACGGCTTGAAAACGAAGATAGCAACCTACGTAAAGGGAAGAGCGACCATCTGGTCTATGCCATCGTGGATTCGATCATCGATGCCTATTTCGACGTGTTGGAAGTCCTGGGTGAAAAAATCGAAGAGAGCGAAGAAGACCTGCTTGAGCATCCCAACATCGCCCTCTTGACCACGTTGCGACAATACAAACGCGATCTATTGTTCCTGCATCGGGCGATCTGGCCATTGCGTGAGGTGATTTCACGGATGCTGAGCGATCAACCCAAGGAAATCAACAAGGAAACCATACCGTATCTGAGGGATGTCTACGACCATGTCTACCAAAGCATCGATACGATCGAAACCTATCGTGAACTGTTGTCGGGGATGATGGACCTTTATCTCTCGGGAAACTCCAACCGGATGAACGAAATCATGAAGGTCTTGACCATCATTTCGACCATCTTCATCCCCTTGACCTTCATCGCCGGCGTCTATGGCATGAACTTCAAATACATGCCGGAAATCCCTTGGATCTACGGTTATCCGTTCGCCTTGATCTTGATGAGCTTGATCGCCATTGCGATGATCGTCTACTTTAAACGGAAAAAATGGTTCTGATCGAACAGGATAAAGCTTGAAACAAGGCTTTATCCTTTTCATTCGTCCAAAAAAGGATTATCCTATATCCAGATGCGAATGTTTCGCAAGTGGGAGAGTGTATGAAACGAATACTAACCGTACTGATCATCCTGATGTTGAGTCTGTCGGGATGCACGAAAAAACCAAACGACGATCGATTGTCCATCGTCGTCGGCGTGTATGTCTTGGAAGAGTTCTCCCAACGGATCGGGGGCGATCTGGTGGATGTGGTGAACCTGGTCCCGCCGGGGGTCGAAGCGCACGATTTCGAACTGAGTGCGCAAGACCGCATCTTGTTGGACAAGAGCGATGTGCTCTTGGCCATCGGTTCGAGTTTTGAATCCTGGCTCGACGAAGTGGCTGCCGGATTGAAAGACACCTTGGTCGTACGTACCGGGGACGGACTGATGGGGGACGAAAGCGATCCGCACATTTGGCTCGACCCGATGCTCGCGAAGGAAATCGCGATCAAGATCCAGAACGCCTTGGTCGAAAAAGATCCTGAAAACGAAGCGACTTATCGTGCCAATACGCAAGCGTTGGTGCAAGAACTGGAAGGATTGGATGATTTGTTTGAAACTTCCCTCGCGAACCGTCAACGCGATCTCTTCATCCCTGCCCACGATGCGTTCTCCTATCTCGCCCTTGCCTATGGCTTGACCCAACGATCTATCGCCGGGGCCAACCCCGAGGGGGACGTGGATGCGAAGCGACTCAAGGAAATCATCGATCTGGTGAATGCGGAAAAGATCCCGGTGATCTTCAGTGAAGAGAATCTGGACCCCAAGATCGCCGAAGCGATCGCCAACGAAACCCAGGCGATGATCAGGACGCTGAACCCGATCGAGAGTCTCAGCGAAGAGGAGATCGAGGCGGGGGAAAGTTACTTCAGCCTCATGGAAAAGAATCTGGACGGGCTTAAAATCGCGTTAGGAGCGAACTAAGATGAATCTAGGGGTAAGAGGAGAACATTTACGGTTTTGCTACCAAAACCGATGCATCATCGAAGAAACGGATTTCAGCGTGAAACCCGGGGAATTCTGCGTCATCGTCGGCGCCAACGGTTCGGGCAAGAGCACGCTGATGAACCTGTTATGCGGCGTCAGTATCCCGCAGGAAGGGGAGATCCGATGGGTCGATGAAAAAGACCGACGGATCGATCCGAAAGGACATGTCGCCTACGTCAGACAAAACGCCGCCGCGCAACACGGCGGTTTTCCCGCGACCGCCCAGGAAGTCGTCTTGTCCGCGCTCAACGGACGCAAGAAATGGTTGGATCGCTACACGGTGGAAGACCGTAAGAAAGCGGTCGACGTCCTGGATTTGGTCGGTTTGCCTGAAAGTTCGGACACCTTGCTTTCCGACTTGTCCGGGGGACAGATCCAACGGGTCTTCCTCGCCCAAGCCTTGATGTGCGACCCCGATGCGATCTTGTTGGATGAACCCACCTCGTCGCTGGATCCTTCCTTTTCCCACACTTTCTTCGCCCTTCTGAAGGAAATCAACATGAAACGCAACACGACGATCATCGTGATCACCCACGACATGGGCTTGGCGAAGGAGTTCGCGGATACCGTCTACTGTCTGGAAGAAACTTCGATCGTCGAATTGGAAAAATCGCAGATCGAAGAAGAACTGCGCCACAAACACAGCCACCCGCACAAGGAGGAATCCCATGGATCTGTTCAACTATGAATTCATGCGCAGGGCGCTGGTCGTCGGCGTCTTGGTCGCTTTGATCGTCCCCGCCATCGGCCAAGTCCTGGTCCTCAAACGCATGTCGATGGTTTCCGACGCCCTCAGCCATGTCTCGTTGGCCGGAGTCGCCTTCGGGTTGGTGGTCGGGATGAATCCGGTGTTAAGCGCGATTTTGGCGTGTATCCTAGCGGTGTTCGGCTTGGACGAACTCCGCAAAGTCCTCCCCGAATACGGCGAAACCGCCATCGCGGTCGTCTTGTCGCTGGGCATCGGCTTGGCTGCGATCCTTTCCGATTTCACCAAAAGCGGAACCAACTTCAACGCCTTCCTCTTCGGAAGCATCGTCGCGATCCCCGACGACGAGTATCTCTTGATTTTGATCGGGAGCGTCGTCGTCTTCACAGTCTTCCTGATCTTCTATCGCGCTTTGTTTTCCGTCTCGCTGGATGAAACCTTCGCCCGCCTCAGCGGCGTCAACGTTCGCTTAGTCAATATGGTCTTCATGACCTTGACCGCCTTGAGCGTCAGTATCGCCGCGAAGACCGTCGGGGCGCTGATCGTTTCATCCTTGGCAATCCTGCCGGTTTTGTCCGGGATGCGCATCGCGAAAAGCTATAAGCAAACCACCGTCTATTCGATCTTGTTCGGCTTGTTCTTTACGGTCACCGGGTTGACTTTGAGTTTCTACTTCGGCATCAAACCGGGCGGTGCGATCGTCCTTTTGGGGGTCTTCACCTACCTCGGTCTGATCGCCCTCACCTCAAGGAAGGGGTTGGCAAAATGAACGCTTGGCCCAAAGGGATGAAACGCACGAAATCCCGTGTCGCCATCTATAAGGTGTTGGAAGCGGCTTCCCAACCGCTGTCGCCCAAGGAAATCCACGCCAGGATCAACCAAGGGGATTTCTGGCTCTCGACCGTCTATCGCGTCCTGGGACAATTCGAACAGGAGAAGATGATCCTGCGGATCGCCGGGATGGATGTCAACCACACGTTGTTCGAGTTGAACCGGCACGAACACAAACACTTCGCCGTCTGCGTCGGCTGTCATCAACGCTTCGAGCTGGACGATTGCCCGATCCACGAGGACGTGCATGTCCAGGCGGAAGGCTTTGAAATCACGGAACACCGGGTCGAAGTGTTCGGGTATTGCGCGGAATGTCTAGAACGAATGCGGTCATCGAAAGTGAAACACGATGCCTAAGGGGGAACGATGGATACTTATGTACTGATCACCGGAGCCAGCTCCGGTCTGGGCGCGGATTTCGCGCGCCGCTATGCGATGGAAGGGAAGAACCTGATCTTGACGGCACGCCGTCTCGATCGTTTAGAAGAGTTGAAAACCGAAATCGAAGCGAAACATGGCGTCAAGGTGGAAGTGATCTCCGCCGACCTTTCATCGGCCGCGGGTCGCAAGTTCGTGATCGATCACTGTCTGGGAAGGGTCGGCATCCTTGTCAACAACGCCGGGTTCGGGATCGGTTCGACTTTCGAATCGACACCCTATCCCCGCGTCCAGGAACTGATCGACGTCAACGTCAGCGCGGTCAGCGAATTTTGCCACGCCTTCATCCCCGAAATGAAAGCTCGGGGCGAAGGGTCGATCCTGAACATCGCCTCGATGGCCGGGTTTACGGCCGGTCCCTACATGGCGGCGTATTATGCGTCCAAAGCGTTCGTCCTTTCACTCAGCGAAGCCCTGCATGAAGAACTGTTGCCTTTCAACGTCCATGTGATCGCCGTCTGTCCGGGTCCGACCTTGACGGAATTCTTCGACCACACCGGACCCAAACGCGCCCTCGGGCAGAATCTCTTCCTCATGGGCAGCGACGATGTCGTGCGACAGGCGATCCGGGATGCCAAGCGCAATAAAGCGATCGCGATTTCCGGCTTCCGCAACCAATTCCTGCATTTCCTGACGATCCTCTTGGGTCGGCGTGTCGCCCGCAAAAGCGTGGCCAAAATCCAAGGATCCCGTCAATGAAGCGAGTGTATGTCTCCCCGTATCAAGCGAAGTGGAAGAGCGAATTCGTCCGATTATGCCATCACTTAACCACGATTCTGGAGGATGAGGTGCTGGCGATCCGGCATGTCGGATCCACATCCGTCGAAGGATGCGATGCCAAACCGATCCTGGACGTGGATGTCGTGTTGAACCATCCCGACGATCTACCGAAGATCCGTGCCCTTTTGGAAAAACGCGGCTATTATTTCAAAGGCGACCTGGGGATTCCCGAACGCTTTGCCTTCGGCTACGGGAGCAGTTCGTTCATGCGCCACCATCTCTATGTCGTCCTACCCCAAAGCGACGGCTATCTCAGCCATCTCGCCCTACGCGACAGTCTGCGCGCGGACCGTGAATTCATGGAAGAGTATTCCCGCATCAAACGCGCCATGGCGGACCGTTTCCCCGACGATATCGACGCCTACATCGAAGGGAAAGGCGAAACCATCCGCAAGATCAAAGCGAGCGAAATCGGTAGGACATCCTATGAACTCAACGGTCAATTTCATAGAAGAGAACGAATCGATCCGAACACGATCCTGCTTCAAACCGAAGGGGATTTCCCGGGGGAAATCCGGTTTACGCTTCATCCTTTCCAAGCGGTCTTGCTGATCGGGGAGGAAAAGGTAAAAAAACACCTCCTCGGACTTGCGGAAGAAATCGCGATCGGGTATAAAAAAAGCGTCGATTGATCGACGCCTAACGCTTAGGAAACACTGAAATATTTGGCGAAGCTGCCCTTCTCCATCCGGCGTAACAGCGGGAGTCCGATGACCAGCACGCTCAAGGCTTCACCCAAGGCGACATAGCCGGAGAACACCATGAACCCGGTGAAGGTCGGATCAAGCAGGATGGCCAGTTCCGCCCCGATGATGATGCCGTTGACGACGATGGGGAACAAGGCGCTCAACCATGGAATGCCCTTGTAGCGGACAAATCTGAACCGATACGTGAGATACGCGGCGATCAAGGTCGCCAGGGTCCCGAACAACACATCCCAAAAGCCAAGGATGTTGACACCGGTCATCGCCCCGATCAGATTGGTCAAGGCACAGCCCAGGGTCAACCCCCAGACCGGTAGGAAAGACAAGAGCGGCAACAAAGTCAGCGCTTCCGCCACCCGGATCTGGACCGCTCCGAAACTCAGGGGTGCCAACAGCAAGGAGACTGCGCTATAGACGGCCGCGATCATCGCGATCTTCACCAATTTCTGTACATCGTTTTGTTTCATGAGAACCTCCGAATTCCAGAGCCTATTCTACTTGTTTCTCTCGATTTATGCAAGGATTATCCGAATTACATGAAAGGCGGACGCACATGAACCCATTTTCCAGAACCGAATTGATCATCGGTGCCGACGGGATCAAAAAACTCAATGAAAGCAAAGTGGCGGTCTTCGGGATCGGCGGAGTCGGCAGTTTCACGGCCGAAGCCCTTGTCCGCTCCGGAATCGGATCGATCACCCTGATCGACGACGACGATGTCCACCTTACCAACCTCAATCGTCAACTACCCGCATTGCATTCGACCTTGGGCAAAAAGAAGGTCGATGCGATGGGGGACCGTCTATTGGATATCAACCCTGAACTGAAACTGGTGAAGCTGCCGATGCTTTATCTGCCGGAAAACGCGGACCAGATCGATTTATCCGAATTCGACTACGTGGTCGACGCGATCGATACGGTCAGTGCGAAACTGGAACTGATCCAGCGGTGTAAAACGCTGGGCGTACCGATCCTTTCCAGCATGGGTGCCGGCAACAAACTCGATCCGACCCGTCTGAAGGTCGGGGATATCTATGAGACCTCCGTCTGCCCCTTGGCGAAAGTGATGCGCCATGAATTGCGCAAACGGGGGGTCGACGCCTTGAAAGTCGTCTATTCCACGGAAGAACCCGTCAAGCGATACGAAGTCGAACTGAATGAGAACGGGAGCCATAAAAAGCGTCAAACGCCCGGTAGCATCAGCTTCGTGCCCTCCACCGCGGGCTTGTTGATCGCCTATGCCGTCGTAACTGACCTATTGAAGGCAAAGTAAACATGGTATAATAGGAAAAACGAGGTACTCTATGGAAAAAGATTTACGGATCGCCGTCTTGATCGATGCGGACAATGTGAGCGACAAATATGTGAAAGCGATTTTCAACGAAGTTTCGAATCATGGAACTCCGACCTATAAACGGATTTACGGGGATTGGACCAAACCGCAGTTCGCCAGTTGGAAAACACTTCTGTTGGACTATTCCATTTCCCCCATCCAGCAATACGCCTACACCACCGGGAAAAACGCGACGGACGCCGCCTTGATCATCGATGCGATGGACATCCTCTATTCGCAAAACGTGGACGGCTTCTGCATCGTGTCCTCCGACAGCGACTTTACCCGCTTGGCGAGCCGTCTGCGCGAAGCCGGGAAATACGTCCTGGGCATGGGTGAAAAGAAAACACCGACCGCGTTCATCGCGGCGTGCGAGAAATTCAAATACCTCGAAGTCCTGCTGAATCCCACCGATACGTCGGGAACGGTCGATCCGAAGGAAAAGATCGAAAAGAAGAACGGCATCAAGGAAAAGAGCGGGATGGCTTCGCAGAAGGAATTGATCGAAACGATCAAGACCATCATCAACGACAATTCCGACGACGACGGCTGGGCGTTCTTGGGCGAGATCGGCAACGTATTGAACAAACGTTATCCGGATTTCGACTCGCGCAACTACGGTTATCAGAAACTGACTCCGCTGATCAATTCCTTGAAAGGCTTTGAAGTCCAGTCCCGCAAGACCTCCAACCCCAACATCACCCACAAGTACGTTCGCATCAAGCAGAACGTTGAGCACGATGAATGAACTGTTTCTCCTCCATGACGCTTCGCTGAAGCGATACAACACACTCGGGTTGGACGCGGTCGCGTCCAACCTCTATTTACCTTTCTCCCAGGAAGCCTTCAACCAGGCGCTGATCCGGACCAAGGACAAAACCCGGGTGTTGATCGGGAGAGGCGCGAACATCCTTCTCGCCAAAGCCTACTACGACGACTCCTATGCCTTCATCGTCACGTCCAACGCCGGCAACCTCCGGCTTGAGAACGGGGAAATGGTGGCCGAAGCCGGCGTCACGCTGGATCGTTTGGCCTGGTTCTGCATCGAACAAAGCATCGGCGGCTTCGAGTTCGCGGAAGACATCCCGGGGACCGTCGGGGGCGCCTTGATCATGAACGCCGGACAGTTCGAATATACGATCGGGATGTACGTGAACTGGATCGACGTCTATCATCCGGCCTCGGACGAATTCAAGAGAATCCACCCCGATCCGGATTTCTTCGGGTATCGCCGCTCGAAACTGGAAGAAGAAGGGGCGGTCGTCCTCGCCTGCGGCCTGCGCACGCCGCCGGGCGAAAGCATGAAAAGCCTGGAGAAAGTGTTGGAGTACAAGCGGGAAAGATATCGTAAGCAGCCCCGGAACTATCCCAATGCGGGGTCGGTCTTCAAGCGACCGACCAAGGATGGGGAAACCTACTATGTCTGGAAACTATTTGAAGAAACCGGGTTGCGAGGTTATCGGATCGGGGATGCGCAAGTGTCCGAGAAACATCCGGGATTCATCGTCAACCTAGGGAAGGCGAGTCAGAAAGACGTCTTGGATTTAGTGAGCGAATGCATGAAACGCGTGAAAGAACGCTTCGATATCGACCTTCAATTGGAATGGAAGGTCATCGAGTAACGAAAGAGGGGAATCCTGATGAAACCCATTGCCATCCTTGTCGCGTTGGAAACACCGGAACGTAAGGATTTCGAACAGGAAATCCGCGAGACGGAAGCCTTGGCGGAAGCCTGCGACATCACGGTCGCCCAGACCCTGACGCAAAAGGCCGCATCCACCGCGTCGCCGACCTATGTGAAAAGCGGGAAACTGGAAGAGTTGTATCAAGCGATCGAGGCGCAGAAAGCCGACGTCGTGATTTTCAACGACGAACTCAGCGGATCGCAACTGCGCAACCTGGAAGAACGGTTACCGGTGACGATCTTGGATCGTACCCAATTGATCCTGCGAATTTTCGAACAGCGCGCCAAGACGCGCGAAGCGAAACTGCAAGTGCAAGTCGCGGAACTGACCTATCAGCTCCCCCGCAGCAACACCCGTCACGGCTCGTTCGCGGGAAGGCAACAGGGCGGCGGATCGCGAAATCGCGGATCGGGTGAAAGCCAGATCGAGATCAACCGTCGTCATCTAAAATCGAGAATCCAGGATTTGCAGGAAGAACTGCGCATCATGGAAATCCAGCGTCAAACCCAACGCAAACAACGATTGAAGAAAGATCTACCCAACATCGCGTTGGTCGGCTACACCAATGCGGGGAAATCGACCTTGATGAACGCGTTCATCAAATTCCTCGATGAAAAGGAAAGCAAGTTCGCGGAAACCAAGGACATGCTTTTCGCCACCTTGGACACCGCCAGCCGCGGCTTGTCCTTGCGCAACGGGAAGAACATCGTCCTGACCGATACGGTCGGCTTCGTTTCCCACCTGCCCCACGGACTCATCAAGGCGTTCCGGTCCACGTTGGAAGAAATCCTGGAAGCCGACATCCTCCTGCACGTCATCGACGCGGCGCATCCCGATGCCATGAAACAAGCCGAAATCACCCTGGCGACCATCAAGGAAATCGGGGCGGGGGATATCCCGATGATCAATGTCTTCAACAAGACCGACAAGTCCTGTTTCGACGTCCCCGTGGACGGCGTACGCATTTCCGCCAAGTTCGGGACCGGGATGGAAGAACTGATCTCCGCCGTCGAACACCAATTATCGCTTAGCGAAATCCAGGTCCAGTTGTTCATCCCCTTTGAGAACCAAAACCTCATCAGTAAGATCCGCAGCGAGTTCAGGATCTTGTCGATGACGGAAACCGAGACGGGGACCTTGGTCCAAGTCAGCGGAAGCCCCGATAAACTGGCGGCCTACCGCATCTTCTTCAGAATCGTCAACCAATGAGAACCAGGACCTTTTCGGGTCCTTTTCAGTCGCAATCCTGCGCAGGAGGGGAACATGATCCTAACCACCACGCCTTCGATCGAAGGGAAGTCCATCGTTGAATACAAAGGCATCGTTTTCGGGGAAGTGGTTTCCGGGGTGGACTTCGTCAAGGACATCGCCGCCTCCTTCTCCAACTTCTTCGGCGGACGATCGGGCTCGTATGAAGGCGAACTGATCGAAGCGCGCGAAAACGCGCTGATGGAGATGGAACGCCGCGCCATCGCCCTGGGGGCTAACGCCGTCATCGGGGTCGACATCGACTACGAAGTGCTGGGGCAGGGCGGAAACATGCTGATGGTCACCGCGAGCGGTACGGCGGTCGTGGTCCGGTAAGGTTTCGGTTGTGAAGGAAACGTAAGAATTTCCTTCAATCTGACACAAGATAATAACAACAGGTTGTCAGTTTGAAAAACTTCTGATATAATCGTCGCGAGAAGAGGGCGGGTTTTCACAACGACATTCGATTCGGCGAAGCGGGGTCGAAGTCACGTTCAGGGAACGATCGAGGTACACATGAAATTGAAGAGAAAACTGAAGCCGCCTGTCATCATCATCCTTGTCTTGATCGCAGGTGCTTTCCTAACCAATCTGGCGACCAGCGCCTATAAGGAAAGCCTACTGGTGAAAGGCTATCGTTTAAGCGTCGACGGGGAACCCTGGTTTGTCGTCGAAGACAAGACCGCCTTGGCCGACGCGATCGAGAAGTATCGTGCTTCCTACATGACCGGCATCGGCGAACAAGCGAAAATCGTCGGCGTCGACTTCACGCAGAACGTCGTCGTCGAAGAAGTGAAGGTCGAGAAGGAAGAATTCATGAGTATGGAAGCGGCGGAACAAATGCTTTACGCCGTCGAGGAACCGGCGGTCTACTATACGGTCAAGAGCGGCGATACCCTGTGGGATATCGCGATCGCCAACGACATCAAGTTGTCGCGCATCATCAAGCTCAACCCGCAGATCAACCCGGATAAGATCTGGGCAGGCAACCAACTGCTTTTCGAACCGATGAACCCCGTGTTGGACGTCGAAGTGAAGCTTCAGACGACCTTGCGCGAACCGGTCGAATACACCACCCAATACATCCAGGATAAAAGCTTGCTGGCGACGCAACGGATCGTCGTCAAGAAAGGCGTCGAAGGGGAGAAGGACGTGACCTACGACATCGTCATGGAGAACGGATATGAGAAGACGGTGACCGTGCTCACCGAAAAGGAAATCGTCGCACCGGTCGGAGCCGTCGTCAAAGTCGGCACCAAACGCACCTTGGTGCGGATCAGTTCATCGAATTTCGGCGTCGTTTCCTCCGGTCGCCTGACCAGTAATTTCGGATGGCGCACCGATCCGATTTCTGGGAAAAAAGCGTTCCATACCGGCATCGACATCGCCTCGTCCTATGGGGCCGCCGTCTATTCCTACGCCTCGGGGACGGTCACGACCGTCAGCTACACCAACCTACGCGGCTATTACATCACGATCAGCCACGGCAACGGGCTACAGACGACCTACCTCCACCTCTCCAGAACCTTGGTGAAGGTCGGACAGAGCGTCAACGTCGGCACCAAGATCGGTCAGGTCGGGTCGACCGGATACAGTACGGGCAACCACCTGCACTTCGGGGTCATCAAGAACGGGAACTACGTCAGTCCCTGGGATTACATCTAAAACGCAAGGGATCCTGCAAGGATTCCTTTTTTCCCACTCTTTGAAAAGCAGGTGAAAAGAGTGTCGGACGAACGAAAAGTAAGTCGATTGTGATACAATGAAAGCCGGAAGGTGATTCCATGCCCTACTTCGATTACAGCGCGACCACGCCATGCGACCCTGAAGTTTCCAAGGCGTTGCTGGAAGCGGACCGCGATTATGTTGCCAACCCCAATGCCTCCCATGCTCTTGGACGAACATCCCGGGCTTTTTTGGATGAACGGATCCGATCGATCCAGACGCGTCTGGGCTTGATCCAAAAGGAAATCGTGTTTACCTCCGGCGCTTCCGAGTCCAACAATTTGGCGATCAAAGGGGTTGCGAATAAGTTGCCCGAAAAGAAACACATCGTCTCGTCCTTGATCGAACATTCCTCCGTCGTCGCCCCTCTGACCTATCTGATGCGTGCGGGCTATGACCTGGACTTCGTGACCTTGGATGAAGACGGACGCTATGATCTGGAGTCGCTGACGTCATTGATCCGGGAAGACACCTGCCTGGTGACCTTGGTGGCGGTCGACAGCGAGACGGGGATCCGTCAACCGGTCGAAGAAGCCGCGCTGATCGCCCGTGAAAAAGGCGTGCTCTTCCATTGCGACGCGACCCAGGCGATCGGGAAATGCCCCATCGACCTCAACGCGTTCGACCTGGTTTCGTTCAGCGTCCATAAGTTCTACGGTCCCAAAGGGATCGGCGGATTGATCCGCAACCAAGGTTTGGAACTGATCCCCTTGATCAATGGCGGGAAAAGCCTCACCAACGTCCGATCCGGAACCCCGGCGGTGTCCTTCGTGGCGGCGGCGGCCAAAGCGATCGAACTGTTCACCTTCGACGAGGTTCGAAGATTCGACCATGTCAAGGCGATGAACGACAAGCTCCGCGAAGCCTTGGGCGAAATCCCCTCCATCACCTTCAACACCAATCGCTACGGAATCCCCCATATCCTCAATCTTAGCCTCATAGGCAAAGATTCGGACGAGACGGTGGAATGGTTGAGCGAACGCGGGATTTATCTCACGGCGCGCAGCGCATGCAGCGGGAAGGAAGGGTTCTCCCGTTCGGTCCATGCGATCACCAAGGACGAAGCCCGCGCGACCTCCAGCATCCGCATCAGCCTCTCCCATCTGACCACCATGGACGAGCTCGAACAATTGATCCAAGCCTTGAAAGAACGGACGGCCGATTGAAATGAAAGTCGTCATGATCTCGGCGACCTGGTGTCCCGCTTGTCTCATCGTCCATAAACGTCTTCGTGAATTGAAAGAATTGACCGCGCGCTATTCGCTGGAAATCCTGGATCTGGATTTCGACGAAGAGAAAGTCGCACCCTATACCGTCGGAAAAACCTTACCGGTCTTCATCGTGTTGGATGAGGAAGGGAAGGAAATCCGGCGCATCGTCGGCGAACGTACCGCCTTAGAACTCAAAGAGGAAGTCTTCCATGATTAAACGGATCTTATTCATCGGATTGTTGATGTTCGCGTTCCTATTGCCTGTATCGGCCGAGGAAGCCCCCGCCAAACTCCATATCTACGTCTTTTACTCGGAAACCTGCATCCACTGCGCCAACCAGGAAGTGTTCCTGAACGAGTTGGGTGAAGAGGATCCGACCCTTGAATTCCATCGTTTTGAAGTCATCGAAAACGAAGCCAACCGGGAATTGATGAAGAAAGTCGGCGATCTGATCGGGGCTCCGATCAAGACCGTTCCTTTCGTGTTGATCGGAAGATACCGCATCTCGGGGTTCACCGAAGGCATCACCGACCAAACCATCCTCGATGCGATCGCGGACACCAAGGAAAACCCGGTCCGCGATTTGGTCGGCGAAATGTTGGGGATCGTCAAACCCGGTACGGGGACGGTCGACTACACCGGCGGTTCGACCGTCACGCTTCCGTTCTTCGGCACCGTGGACATGGCGACCGTATCCATCCCGCTGGTCGCGATCGTTTTGGGTATCCTTGACGGATTCAACCCCTGCGCCATGTGGACCCTGCTTTTCTTGATCGGCATGCTGTTCCGTATGGAAGACCGCAAGAAGATGTGGATCCTGGGCGGGGCGTTCCTTATCACTTCCGCCGCGATGTATTTCCTCTTCATGCTATCCTGGCTCAACATCACCGTGTTCTTCGGATCGATCGCCTACGTCCGCTACGCCATCGGGGCGGTCGCGATCGCGGGCGGGGTCTTCAACTTCCGCTCGTTCTTGAAAACACCCGACGACGGGTGCGAAGTCGTCGACGACGACAAGCGCAAGAAACTGAAGAAAAAAGTCCTGTCGATCTCCAACCAACCGGTGTTCTATCTGGCGATTTTGGGCATCATGGGCCTGGCCTTGTCCGTCAATTTCATCGAACTGCTCTGTTCGGCGGGATTCCCGGTCATCTTCACCCAGATCTTGGCGCTGCAGAACCTCGACGCCTTCCAATATGTCGGCTATCTCCTGCTTTACATCCTGTTCTTCCTCTTGGACGACCTGCTGGTGTTTTTCATCGCCATGAAGACGATGACCTTGACGGGCATCTCCACGAAGTACGGGAAATGGTCGCATCTGGTCGGCGGGATCATCATGGTCCTGATCGGATTACTGATGATTTTGAAGCCGGCATGGTTGCAACTCAACTTTTATTAATGCGCGAAAAGCCTCTTGGACGAGGCTTTTTTTCTTGAAAGATGCGAGGGTGAAAAAGTTGGTGAAATCAAGGGAAAAGGGTTGCGGATTTTTAATAATACTGTATAATTTGTTTCGCATTGATAAACAGGAGGGTTTGTGGAAATGAACAAGAAAATCGCTCTTTACGGATTTAATAACTTGACGAAAACATTGAGTTTCAACATCTACGATATCTGCTATGCCAAGAGCGAGAGGGAACACAAGGACTACCTGACCTACATCGACGAACAATACAATTCGGCGCGTCTGACCAAGATCCTTTGCGACGTCACCGAGATCATCGGCGCCCATGTCCTCAACATCGCCAAGCAGGATTACGACCCGCAAGGCGCCAGCGTCACGGTCTTGATCAGCGAAGAGCCGGTCGAAGAACAACTGAAGGACCCCTCGTTGAACATGAGCGGGGAAGTCACGCCGCGTACCATCCTCGCCCACCTGGACAAGAGCCATGTGACCGTGCATACCTATCCCGAACATCATCCCGACCAGAACATCTCGACCTTCCGGGTCGACATCGACGTCTCCACCTGCGGCCGCATTTCGCCGCTCAAAGCCCTGGATTACCTGATCGGCAGTTTCGATTCGGACATCATCACGATCGACTACCGCGTACGGGGCTTCACGCGCAACCTGGAAGGGAAGAAATTCTTCATCGACCACGACATCACCTCGATCCAGAACTTCATCGACAAGAAGACGCTGAAGCGCTACGACGCGCTGGACGTGAACGTCTACCATACCAACCTCTTCCACACCAAGATGATGATCAACCACATCGACCTTGAGAACTACATGTTCAATACGGATCCCGACGACCTGCGTCCGACGCAGCGCCGCGAGATCCACGACGCCTTATACAAAGAAATGATTGAGATTTTCAGCGGGGAAAACATCTACCAAGAGGAAGAGGTTCAATGACACAACTCGATCAAAGCAAGGCGCCCATCGCGGAAGCGATGATCACGCATACGCACAAGCGGACCGTCGCGTTCGACGTTCCGGGACATAAGCAGGGCAAGGGCAACCCGATGCTTCGGGAGTTTTTAGGCGACAAATGCCTTCGTTTCGATATGAATTCACGCAAAGATCTGGACAATCTTTGCCACCCCGTCGGGGTGATCTTGGAGGCGGAGGAAATCGCCGCCCAGGCCTTCGGGGCCGGACATGCCTTTTTCATCGTGAACGGTACGACCGCCGCCGTCCAGGCGATGGTCATGAACGTCGCACGGAAGGAAGAGAAGATCATCCTGCCGCGCAACGTCCATCGCTCCGCCATCTACGCCTTGATCTTGACGGGGGCGATCCCGGTCTATGTCAACCCCGGCGTCCATCCCAAACTGGGCATCCCCTTGGGGATGCAACTGAAGGATGTGGAAGAAGCGATCCTCAAGAACCCCGACGCCAAGGCCGTCTTCGTCAACAACCCGACCTACTACGGCATCTGCAGCGACCTTCCCGCGATCGTGGAACTCGCCCACAGACACAACATGAAAGTCATCGTGGACGAAGCCCACGGGACGCATTTCTACTTTAAGAGCGGACTGCCGGTCAGCGCGATGGCCGCGGGGGCCGACATGGCCGCCGTCAGCATGCATAAGACCGGGGGAAGCTTAACCCAAAGCTCCTTCCTGCTCATCCAAGATCCCAAAATGATGGGGGAAGTGCGCCAAGTGCTCAACCTCACCCATACGACCAGCGGCAGCTACCTCCTGCTTTCCTCCCTGGACATCACGCGCAAGTTCTTGGCGTTGCACGGGGAAGAAGAGTTTTCCAGGGTCATGCAGCTGACGGACTACGCACGCACCGAGATCAACAAGATCCCGGGTTTCTATTGTTTCGGAAGCGACATCATCAACGGCGGGAACATCGCCAATTTCGATACGACCAAACTTACGATCCATACGCGCGGCATCGGTTTGGCCGGGATCGAAGTCTACGACATCCTGCGCGACGAATACGACATCCAGGTCGAACTGGGCGACCTCGGCAACATCCTGGCGATCGTCGGGATCGGCGACAAGAGGCAAGACATCGAACGTCTGATCAGCGCCTTGATGGACATCCAGGAAAACTACGCCAAGGAAGACTTCGGGATGATCACCTACGAATACGTCTCCCCGATCGTCCGCGTCTCCCCGCAGCGCGCCTTCTACGCCACGCAGAAGAAAGTCAAGATCGTCGAAGCCTTGGATGAAATCGCCGGCGAATCGATCATGGTCTATCCGCCCGGCATCCCGATCCTGGCCCCCGGCGAACTGATCACGCAGGAAGCCATCGACTACATCCTCTACGCCAAGGACAGGGGCAGTTTCCTGACCGGCATCGAAGACACCGCCATCGAATACATCAACGTACTGGAGGTATAACCCATGGAATTCTGGTTCACCGAACAACATACGGAAAACGTCCGTTTCTCCGTCAAAGTCGACCGTCAACTCTTAAGCAAACAGTCCGACTTCCAACGCATCGACGTTTTCCAATCCCCGGAATTCGGGAAATTCTTCAGTCTGGACGGCTACATCATGATCACCGAAAAAGACGAGTTCATCTACCACGACATGATCGTGCACGTCCCCATGTCCGTCAACCCCGACATCAAGCGGGTCTTGGTCATCGGCGCGGGCGACGGCGGGACGATCCGCGAACTCTGCCGCTACGCCAGCATCGAACACATCGACATGGTCGAAATCGACGAGGAAGTCGTGACGGTCTGCCGTCAGTTCTTTCCGTCGACCGCCTGTTCCTTCGACGACCCGCGCGTCAAACTGCACTTCGAAGACGGCTTGAAATTCGTCCGTTCGAAAAAGAACGACTATGATTTGATTCTCGTCGACTCGACCGACCCGGTCGGTCCGGGCGAAGGCTTGTTCACCCGTGAATTCTACGGCAACTGCTACAACGCCCTGAGCGAATCCGGGATTCTGGTCAACCAACACGAAAGCCCCTACTATAGTTTCAACGCCGTCGCGATGCAACGCGCGCATCGCCGGATCCGCGAGAAATTCCCGATCGCGCGCGTCTATCAGGCGCATATCCCGACCTATCCTTCGGGCTATTGGCTGTTTGGCTTCGCTTCGAAGAAATTCGATCCGATCAAAGACCTGGATGCGGTCAAATGGAATGCATTGAACCTGAAAACCAAGTATTATAACACCGAACTTCATGTGGGTTGCTTCGCGCTTCCCAACTATGTAAAGGAGTTGTTGAAAAATGACCATGAATAAAAACGTCTCCACCTTCGTCGGATGCGATAAGGAATACGAAGATTCGCACATCGTGATCTTCGGCGCACCGTTTGACTCCACCACCTCGTTTCGTCCGGGGACCCGCTTCGGACCCAGTGCGATCCGCGCCGAATCGATCGGATTGGAAACCTACAGCCCGTACCAGGATTATGATTTGGTCCAATGCAGCGTCTTCGATTCCGGCGACCTCGTCCTGCCTTTTGGCAGCGCCGAGCGCGCCTTGGAAGAGATCTACCGACACGCCAAGGAAATCGTGAACGACGAGAAAGTCCCGTTCATGATCGGCGGGGAACACACCGTCACCTTCGGATCTGTCCGCGCCGTCTATGAAAAATACCCCGACCTCCACATCATCCACTTCGACGCCCACACCGACCTGCGCGACACCTATTACGGCGAATGGTTCTCCCATGCGACCGTGCTCAAACGCTGCTACGACTTGGTCGGCGACGGGAAGATCTTCCATTTCGGATTGCGTTCCGGGGCGCGCGATGAATTCATCTTCGCCCAGCAACATAACTACATCGAAAAATCGACCTGCGAGACCTTGAAGGACATCCTGCCCAATCTGGGCGAAGTCCCCGTCTACATCACGATCGACCTCGATGTATTGGATCCATCCAATTTCCCGGGAACCGGTACGCCGGAAGCCGGCGGGATCGGCTTCATGGACCTTTTGAACTCCGTCATCCACATGAGCCATCTGCGCGTCGTGGGGATGGACATCAACGAATTGTCCCCGATCTACGACCATTCGGGCGCCAGCACGGCCCTCGCCTGCAAGATCACGCGCGAATCGCTGATCGCCCTCTCGAAAAACAGATTACGCTAAAGGAACTCCGGTTCCTTTTTTTTGTGTTGAAAAGGAGTGAAAATTCATTGTAACGCTTTATTTGTTTTCAGGAAAAGGGGTATAATAAAACTATCCAAAGGAGGGTATGCTATGAAGAAGAAGAGTATCATCGAATTGATTGTCGGGGAATGGAATACCAAGACCATCGTCGCGGTCGCCATCGGCGCCGCCTTGTTCGGGGTCTTGATGGTCTACGGGGGCGTCCAAGTCTTCACCAACACCAAGCTGACCACCGCGATGTTGATTCCGGTCATCGTCGGCGCCTTGTTCGGACCGGTTCCGGCCTTGGTCGCCTGCGGCGTCGGGAATGTATTGGCCGACTTGATCGGCGGTTGGGGTTTCTGGTTCGACTGGTCGATCGGGAACGCCGTCCTGGGTTTCTTCGTCGGTTTGCTTCCGGTCTACGGAGCCCGTATCGACGAGGGCATCTTCAACGTTAAACACGCCGTCATCTTCGCCATCATCGCCGTATTGGCCAACGCCTTGGCATTCGGCGTCATTACGCCGATCTTCACCGTCTTGTTCTACGGCGGCGAATTGACGATCACCTTCATGCAGTCGCTGACCGGCGGCGCGTCCAACGTGCTCGTCTTGACTTTGTTGGGCATCCCGTTGCTGTTCTTACTCGCGAAACGTTATGGCGGATCCAAGAACCTGACGAAAGAATAATCATGAAGAATCCGGTGATCGAATTCCATGATTTCGGGTTCCGCTATGCATCGCAAAGCGAACCGACCTTGCATGGAATCAATCTTACGATCTATGAAGGGGAGAAAGTGTTGATCCTGGGTCCCAGCGGAAGCGGGAAGTCGACCTTGGCCAACTGCATCAACGGATTGATCCCGTTCTCCTTCAAAGGTGAATCGACCGGCGAAGTCAAGGTGGCCGGCATGGATACACGCCATGCCGGCATCTTTTCGTTAAGCAAGCACGTCGGGACGGTCCTACAGGATTCCGACGCCCAGTTCGTCGCTTTGTCGGTCGGCGAGGACATCGCCTTCGCCCTTGAGAACCAGGCGGTCAAACGGTCGATGATGATCCCCCAGGTGATCGCGGCCGCCTCGATCGTCGGGATGCAGGACTTCCTCAACCACGTCCCCTATGCCTTGTCGGGGGGACAAAAACAAAAAGTATCGCTGGCGGGCGTTCTGCACGAGCACGTGGACATCGTGCTTTTCGACGAACCGTTGGCCAGCCTTGATCCGAAAGCCGGGATGCACGCGGTGGAGTTGATCGACGATATCCATGCCCAAGGGAAAACCGTCGTCATTATCGAGCATCGCCTGGAAGACGTCCTGCATCGCGAGGTCGACCGGATCTTGGTGATGGATGAAGGCCGCATCGTGTTCGACGGCGACGCCGACACCCTGTTATGCGGAAAACTCTTACCTGAAATCGGGATTCGCGAACCCCTGTTCATCACGCAGATGCACCATGCGGGATGCGTCCTTCATGCGGACGACCATCCGTCTTCCGTCACCCGTTTCAATCTCGATCCCTACCGCGCTTCGCTTTTGAACTTCATTCAAACGGAAATCCAGCCGAAAGCACATTATCCCGGGGAAGTGTTGATCGAAGCGACGAACGTACGTTTCTCCTACGATACGCAGGAAGCCATCAAAAACATCTCTTTTCAAGTGCGAAAAGGCGAGAAGATCGCGTTCATCGGGAAAAACGGGGCGGGGAAGTCGACGATGGCCAAGTTGTTGTGCGGGATCGTCCGTCCCGACCATGGGAACATTACGTTTCAGAAAACCGATTTGAAGTCGTGGTCGATCCGTGAGATCGGCGAGAAAATCGGCTTCGTGATGCAGAACCCCAACCAAATGCTGGTGAAAAACATCATCAAGGACGAAGTCGCGTTCGCATTGACGCTACGCAATCTACCTCAACAGGAAATCGACGAGAGGGTACAGCATGCCTTGACGGTATGCGGTCTGTGGCCGATGCGGAACTGGCCGGTTAGCGCGGTAAGCTACGGACAGCGCAAGCGCATCACCGTCGCCGCGATGTTGGCGCTGGATACGGAAGTCTTGATTCTCGATGAACCCACGGCCGGGCAGGATTATCGCCATTACACGGAAATCATGGATTTCCTGGACGACCTTAACCGCCAGACCGGGATCACGATCATCTTCATCACCCACGACATGCATCTGGCGATCGAATACACCGATCGGGCGATCGTATTCGCCGACGGGGAAAAAATCGCCGACGACTTGGTCGTCGAGGTCTTGAGCGATAATGAAATCATCCAGAAAGCCAACCTCAAACAAACCTCGCTCTATACATTGGCGATGCGTCTCGGATTGCCTCCGGAAACCTTGGTCGATCATTTCATCGGCCATGAGCGGGAGGTGAAAACCCATGAGTAAACGCATCTTCATCAACATCGTGCCCGGCAAGACCTTCCTCCATAAACTCTCGGGGAAAACGAAAGTCGGACTCTTCATCGTCTGCATCGTCTATACGATCATGTCGTTCGACCTGCGCTTGTTGGCGCCGCTGATGTTCCTTTCCCTCATCGCGATCGTCAGCCTGAAACCCGATTGGAAAGTGATCATCGTCCTCTTCATCGCGATCTTCCTGATGAACTTCTTCAACATCTTCCTGTACTGGGTCGTCAAGCCGGACATCGGTTCCGAATGGACCGGCGGGACCAGTACGATCTTGTACTCCTTCAGTTCTTATTATTTCGTCAGTCTGGAAACGCTCTGGTATCTGCTGGTCCGGCTGTTTAAGATGCTGACCTCGTTCACCGTGTCGATGGCGTTCATCCTTTCGATCACCCCGAGCGAACTGGCTTCGGGTCTGCACGGACTGGGGGTCCCGTACAAGATCTGTACGGTCGTCTCGCTCGCGTTCCGCTACATCCCCGACATTTCCCGGGATTATGAAAACATCAAGGTGTCGATGCAGGCGCGGGGCGTCGAGATGGACCTTCGCAAAACGCCGATCCTCAAACGCTTGAAACAAACGATCTACATCCTGTTTCCGTTGATCATCACCTCGTTCGACCGGATCGGGAACATCGCCAACGCCTTGGATTTGCGGGGTTACGGGCTGAAGAAAGACCGGACGTATTACGCCGAAGTCGAACCGACGCTGATGGATAAACTGTTCCGATGGTCGACGCTTGCTTTGTTTCTCTTCTGTCTGGCTTGGATCGTGTCGCGCAACATCTGGGAGCCCGCGACGAAAATGTGGTTCCCCTTCGAGGTATGATATGTTACTGAAGCAACGTGGAATGGAAGAAATGGTCGCGAACCTGCAACGTCTGATCCGCATCAACAGCGTCGGCGACCCGCATACCGTAACACCCGAACATCCCTACGGGATCGGCGCGTTCAACGCGCTGAGGTTCATGAAGGAACTGGCGCTACGCGACGGTTTTCAAGTGTTGGACTTTGACAACCACGCCATCGCGATCGTGTTGGGCGAGGGGGAAGAGCGGATCGATGTCGTATGCCATCTCGATGTGGTGAGCGAAGGCGTCGGATGGACGAAAGATCCCTTCGGCGGCGAAATCGTCGACAATCAAATGTATGGACGGGGGACGCAGGACAACAAAGGTCCGGCGATGGCCGCCTATACCGCCCTGAAAGACATCAAAGAGAGGCTTGAAGCGAAACAGTTCAAATTAAAACGCCAACTGCGTGTCGTGTTGGGTTGCGATGAAGAGCGGACCATGGACGACATCAAACATTACATATCGAAAGCCGGTGAACCGACCTTCGCCTTCACCCCGGACGGGTATTTCCCCTTGTCCATCGGGGAGAAGGGCGCCTTGATGTGGACGCTGAAAGGGAAGGTCTTCGCAGGGTTCGACGCCTTGGACGGAGGGGTCCAGTGCAACGTCATCGCGCCGACCGCCCAAGCCCGCTTCACCAGCCTGATCCCTGAAATCCTGATCGAGCGATTCAATCAAGCGAAAATCCAACATACGATCGAAACCACCCCCGACGGCATCGTGGTCCATGTCGAAGGGAAAGCCGCCCATGCGTCGCGACCCGAACTGGGGGACAATGCGACGGTGAAACTTCTGGAACTCATCGCAACGGCGACCAAAGAACCGTTGGCGAACTTGCTTTACACCGTGTTCCGCGATCCCTACGGCGAATCCGCGGGTCTTTCCTTCACCGGCGAAGCCATGGGCAAACTCACCTTGAACCTCGGGGTTCTGCGGATTCAAAACGGTGAATTGTATGCGGAGATCGATTGCCGCTATCCCATCGAATGCGATTCGCACGACTTGACGCGTCGATTGCAGGAACGCTTGATCGGACTCGAACTAAGCTTGGATTACGATGCGAAACCCGTCCTCAACGATGAAAACGACCCGATGATTCAAATCCTGCTTAAGCGCTATGCCGAGTGGTCCAAGGATGCGACCTCGCGTCCGATCATCTCCGGCGGCGTGACCTATAGTAAAGTGATCCGGCACTGCGTGGCTTTCGGACCGCATCGCCAAGACGAACCGAGTCTCGCCCATCAAGCCGACGAATGCATCGATCTGCAGCACTTGGAGAGACTGGTGGAAGTCTATGCCGGGGCGATGCTGGATGTACGGCGTCGTCAAAAGCGTCGACCGCGATCTGGAAATCTTCGATTCGACCCACGAAATCCCGCAATACGACATTTGGAGCGCTTCGTTTCGGTTGTTGCAGACGGTCAGGTTCTGGCCGCAGGATACGGTGTTTGTCTCGGTGGTCGACCCGGGCGTCGGGACGAAACGCAGAGCCTGCGTCGCGAAGACCCGGCGAGGCAACTATATCGTCACACCGGACAACGGGACGCTGACGCATCTCTTCAGCGATCCGGGGATCCTCGAAGTCCGGGTGATCGACGAATCGGTCAACCGCTTGGCGACGACCACGGGGACTTCGGTCTTCCATGGACGGGATCTGTTTGGCTATTGCGCCGCGCGTCTGGCAAGCGGGATCATCGCCTTTGAAGACGTCGGACCGGTCTATCCGATCGACGAGATCGTGCGCTTCGACATCCCCGACCCCTGGATCGATAATCAAGGTCTGCATGGCATCTTCGAAATCATGGACCCCAACTTCGGCAACCTTTGGACCAACATCCCGATCGAGTTCATGAAAAAGCTGAACCTCGCCTACGGGGAATCGGTTCATCTTGTCGTCCACCATGATTCCACGCTAGTTTTAGATACGATCGTCCCTTATCATCCGACCTTCGGCTATGTTTCTGAAGGCCGACCCGTCCTTTACACCAACGAACTGATGAAGGTGGCGTTCGCGATCTGCATGGGTTCGGCCAAAGATACCTATGGTTTACGTTTCGGTCCCTCGTGGAAAGTCACGATCAAGGAGGTCCAATGAGTAAGATCCTGGTCATGCAATCGGATTTCGGCTATGCGGACGGTGCGGTCGCCGCGATGTACGGCGTCGCATTGCAAATCGACGAAGACTTGAAAATCTTCGATCTGACGCATGAAATCCCGCCCTATCAAATCTTCGAAGGCTCCTACCGCCTTCTGCAAAGCGTTCAATATTGGCCCAAAGGTTCCGTGTTCGTTTCGGTGGTCGACCCCGGGGTCGGGACGACGCGCAAAAGCGTCGTCGCCAAAACCAAGGATGGGATGTTCATCGTCACCCCCAACAACGGGACGCTGACCCATGTCCATAAGGAAATCGGCATCGTCGAGATGCGCGAGATCGAAGAAAGCAAGCATCGCCGGGCCAACACCGAAGCCTCCTATACCTTCCACGGAAGGGATGTCTATGCGGCGACGGGGGCGAAATTGGCAGCCGGTCAGATCGGCTTCGAAGACGTCGGACCGACCATCGACCTTTCGCGTATCGTCATGCTTCCCTTGGTCCAAACCCTGGTCGCCAAAGACACGGTCAGCGGATCAATCGAAGCCCTGGATGTCCGTTTCGGCAGTCTGTGGACCAGCATCGATCGATCGGACTTCATGGAACTCCGCCCCGAATTCGGCGAGAAATTCCTGGTCAGCCTCTACAACGGGGACACCTTGGTCTATGAGAACACCATCCCTTACGGACGAAGTTTCGCCGATGTGCGGATCGGTGCGCCGATCCTCTATGTCAATTCGCTCTATCGCATGGGGATCGCGATCAACCAAGGCAGTTTCGCCAACGCCTACAACATATCCACCGGTTACCAATGGAAAATCACCTTAAGCAAGATGCCTAAGGATCCTCGATAAAAAACTCCGCGATTCACGGTAGTCAGATAGGGATTGATATTTTCTGAAAAAATTCGGCATAGTCGTTAACCACGGCTATGCCGTTTTTTCTAGGTTTTTGGGGATGTCGACTGCCCCAATACAGTTATAAATGATGCGGATTCGCTGTTTTCTTCGTCCGTTTACTGATTCGGTTTTGTAGACGATGATGCGGTCGATGAATTCCCGTATGATTTCGGCATCCAGCTCAGTGATTTCGGTGTACTTTCTGACGAGTCCAAGGAATCGGTCTGTGTTGAGTGTTTTTTCCTTTGTAGCATCTATGGTCCTTTTCAATACGCTGGATCGCTTAATCAACTCCTGCTGCTCGGTTTCGTAATCGGCAGACATTCTGTGGAAACGTTCGTCTGAGATGCTGCCAAGCACCTTGTCTTCGTAGAGTTTTTGAATAATCTTGTCAATGGCCGCGATCCTTGCCTGAGCCTGATCATATTCCTTTTGAACCTGCCTGAGCGCTTTGGCGCGTTCCTTCTCCGAGTTGCTCGTTACGGTTTCAATAAATTCATCCTCGCGTTCCTTTGCAAAGGCCAGAACCTTCCGTAAATCCTCTGTAATAAGCTGTTCTACCACCACATTCCGAATCTGGTGAGAGCTGCATCCACCTTTGACTTTGCGGTATGTAGCGCAGACAAAATGCTCCTTGTCACGGGTCCAGCCGTTTGCCCTTACCTGATACAACTTTGCGCCGCAGTCCGCACAGTACATCATTCCAGATAGCATCCTCATCTCGCCCATACGGGAAGGTCTGCGTCTTCCGTCTCGAATTTTCTGTACGACTTCCCATGTGCCTTCATCGATAATGGCTTCATGGGTGTTTTCAAAGATCAACCAATCCTCGGGCTTGTTCTGCACCTTGGTCTTACTCTTGTAGGACTTTTTGAAGCTCTTGAAGTTTACGAGATGGCCTAAGTACTCCATTCTGGCGAGAATGTCGGCTACCGTCCGCGGCTGCCATCCATAAGGATTTTCTGGTGGTCTGGCAGGTGTGTTGATGCCTTTGCTTCTCAAATGGATGGTAGGAACATTGACACACCGTTTCTCTAACTGTTTTGCAATCTGTGAAGGCCCAAAGCCTGTCATGCAGAGCCTAAAGATTTCCCTGACCACCTCGGCAGCTTCCTCATCCACAATCCATTTCATCTTATCCTCTGGGTCCTTAACGTACCCATAAGGCGGGTTGGTGCAGAGTGGCTTGCCGGATTCCCCTTTGGATTTAAACACAGCTCGGATTTTCTTGCTGGTGTCCTTGGCATACCATTCGTTGATGATATTCAGAAACGGGGTGAAGTCGCTATCCTGCTGATTGGCGCTGTCGATGCTGTTGTTGATGGCGATGAAGCGAACGCCTGCCTCCGGGAACATGATCTCGGTATAGTACCCGACCTTCAGATAATCCCTACCCAGTCGCGACATATCCTTGATGATGATTGTTCCCACCATGCCCGATTCCACATCTGCTATCATGCGGTTGAAGTCCGGTCTGTCGAAGGTGGTGTCGCTGACGCCATCATCCACATAGAAGCGGAGGTTACGAAAACCATTGTCCTCGGCGTACTTCTTTAGAATTGCTTTCTGGTTGACAATACTGTTGCTGTCACCGGAAAGCTCATCATCGCGTGATAGTCTGCAATATAGGGCGGTAAACAGTTCCTCATCGGGTGCTGGTGTTTTCCTTTGTATTTTGTTGAATGACTGTCTATTCATGCTAACCTCTCTTTCCGACAGTCTTCAAACGGTTAGGCACTGTGATATTACCGTACTATTTTGAAGTAGTCGAGTCGATTTCCGTATCTTTATTTGAACTGTCTGATATCTTTTCCAGGTGCTTTGCGTTGGCGGTAATCAGCTTTTTAAGCTTGGTGTAGGCGCTTTCCTTTGCGGATTCGCTTACACAGGATTCAACGACATAGACGGTCCCGCCAATGTCCGTTTCAAAGGTGCGGCTTTGATTTTGCGCGTCCATAAATGACCTCCATTTTCAGTTTTTTAGAAAGAGGTGCCGAGCCGGATCAGGACCCGGCACCCTAAGTTTGACTTAGGCACTCATCTGTAGAAGCTTGATGGCCTCAGGTCGGATAAGACATCCGTCAAGGAACACAAAGCCAATATAGGCAATCTGATCAGTGACATAGTACTTTTCTTTGATTGGTCTGATGGAAAGATTCTGTCTTTCAACGATCCAGTAGTAGCTGAAATCTCCAAAAGCAATCGCTTTGTTACCAGATGCCTGACCGGGCATAAAATTGGAGATTAGGACTGGTTTACCGAAAATGGTGTCATCGCTGTTTCTCCAGAGGTAATTGCCATCCGTGTCTTTAAGTTTTCGTAGAGCCATTGCTGTATCATCGTTCATGACCCACACAGCACGATTGCGGTATTCAGATTCGAGACTGAAGAATAGCTTGATAATTTCATCAAAGCTGATGCTGTCAGCTGCAGCAGCAGTCACACCGACTTCGGCACCATTGGTCGGATGCAGAATACCGTAAGGCTGATTCTCACCATCTCCGTTTATGAAGGCACATTCTTCTTTTTTACCAAAGCTGCGAGCAAATTCATTGGTGAGATAGGATTCAACATCGAACGCAGAATCTTGAATAAAATCGTTTTGAAGCAGTGTGATTCCTGCAAGCTTGTGTTCCTGCACACGGTACTGCTTATATAACTGTTCTGCGTCCGGAATAGGGCTGTTCTCTGGAATCCAGTCTGCTGCTGTGCAAGCATCGCTGGCTATGATAGATCCGCCTTTGGTTGTGGCGTTTATCGTGGTAGCAATTCTGCGAAAAAGGTTCTCTTTTGAAAGCGCTGCGAGGAAACGACTGGTCGATTCGTTTGGCAAGAAGTATGCGCCAGTCTGATAGTCTGAGCCTTCCCGTAAATCATTGTGATGATCGTTGGAACCTCGAACTAAATTCCAAAATGCTCTGTTGTAAGTCGTTGATGTTTTCATGATAAAATCCTCCTAAATTTGTTTTGAGGTTAATACCCCGTTTGAATTCGCGTTTTTCTGCGTGAAGCCCCACGCCGCTGTCCGTTTGAAATAGTTCTAGGGATTTCACAGCCCCCAGGGTCACTTCTTGCAGATTATGCACCGAAAGGCTTGTGTCTCATCGTTGTTGAATGACGAATGGATCGGTACCATTTGCGCTGTGCACTTAGGACACCGTACCATTAAGGCTTCAAGCCTTCCAAAGTCATACGGCTTTGTTGCGTGTACCCGGATAGCGCCGCTGTCGTGAACTGTCATATAGAAGCGGCAGCCGCTTTCCTCTGCAACAAGATAAGGATTGCCGAAAAAGTATCGGGTACACAGTAGGTTGTGGTCGTCTTTGACCAGAAGATAGGTTTTAGTAGCCATGCTTTTACTCCTTTCTCACATGGGGCATCTTGTGGCAGGTTTTACGGGTTGTTTCTCATGTGACTATAGAATTTAGAAACTACCTAAAAAACTTGCCACATACTGCCCCTGTGTTGATTTACTCGAGGAATTCTGTTCCTCTGAGTAGCTTGTAGCCGATGAACACAGTGGTCTTTTCACCTCCGTTCCGAGGGCGCTTCCTCACAATCTCTCCCACATTGGCCAGAGAATTTTTAAAGTTTCTGGCGTTTTCCGGGAAGTAGCCGTTCTCTCTACACCAGCTTTGGTAGGCAAAGTAGATGTCGGAGGTGCGTTCCTCACAGCTTCCATCCTCGACTAGGCGCTCTTCAATGAAGAGTCCCACCTTGTCGTTTTCCCGGTGGTAGGCAAAGGTGGCATCCTTGACCGACTGAGGCATCTCAAGGCCGGTCCTGCGTAGCTTTGCATAGCCTTCCAGCGCCCAGTTGAGAATGCCGCTAAGGTTTTCCTGTCGAAAGAACTCGTCTTTCAGTCCGAGGTCCCGCTCGAACTCATCAAAGTGACGCTCAAAGGGAATGATCTTCACCCGCCCGCTAGTCAGTAGGGTTAGATCCGTTACTGTTGGCAGGTAGTTGGTATTGGTAAATATTTTGAACTGGGGCTTGAAGTCAAAGCTGTTTTCATGCAGGAACCGGGCGTTGACGGTGTCGCTTCCTGTTAGGGTTTTGAGCAAGGCTGCACTGAGCGTCAGGCGCTTGTCCGGCTCGCTGATGTTCACAAACCTCGCTCCGGCCAGCCGCGCCACATCCTCAGAAGGAGCGGAGCCGCTATTGTTTTGTTTCATTCCGATGGTTTCCGGTCTGCAGGTTCTGCCATAATCACCACAGATCCGCAGGAAGGTTTCCATCGAGGTGCCTTTGCCATTTCGGGTAGTTGCGCCGAAGAGGATGAACATCGCTTCGTGGCGGGTATCGCCTGTCAGGGCATAGCCCAGGCTTTTTTGGAAGAACTCCGCTTTTTCGCGGTCGCCGCTCATGACTTCGTCAATGAACCGCTCCCAGCGAGGACACTTTGCTGATGGGTCATAATGCACACCGGCGATTTTGGTAATGTAGTCCTCGGCCCTGTGTTCACGAAACACACCGTCATGGAGATTCAGCGCCCCGTTCTGGCAATTGAGCAGATAAATGTCGTTATCAAAGGCACTGGCCGAGAGTGGATGTACGTCCTGAGCGTCTTTGAGGATGATTTCCCGCTGCCTGCGGGTCTGCCATTTGCTGATAAATTCGATGTACTGCTTGCGCAGCAACTCTTCCTCAATGGACAGGGCATAGACCATCAGCTTATTGGCCAGCTTTTTACAGAGGTTCATGACCTTTAAGTTTCCGGTATCACCACGCCAAGCCATCCCGTCATAGACAAACCACTGCCTGCGCTCCGGCACATACCTTGCGATAGCCTTATAGTGATCCGCGAACATATTGCTGTTACCGATGTCGTTCCACCCATATCGGGGATCACGATGGGGCTTCATTTCCTCAAGCGGCTTACAGCCCGGCACTTCAAAGTCTGATTCGATTTGAGAGAGCTTTCCCATGGGGCTGTAGGTCTCTGTCACACTTTCGACCGCCTTTTCAAGAGTGATCTGTCCATAGGTTGTACCGCTCTGCACCCGGTCCCATTTTTCACGGTACAGGCCGCTTTGTCGGAATAGCCTGTCCATCTGGGTGATATCCTTACCGCACCAGAACGCAAGATGAGCACACAGGGCAAGGTCCGCTTCACTATGGGATTTGCCTTCAGGGATTTCGCCCTCCCACAGCTTGATGAATTCCTCGCTGTTATTATCAGTCTTTGCTCTGCTGAGGACTTCTTCATCGGATAGGTAGGAGATTGCCGGTTTTCGATTTTTGGCTTTATTTTTCAATGGTCGGAGCATGAAGCGGTCCAGCAGGAGCTGCAGCTTGTCAGCGGCCTCAATAATCTCCCCATCTCGAAACACATTGCCGGTAACGGAGACAAATTTCTTGGTCGCACCGTAGACGTACACCTCAACACCGACGTTGATATTGTTGATGTAGTATTTGGCTGTGTTGTACTTAAAGCCACTGGCCTTGAAAAGAATGCGAAGGCCTCTACCGGATGGACTTTTCTCCATATAGCAGCCCTCGAATAAGTCTACGATGGCTTTGCTGAGAGGGCTTAAGGTTCCGTCCTCGTTGATGCAGTGGTCGATGTCGATGGCGGAAAAACCTTTAAAGATACCAATCCCAAGCCCGTCATACCGATTCACGACCTCAACCGCAGCGGCATAATCTGTGAAGGTCTTTTCATTGTTTGGCTGTGCTTTTCTCCCATTAATTTGATGCGAAACTTAGCGGGCTTCTCTTGTCCTTGTCGTTCTTCAAACCGCCAGAGGCAGAAAGTGCCGTTTTCTCTCAGTACTTTTGGCAGATTGTCGTATTGCATTTTTTCACCTCCTCCCGAGGGCTGAATTCTTGTCCCTCACTAACCAATGGAGCTAAACCATCTGTTTGAACGAAAAGAATCAAAATAATTTTTCTTCTCATCCCATAGCCTTGGAGAAGACCATAAGTTGAGGCTTTTCAAATAGTTTTTTTCTCCCTCTAATAGTCACAGGACACTTTTGCACTGTTTGAACGAGAGAAAGATAAACTTCTTTGAAAAGTTTTATGTCCCTCAACAGCCAAAGGACACAATCACATTGGTTGAGTACCAAGAAAGGTATTTTTCTTGAAAATTTATCTCGCTCACCGTATGCCAGGAAATCTGGTTAAATCGGACGGGGTGCGGGAAAAATTAAAAGCACCCGCAAGACGATGCGGATGCAAATATGAATAGGCATTATAAATAATGCGTTCTTAAATTTAATTGTTATTCTCTCGCATTAACGATATAATTGGAATATATTTGCGGGAGGTGCAAAACCATGGCGATAAGCTATAACAAGCTCTGGAAGTTGCTGATTGATAAGAACATGAAAAAGAAAGATCTGCAGCGTCTTTCTGGCGTCAGCTCGGCTACCATATCGAAGCTTGGCCGAAATGAAAATGTGAACACTGAAATACTTCAAAAGATATGCGCCGCTCTAAACTGCGACATTTGCGATGTCATGGAGTTTGTGCCAAATACAGATAAAGAGGAGAAACAGAACAATGGCTGATAACAGAAAAGAACAGGAACGCGCGGAACTACACCGCACCATTTGGAATATTGCCAATGACCTTAGAGGCAGCGTGGACGGCTGGGACTTTAAACAGTACGTTCTTGGGATGCTTTTTTATCGATATATCTCAGAGAACCTCACAGACTACATAAACCGCGGCGAGCATGAAGCCGGGAACAAAGACTTTGATTATGCTAAGCTTAAGGACAGCGAAGCAGAAGAAGCCCGAATGGATCTGGTGCATACCAAGGGCTTTTTTATCCTACCAAGCGAGCTGTTTGAGAATGTACGGAAAAAAGCAGCTGGAGACGAGAACCTCAACGAGACCCTTGAGAGAGCTTTCCGTAACATTGAAAGCTCAGCCCAAGGAGCACCCAGTGAGGATGACTTCAAAGGCTTGTTTGACGATATTGATGTAAACAGCAACAAGCTTGGCGGCACTGTAGCTAAGAGAAACGAAAAACTCGTTAAACTCATGAACGGCGTGGGCGAAATGAAGCTGGGCGATTATCAGGACAATACCATTGATGCCTTTGGCGATGCCTATGAATTCCTTATGGGAATGTATGCTTCGAATGCCGGGAAAAGCGGCGGCGAGTATTATACACCTCAAGAAGTGAGCGAGTTGCTGACACGCATAACCCTTGTGGGCAAAACGGAAGTCAACAAGGTCTATGACCCTGCCTGTGGCTCTGGTTCACTTTTGCTCAATTTTGCGAAGCTCCTCGGTAAGGAGAATGTTCGTCAGGGCTTTTATGGACAGGAGATTAACATCACCACCTATAACCTTTGCCGGATCAATATGTTCCTCCACGACATCGATTATGACAAATTCGATATCGGTCATGGCGACACACTGACAGACCCGATGCATTGGGATGATGAGCCTTTTGAGGCCATCGTGTCTAATCCCCCTTACTCGATCAGATGGGATGGAGACGCCAATCCGCTTATGATCAACGATCCGAGGTTTTCACCCGCTGGTGTGCTGGCACCAAAGTCCAAGGCTGACCTTGCCTTTGTCATGCACTCACTTTCTTGGCTTGCCACGAATGGGACAGCAGCCATCGTCTGCTTCCCTGGCGTTATGTATCGAGGTGGCGCGGAGCAGAAGATTCGAAAATATCTGATCGACAACAACTACATCGACTGCGTGATCCAACTGCCAGATAACCTTTTCTTTGGCACCACCATCGCCACCTGTATCATGGTCTTAAAGAAGTCCAAAACGGAAAATAGCACTCTGTTCATCGATGCTTCCAAGGAGTGCGTCAAGGTTACCAACAGCAATAAGCTGACGCAGAAAAATATGGATGCGATTATCGGTGCCTATACGAAACGAGCTGACCATGACCATTTCGTTGTGAAGGTGGCCAATAGCGATATTGCTGCTCAGGATTATAACCTTTCCGTTTCTACTTATGTTGAGCAGAAGGACACGCGCGAAGTAGTCGATATTGCTGTGCTCAACGCTGAGATTGAAGAGATCGTTGCTCGGGAGCAAGTTCTTCGAGATGAGATTGCGAAAATCATCGCGGAAATCGAGGTGGCGCATGAGTAGATTGGAAGAATTGATTACGGAACTTTGCCCGGATGGTGTGGAGTACAAGCCTCTTGAGCAATGTTGCAGCATTCTTGATAATAAGCGTAAACCGGTAACGAAATCAGCACGTGTAAAAGGAGAATATCCTTACTATGGTGCTAATGGAATACAAGATTACGTTTCAGACTACATTTTTGATGGGACCTATGTACTTGTTGGTGAAGATGGGAGCGTTGTTACTCCTAACGGTAATCCCGTTGTTAATTGGGCCGAAGGCAAGATATGGGTAAATAATCATGCACATATCATTGAAGAAAAAGAAGGCATTCTTCTTAGATATTTATACCATTATATTCAGATAATAAATGTTAGTGCACTTATCCATGGGAATATACCAAAGCTTACTGGTGGTGACTTTAGAAAGCTTTCAATCCCCATCCCACCGCTGCTCGTGCAGCAGGAAATTGTCCGTATACTGGACAATTTTACGGAGCTTACAGCGGAGCTTACAGCGGAGCTTACAGCGGAGCTTACAGCGCGAAAAAAGCAGTATGAGTATTATAGGGACGAGTTATTCTCGATCACAAATAATGCACCAAGGAAATTGTTGGGTGAGATTGCTATTGATATGTATAGAGGTTCAGGCATTAAGCGTGACCAAGTTACCGAAACAGGAACGCCGTGTGTACGATATGGGGAAATATATACCACTTACAATATTTGGTTTGACACTTGTGTGTCACACACAAATGCTAAAGAAATTCAGAACAAAAAGTATTTTGAGCATGGAGATGTTCTATTTGCAATTACAGGTGAAAGTGTTAATGAAATTGGAAAATCTTGCGTTTATGTTGGACATGAAAAGTGCTTGGCTGGGGGTGACATTGTTGTAATGAAACACAATGAAAACCCGAAATATATAGCTTATGCATTATCAACTACTGATGCGCAGATACAAAAAAGTAAAGGAAAAGTAAAAAGCAAAGTTGTGCATTCAAGTGTTCCCGCGTTAAAAGCTATAGAAATCCCTATCCCACCAAAAGAGGAACAGGCGCGTATTGTTGCCATACTTGACCGATTTGATTCACTTGTCAACGACATTGCATACGGTTTGCCTGCTGAAATCGAAGCAAGACGCAAGCAGTACGAATATTATAGAGACAAACTATTAAACTTTAAGGAGGCGAGCGCATGATCCTATACAACATCGTGGTTTCCTCCAATGAAAGTACAGTAGTTGCTGAATATGTAGCAGAATATGATTGCTCGAACTCCTATCAGTCCGAGGCTAAGTTAGAGCAAGATTTTATTAAGCGTTTGCAAGAACAAGGGTACGAATACTTGAGCATCACGAACGAGGCTGGTCTTATTGCCAATCTACGCTCTCAAATTGAAAGACTTAACGATTATAAGTTTTATGATAGTGAGTGGGAACGTTTTTGTAATGAATACCTTATTTGTAAAAATGAGGGCATTGTTGAAAAAACTCGAAAGATTCAAGTAGATGAGCGACATAGTTTTAGACTCGATAATGGTTTAACCAAAAACATCGCCATAATAGATAAAAGGAATATACACAATAACCAACTGCAAGTCATGAATCAATATGAGGAATCCGCAGGAGCTCACAACACTCGTTATGATGTGACGATCCTTGTGAATGGGCTGCCGCTGGTCCATGTCGAGCTTAAACGCCGAGGGGTCGCCATCCGGGAAGCCTTCAATCAAATCAAGCGCTATCAGCGAGACAGCTTCTGGGCAGCCAGCGGCTTATTTGAGTATGCCCAGATTTTTATCATCTCCAATGGAACTCATACCAAGTATTATTCAAATACTACTCGCTTCAGTCATGTGAAAGAAAACGAAGAGGGCGAGCGCAAAAAAAGTAAAAAGACCAGCAATAGCTTTGAGTTCACCTCCTACTGGGCGGACGGAACCAATAAAGCCATTGCAGATCTTGTTGACTTCACCAGAACTTTTCTGGCAAAGCACACCCTTTTGAATGTGCTGACGAAATACTGCGTCTTCACGTCTGAGGATTTGCTGTTGGTTATGCGCCCCTACCAGATCGCCGCTACTGAGCGCATCCTCTCTCGAATTGAAATATCTAGCAACTACAAGAAAACCGGTACACTAGATGCGGGAGGCTATATCTGGCACACTACAGGAAGCGGAAAGACACTAACTTCTTTCAAGACCGCACAAATCGCTTCGGCTTTACCTTACATAGATAAGGTACTTTTCGTTGTTGACCGTAAGGATCTGGACTATCAGACAATGAAGGAATATGACCGCTTCCAGAAGGGAGCTGCCAATAGCAACATTTCAACTAGAATCCTGCAAAAACAACTGGAGGATCACACATCTCATATCATCATAACGACTATACAGAAGCTGGATGTATTCGTTTCAAAGAATAAAGGCCATGAAATTTTCAAGAAGCACATGGTCATCATCTTTGACGAATGCCACCGCTCCCAGTTCGGGGATATGCACAGCAAGATCGTGAAGTCTTTTAAGCATTATCATTTGTTCGGTTTTACAGGAACACCCATCTTTGCGGCCAATGCCGGAAGTGGTGGTAACCCACTGATGAGAACCACGCCACAGGCTTTTGGGGAAAAGCTTCACACCTATACCATCGTGGATGCCATCAATGACGGAAACGTGCTGCCTTTCCGCATCGATTACATCAACACGGTGAAAATGAAAAACGATGTTAAGGATAAAAACGTCTCTGCCATCGATACTGAAAAAGCTATGGCTGATCCGAACCGTATACGTGAGGTCGTCAGTTACATCCTCGAACACTTTGACCAGAAGACCAAACGCAGTAGTTTCTATTCGCTTCAAGGTCAACGTGTAGCAGGCTTTAATTCCATTTTGGCGACTAGTTCGATCCCTGTGGCAAGGATGTATTACTCCGAACTAAAAAAGCAGTTGTCAGAACAAGGCCGCAAACTCAATGTGGCAACCATCTTCAGTTATAGCGCAAATGAAGCCGATCCAGAGGATGTGTTCCCGGACGAAGGTTTTGACACGGATAGCTTGGACCAGTCTTCTCGCGATTTTCTTGAGTCCGCAATCGCGGATTACAATGCCGACTTCAATGTTAATTATGATACTTCCTCGGACAAGTTCCAAAACTACTATAAGGATCTATCCATGCGTATGAAAAGGCGCGAGGTGGATCTGCTGGTTGTCGTCAATATGTTCCTGACTGGCTTTGACGCAACTACTCTTAATACTATATGGGTAGACAAGAATCTTAAGCAGCATGGCTTGATTCAAGCCTTTTCACGCACCAACCGTATTCTAAACTCGGTCAAGACCTACGGCAATATCGTATGCTTCCGTGATCTGCAGCAGGAAACGGATGAAGCCATTGCCCTATTCGGAGATAAGGATGCCGGCAGTATCGTCCTCTTGAAAAATTATGAGACTTACTACAATGGTTTTGATGAGAATGGAAAGCATCAGCCCGGCTATAGCGAGTTGATTGATGAATTGACAGAGCGATTCCCTTTGGGACAAGCCATTATCGGAGAGCAAAACCAGAAGGACTTTATCCGTCTGTTCGGCGCTGTTCTTCGTCTCAAGAATATCCTGACTGCCTTTGACAGTTTTTCTGGTAATGAGATTCTGACGAACAGGGATTATCAAGACTACCAGAGCGTTTATATTGACCTTTATCAAGAGTTTTCTAAAGATAAGACTGCCGACAAGGAAAAGATCAATGATGACATTGTCTTTGAGATTGAACTCATCAGGCAAATTGAAATCAACATCGATTACATCCTCATGTTGGTAGCCAAATACCATGCATCCAACTGTGAAGATAAGAACATTCTGGTTTCGATTGACAAAGCGGTCAATTCCAGTATCCAGCTCCGCAGCAAGAAGGAACTCATCGAGCACTTCATCGACACAGTCAATGCTTCCACTAAGGTTGATGAGGATTGGCGTAGATTTGTCCATGAACAGAAGGAAACCGACCTTGCAGCACTCATTGATGAGGAAAAGCTCAAGCAGGATGAAACGAAGCGGTTCATCGACAATTCCTTCCGCGATGGCACACTCAAAACAACCGGTACAGACATCGACAAGATCATGCCTCCGGTTTCACGCTTTGGCGGAGGCAACAGAGCTGCTAAGAAGCAGAGTGTTATTGAGAAATTGATGAAGTTCTTCGAGAAATATTTCGGGCTGGTGTAAGGGGGATCACATATGAAATTAAACGGAATGCTTTCAAAAATCATGGACAATTATCTGTGCTTGCGTGGTATCGCGAGTATTAAGTCGTTGGCTCAAATATCCGAAATAAATCCTGACATACAGCGGGACTTGCTTGAAGAACACAAAGATGAGATGAAAGAATTTTTAGAAAGAGGCGAATACGCCTTCTTTCCAGAAGTTGTTCTGTCAATGAAAATGGGCCTGTCTGGTGAGAACGGAGATTTTATTAATCTTGCCGCTGCTGTTGATTCGGCAGACAAAGGCTTCAATTCGAAAGTTGGAAAAGTTAAAATCAATTTTAAGCCTGATGAAAATAAATTAATTGACGATCGAAGACAATTAAAAGTTGCTCAAATATCATTTGATGAAAACGATATACGATTAAGCAGGATCGATGGGAATCATCGCCTAAGTGCTGCAAATTATCTGACAAGTGATATTTTGATTCCCTTTTGTCTTATTATATTTCCTAACGATGACGAAGCCAGAAATAATTCACGAGCAATATTTCATAATATAAATTCAAAACAAATCCCAATTAAAATGGAGCAAAACATAAAGATAATTATAGAAAGCAGCAGCATATTTACTGACGCAATTCTTGAAAAACCTCAGCCGTTTGGATTGCACTATAAGTTCACACGCGAATTGTTATGCGGGGATGAAAAAATAGATTTTAGTTGTTTTCCTAATATTAAGAAATTGGTATCTTCAAATAAGTATTCATTCTTCACTGATTTATTCAGATACTTACTTAAAGAAGATCTGATTAGCAAAGAAACAGCAGTTGATGATGTTAAGAATGAGCTTGTAAATGTAGAAAATGCACTAAATGAATCCAGCATAGTTATTTCTTCCAACAATAGTTCAATTGTTGGGGCTTTAGCGTATTACAAGCTTTCTAACCTTGACAAGTACAATCGCTTCATCAAGTGGGTGGCTAAAAATCATATTTCTGATGCCAAAAACGTTGGTATAGATGATATCATCAGTATTTTTGATAAGGTCTATGACAACATCCCCAAAAAGGTGTTCTTGGCACGATGGTATCCCGCTTCGACGGATGAAAATTACCAAAATGCACTACATCGTCTTAATGCATTAAAAAGCGTTGTTGAAGATTTAAATCTTGAATTGGTTGATTTAGGAACACAGGAAGGAGCTACATTTGATATTCGATCTGTAATGTATAATGAGATCAAGGAATGTGATATATTTATCGCAGATTTAACAGGATGCCGACATAATGTAATGGTTGAGGTTGGTTATGCTCTCCGTTCTGATAAAGAGCGGATGCTGTTCTATTTTGCCCAAACGAATCAATACTCCAGCCCGCCTTTTGACTTGAATGGTTTCCGATATGAACTAATAAATGATTCAGCAGAAATTCATACAAAAGTTAAGCCATTGATTGTAAGCATTTTAAATGAGATGAACTAAAATTGCTATGACGAAGAATAGAGAAAAGACCAGCCACATCAAGCACTTACGCTTGAATGTGACTGGTCTCTTTTTGCCCCCGTTTGAAGCTGTTCACTTGGTTTTATATTCAATCCCTAAGTGAAAGCTTCATTTAGCGGAGTTTTCTTGCTTGATGGCTTCACGGACGAATCCGCGGGCGTTATCCAATCGTTTCAATGCTTCTTCATGGGTGCACTCGCACAAGATCATCACGATGGCGACCTTGGGTTTATGGTTGCATCGACCCAAGGCTTCCCGTGCCGACGCATCGTCGCATCCCGTCGCTTCCTGGACGATCTTCACCGTGCGCTCGATCAGTTTCAGGTTGGTCGCGGCGACGTCGACCATGAGGTTTCCGTAGGTTTTCCCATAGCGGACCATCGAAGCGGTCGAAAGCATGTTCAGGACCATCTTTTGGGCGGTGCCGGATTTAAGGCGCGTCGATCCCGTCAGGACTTCCGGTCCCGGGGCGATGTCGATGGCGATGTCCGCCATCTGTCCGATCGTCGATCCCGGATTACAGGAAACGGCGATGGTGGCGCATCCGAGCTGTTTGGCATAGTCGAGGGCTCCGATGACATAGGGCGTCCTACCGCTGGCGGCCAATCCGACGACGACGTCTTCTTTTTTCAACGATTGTTTCTTTAGGTCTTCCACGCCGAGTTCCTTCGAATCTTCCGCGCCTTCGACGGCTCTGCGCAAGGCGATGTCGCCGCCGGCGATCAAGCCGATGAATTCGTCGGTCGTCGAGAAGGTCGGAGGGCATTCCGAGGCGTCAAGGACGCCCAGTCTTCCGCTGGTGCCGGCACCCAGATAGATCACCCGGCCGCCTTCATAGAGGGCGGCGACGATCGTTTCGATTGCCCGGGCGATCTCGGGGAGTTTCTCATGGATCGCATCCGCGATCTTCCCGTCTTCCTCGTTCATGATCGTGACGATTTCCAGCGGGCTTAAGGTATCCAGCATCATTGTCTTGGGATTGCGTTGTTCAGTGTTCAGATGGTTGATTTTTACAGGATTCATGTGTTCTCCTCCATGGTCACGTTCATTGTACACAATGGGAAGACGGAAATAAATAGAATATGCGAATAACATCTATAATATTGAATTAATTATCCAATTCTTCCACCAACATGAATCCCATGCCGTTGGTGATGTAGGGAAGAAGATACAGGGCTTCGGTCGATACTTGACCGATTCTGTTTTTCCGCGGATCGTCGCCAAGTACCCTGCGGGCGATTTCGAACTCCCCGGAGTAACGTGAATAGTCTTCGTTGCTGATCAAGATCGTTCCGGCTTCGATCCCGGTCGCCCCGACGCTTTCGACATGATGACCGCGCGAGGCATACATGCGCGATTCGAGGGATCGGATCAGGAAATCGCTGGAATCGATCCGGTCATGCTGGATGACGCCGAGAAGATGCTTGTATTGCGGATCGAGGGTGCAGGGGAGACGGACATACCCGTGGGACAAGGCGATCAAGTCTTCCCAACTCTTCTCCGTCAAGTCGATGTCGCCGACCAAGACGACATCCGTGAAGGTTTCTTCGCGTAGCATCAACGCCGCTTCCAACGGGGCCAGATGCCGCATCGTTTCCACCGTCGGCAACCCTTGATGGACCGGACCGCGCTTGAGCGCATCCCCGGCGATGAACGTCATCGTCTTGATGTTTTGGTTCTTGTAGAAACGATTGCTTTCGGATACCCGTTTCAAGGATAGACCCGTCCATTCTTTCGGATAGAAATTATGGCAGGCGACGATCCGGTCGCGCTTCACCCCGAGTTCCAGCAAAGTGAAGAAATCTTCCTCGGCGAAGGTGGATGGATTGACGACCAAAATGTAGTGTTCGCTGATTTTCGCCATTTGTTCGAGGTTGAATCCGTAATCCACCCGCATGTGCGTGATCGGATACATGGATAGATCTTCAAACGACGAAAGTTTCATGTCGCTCAAGGTCCGCGGACCGATGTCCGCCATCACGTTGACATCCAAATCGCGCAAGGACTGCAGGAGGTCGTGTTGTTCCTGACGCAGCTCGGGCGTGGCTTCCTCGGGGATGTGCAAGGATGTGAACGCGTAGGTAAAATCCGCATCCCAGACCCGGTCCAGGATTCGGGTGTTAATGTCCCGGCCGCTTGATGAGTAGATTGAAAAACCGATTTCCAACATGCTTCTCCTCCAGAGAAAAAGGGCGCAAATGCCCTCTTGCTTATTTCTTACGCAATAAGTTCCGAATGTCTTCGAGTAAGGCGATCTGCGGATCGGGGAGTTTCGGAACTGGGATTTCCTGGACCTTCTTCTTCGTCGAGTTCATGAACTTGATGACGACGAAGATCGAGAACGCGATGATCAGGAAGTCGACGATGTTTTGAAGGAAGTTCCCGTATTTCAAGGCGACTTCGGCGACCGTTTCGCTTTGCGCCTCGACGAGGACGAGTTTCAGTTCGGAGAAATTGACGCCGCCCGTGATGACCGATATGACCGGCATCAGGATGTCGTTCACCAACGACGTGACGATCTTCCCGAACGCCCCCCCGATGACGACCCCGACGGCCAGGTCGATGACGTTTCCGCGCATTGCGAATTCTTTGAATTCCTTTACGATTTTCATAGTTTGTACCTCTCTTAGGAAATTATACCAAAATTCACCGAGGAATGTGCACGCATGTTTTCACTATGGTATGATAGTGTCCAAAAGGCGGGGAAGGTATGGAGAAACTACTGATTGTCGCACCCTTGGTCTTCTTGGCCGGGTTCATCGATTCGATCGCCGGCGGCGGCGGGTTGATTTCCTTACCCGCCTACACCATGGCGGGGATCCCGATGCACCAAGCGTTGGGGTCGAATAAGTTTTCATCGAGTTTCGGCGCGATCATGGCGACGTTCCAGTATGTCCGCAACGACCGCTATCTTCGTAAACTCGCCCTCTTGTCGGCGATTTTCGCCTGGATCGGTTCGTCGATCGGTTCGTCGCTGACCTTGTTGGTCGAGGACATTTATCTGAAGAAAATCCTGATCGGGGTGATCCCCATGATGGCGGCCTTCCTGCTGACGCGCAAGGCGAAGACCGAAATCCAGACCATGGATGTCAATTTGCCCTTAGGGATACTCATCGCGTTGGTGATCGGCACCTACGACGGGTTTCTGGGACCCGGTACGGGAAGCCTCTTGATCTTCTGTTATGTCACCTTCATGCATATCGATTATACGCGCGCTTCCGGGACGGCGAAGGTGGTCAACCTCGCCAGCAACCTGGCGGCGATGACGGTGTTCCTGCTTTCCGGCAACGTCCTCTTCTATCTCGCCCTCCCCGCCGCGCTCTGTTCGATCATCGGCAGCCGTTTGGGGTCGATCTACGCGATCAAGCACGGGGCGAAAGTCATCCGTCCGGCCTTGGTCGGGGTGTTGGGGTTGTTGCTTTTGAAACTGATTGTCGACGTACTGTAGGAGGTACCCATGCTCACATTCGCCCACGTGAATTTCAATGTTTTGGACAGAGAGAAGTCGATCGCGTTCTATCAATCGGCATTGAACCTGCATGTCGTCCGTGAAAAGAAAGCGGCGGACGGAAGTTTCGTGCTGACGTTTTTGGAAGACGACAACGGCTTGTTTCAACTCGAATTGACTTGGTTGAAAGACCGTACGGAACCCTATGATCTTGGGGAAGCCGAGTTCCATCTCGCCTTCATCACCGACGAATACGATCTGTGGCACAAGAAACATGAGGAAATGGGCTGCATCTGTTTCGAGAACACGTCGATGGGCATCTACTTCATCAACGACCCTGACGGGTATTGGTTGGAGATCGTGCCGAAGCGATAGAAAACAGGGTGGGGGACCATGAAAAGTAGAAAATTGTTTTGCGAGATCTCGCCGTTGACTTATCGAATGTCTTCCTATAAACAGAGAGTGCTCAGAATTGGATCCGACCTCGTCACCAATGAGGTCTTCGCAACGAGGCGTACATCCAAGAAGTTGCCGTTTCGCATCTATTCACATCAGTCACTGATTCGCAGAAAACTCGGGGATGTGGACATGCGACTACAGGAAAACAAGGCGGTGAATCTATCGATCGCAGCGCCGAAAGTGACAGGCATCCTGATCCAACCCGGCGAAACTTTTTCGTTTTGGAAATTGGTCGGATCGATCCGATCCCAAGATGGGTATCTTGAAGGGTTGACGATTTCATCAGGTAAAACATCAAGAGGCATCGGAGGCGGACTCTGTCAGTTTACCAACCTAATCCATTGGCTGATTCTTCACACGGATATGCAGATCATTGAACATCACCACCACGACGGCATTGATCTCTTCCCGGATTTCGGACGCCAAATCCCTTTTGGGACGGGTACGTCGATTTCTCATCCTTCCCTGGACTATCGCTTCAAAAATAGTACGGAGATCACATATCAACTTATGGTGAGCGTGGATGATAAGTATCTATGCGGGGAAATTCGAAGTGATCGAAGTCCTCGACTAAAACACCACATCAAATGTGAGATGGAGCGCTTTACGATGGAAGAAGGGAAGGTCTATCGAAATTCCCGTATCGTCAGAGAAAGCGTGGATCGAAGAACGGGGCTTGTGGTAAAGCGGGATTTAGTTAAGATAAATCATGCGGAAGTAAAATATGATCCTTCGTTGCTTGATGTCGAAGTCATTGGGTGAAACCAAAGTTTCACTCTTTCTTTATGTTTACTTTTGGAAAGAGTAGCGTTATACTATTCATGAACATATGAGCAACTGTTCATATGTAGGAGGGTCGAATGTCACAACTTGAACTCGCGGGCGCCCATCATCCCGAAGCGGCGAAACATGCGAAAGAAATATTGGACGAACAAGACCAGATCGAAGAACTCGGCGATCTGTTTAAGATGCTGGCGGATCCGACGCGGCTTCGCGTCTTGATGACGTTGAAATCCGGTGAACTCTGCGTCGCGGATCTTTCGGCGGTTTTAGGCATGAGCCAATCGGCGATCAGCCATCAACTGGCGGATTTGAAATCCGCCCGCTTGGTGAAGAGTGAAAAAAGAGGGAAGCATGTCTTTTATCATTTCGACGACGCCCATGTCGAAACGATCTTTTTACAAGCGTTGGAACACGTAGGAGAACGTTATGGAACACATCGTACTGACGATTGAAGGATTGGATTGCGCGAACTGCGCACTGAAGATCGAAAAGGAACTTGGACGGCAGGATGAAATCCACTCCGCCCAGGTGGATTTCGCACGCGGGAAAGTGATGCTTACCTTGGCGGAAGGGATGAAGTTCGACGAAGGGAAACTGGATCGTTGGCAATCCGCCGTGAAGAAGATCGAAGACGTGACGTTGAAGCGGAATCAGAACGTGGAGACCAACGTCAAGAAGAAACTGAGCCGGGAAGAATGGATTCTCATCGGAGCGACCGCGTTGGTTCTGCTTTCGTTTTTCATCGAGAACCCTGTCTTCGATGTGCTTTTAGTCATCGTCTATCTGCCGATCGCCTATCCCGTCCTAAGAAAAGCGGTGGCGAACCTTCGCAATAAGGAATGGTTCGACGAAACGTTCTTGATGAGCATCGCGACCTTGGGTGCCTTGGCATTGGGTGATTTCGCCGAAGCGTTGGGCGTCATGGTGTTCTACCGGGTCGGCGAAGCTTTGCAGGAAAGGGCGGTCGACGCGGCGCGTAAAACGATCGCGAGTTGTCTCAAAGCCGTTCCGCAGGTCGCCGTCGTCTTGCGTGGCGGGAAAACCAGCGAGATCGATCCGAAGAACGTCTTCGTCAACGACATCCTGGTGATTCAACCGGGTGCGATGATTCCCTTGGACGGGATCGTCCATGAAGGACGATCCAACATCGATACTTCCTCCATCAGCGGGGAAAGCACATTGACCTCGATCGAACCGGGGATGGCCGTGCTTTCCGGATCCATCAACCAACAATCCCGTTTTCTCTTGAAGGTCACCAAACGGGCCAACGACTCGACCCTTCAGAAAATGGTTTCCTTCGTCGAACAAGCTTCCTTGAAGAAAGCCCCGATGGAGCGTTTCATCACCCGTTTCGCCAAAGTCTACACGCCGACCGTGGTTTTCCTTGCGCTCCTGTTGGCGATCAGCTATGGCGTAACGACGCAGGACTGGGTGACCGGGATGCATCGCGCATTGATTTTCCTTGTCATCTCTTGCCCGTGCGCCCTGTTGATTTCGATCCCCTTGGGCTTTTATGCGGCCATCGGGAAAGCTTCGTCCCTGGGTATCTTGGTGAAAGGCGGCGTCGCCCTACAGAAACTGGCGCTGGTCGATGAAGTGATGGTCGATAAGACCGGGACCCTCACCAAAGGTCAGTTCGTCGTGAGTGAAATCCTCGTCAACACGGTCGACAGCGAGACCCTGCTTGAAATCGCGGCGCATGCGGAAGCTTCCTCGACCCATCCGTTAGCCAAAGCGGTTTTGGACGCCTATGGGAAAGACATCGATTTGAGCCGCATCGAAAAGATGCAGGAACTTCCGGGATACGGATTGCAGGCGGAATTCGACGGGCAGGTCTATCTGGTCGGCAACGGACGCTTGGCCGCCTCCCGCAACATCAAGATCCCGACGGATGTACGCGACAAGACCGTGATCCATGTCTTGAGCGAATACCATTATCTGGGTACCTTGGTGATGGAAGATGAAATCAAGGATGAAAGCAGGGAAGCGATCCAACGCCTCCACCAGGATAAAGTAAACGTCGTGATGATCTCCGGGGATAAAACCGACGTCGTGAAGAAAGTCAGTGATACGTTAAAATTGGACGGCTATTTCGGGGAATCCCGTCCGGAAGACAAAGTGGCTCATCTTGAGAGAGCGAAAAGCGAAGGGAAGAAGGTCGCCTTCGTGGGCGACGGGATGAACGACGCCGCCGCCTTGGCGATCGCGGACGTATCGATCGCGATGGGTGCGATGGGAAGCGACGTCGCCATCGAAGCCTCGGATGTCGTGCTGACCCACGACAGCCCCTTGGCCATCAGCGATGCGATCCGTCTTTCCAAGCGCACGATGTTCGTGTTGAAACAAAACCTCGCCTTCGTTTTGACGGTCAAGATTGGGATCCTGATTCTCGGAAGCCTGGGCATCGCCTCCATGTGGCTGGCGGTGTTCGCCGACGTGGGTGTGGCGATTCTGGCCATTCTCAATGCGATGCGTGTCGTCGACGGAGGCAACTATGCGCTTGACGGTCATTGATTTTGAAACCGCGAACAAATACAACCAGAGCGCCTGCAGCGTGGGAATCGTGGTCTTTCAAGACGGCGAGTTGATCCACGAAGCCGTCCATCTCATCAAACCCCATCGATTGTACGGTTATTTCGACCCCTTCAACATCTCGATCCATGGGATAACGCCCGAGATGGTCGAAGAGGCGCCCAACTTCGAGACCGTGGCGCAGGAACTCATCCCGTGGATGGACGATGCGATTTTAGCCGCGCACAACGCCCCCTTCGACATGGGTGTCCTGCGAAGCCTGATCGATCTGTATCTCATCGATTTTCCCAACGTATTGGTCCTCGACACGGTGGAGGTCGCGCGACGGTGTTATCCGCGCCTTGAAAACCATAAACTGAACACGGTCTGCGGTGCGCTTGAAATCCCCTTGAACCATCACGACGTCCTCAGCGACGCCCGCGGCGCCGCCTTGCTTGTGCTCAATGCGATGGGGTGTTGCGAAGTCTACGACCCTGTCGAATTCGCCCAAACCCTAGGAGTCAAGCTTCGACCGTTGCGTTGAAAATAATCGCAAGATTTTTCACACATGCAAAAATTGTCTCGCTATTTACAGAAACTCCGATTCAATGTACAATAGGATGGAAAAGGTGAGGTATTTCTATGACGAATTTGGAAAACAACGCTTATTTCTGGCAGAAAATCGATACCTTGTTCTTCTCGTCGAAATGTATCATTTCCAGACCGGCCGGAACGGTTCACCCACAATACAGTAACCTTGTTTATCCGGTGGATTATGGCTATCTTCATGACACACTCAACGCGGGACAAGAAGGCATCGATGTGTATAAAGGATCGAAGTCGGTGAGTTTCATCAGCACCTTGGTCATCGCCGTCGACATTTTGAAAAAAGACATCGAAGTGAAACTGTTGGTCGGATGCACGCCGGCCGAAGAAGACATGATTTTGCGTTTCTTGAATCAGACGGACTTCCAGAAAACGATTCTTGTGAGACGCGGACTTGAAATCCCTGCCTGGGGAAACAGTGATTTGTAAAAAGTCCCAAACGGACTTTTTTGTTGTATGATGTAGAAAGAAGGTACACACCATGAAAATTAAAATCGAAAAGATCGGCATCAACGGCGAAGGCATCGGGTACATCGACAGGATCCCGACCTTTGTTTCGTCCGCCTTACCGCAGGAAACCGCGGAAGTCGACGTCGTCAAACGCTTCGAGCGATACAATATCGCCGAAGTGAAGGAAATCCTCATCAAAAGCCCCAAGCGGATTTCACCGCCCTGTCCCGTGCAACACCGTTGCGGGGGATGCGCAATGATGCACGTCGACCAAAGCTATCAGATCGAACTCAAAGAAATGCTTCTGAAGGAAGCGTTATTGAAATATTCGGGAAAATTCGACTTCAAGGTAATTCAACCGATGGTCGTCAACCCCAACCCGACCTCTTACCGTAATCAATGCAAATTGCCGGTGCGGATGTTGGACGGGAAATTGGTGAGCGGGATGTATCGTCCGCAATCCAATCATTTCGTGCCGGTTTCGCGTTGTCTGGTCCACGATGAAGGGTTGGATGTTTTACGTGCGAAAGTCCTCGATGTGTTGACCAAATACAAATTCAAGGAATTCGACGAGAGAAAATGGGAAGGGATCCGTTTCATCGTCCTGCGCGGGTTCAACGGGGTCTACCAATGCACCCTGGTGACCGGGAAAGACAAGTTCTCGCCCGAATGCATCGCGGAACTCAGTGAGATCGAAGAAATCAACTCTTTTTATCAAAGCGTGAATACCGACAAGCACACCCATGAGATCTTCGGATCGGGTGTGACCCATCTCGCCAAGGCCAAGACGCTGGAAGTGAAGATGGCCGGGTTGACCTTTCGGCTTTCCCCGATGTCCTTCTTCCAGTTGAATCTTGTCCAAGCCGAGAAACTCTATGAAAAAGTCGTCTCTCTCATCAAACCCTCGAAGTTCGTCGTCGAAGCCTATTGCGGCGTCGGGGCGATGACCTTGATGATCAGTGCGAAGGCGGAAGAAGTGGTCGGGATCGAATCGATCGACGCAGCCGTCAAGAACGCCACGGAAAACGCGAGTTTGAATAAAATCAAGAACGTGAGGTTCGTCAGCGGCGACGCCGCAGAGGAACTCACCCACCTTTCGAAGACGAAGTCCATCGATGTCCTGGTGGTGGATCCTCCGCGCAGCGGGTTGGACGATCCGATGTTGGGGACGATCGTGAAAAGCAAGATCCCGCATCTGATCTATGTTTCATGCAACCCGTCGACGCTGGCGAAGAATTTGAAAGTCTTGCGCGACTATTACGTGATCGAGGAAATCACACCCTTCGAATTGTTCACCCATACGCCTTTGCTGGAGACGGTCGTCTCCCTGCGGCTGAAAAAGTAAGAAAAACCTTGGATTCGTCCAAGGTTTTTTATTCGAGGATCCGATAATGTTTCAAGGCATGGACGATGCCGCCTTCGTCGACTTCTTTCGTCACGAAGTCCGCGTATTTCTGAACGCCGGGTTTCGCGTTGCCCATCGCAATCCCGTAACCGGCTTTCCGAAGCATCTCTTTATCGTTCTCCCCGTCCCCGAAGGCCATGACTTGTTCCCACGGGATGTTGTGACGGTGGAGGACTTCCTCGATGATTTTCGTTTTGTTGACGTCGTGCCCATAGGCGTCCATGCACCCCGGTTTCGCCGGGCTGAAAGTGAATTCGGGGAAAAGCGCCGCGTTTTCCTTCAGTACTTCAAGATTCCCGATCAGGAAGAGCCCCATCGGGGCTTCCACGTTCAGATAATGATCCGCATGGATGGTGTCGTCCAGGATGATCGAACGCACATCCTTGCCTTCGGAATAGGTTTCATAGTAGCGTTTGAAATTGTGCGTCACGTAGATCGCGTCGCTGCATTTCATGCCCAAGGCGATGTCGTGTTCGACGCAGAAAGCATGCATGCGCTTCACCGCTTCGATTGGAAGATCTTGGCGGACCAGGATCTTGCCTTCGCGGTCCATCAGGCAATGGCCGTTGACGGTGACGTAATAGTCGCTGTCGACCACTTCGCGGACATGGGGGTTGACGAAATAGAGGGTGCGTCCGGTGGCGATGAGGACTTTGATGCCTTTGGCTTTGATGGCGCGGATCGCTTCGACCGCGGAAGGTTCGATGCGATGCCGTCCGACCTTGATCAGGGTCCCGTCGATATCGAAGATGATCAGTTTGATGTCTGTCATAAGTTTCTCCACTTTCATTGATGATTCGTTTGTGATCTTATTTTTCCGTGCTTCTGACCCTTCGACACAAGTCGGCCAGTCGGATTGGATCGGTGACCATGCGGAGTTCCTGACTGAAGGGGTCATGGAGGATCCGCTTCGCGCTCATATGGATCTGGTTCGATGCGCTTAGGCGTAATACCTCCAAGAGATTCTCTTCGTCGACGCCGCCGCCAGGCAAGAACTCGAGTTGTTTCCCATAGCGATCCACCAGTTGCCCGATGACCATCGCGCCATCTTTCAATTCTTTGGGATGCTTTCCGCCAGACGTCAAGACGCGTTTCACGCCGCACACGATCAATTCGCGCGATGCCTTGTCCAAATCCGGGCACAAATCGAACGCCTTGTGGAAGATCGGCATCGCCTTCTTCAACGATTCGACCATCCGTCGCGTCTGGTCCATATCGATGTTTCGATCTTCGTTCAGACACCCGAACACGATCCCGTCGGCACCGAGTTCGTCGAAATACTTCGCTTCCTCAAGCATCATTTCGAACTCCTCTTCACCATAGGGTGCGAACCCGTTGCGGGGTCGCACCATGACGACCAATTCTTTCTCCGTCATCCTGCGCGCCGCGAGAAACAAGGCGCGGGAGGGCGTCAGCCCTCCGAGTTCCAAGGCTTGGTTCAATTCGATCCGGTCGATATCCTGCGATATCGCGTTTTTAAGATCTTCGAGACTTCCGATACAAACTTCAATCCGAATTCGTTCCATGGTCTTGTACTCCTTATGAAACAAGTTTATCATAAAACCAACGGGGAATGCCCGTGCTTTGAAAGGAAGTACCATGCAAAAACCATCCATACTCATTTTATGGCGGCCGCTCATCAAAGAAGCGGTCCGACTCTTGTCCGATGACTATGATTATCTTTCGGTGTTGGCCAGTGATACCGTCGGGAAAATGTATCAGATCCGCTCTAGAAGCAGCGAACTGCGCGACTTCATGTGCGAGCGGGGGATCGTCGCCCGGGCGATCCGCTCCGGAAGCGTCGTCGAAGTTTCGCTCAATCAACTGCCCGTCGATGCGACGGCGTTGGCGGCTCAACTGAAGTCCGCGCTGGATGCGCAATTCGACTGGTTGAGTGAAAACAAAGTCGAAACGTTCAGTGCGCATCTTGCTGAAGAGAAACAAACGGGTGATTTCATCGTCGAGCCCTTGGTTCCTTTCGCATCCGTATCGATGGAGGATAAGTTGAAGCGACTTCAGGAATTGGTGAAGGAAGTCCAAGCCAAGGACGGCCGGATCGTCAATGCGATCGCGGCCATGGGCGAAGTCACCGTCCACAAGCTGTTCATTTCGAAAAACAAGGACCTTTACCAAGCCTATCCGTGGTCGCAGGGTTATCTGGTCGGTGTCGCGGTCGGGGAAAAGGGCGTCAAAATGGCGTTCACCAGCGTTTCCGGACAAAAGGGCGCCGAGATCTTGGAAGAATTGGAAACCAAAGTCCCCGTGATCTTGAGCCAGGTCGACGACGTGTTGCAGGCGAAACCGATCGAACCGGGGGAATACGAAGTCATCTGCACACCGGAAATCACCGGCTTGATCGCGCATGAAGCCTTCGGCCACGGGGTCGAGATGGATATGTTCGTGAAAGAGCGTGCCTTGGCGATGTCCTACATCGACAAGCCGGTCGCTTCGGCGAAAGTCACCATGCATGAAGGGGCGCTGGGACCCAAGAACGTTTCCAGTTTCGCTTTCGACGATGAAGGCGTGTTGGCCGGGGATACGATCGTCATCGACAACGGGATTCTGAAGACGGGGATCGCCGACGCCTTGTCCGCCTCGCGCTTAGGCATCCTTCCGACCGGCAACGGGAAGCGCGAATCCTTCGAGCGCAAAGTCTACACGCGCATGACCAACACCTACTTCTCCGCAGGGATTGACCGCTTGGACGACATGATCGCCTCGATCAAGTTCGGCTATCTGCTGGACGGGATGGAAAGCGGGATGGAAGACCCCAAGAACTGGGGCATCCAATGCGTTTTGTCCCGAGCCTATGAAATCGTCGACGGGAAGAAGACCGGGAAAGTCTACGGACCGGTCATCCTGACGGGCCACGTGGTCGACCTCCTCAAATCCATCGACGCCGTAAGCGACGACTTCGACATGTTCGGCGCCGGGTTCTGCGGTAAAGGACACAAGGAATATGTAAAGACCGCCGACGGCGGGACGTATATCAAAGCGAAAGCGAGGTTGGGCTAATGGAAGACATCCTGTTGCATTTACTGCGCACGACGCCGCAGATTCATGAATTCAGCGTCCAGTTCAGACAAACCGACAGCGCCGAATGGTTCTATATCCGCCACAAACTCGACCAAAGCCGCCGCAAGAGCGTCAAATACGGTTTCGTCAAGGTGTATGTCGACCATGACGGAAAGCGGGGGCATGCGGAATTCATCGCCTATCCTTCGCATACCGAAGAAGACTTGAAAACGTTGATCGGCGACGCGGTCGCATCCGCGAAACTGATCGAAAACCAGGCCTATGTCTTACCTGAAAAAGCGGAGGCGACGCCTTTGCTTGAAACCGTCGACCGCATCGAACTTGGCAAGAAAATCATCGATTTCACCTTTGCGATGGAAGCGAAATACCAGGGCGAAATCAACAGCTTCGAAGTCTTCACCAACACCCACGCCATCCGTTTCGTCAACTCCAACCAAACCGATGTCACCTACGGCGTCAACGATGCGTTTTTGGAGATGATCGTCAACGCCAACGACGGGGAGAAGGAAATCGAACTGATGCGCGAATGGCGCTTCGCTTCCTTCGATCCCCGACAGATGGAGATCCGTTACGAAGAGGTCTTCAGGGAAGCGCGTGACCGCGCTTCGGCGATGCCGACCCCCGACCTCAAGAAAGCCGATTTGATTCTCGGCGGGGAAAACGTAAAAGAATTGTTTGGTATCTATCGTAGCGCGACCAACGCGAATTCGATCTTCAACAAGGCGTCGACCTTCACCCAAGGACAAAACGTCCAGGAAAACGCCGTCGGGGATAAGGTCAGCTTCACGATGACGGACCGGCTTGTCGCTTCCTGTGCCAACGCCCCCATCGACGAAGACGGGGTATTATTGAAACCGGTGAAGATCCTTGACCAGGGCGTGTTTACGACGATCTGGGGTGAATCGAGATATTGCCAATACCTGGATGTCCCGATCACGGGGAACCTTAAAAACATGGACGTGGCCAGCGGAAGCAAATCATTATCCGAGATCGAACGTAGTAACGCGATCGAAGTGCTGGATTTCTCCTCCTTCGTCGTGGATGAAACCAGCGGGGATTTCGGTGGCGAAATCCGCTTAGGCTATCTCATCAAAGACGGTGTGAAAACCGCCATCAGCGGGGGATCGATCAACGGGAACCTCTTGGAACTCCACCGAAACATCGAACTCTCCGTCGAACGCCAGGACATCGACCGTTTCAGCGGTCCCTTGAAAATCCGCATCGCGGACGTCGTCGTTTCCGGCATCAAAGCAGCATAAATCATTTTCATCCTTAGCCCCTTCGGGGGCTTTTCTGTTGGGCATATTCGATGCGTTATTCTTTCGCTTGGGTATAATAGGGGTATGGAGGTACTTACAAAATGTTACCATCTCTCTTTATCAGCCATGGTTCCCCGATGATCGCCTTGGAGGACACGGCCTATACGCGCTATCTCAAACAACTCGCACACGATCTACCGAAGCCCAAAGCCATCGTGATGGTTTCGGCGCACTATGAAAGTTCGATCCAACGGGTCGGCACGGCAACGGACTATCGCATGATCTACGACTTCGGCGGGTTCCCCCGTGAACTGAGTCAGATCGTGTATCCCGCGAAAGGGGACAAGATCGTGGCGCAGCGCATCCTGGATCGATTTCAATCCGCCGGGATCGATGCGCAAGCCGACCCCGACCGCGGGATCGACCACGGTGTGTGGACGATCCTTCATCTCATGTACCCTCATGCCGACATCCCCTTGGTCACGCTATCCGTCAATCCCTTTCTCGACGCTTCCCAATGGTTCAAGATCGGCGAGACCCTCCGTACGCTGAAGGAAGAAGACATCCTGGTCATCGGCAGCGGGGTTACCTTGCATAATCTGCGCCGCATCGATTGGCGTGACGACGCACCGATCGCCCCGTGGGCCAAAGCCTTCCACGATTGGATCAACGACGCCGTGAAGTCCCTCGACTTCAAGCGCCTCGCCGCATGGAAAGATGGACCCCACGCACTTGATGCCGTCCCGCGTCCCGAACATTTCGCCCCCTTGCTGATACTGGCCGCAAGCGCAACCAAGGGTTCGACCCCGATCTTGACCTACAGCGAGATCCAGATGGGATCCCTGAGTTATGACGTCTGGCGCTTCGATTAACCTTGACTTTCTTCCTTGCGCCTTTTATCCTAAAACGGTAGGAGGATGCACTATGACCATCAAAGGAATGATCTTCGATTTGGACGGGACGCTGCTGGATACCATCGAGGATTTGCGCGATAGTGTGAATTTGGCGATGGACCGTTTCGGTCATGCCCGGTACACTTCGGCGGACATCAAACAGAAAATCGGCGACGGGATGAAGGTGTTGATTCAACGTTGTCTTGACGAAGAAGCCTCCGAAGCCTTGGTCGATGAAGTGATCCAGGTTTTTCTACAAGACTACAACCGGCGTCAATTCGACAAGACGGCCCCCTACGACGGTATCCTTGACATGCTTCATACCTTGAATGCGAAGGGGATCCAGGTCGGGGTCATCTCCAATAAACAAAACGCGAACACGCAAAGCATCGTCGCCCATTACTTCAAGGAGATCGCCTTCACGTTCGTGAGCGGCGAGATCCAAGGGATCGACCGTAAACCCGATCCGACCTTGACCCTGCGCTGCGTCGACGCGATGAGACTGAAATCGGATGAAATCCTGTATGTCGGCGATACGAAAGTCGACATGCTGACGGGACATAACGCGGGTCTGAAAACGGTCGGGGTGACATGGGGCTTTCGCGATCGGCAGGAGTTGATCGACCATTCGGCGGATTTTTTGGTCGACCATCCCGGTGAACTGTTAAAATTCATCATCTGACGATTCGATTCCCGTTGAATCGTCGTGCAGGGGTATGCTATAATACTTTTGCACTTGTTTTGGGGGTTTAGCTCAGCTGGTAGAGCACTTGGTTCGCAATCAAGGGGTCAGGGGTTCGAATCCCCTAATCTCCACCAAATCAAAAGAGCACTCTAAGATAGAGTGTGGTTTAGGAAAAGCACGCTATAAAATTCAGTGTGGGTGAAAGAGAAGGAGACTCAAAAATCCTTCTCTTTTTTCTTCGTCGTTGTGTCTTTTTTATCTGA
>JAHFCO010000033.1 GCA_023249475.1 Bacillota bacterium | reverse complement strand
TCCCCGCTCTTCGCGATCTCCAGGGCACGCAAGACGCGCTTCCGGTTGTTGGGGTGGATGGATTTCGCGGACTCGGGGTCGAGGGCGAGCAATTTCGCGTAGAGCGCCTTTGCTTTCATCGCTGACGGGGATTTCGTTCTCTTCTTCCGTGAAGTCATAGTCGAACAGCACCGCCTTCAGATAAAGTCCGGTCCCGCCGACCAGGATCGGGATTTTCCCTTGGTCGTGGATGTCGGCGATCGCGGCACGGGCTTCCTGTTGGAAATCATAGACGCTATAGCGTTCGTTCAAGTCGCGGGTGTCGATGCAATAGTGGATCACCCCTTCCATTTCATCATAGGAGAGTTTCGCGGAACCGATGTTGAGGTCGCGATAGACCTGGATGCTGTCGCCCGAAATGATCTCGGTCTTCAAGGCATGGGCGAGACGCAATCCGAACGCAGACTTGCCGGTCGCTGTAGCGCCGGCGATGACGATCACTTTTTTCATCGGCCGAACTCCTTTAACAATTGTTCCGAACTGATTTTAAGGAAGGTCGGACGTCCATGGGGACAATTGAAGGGTTGTCTGCACCGTGAGAGTTCGATCAGGATATTCGCCATGTCCTGACGGTTCAGGGCTTGGTTGAAGCGTACGGAGGCGTGGCAGGCCAACGAAGCCAAGGCGTCTTGTCGTACCTTCTCCAGTGTGATCGTCCGTTGGGATTCGAAGGAATCGATCAGATCCTTGAGAAACGCGGTTTCATCCACGTCGTGGAGCCAGATCGGAAGACTTCTGACCAACAGGCTGTTGCCGGAGAGTTGTTCGATGTGGATTTCCAGTTTCTTCAAGAGGGTTTGAAGTTCATCGAAGCGGGCGACGACGCTCGCCTTGGTCTCGATCAAGATCGGCACCGTCAAGGTTTGGAGCGAGGCATTCTCATGAAGAAGCAAGTCTTGGAACTTTTCGTAGTTGACCCGCTCTTTCGCCGCGTGTTGGTCGACGATATACAACCCGTCGGAAGCGCTGGCCAGGATATAGCGGCCATGCAATTGGGAAAGGACTTCCAAGTGCGGGAAAGCATTGGCTTTTTGAGGCTCTTGACCCGGTAGGTCCGTGACGTTCACTTCGATCTTCTCTTCTCTCACTTCATAGTTCACCGGAGTCTGCGGATAAAGGTCGGGATGGTCGACACTGAAAAGCGGATCTTGCACGACCCGTTCCTGGGTCTGGGGGAGTTTGATCGCAGGCGCCGCCATATAGGAACGCAGATACGCCGACAATTGGTCGACGATGAGGAAATAGAGTTGCTGTTCCTTGGAAAGACGGATCTCCCATTTGGAAGGATGGACGTTCACGTCGACCAAGGAGCTATCCATGCGGATATGCATCACAAGGATCGGGAAACGGTCGGGGGAGAGGAAAGGACGATAGGCTTCCAGGATCGCCTTCTGGATTTGCCAGGAACGGATGATCCGGTGGTTGATGAAAATGAAGATGCCTTTATTGTTGGAACGGGATTCGCTCGGCAGGATGAGCGCGCCTTCGATCGTGAAGTCATAATCGGCGGCCGAGAATTCCCTGGCCAAACGTGCGACCGGGTTGGAAAGCGTCCGTGCGATGCAATCGATCAATTGACCGTTGCCCGAAGTTTCCAGGACGGTTTTCTCGTCGCTGACCAACTTGAAGGCGACTTCGGGATAACCCAGGGCGAACTTCTCGACCAAGTCGATGATGAGCGACCCTTCGTACTGGGCGGTTTTGAGATGTTTCAATCGTGCCGGTGTTTTACGGAACAGATTCTCCACGCGAAGGGTGGTGCCACGGGCACAGGCATGGGGGCGGACCATCGTCCGGGTCCCGTAGTCGATCTGTACGAACGTGGCTTCGTTCCCATCCGACGTCGTGAGCGTCGTCTTGCTGACGGAAGCGATGGAAGGCAGCGCTTCTCCTCTGAAGCCGAGCGAATGCAGGGCGAAAAGATCGCTCTGCGATGCGATTTTACTGGTGGAATGACGCTCGAAGGCCGATAAAGCATCCGCACTGTCCATCCCGACACCGTTATCTTCCACTTCGATGCTCTCGATCCCGCCTTGTGTGATGCGGATCGCGATATAGGTCGCATGCGCATCGATCGCATTCTCCACCAGTTCTTTGACGACGCCCATCGGGCGCTCGACCACTTCGCCGGCTGCGATCATGTTGGTAAGATGTTCATCGAGTCGTTTGATGATCGCCATGCTTTTCCCTCGTTTCTATTTTTGGAGTTTCTTCCATTCACTTAGATATCGTAACGCTTCCAGCGGCGTCGTGTTGTCCACGTCGACGCGTTTCAGTTGTTCGTCGATGGTTTCAAGGTGTTTGGGAACCCTGACCATCTCCACGATCTCCATGGTTTGCTGGACGACGCGTTTCTTGCTTTCAAGTTCCTTTAGTAGGTGTTTCGCCCTTACCAGCACCGCATCGGGGAGTTTCGCCAAGCGTGCGACGTTGACGCCATAGGACCGATCGGATCTTCCGTGTTTCACGCGATAGAGGAAATGGACGTCGTCCCCTTCCTCATGCACTTCCACATGGAGGTTCTTCACTTGGGAGAGTGATTGGTCAAGCTGGGTCAGTTCATGGTAGTGGGTGCTGAACAAGGTCTTGCATCCGATTACGGTCGCGATGTACTCGACGATCGCCTGTGCCAACGCCATCCCGTCATAGGTGGACGTACCCCGTCCGATCTCGTCGAAGAAAACCATGGACTGCTTGGTCGCGTTGCTTAAGGCGAGGTTGGCTTCCGTCATCTCGACCATGAAGGTCGATTGTCCCTGCATGATATCGTCGCTGGCCCCCATGCGGGTAAAGATCTTGTCGATCAACGGGAAAGAGGCTTTCTGGGCCGGGACCCAACATCCCATCTGCGCCAGGATGACGTTAAGGGCGACTTGACGCATATAGGTGCTTTTCCCGCCCATATTGGGTCCGGTGATCAACAGGATCGGGGTTTCCTCGCTGATTTTACAGGAGTTGGAGACATATTTCGTATGTTTCTCCAAGATCGGATGTCGTCCTTCGACGATGTCCAATGCCTCCCCGTCATGGAAGGTCGGACGGACATAGCCGGCTTGCTGGGACTTCTCGGCCAACGCAAGCAACACGTCGACTTCACTGATCATCGCTCCGATGCGTTGGATTTTCGCGATGTGACCGTTGATGTCTTCGATCAGTTCCAAAAACAACCTCGTTTCTAGTCGTAAGGCTCTTTCTTCCGCATGCAAAATCGCGTCTTCCTTTTCTTTGAGAAGAGGCGTGATGTATCGCTCCGCGTTCGCCAAGGTTTGTTTGCGCACATACTCGAACTCTTCCTTGACGAACGAGACGTTCCCTTTCGAAATCTCGATGTAATACCCGAAAACCCGGTTGTAGCCGACCTTCAGGTTCTTGATCCCGGTCCGTTCCTTCTCCTGGTTCTCGAATTCCAGGATCCATTGTTTCCCGGAATGCTGGATGGTTCTCAGTTCATCCAGTTCCTGGTTGTATCCTTCACGGATGACATTCCCGTCTTTCAGGAACGCCGGAGGGTTCTCGCTCAACGCGTTCTCCAACGTCTTCCGTAAATGTTCGCATCCATCGACCGAAATCAATTCCGTGTAGATTTTATGTTCGCTCAACGCTTCTTGAAGGATGGGGACGGCGTTCAGGGTCCTTCGTAGACGAAGGCAGTCCTGGGGATTGGCGCTCCCGAACGCACTCTTCGCGATCAACCGCTCCAAGTCGTAGCACCCTTTCAACGTATTCGCCAATCCGTCGCGAAGCAGGATGTCCTTCACCAACACCGCGATCCGGTCTTGTCGCAGGGTGATCAAAGTTTTATCGCGTAATGGTTGTTCGATCCAGTTGCGAAGCAGACGGGAACCCATGGCCGTATGACAGGTATCCAGGAAGCGAAACAAGGTTTCGCTCTTCGAGTTGGTCCGCAACGACTGGGTGAGTTCGAGATTCTGAAGCGTACTGTAATCCATCTCCAAGATTTGGTGGCGGTTGTCGTCCTGAACCGGTTTCAGGTGCAACAACGATCGACGTTGCGTCGACTCGAGATATCGCAGTAAACGACCATAGGTCGAACGTTTCAAGGGGTCGTCGATGTTTCCCAGGCGTTGGATCGCTTCATCGCTAAGCGTCGCATCGTCGCAGAACGAGATCATCGCCCGGCCGAAGTCGCGCAAACGCAGCAGGATATTTTCCGGGAAATCGGACGGCAGGACCAACTCCCGTATGTTGAACTTCAGGATGTGTTGTTTCAGGAGGGAGACTTTCGCATCGAAAACAAGGACCTGGGTTTCCCCGCCGGCCAGTTCACAGAACACCAAAAACATCTTTCCGGCGAAGACGGAGAGCGACGCGATGCGGACACTGTTCTTATCGTCGCTGACTTCATCCAGGATGGTTCCGGGGGTTACGACTTTGACCACGTCCCGCTTCACCAAGCCGACGGCGACCGAAGGATCTTCCATTTGTTCGACGATGGCGACCTTGTGTCCGTTGTCGACCAGTTTCTGGACATAGCCGGCGATCGCATGGTGAGGGACGCCGCACATCGGTGCCCGTCCGCTCTCTCCGGCAGGACGACCGGTCAACACGAGATCCAACTCAAGGGATGCGATTTTGGCGTCGTCGAAAAACAATTCATAAAAATCGCCCAGGCGAAACATCACCAACGCGTCTTGGTATTTCTCTTTGACTTCTTGATACTGTTTCATCATCGGGCTTAGCTTTTCCATTCAAACACCTCTTACCCCTTATTATACCAAAATCTGACGTCCCTCTTATAATAAAACTCCGTATCCTTGACGGAACGGAGTCGTTGTTTAGTCGATGTTGTCGATTTGACGGATGACATCGAGAATCGTACCGTCACGATATTGACTCAAGGCGACGATTCTCCCAAGGTTCTGTGTTTTCTCCGGGATCCCGGTCAGTGCCAGCGCTCGTTGGTAGAGGGTTTGGATCTCGACGATGGGGAGGTTCGTCGTCGCTTTGAGATGGTCGATCAACGCCTGATGGCGGGGATGGATCGCGATCCCGCGATCGGTGACCAAGACATCCACGGTTTCCCCGGGGGTCGTGATGGTCGTGACTTGGTCGACGACGACCGAAATCCTCGAACTGACGAGTTTGGAGACGATGATGGCGAACTTCGCCCCGTAGGCCGTATCCGCGTGTCCGCCGCTGCCACCCATGATCCTTCCGTCGCTTCCGGTCGTGACGTTGACATTGAAATCAAGGTCGATCTCGGTCGCCCCGAGGATGACGAAGTCCAGTTGGTTCACGATGTTGTCGGGGTCGTGGATATCCGCATACTTCGCCGCGGACATCTTGTGGTGGTTGGGATTGCGTTTGATCGACTCGACCGCGTCCAATTCGAAACACTGGACGTCGTAAAGTTCTTCGAACACCCCGTCTTCCAACATTTTCACGAGATACGATGTGATCCCGCCGCTGGCGAACTTCCCTTTGATGTTTTCGTCGAGGCATAACTCATGGATTTCCTTGGCGACCGCCAATGAAATCCCTCCGGCTCCGGTTTGAAAGGTGAATCCGTTCTTCAACAACCCCGTCGCCTTCATAAACTCTGATGTCAACTTCGCGATGCGGAGTCCGACCGGGTCGCGTGTGATCTTCGTCGTACCGCTGACGATGCCGTCGGGGTCTCCGATCCGATCGACTTTCACGATATCGTCGACGCAAACGGAGGGGATTTCAGGGTCGAGGACATCGACGAGGAAATCGGTGACGGCGACGACCTGTTTCGCATACCAGGCGTCCGCGATCGCATAGCCCAGTACGCCGCAGCTCGAGGGTCCCATGCTTCCCGTAATGTTTCCATCCGGGCTACAGGCCGGGGCGGCGATGAAGGCGATGTCGATCGGGGTTTCTTCGCTCATGATGCTTGTGGCGCGATAACCATGGGTCTGAAGTAGACAGACTTCCTCCACTTTCCCTTCGCTGATCGCATCCGCGACGGGACCGGAGACATAGCTCGCGATGATTTTCGTGATGGTTTTCTGTTCGATGAGCGCAACCAACGGGGCGTGGACGGGGAAAATCGAACTGGCGCAGATCGTGAGGTTCTTGACACCCGATTTCGCCACTTCAGCCATGACTTGATTCATCACGAAGTCGCCGTTGCGTAAATGGTGGTGGAAGGAAAGGGTCATGTTGTCTTCGAGAGCCAAGGTCTTGATGAAGGATCCGAGGTCGTAATGGACTTTGTCTTTTCGCTCTTCTTTATCCGACTTTGTCTGTTTATATTCGATTCGCTTAATCGCTTGTAAGCCAAGATAGGGCTGTCCGGGGACATCCCTCCCGAGTGCGTTCTTCATTTCCGTTTCCCCGTCTTTCGTGCCAGGTCGACGATGTTTTGGGCGCGTTGGATCACCGGGAGGTCGATCATCTTTCCATGGATCGAGAAGACCCCCAAACCCAATGCTAAAGCCCGGTCGCGTTCTTCAAGGATTTCGATCGCCGCATCGATTTCGCTTTGGGTCGGATCGAATACGGCATGGACGGCGTCGATTTGGTTTGGATGGATGCAGGCTTTCGCACTGAACCCCAAGGATTTCGCGTGGAGGGTATCTTTCACAAGCCCTTCTCGGTCTTCCACATCGGTGAACGGCGTATCCATCGCCTGGATGGAGAACGCTCGTGCCGCCATGGCGACCTTGGCTCTCGCATAGTCGATTTCATGGCCTTCTTTGGTTCGTTTGATCCCCAAATCGGTCGTCAAATCTTCCGCCCCCAAGAGAACGCATTCGATGCGTCGGCTACACCGCAGTGTTTCGACGATCGTTTCGATTCCATAGGCGGTTTCGACGATGATCATCAGTTTCACTTTCTTCGTGAGTTGTTTTTCTTCTTCGATTTCGAAAATGAAGCGTTCGATCTCCTCCACGTCTTCCTTGCATGCTTTGGGGATCATGATCGCATCGGGATATACAGGAACGATTTCACGCAGATCCTGTTTCCATTCTTGGGATGAAACGGGGTTGATCCGCACGACCACTTCCACGTTTCCGAAATCCAGGGTTTCGATCGCGTGCTTCACCAATAAGCGGGCACTATCCTTTTGATTAAGAGAAACGCTGTCTTCAAGGTCGAAAATGATGCAATCGCTCCCCAGGATCGATGCCGAAAGCAACATGGCCGGATTGTTTCCCGGCATGAACAGTGCGCTGCGCCTCAACATAGACTTCTTTCAACCGCGCTTTCGATTCGCGCTCTGATCGTATAATCCAACGCCCCTTTATCTTCCAGATTTAAAATGCAGGATGTGATTCCTTTTTCGTTCAGGGTTTGCATCGCGACCTGTCGGATTTGTTTTCCGAATTGAAGCATGACCACGCTTTTCAAGCGGATTTCAATCTCTTCTCTAGGATTGGGCAGAATCTGGACATAAATGTCGTTGGATTCCAGTGTCCCAGCTTGTGCGGGTTTTTCGATTCTCATGCGTTTTCCTCCTTCGGTAGCGCTAAGTAGAGATAGATGACGATCGCCAGGACATCCGCGCTTCCCCCGCCGCTAAGCTTGCGTGAGATGCACTCCTCGCTGAATGTTTTCCATGCCTCTTCGTCTTGGTCGATGTACTCGGATGCTTGTTTCCGATACCAGCTTAAGCCGTCCAATCCACCGCGCTTCAGCACCGTCGTGTCTTGCAACGTACTCATGATCAGCAACAGCGTCTTCACCATGGCACGGTTCATGTCGTTTGTCCGATTCATTTCAACCCTGAAAAACGGAAGGTAGTCGTCGTGTATCGGGCTCATCCCATCCATCACCAAGCCTCTTATCCCGCCGATGCCATGGGATCGATGCCAGCGTAATCCGACGGTTGTCGGTTGAAGATCCTCTCTGAAATCTTCTTTGATCGGCTCGGTTAACGTTCGGATCGTCTGCTTCAAAGTGCTTCGATCCGGGTTGATCCGAAGGGCGGTGATCAGGATCAGAAAAAGGAAGATCGCCCCTTTGTGGGTGTTTTTCCCGTGGGTCGCGTGAAACATCGCTTCTTCCATGGACCGGCCGATCGTGCGTAGTTTCGAAAAGAGAAGCGAGTCGTCGGTCTTCAACCCGACGACCTCTTCGATAAAGGGGGAGAGGGCGTCGATGCTTGCGATGAACGTTTCCGCATCCATATCGTCGTGCGAACCGGAGGTGAACGGGGTCACCAAGCCGAACTTCGGCGAACAGCTCAGTTCCGCGAGTAGAGCGTAGCGAAACATCTCGCTCGTGCTTGCTTTGACATGGGTGAGAACCGAGCGGTGGTAGAAAGCGAGCACGTCGTGAAGGGGATGACGTCGGGAGCGAACGCAGACCTGTGCGATCTCTTCGCAAAGGAAACACTTCCGCATTCCTTTACCCAAATCGCTGCGATGATACATCCTGGTCAGGGTCAATACGTCGATGTCGACCAGTCTTCCTAAAGGATGGTTTTCTTCCAGATCGACCATCCGACGTTTCAATGACATCGGTTCTTCGTCGAGGATCAAATAGACCACCCTTCCCTCCGACGTCGTCGTCGACGTTTCGTAGAGAACGTTATGGGAGGAGCGGATGATCGGTTTCATCGTCTCCACGACATAGAAGGTATCCGGCGTGTGCTTTTGATTCCCCGGGTAATTCGCATGGATCACGACCAGCGAATGTCCGTAACGTTCAAGAAGAAGACGTTGAAACGACGCTCTCTTTTCACGATCGGAGAGTAGGTTAGTGCTTTCGGTCATGTTTCTTCAACTCATCGATGACTTCCGTCGCGTTTTCCAGATATTCAAATGTTGAGGCAGGGACATATTTCTTCACTTCGTCCCACTTGTCTTCTTTGAGAAGCCGACGGACGATCGACGCGCTGATGATCCCTTGGTCATTGGACACTCGCGGGATCACCACGAGTTCGATCCCGTAATCGGGAAGAATCCTCTTCATCGTTTCATTGTATTGGTTGGTCATCGGATCCAGAGGTTCTTCCCCGACGAAGCGTTTCGTGATGTTGAGCTTTTTGAACCATTTCCCGAAAATCGTGACGTCGAGCGTGGCGTAGATTTCGAAGGAATTCTGCAGGTCCCTTAAGAAATAGTTGGGGAACGTGGCTTGGCTGATGATGTATCTTCCCGATGGGATGAGAATGACGTTGTTTACGTGGTTGGTTCCTTCCTGAAACATCCTAAACCGGTCATGAAACGGAAAGGACGACGCATCTTCTTCGACCACGAAGAGTAGGAGTTGTTGGACGGACTTCGCGGCGGTTTCGATAAGGTACTGATGACCGAGGGTGAACGGGTTCCCGTTCATGACGATCGCGCCGTTTTCTTTGTCGCTGAGTCCGTAGATTTCATCGAGTCGTCGGATGTAGCCTCCGATCGTTTCCGGTCCTTTCTCCATCAGAACCACCTCGTCGGTCGACACGACGTCGTCATACCCGAGCGATTTGAAAATCTCTCGGTTAAAGAGCGGAGTGAATACGAAACTATGGTCGTAACCTTCCTCGAACATCCGATAGGTGACTTCCGTCAGGAGTTTCTGACTTAACCCCTGGTTTTGATACGCAGGGTCGATCGCGAAAAACTTCAAAACGTTTTTCCGTTTACAGGAAGACGCGACGATTTCCCCATGGTCGAGTAGGACGACGGCGAAATCGACTTCATCCAAGGCGAACGAGAAACGTAACAGAAAAGAACGCAGCGATTCACGTTGTCTTTCGTTCTCCAGGTTCAGGATGCGGAGGGTTTCGTCCATATTGTCCTCGGTTATGGTTTGCGGGCGATCTTGGATTGGATCGCGGATTTCATGACTTCGGCGGCCACGGTCGATGCGACGCGTGGATCGAAGGCGGAGGGGATGACATAGTCGGGGCGGAGTTGATCTTCGCTAATAAGTGACGCCAGTCCGACAGCCGCCGCCATCTTCATTTCTTCGGTGATCTTGCTTGCCTGACAATCCAAGGCGCCGCGGAAGAGTCCTGGAAAGGCCAACACGTTGTTGACTTGGTTCGGATAATCCGAACGTCCCGTTCCGACGACGGTCGCTCCCCCGGCGATCGCTTCGTCATAGGTGATTTCGGGTTCCGGGTTCGCCATCGCAAAGACGATGGCATCCTTCTTCATGGTCGATACCATGGCGGAAGTCACCAAGCGCGGTGCGGAAACCCCGATGAACACATCCGCACCGACCAAGGCTTGCGCCAGGGTATGATGGTCGTCGTTCGGATTCACGATATCGAGTAGTTCCCGGGTCAGAAAATCATAGGAATCGAATTGGTCGCGATGCAGGATCCCGTCTTTATTGAAGGCGACGATTTCATTGACACCTAGACGATGAAGCATGCGGATGATCGAACTCCCCGCCGCTCCGGCACCTGAGACCACCGCTTTGACTTCGTTGATGTCTTTCTTCACGAGTTTCAACGCATTGATCAGTCCGGCCGCGACCACGATCGCCGTACCATGCTGATCATCGTGGAAGACCGGGATATCCAGTTCACGGATCAAGGTCCGCTCGATTTCGACGCAACGGGGGGCGGAGATATCTTCGAGATTGATCCCGCCGAATCCGGGGGCGATGGCTTTACAAATGGCGATGATTTCTTTGGAATCCTTGGTATCCAAGGCGATCGGAATCGCATCGACGCCCGCGAACGCCTTAAACAAGGCACATTTCCCTTCCATGACCGGTAGGCTGGCCTTGGGCCCGATATCACCCAAGCCCAAAACCGCCGTTCCATCGGTGACGACGGCGACGGTGTTGCCTTTCCAGGTGTATTTATAAACGTCTTGCGGATTCTCGGCGATCGCTAGACAAGGCTTCGCCACCCCCGGTGTATACGCCAGACTTAACTCGGCGTTGTTTGTGATCGGCGCCTTCAATTCCGTGGCGATTTTCCCTCGCCACTCTTCATGTTTTTTGAGTGATTCTTCATAGATGTTCGCCATAATTTCTCCCTTTACTTACTTTTATCCGTTTCAACGTTCCAATCTGAATCTAATTCGCTAAAGTTTATGACTTACAGGTAACAAACTTCCCTATGTCATCCAAAGATCGATGTTCCCATCCCTCTTTCCATTATACCGTCGAACTTGTCATTCCTCTCTTCTTTTTCGCAATCCGGTGCCAAGAACGATGGATTATTCAAGTCGAAAAAAGTCCTAAGCGGACTTTGTTTCAACGATCGGCAGTTGTTTCTTCAACTTCATGACTTCTTCCCACAACATATGGCTGGGAGCGCCATAAGACAAGGAGTATCCGGCACGTGTTTCCACGATCCGGCTGACATCGTAGTGATGGATCTTCGAGAAGTCGATGACGGAGCGGTCATAGACTTGGACGGTCAGTTTGGTCGGTGCCGCATGGATCATCCGGATGTTGTCGACCCCCCCGACGCTCGCCAGGAACGCACTCAGGCGATGTTCAAGTTCGTTGACGTCCACCAAATTGACGGCGCCTTTACGGAAATAATAGGTTGTCGCGGCCAGATAAAGCAACCCGGTGATCGACCCGACAAGGACGATGATCAGTAACGTTTTCATCAAGTCGACGTTTCGCCAATAGACGATCATGTCGATGATGGATCCCGGTGTGGCGGTCAGCGGATTTCCGCTAAAGGTATAGCCGAGATAGACATTCAGCGCCTCGAAGAGGGCGAAGATCGATCCGGTCATCAGGAGATGGAAGAAGAACAATAGCGGGGCGCTCACCAGAAGGAAGATTTCCAACGGAAGCAAGGTCCCGGAAATGGCGGAGACCAGACCGGCGAGGATGAAGAAGAGACGGTAGCGGCGACGTTCCATTTTATCGGTGTACACGCCGTAGATCCCCGCCAACATCGCGGGGACCGCGAAGATATTGAGGACGAAGTACGGGGTGATCAATCGACCGGCACCCAGTCCGAAGATGGAATAGGAAGTTTGCGAGATCCAGACATTGATGTCGCCCAGAAACGTCTGGCCGAAGGGATTGATCCACGTGCCACCCAATCCGGTGAACCAGAACAGACCGCGTAAGAGTCCGCTCATGTTCAGCACCGCATACAAACGGTCGAGGATCCCATACATGAAGAGGTTGATCGGATTGTTGAGGTCTTCGGATAAGAAGGTGAACATCGAAACGCTGCCACGGATGAACCACGGCCAGAAGAAAGCGACGATGGCGCCTGCGAGCATACTGAAGAACACGGTGTTGATGGCGGCCTGGACGTTACGGTCGATGAAACCCAACGCCCCGTAGGTGAACCGGTTGCGGGAACTGTGATAGGACCAACGTGTGATCGAGAGGACGATGACCAAGCCGACGACTCCGGTTTGAAGCGGGGTCAGGATGCCGGTCGTCGTCGAATCCATCAACGTCGCAGCGTCGACCTGGATCCCGAGAAGGGCGTAATAGGCTTGTGAAGGCAGGTTGGTCGGCGCGAAGAACATCGTGACGACATGAAACATGACATATCCTAAAATCCCGGTGAATACGACGACGGAATCGTCATAGCGTTTCGCCAGGGCTTTGATCAAAATCAACATCGGGAAGTTCATGATGATGAATCCGCCGAAATATCGAAACATTTCCGCGATTTGAATCACCAAGGCATTGTTGATGTTGAAAATTGTGTTAAAATTCGGATTCAGGATGACGCCGCTCAACCCCATGAACACCATCGCCAGGAAAAGAACCTGAAGAGGGAATTGTAGGATTTCAATGAGCGTATACCATCTTCTCATGACATCACCTCGCTTCCTATGATAACATTACTATGGTTCTTGTTCAATGAAAGTCGACCAAGCGGCCCTCAAGGAGATCACTTTGACAAAATCCTCGCTGACGCATGCCAAAAAGAAATTCCACATCGACCGCGGCCTCGTGGTGATTTTGTTTTTGTTGACCCTCTCCAGTCTGATCGCGATCTATGGGGCGCTTCCTCTTCTGCCTCAATGGAAAGACGGCGTCGAACTCTTGGCGAAGCAGGTCGTTTGGTACGTCATCGGCTATTCATTCCTCATTTTCTTGATTTTCTTCGGGATCGACCGGCTCTTCACCGGAATCCGGGTCTTCTATTGGATCCTACTCGGGTTGCTTGTCATTCTTTTACTGGATCGCTTCATCAACCTACCCTTCATCAGTCCGATCAGCGGAACCCGCGCTTGGTTTAACTTTCCGGGGATCGGAACGTTCCAACCCAGCGAATTCATGAAGATCGTCTTGATCATCATGACCGCCAATGTCGTCCATTCACATAACCAGTTGAAAACCGAAATGAGTTTCGCGAGCGATTTCAAGTTGTTCTACAAGATCGCGATTTTCGCTTTCCCCGCCTTGCTCCTGATTTTCCTACAACCGGATACCGGCATCCCCATCATCATTGTCATCGGGATCTTGGCGATGTTGGCGGTGAGCGGCGTACGTCGCGAATGGGTCTGGCTTGGCTCTTTGGGTTTGGTCGGCGGATTGGCGGGGCTTGTCTTCCTCTTCTATTCCTATCCCGACGTTTTGGCGAAGATCCTCGGCGACGCCTATAAGTTGAATCGCTTCTATGGCTGGCTTCAAACCGAACGCTATATCTCCTCCTTCGGATTGCAGCTGTATCAGGGGATGCTGGCGATCGGGTCGGGAGGTTGGTTCGGTCATGGGTTGGCCACGAAACTCGTCACGATCCTCGAACCCCAGAACGACTTCATCTTCGCCGTCATCGGCCAGGATTTCGGATTCATCGGTACTTCCTTTGTTCTCTTCTTGAGTTTGGCGTTGGACCTTAAGCTCGCAAGCATCGCCCTCCAATACAAGGAACCGCGCGAGCGATACATGGTCGCCGGCATTTTGGGGATGATCTTTTATCAGCAAATCCAAAACATGGGGATGATCGTCGGATTGTTGCCGATCACCGGGATCACGCTTCCGTTGATATCTTCCGGCGGGTCTTCCTTATTGTCGTATATGTTGCCCTTGGCGATCATCTTCCATATGAGCAATGAAAATAAAAACCGAAGGATTCATTGATCCTTCGGCTAAAACAGACTCTTCAAGCGTTGTAAGTATGGGATTTTCTTATAATGGGCGAAGCGGATCGACTTCGTGCATGCCCTGCACTCGATGGCTTTGACCCCGATCATTTCCGTGTAGAGATGGTCGTAGCACAAGATCGCTTTCTCGAAATCATGACTCTCAAGACGGATGACCCCGTCTTTTTTGATGATCAACGGTGAACCCAGGGATCGATACGCCTGGTGATGGATCCCGGTGATTTCCGTCAACTGGAGGAAATCCAATCCTTCATGGAGGATCGCGCCGCCGGCGGAGCGGTTATAGGCGGTGCTTCCCGCCTGGGAACTGACACACATGCCCGTTCCGCGGAACGTTTCGAAGAACTCGTTGTCGATCCTCACATCGATGAGTTGGGTTTGCTTCACGTTCTCCACCCGCATCTCGTTGACGGCGAAATAGTCGTTCAACTTGGTGCCGTTGTAGGTCGTGATTTTCAAGAGCGGGACGTTCTGGATCTGCGCTTCCTTGGTGGAGACATCGCGATAGAACTCTTCCAACTCGTCTTTGGAGTAGTCCGTGAAGAACCCGAGGGTCCCGGTATGGATGCCGACGAAGGCGACTTCGTTCAATCGGTTGAACTGGCGATGGATCGCACGTAAAAACGTACCGTCCCCGCCGATCGTGATGATCAGTTCGGGGGAATCGGGATCACAAACGAACTGAAGCCCGCATAAGCGGTCGCTGATTTCTTCCTGCAGCTGGCGTGAATAGTCGTCGCCGCGTGTTTCAATGGTGAATCGTCTCATCTTGTTTCTTCCTTTTGCTCTCTCGTTATTGTATCATGAAGCCGAAGGGAATGGTATGATGCGGACAAATACGGAAATCGAATACAAAACGTTGGTCACGCGTGACCAATTCGAACGCTTACTGAAGCATTTTCCTACGCTTAAAACCATAACGCAGACCAACACTTATTTCGACACGGTCGATCGTAGACTCAAGGCGTTGAAGATGGCGTGCCGTATCCGGGTGAGCGATGACTCGGTCGTGGCGACCGTGAAACGTAAGGTCGACCAAGGGATTCTGGAATACGATGTCGACCTCGAAGAGTTCGATGCGAACGTCTTCCGACGCGACGAATTTCGAAGATTGTTCGAAGAGCTCGGGGTAAGCGAAGAGTTGATCGTGGTTGGAAGCGCAAAAACGGTTCGATCGACCGTCGATGAACCGTTGGGTGAACTCTGTTTTGACCAAAACACCTATCGCGGGATCACGGACTATGAATTGGAGTTCGAAGTCAAAGGGGATCCGGTCGCAGGCTATCGGCGATTCATGGAAATCCTCGAACTCGAAAACATCCCCTATATCCCTTCCATCAGTAAGATGCAACGGGCGACGGCGTGAGGAAACTCACGCTTTTTTATACCACTGCGTCCCGGATCCGTCTTTCTCCATCAATAAGACTTCGCATGTCCCGGGATTGGCTTCCACATAGGTTAAAAACGCCTTCCCGAGGGAGAGTCGGGTCCCTTTGCCCAGATTGACCCAATCCGTCCCAAGCAATGCCTTCACGTTAAACACCGATCCGGACTTCAGTTTCTCGACCCGGTTCACCATTTCCTTGTACGACTGGATAAAGTCGGTGTCATCCAGGATCCTGGATTTGACATAGGTCTGGATCGTCATCCGTTTATTGCGTGCTTTACCGGTTAAAAACGCAAATTCTTCCTCTGATACGACCAATTGAATCACAGGTTTCGCCATCGTGAACCTCCGAGCGTTTTTCACTCATATGTTTATTAAATACCTTATTCTTTATATTGAATATACCACGGATTAAAATCCATTGAAAGGTCATTTCACTCAAAATAAGGCAAAACAAGGACTTTTCAATGAAAAACCACCCTTTTTCGATGGTTTATCATCTGAATCAAGGGTGGTTGTTAGTGTTACACGTTCTGTATTGATTAAAGTTCGGAAAGGATTCCTTCGATTTCCATCAGTTCTTCCGGGGTGAGTCGAGGACTGCGGATGGCTTTCAGGTTGTCCAGGATCTGCGACGGCTTGCTTGCACCCAGGATGATGCATTCCACGTCTTTGGAGAGAACCCACGTCAAGGCGAGTTGGGCCAGGTTTTGCTGCCTGCGTTTCGCGATGACATCGAGCTTGTTGAGCGCTTCGATCAGTTGGGGCGTCAAGCTTTCCTTCTTCAGAAAGCGGTTGTCTTTGTCCATACGCGAACCCTCGGGAATCCCGTGCAGGTACTTGTCCGTCAAAAGACCCATCGACAACGAACTGAACGCACTGATCCCGATGCCGTTGTTTCTCAGTTCATCGTAGACGCCGTTCTCGAAGATATCTTGGACAAGCATGGATACTTTGTATTGTCCGACGATCAGCGGAAGGCGAATCTCCTTGGCGAGTTGAAGCGCTTCTTTCACCGCTGCGAGAGGATATTTCGAAATCCCCGCGTAGAGCACTTTCCCGCTGTCGACCATGGTTTTCAACGCAAGCATCGTTTCCAGGATCGGTGTTTCCGGATCATAGCGATGGTGATAGAAGATGTCGATGTAGTCCACATTCAACCGCTTCAGACTTTCATCCAAACTCGAAAGCAGATATTTGCGGCTTCCGCCGTCCCCGTAGGGACCTTCCCACATCTTGTGGCCGGCTTTGGTGGCGATGAGGAGTTCGTTACGACGTCCGGCGAAATCCTGTTTCAGGATTTTCCCGAAGTTGATCTCGGCCGCCCCGACTTGCGGTCCGTAGTTGTTCGCCAGGTCGAAATAGGTGATCCCGTTCTCAAACGCGATGCTCACCAGCGCACGCATGTTTTCATAGTCGTCGTTATCCGAGAAACTATACCAAGCACCCAAGGCCATCCTTGGTAATTTTAATCCGCTGTTTCCACAGCGGATGTAGTCCATCATTTCGTAGTTACTCATCGTTATTCTCCTTATCCAGGGTTTGAATCGTAATCGGGGCAAAGGTGAATAGATCGAGGGTTTCCTGCGGTAGAGGTCCGTCGCTCAAGATCGTAAAATGCATCGGACGACGTTTCTCTTCGGGAAGGCGTTTCAGCCTCTCCTGAAGAAGGTTGATTTTACCGATGAAGTAGAGTGATTTTCGCATCAAGTCGGCTTTGAGGCTGACCATCGGGAGGATGATCTCCACTTTCCCGTCGACCAGTTCGATCAGTTCCGCTTTCCGGGCATCCACGAATTCGGACCCGGTACGGGTTTTCTGGTAGGACTTCAAGATACGTAGACCCCGGGCGTACTCGCGATGCGTATCGAAGGTGTCGGAGGTTTCGTTGAGAATGCCCTGGATCGTCTGACGGATCAGGTCATCGTCGAATACCGTCGCGTTGGGCGCATGGTCGCTGACCGTCGCGCTCCAAACATCGATCCCGACTTCGTTGGCTTTATTGAGAATCTTCGAGGTCGCGTTACGATCCTCTTTTTCAAGATAGATGTAGCTTTCGACGCTGGCCGAGATGCTGATCCCGATTTCAGAGAGATAGACGGGGGATTGGAAGAAGACGACATCCTTCAAGGTCAGGCAATGATAGAGGGGCGAGAGCGATTTTGTCTTGGATACTTTCAGGATCGCTTCTTTGAATTCGTTCAATGTCGCATAGCCGTTTTTCGTATTGAACCGGTTCCACATCTGACGAAACGAGAACATGTTCGCTTCTTCATATCGTCCGTAACCGATGATCCCTTTTTCACGATGGATCCCGTGTTCCGTCCCTTTGGCCAGGAAAAAAAGAAGATCGCCTTCAAAAAAGTCCGTGAATCGCTTCGAACTGGTCGGACGCCAAAAATTCATTTCGGTATTCCCGTGAATCCGATGGAATTCGATCATGTTCTTGTCGGTGATATACGCGATCGAGGACATTTGAGATAAATCTCCTTTGCCTTATTGTATCATGATGTTTTGTTGGATGATGGAAAAAAGGCGGGAAGCTTAGAATAAACCGGTGATTCTCCCGTGATCGTCGATGTCGATGCTGTTCGCGGCGGGGATCTTCGGCAGACCCGGCATGGTCATCATCGCACCGCAGACGGCGACGATGAATCCGGCGCCGGATGAGATTTGAAGTTCGCGGACATGCAGGTCGAAACCCGTGGGTCGACCCAGGAGTTTCGGATCGTCCGTAATCGACGACTGGGTCTTCGCGACGCAGACATTGAGTTTATCCAGTCCGATCTCTTCGATTTGTTTAAGCTGTGTCTCCGCGAGATCGCTGAATACCACATGGTCGCCGCCGTAGACTTGTTTCGTGATGACTTCTAGTTTCTCACGGATGGTCTGGTTGGCGTTGACGATCGAATGGTATTTGTTGGATGACTTTTCGCAGAGTTGGATGACTTCGTGCGCCAAGGCTTTCGCGCCTTCCGACCCTTGTTCCCAGGATTCGTTGAGGGCGAACGGGATTTGGCGTTCGAAACACCAGTTTTTAACCGCGGCCAGCTCGGCGGCGCTGTCGCTGGAGAACTTATTCAGTGCGACGATCAAAGGTACGCCGTAATTACGGATGATTTCGGTATGTTTTTCGAGGTTGGGCAAGCCCGCGTTCAGGGCTTCGAGGTTTTCTTGCTTGAGGTCTTCATACGCTTGTCCGCCATGCATCTTCAGGGCACGGATCGTCGCGACCAAGACCACGGCCGAAGGGAACATGTCCCCGGCGGGACTGGTGATGTCCATGAATTTCTGCGCCCCCAGATCCGAACCGAACCCCGCTTCCGTGACGACATAATCCGCCAATTTCAAGGCGAGTTTGGTCGCGATGATGGAGTTGGCTCCGTGGGCGATGTTCGCGAACGGTCCGCCATGGATGAATACCGGGTTTTTCTCGAGGGTTTGGACGAGGTTGGGCTTGATCGCGTCTTTCATCAAGATCGTGACGGATCCCCCGCACTTCAGATCGGAGATCGTGACCGGTTTCTTGTCATAGGTGAAGGCGATGATCGTTTTATCGATTCGGTTACGGAAGTCCTTCAAATCTTTCGACAAGCACAAGATCGCCATCATCTGCGATGCGACGGTGATCTGGAAATGTTCCCGTCTTGACGGCGATTTCTTGTCGTCGACGTTGATTTCGACGTTTCGCAACGCGCGGTCGTTCATATCCAGGCATCTTTTCCACAGAATCTGCTCGGGGTCGATGCCTAATTCGTTGCCTTGCCAGATATGGTTGTCTAAAACAGCGGAGACAAGGTTGTTCGCGGTCGTGATCGCATGCATGTCGCCGGTGAAATGGAGGTTGATTTCATCCATCGGAACGACCTGGGCCATTCCGCCTCCGGTCGCACCGCCTTTGATTCCGAAAACCGGACCCAAAGAAGGTTCGCGCATGCATCCGATCGCATGTTTGTTGATCGCGCACAAGCCGTCGACCAAACCGACGGTCGTGGTCGATTTCCCTTCCCCCGCCTTGGTCGGCGTGATCGCGGTCACAAGGATCAGCTTCCCGTTGTGGTTGGATTCGACTTTCTCTTGGAAGGTCAAACTCACTTTCGCCTTGTATTTCCCGTAGTATTCCAAATAATCCGAGTCGACCTTCGCTTTTCTTGCGATTCGATCGATCGGATCCATGACGTTCAACTGCGCGATTTCGATATCTGTTTTCATGGTTTCTCCCTAGAGTTTATTGCGACCTTCCATCGCTTTGATCAAAGTCAGTTCGTCCGCATAGTCGACATGCCCGCCCATCGGTAATCCATGGGCCAACCGGGTCACCAGCGGAACCTTGCCTTCAAGACGTTTTGCCAAGTAGAGGGAGGTTGTTTCCCCTTCCAAGGTCGGGTTGGTCGCGATGATGATTTCTTTCGCGTCCGCTGCCCGTCGGATTAAGGATTCGATGTTCAAATCTTCGGGCAGAATCCCTTTCACGGTCGAGATCGCTCCGCCCAGGACATGGTATACCCCCTGGTATTCCCGGGTTCTTTCCATCGCGGCGACATCTTTCACATGTTGGACGACGCAGATGGTCGTCGCGTCGCGATGTTTGTCTTTACAGATCACGCATTCCTCTTCATCGGCGATGTTTCCGCAGGTCCGGCAGGCATGGAGCTTGTTTTTCGCTTGTTTCAGGCTGTTCGCGAAGGTTTCCACCTCGTCGCGCGACATGTTCAACAATTGGAACGCATACCGTTCGGCGGTCCGAGCCCCGACCCCGGGTAATTTTCGGAAACTATCGATCAACTGCTGGAGTGATTGGGGATACATTACATGAACCCCGGAAGATTCAATCCCTTGGTCAGCGCGCCAAGTCGCTCGGCACGCTCGTCCTGGATGGTTCTTGTGGCTTGATTGATGCTTAAAAGCACCAAGTCTTCGATGATTTCCTTATTTTCAGGGTGAAGAAGCGAAGGGTCGACCGTAACGGACACCAATTCATGTTTTCCGTTCATCGTGATCGTTAGTCCTTGATTTCCCACCGTCGTGTGTTTCTCGTTCAGCTCGCGTTCGATCTTTTCCATGTCGGATTGCATCGACTGGGCTTGCTTCATCAACTGCTGGATATTCATTTCTTCTCCTCCCGGACAAGATCGATCTCTCCCCCAAAAAGCGAAAACAGCGAATCGGGGATTTCCTCTTCGATCGGTTTGCTTTCCTTGATTTCGGCATGCAAGACAGGCGCAAGGATCTGGATGCCTTGGGGCAGGCTGCCTTCCTTCTTCTTCTCGATGAACAAGTTGATCAGGCGGACCTTTTCATCGTCCGAGATCGCAAAGAGTTTATGGGACTTCCCGAGAATTTCGTTGGTGAATTTCGCCAACATGAGTTCATGGTCGGGACTGTTCAGTTCGCTGGCGGTCGCGCCGTAGACGACGTTGACAAGGATGTATCCCTCCCCGCTGCAGACGACCTGGCTGCCCCGAAGCATGTTCGCATAGCGCGCCCAGACCAGATCCATCGTATAGTTGTCGATCCGCGACCAGGATAGCTCGTCGGACTTGCGTTTGTCTTTATCCGCGCTGACCAACAGCCGCAAAAGGAACTCGAAATCGATGACGGACGGGATCAATCCGTCGAAAGCCGGTGCTTCTTGTTTTTGCTTCTCTTCCTTCGCTTCTTGCTTTATCGGTTCGATGCGTGGCGCTTCGACCACGGGTTTCATCGCTTCTTCGCTGGACGGCTTCATCTCTTCGGCAGGTTGCACGACCGGTCTGTGTCGTTCTTCCGTCTTCGGTTCGCTCTTCGCTTGCATCGTTGGTTTGATCGCTTCTTTTACGCTTGCCTTCGGTTGCGTCGTCTCTTCGCTTGGTTTCATGTTGATCCGATTCATCAGTTTCAGCATCCCGATTTCGAAATACGACACCAGATTCGCCGAACTTCTGTATTTCTCGGCCGTATCCATCAAATCGTCGATCATCCCGAGCAGAATCCTCGGTTGGATGCGTAAAAACCCGACCGCCTCTTCGCGGTTCAGCTTATTGATGAGCGTATCGTCTTTGGTATAGTGGAAAATGACGGCTTCCTTCAGGATTTCCATCAAATCGTTGGTCAACCGTTTGATATCGATGTTTTTCTGGAGAATCGTTTCGATTTCCCCCATCAGAGAGGCGACATTCTCGTCGAACACCGCTTCGATCAGCTTCAGTTTATCCTGCGTGGTCGCGATCCCGTAGATTTCGTTCACATGGATCGCCTTCAGGTCATCCTGCGCATAGGCGATGCATTGTTCCAAAATGGAAAGCGCGTCGCGGACGCCGCCGTCCGCCAACTGGGAGATCAGCCGGACCGCTTCGTCTTCGTATCCGATCTTCTCCAGTTTCAAAACCTCTTCGATCCGGTGCTGGATTTCCCTTTTCCCGACACGGACGAAATCATAGCGCTGGCAGCGGGAAATGATCGTCGGCAGCACTTTGTGGG
>JAHFCO010000032.1 GCA_023249475.1 Bacillota bacterium | reverse complement strand
CGGTGATGACAAACGGCGGTTTCTTCGCCTCGGTCAGCAGTTGGGCGACCCGTACCTTGATCCCGTTGACGATGGCGGAGTTGGCGATGGTCGACATCGGTCCAACCGGATACTTCAGACCGTCGATCCACATCGCGGCGTCGCCCACGGGCACGCAGGTATCGATCACAACGTCGCAGACGTCGACGAGTTTTTGCCCGGTCTAATGTTTCGCCTTCACGAGTGCGCTATTCTTCACCCCGGTGATTCCGACGACTTTCAAGTTGCGCTTGTGCGCCTCGATCGCCATATCGATGACCACGTTGCCGGCCCCCGAGGTGGAGAACAGCAAGAAGACATCGTTGGGTCGATACTTGAAATTACGGACGATCTGCGCCGCAAGCCCTTCGACGTTCTCCAGAAACATGGACTGATAGATTCCGTTGGCTCCGACGACTTGCCCGTAGTTGCTTGTGGAGAGCTCGATGATCGGATGGAACCCCGCGAAGCTGCCATAGCGCGGAAACATCTCTTCGACGCCCATCCGCGAATGCCCCGAGCCATAGACATGGACCAACCCGTCGTCGGCGATGCTGTTGGCGAAAAGCTGCGCCACCGTTTCGATCATATCTTTCTGTGTCGCCTCGATCTCACGTAAAATCCGGATTGCTTCTTCGAAATACTGCGAACTGATGTTCATCCCGTTTCCTCCTTGATGATGTTCATATTTGTCAGTTTTTGTCATATTGTATTCATTTTCTGACATATCTTAGGTTTAGGATAGCATCATTCCGTAATTTCCACAACGATTTCGAACTTTTTGATGGAATCTTTGCATTTTCTTGCAAACTCTGTGCTATCATGAAGAAAAGCCGGAGGACAACTATGGAATACTTGGGAATGGATCTGCACGGGATTAACGAATTGGTCGACGTACGGGGGAGGAAGATTTTGTCCCGCTATCCGCACGCCGTCAACCAAGCCATCAAGCATACGACCGCCTATCAACTCAACGGGACGGAAATCCGTCTTGTCCCGCTTGAGGATTGTTATGTCACGCTGGAATCGATGGGTCGACGCCACATGACCAAAGTCATGGTGTATTACGGGGATATGGCCTATCCGGAGGAAATCCACTTCGAAAAGGAGACGACGATCCCGGTGTTGGTCGCCAAACTCAACGATGTCGATCTGGCCAAACGGTTCCCCCGTCCTTTCGGGTTTTCTTTCAACGTGGTGCGCATCTGCATCTTTTCGGATAACGTCCTGATCAAACGCGTGAGCGGGAAACATCGTTTGCCGTTTGAAGATGAAGTCCCTTCCCTGAAGATGATGACCTACGGGACAAGCATCACCCAAGGGTTCTTCCCAACCGCCGTCGATCTGACCTATCCCAACATCGTCGCCCGCGCCCTCAACGCCGACCTGGTGAACTACGGGTTGGCCGGGAACTGTCTGTGCGAAAAGGAAGTCGCGGACTTCCTGATGACAAGCGGCACCTATGACATCGTCGTCCTGGAACTTTGCGTCAACATGCTGGTGGCGGGGATTTCCGGTGCAGAATTCGAAAAACGCGTAAGATATCTTATCGACGGGCTGATGACGCATCAACCCCAAGCCAAGATCGTTTGTCTGGGTACCCTCCCTTTCTACGGGGATTACGGAATGTTTAGTCCGCGCGATGTGATCGTGAGTTCGCCCTCGGAATATCGTGCGATCTTGAAGAAGATCGTCGAGGAGAAACACGCCGAAAAAATCGTCTATGTCGATCCGGTGACTGCCTTGTCGATGCATAACCTGAGCACCGATTTCATCCATCCAAGCAATTTCGGAATGATCGAAATCGCGAACACCCTCATACAAACCCTAAAATAAAAGAAACGCGCGAGCGTTTCTTTAGTCGATGCTTGTGAGCGTGTATCCCGCTTTGCGGACGGCGTTCTTCAAATCGAACTCGTCGATGTCGCGATCCAGGGTCAAGACGGCCGTCTTGTCACCGATGCTGACCTTGACGTCCTTGACCCCATCCAGCTGATACATTTGGATATTGATCATGCCGGCGCAATGAGCGCAATACATGCCATCGATATGCAGTGTTTTCTTCATTGATGCACCACCTTCTTCTCCATTATATACCAAAGGCGTATCCGATGCTCGGATACGCCTTTTATTATTGGATCTCTTTAAACGTCGTCAGCTGGATTCCATCATCCAACAGAGATTTCTTGATCGATTCATCGGTCAGGATCGCGAGTTCCTTGACACGGTCCAGATTGTAGGAGGAGTGCAGGAGGATGTAGGGATCCAGATAGGCCGGATGACACATGACCTCCAACAGATCTTGGTCAAGGTGTTCGTGCAGTCCGATGAAATTCAGGAAATACTCGAAGGTGACGCCTTCCTTATAAAAGTCGGGGACGCAATAGGCATACTTCACGCCGGATTGACGAAGCAACTGCAGTTCCCGCACCGGATCGACACCCGGCAGATAACGGATGGGAAGCTTGTATTCCTTGGCGAGTTTCAAGGTCAGTTCGAAGGTGTCGGGGTGTTGGTGCAGATGGTGGTGGCCGTCGAGATGGTCCGGGCGGATGCCGGAGGAAATCACTTTGTCGATCTGCGCACGCCATTCCTTCTCCAGTTCATCGATATTTAGATTCAATTGTTTCATTCCGTTGAATTTCTTGAAACTTCCGTCGATTCCGACCAAGGACTTGACTTGATCCGCACTCAATACAGGTTTCCCGGCGCTGAGGACCAGGTGGACGCCGATTCCCAGATTCGGATTCTCATGGGCGAGGTTGACCGCTTCGACGAATCCCTTCATGTTGGGCATGAGGGAGGCTGAAGTGACGATGCCATGACGGTGGGCGAGTTGGATGCCGAGGTTCTGGCCTTGACAAAGGCCGAAGTCGTCGGCGTTGACAATCATTTTCATCCTTATCCCTCCAGTTTCTGAATGACCGCCTTGAATTGCGGAAGATGGCGCTTATGCGCGATCAGGAGTTCATCCAAGACCTTGCGTCCGAGCACTTCGCTTTGGACCAGCGGATTGGTGACCATGGCCACCAAGGCGTCGTTGTAGTCACCGCTGATCGCCGCTTTCGCCGCAAGAAGTTCGAACGCTTTGATTTGCTGGACGATGCCTTCGGCGGCGATCGGAAGCCGACCCATCGTCAAGGGACGCGGTCCTTCCTTGGTGATCACGCAGGATACTTCGACCGCCACATCGTAAGGCAGACTTGCGATCGCCCCTTGATTGCGCGTGTTGACGGTTTGGATGTCTCTCTTATCATTATACATCGAGGAAATCAGATTGCATGCGGCATCGCTGTAGAATGCGCCGCCGCGTTGCGAAAGTTCTTCCGGTTTGATGTCGAGGGCGGGGTCCGCGTATTGTTTGAAGAGTTGTTCTTCGACTTCCTTGACGATCGTCCCGCGCGTTTTCCCATGGGCGAAGTCTTCCAGGACATGCTTCAGCATCTCTTCTTTTTGGAAATAATAACGATGATAGGCGCAGGGCATCGCATCGAGCCCGCGCAGGAATTCAGGCGACCACGGGAGGTTGGCGATGTTTTTCATCGTGACGTTGGCGGCTTGGTCAAGCAAGTCCTTGAAAAGTTTTTCCTTGACGCTCTTGCCGTCCACATAGAAGTCCAGACCGAACACCATATGGTTAAGTCCGGCGAAGTCGATGCGCAACCGGCTCTTTTCGACGTCCAACATCTTGGCGGTGGCCACTTCCATGCCATAGGGCAGATTGCATACCCCGATGAATTTATCCCAGTTTGCATAACGGAGGACGGCTTCCGTCACCAATCCGGCCGGGTTGGTGAAGTTGATGATCCACGCGTCGGGACAGAGTTCCTTCGCGTCTTCGATGATCGAGAAGATGACCGGGATGGTGCGCAAGGCCTTGAACATGCCGCCGGCCCCGTTGGTTTCCTGTCCGATCAAACCGTGGCGGGCGGGGATGCTTTCATCCAGGATGCGGGCGTCGAGTCCGCCTACCCGGAGTTGGGTCGTGATGAAGTCCGCGTCCTTCAAGGCTTCCCTGCGATCCAGGGTCGTATGGATTGCCAGGTCGACGCCGGCTTTCTTCACCATGCGCTTCGCCAAATCCCCGACGATCGCCAGTTTTTCCTTCCCGGCCTCCACATCCACCAGCCACAGTTCCTTAACCGGCAATTCCTTGATCCGTAAGATGAACCCTTCGACAAGTTCGGGGGTATAACTCGATCCGCCTCCGATGGTGACGATCTTCAATCCGTTTTTCATATTGGCCTCCTTTTATAGATGTACCTATTATATCAAATCATACCAATGAATTAAAAGCATTATGATGAAAAATGTGAAATTTTGTGATTCCCTCTTTACAAACCAAAAAGATTGGATATATAATGACAACGTAAAGAGATACCAATGAATCTATTAAGTTGGCTTGTATTCACAAATTTGGTTACGCTTATTCCTCTCATTCTATCGTAGACCTTTTCATGGATGATTGTCCATGAAAATACGCATTCAAGTCGGGAACATCCGTCGACGGAAGATTTTCCGCCGATGGTAACCATAGAGAAAGGTCAAAGGAGAAAACTCATGAATGGTTTAATCACCCTCTTAGAAGAGAAGTTTGTCCCCATCGCCGCCAAGTTCGGAAATCAGAAGCACTTGGTCGCGATCCGTGACGCGTTCGCCGGATTATTACCGCTGGTAATGGTCGGTGCCTTCGCCGTCTTGTTGAATAACGTATTCTTCGTACCTTGGTCATTGTTGGCCGGCTACATTCCGGGCGGCGCGGAAAACGCGTTCATCGTCTGGGCAAACGCGAATGTCGCGCCCTTGTTCAGCTTGATGGAATCCGGTACGTTCTCCATCCTCGCGCTTGCCTTGACTTTCTCCTTAGGGTACAATAGAGCCCTAGGGGAACACAAAGATCCTTCCGCCGTCGCATTGATGAACGTTTCCTCCTTCGTATTGCTGGGCGCCTTGTCCCGCAATAATCCGGCCGTCGCAAGCTGGGTCGGAAACTTCCTGGGTGCGCAAGGGATCTTCATCGCCTTGTTGGTCGGTTTGGTCGGTCCGGAAATCTATTTCGCGGTCGTCAAGAAGAATTGGGTCTTCAAACTTCCCGATACCGTCCCTCCGGCGGTCGCCCGCGGCTTCTCCGCGATCATCCCGGGTTTCCTGACGGTATTGAGCTTCGCCGTCGTCGCCTATTGCTTCAACAAATTCGCTTCGATGTCGATCTTCACCTGGTTTGAAACCTATCTGTCCGAAACCTTCATGGAACTTGGACAAAGCATCTACTCCATCGTCTTCGTCTCCTTCTTGATTCCTGTGTTCTGGTTCTTCGGTCTGCATGGCGCCAACATCCTGGAAGCCTTCATGAGCCCGATCTACGGAACTTTGGGAACGCTGAATATCCAAATGTATGGTCAAGGCATCCGCGAAGTCGGTACGGCCGCCAATCAATTGGCCCCGTGGGTTCGTGGATCCTGGGATGCCTACGTATTCTTAGGCGGATCGGGCGCAACCCTGCCTCTGATCGCCGCGTTGTTGATGTTCGCTAAATCCAAAGACGCCAAAGAAGTCGCGAAACTTGGCTTGGCTCCGGGGATCTTCATGATCAACGAACCCATCCTCTTCGGTCTCCCGGTCGTCTTGAATCCGATCTACCTGATCCCCTTCATCTTGGTCCAACCGATCCTGACCTTGGTTGCCTACTTCGCAACCGTCGCCGGTTTCGCCGGTCCGATCGTCAACTCCGTTCCTTGGACGACGCCTCCGCTGTTGAACGCCTTCTTGTCCACCAACGGTAGCTTCGGTGCCGTCATCGTCGCCGCAGTCAACCTGGTCATCGCCTTCTTCATCTACCTACCTTTCGTCTTCGTCGCCAACGCACAAGCCGAAAAGAAGTAATACCCTACTCAAAAAAACGTCCCCGGTCCCGCATGGGATCGGGGCGTTTCTTTATAAGGAGGATCCATCCATGGTCACAAACGAAATCTACATCCAGCAGACTCCCGACGTCATCTACCTCTACCTTGAAAAAGAACTCTGCAAAGCCTTTTCCTGTCAGCCCGGACAATTGTTGGGGAAGAAGATCACCCATACGCAAAAGATCTACGGGAAGTCGATCGAAATGGATCAGGAAGTCACGGAACGGGTGAAAGGCGAATCGCTGGCGTTCGTTTCGGTCTATGGGCAGGACTCCTTGGTCGTCCGCTATCAGATCCTTGCGGATGACGAAGGCTGGTCGCGCGTGATTCTGACGGAAAGCGCCGACAGTACCAATAAATTCAAATCCCTCAATTACAAGCTCTTCAGTCTTCCGGTATTGCGCAATGTCGGAAAGAAGAAACTCTATCGTAAACTGACCGCGCTCAAACTATCACTTGAAAAGGAGTAGACCTATGATCATCGTCAACGCCCCTCTGAAGAGGGAGTTTATCCGCGCCTTGTTGGATGGGAAAACCATCGAGAATGTGACGTTCACCTTCGTGAAACAGGACAATATGAAGTTGTATTTCAGTGTCGAGGGCGATCTGAAAGCCGCGGTGAAGATCGCGAAGAACACGATCAAACAATCCGAATTCGGATCCGTTTTGTTCTTCAACGTGGAAGAACATGTCGGATAAGAAAATCCTATGGGGAAGCGCATCGGCCGCGTATCAGGTCGAAGGCGCGTTCGACCAAGATGGAAAAGGACCCTCGATCTGGGATCGTTGGGTGAAACTCCCGGGTAAAACCTTCGATGGGACCAACGGCGACATCGCGACCGACCACTACCACCGTTTCAAGGAAGACGTGGCGCTGATGAAGGAGATGGGCTTGGAGGCCTATCGCTTTTCGATCAGTTGGCCAAGGTTGATCCCAAACGGGGTCGGCGACGTCAATCAAGCCGGCATCGACTTTTATTCAAACCTGATCGATACCTTGATCGAAAACAAGATCGAACCGGTCGTCACCCTGTATCACTGGGATCTCCCCGCGGCGCTGCAGGACAAGTACGACGGATGGTTAAGCCGCGACATCGTCAGCGACTTCACGCAGTACGCCGACCTTTGTTTCAAGCTTTTCGGCGGTCGCGTCAAATACTGGATCATCCTCAACGAACCCAACATCTTCACTTCCCTGGGCTATATCCTGGCGATGCATCCTCCCGGACACACCGACCAGAAGGAGTACCTGCAAGCCTACCACAACACCGCTTTGGTCCATGCGAGTGTCGTGAAATCCTTCAAAGAGAAAAACATCCCCGGGATGATCGGATCCTCGATCGCCTATACCCCCGGTTACGCCGTTTCCGAAGAACACTGGGACAAGGAAGCGCAGTACAAGTACTATCAGACCGTGAACTGGTGGCATTGCGACAGTTACTATAAAGGGTCCTATCCCCAATGGGCGATGGATTACTTCAAGCAACTCGGCATCCTGCCGGAGATCACGTCGGAAGATCTCGAACTGATGGCCTACGCCGCGCAACACGCGGACTTCATCGGCATCAACTACTACCAAAGCACCACCCTCGCCTACAATCCGATCGACGGGGCGACGATTGAGAAGTTCAACACCGACGGCGTCAAGGGACAGTTCAAGGAGAGCGGCATCCCCGGCCTCTACAAGAACGTCTATAACCCCCATATCCGCTATACCGACTGGGACTGGGCGATCGATCCCGACGGCTTGCTTTATTCCCTCAAAGAATTGAGCGATCGCTATCATAAACCCCTGTTCATCAGCGAAAACGGGTTGGGTGCCTTCGATGTCCTTGAAAACAATGAAATTCATGATAGCTATCGGATTGACTATCTCAAAGAACATATTGTAAGATGTAAACAATCGATTTTGGAGGGCGTGGATCTGATCGCGTATTGCACGTGGTCGTTCACGGATCTCCTGAGTTGGTTGAACGGATTCCAGAAGCGATATGGTTTCGTCTATATCGATTTCCTGGACCCGGGTTTACCGCGGATCAAGAAGGATTCCTTCGCTTTCTATCAGGAAGTGATCCGCACCAACGGGGACAATTGTGAGTAACCCTCCCTTTCAAAAATTGAACCCATGAAAAAAGCCGATTGCAGCAACAGTCGGCTTTTATCTTATAAACATTATTGACATACATAGATGAACTATGTATACTGTATACATAGGAGGACTAGGTATGGATAAAAACTACATTGGCGGAAGTTCGAATTTACTCGTCCTGAGTTTGATACATAAACGGGATATGTATGGTTATGAGATCATCAAGGAACTCGAAATCCTTTCCGAACAGGTTTTTCAGTTCAAGGAAGGTACTCTTTATCCGATCCTCCATCGATTTGAGAATGCGGGTTGGATCGAATCGTATCTAAAGATCGCGGGAAACGGTAAAGAAAGAAAATACTATAAAATCACCAAGTCCGGAATTATGCAATTGGAGATTGAACAGGAACAATTCGAAGTGTTTAGAGAGTCCGTTTTAAAAGTCATCGGTGGGTCGCGGTATGTCTTCGAATAAGGAAGAGAATTTCCTACAAGAAGTCGTCCGTCAGATCAACTTCCCATTCGACCGTAAGTCGATCTATAAGGAATTATCCGGACATATTGAAGAAGCTAAACAGGAATACCTGGATCAACATCTTGATGTGGATGAGGCAAGCCGATGTGCGCTTGATGATATGGGGGATCCAGAGGAAATCGGCAAGTCACTCAACAAGGTTCACCGTCCGATTTGGGGTTGGTTATGGATTCTTTCGAAATACACAATGATCCTCCTATTGGTTTCTGTCGGGTTTCAATCCATGACGATGCTCTATAAGAATGTGGAAGCTTCAAGAAAACTTGAACCCTATACGATGCCGGTCGAAAATCTCTTCGTTGATTATACGGATGAACTTGAGGCTGAGGACTTCTTATTCGACGAAATGCTTGGAAAATCTGTTGAATTAGGAAATCATACGATCATCTTCGAGCGGATTACGCTCCATAAAAATGGAACGATGTTGTTGATTTATCAAGAAGTCATACCCTTTAGACCGTTTGGACTTCAATCCACAAAGCATCCGATCAACTTGTTTCTAACGATATCGTCAAACCAACACGATTTGTCGCCCGTACAAGGCGGGATGAATGGAATCGATGGCTATTCAATCATCATCCTAAAGGACGTCCCGTCGGAATGTCGTAAGTTCATCTTGGAATATAATGTATACAATGAAGCGTTCGAACTCGTCATCGACGTCGGAGGTTCCTCATGAAAAGGAAACACAAAATCCTTGTCTATCTCTCAATCATCGTCTTGTTGATCACGTTTTCACTCTATCTCGGAGATTATCGACTCTCACCGGATCGTTTAGCACTGGAAGTCGATGAAAACATCCACTTTTCTCCTTCGAGTATCGTTTATAAGAAAGTCTATCCTTCACGTGCGATTGTCGTGACGCAAAACGGAGATTGGGTGACATGTAAACCGATCGAGAAAACTTTGGGCTTTCTTTGGAAGTTCGATGGAACCTATCATAGCCCGATCAACCTGAGTGAGTATCCCGAAGAAAGTAAAGATGAGGTGATGAAACAACTCATCGAAACCTGCGGATGGATTGGTGAAGAACCGGTTTTCCTAAAGAATCTTGAGGATCGTCTCAATACGACGAAGGCGAATTTCTATTATGCCAACCGGCAATATGCGACGATCTTCCGCGAAACGGCACGCAAACCGATGATTCATGGCGAAGGTGGTATAAACTATACGATCTACCAAGAGTTCACGTATGATCATATGGTCGTCCGCTTTGAAACTACCACGGATGGAGACCCGATTCAGATCTTCTTTACCTGGGAACCGGCCAGTTCCAGAGAGACTAATTCTTTTATCTGGGGGTTGCTTTCAGTGCTCTACGGGGAATTGACCTATTGGCCGGTCGCAAAGGAAACCGCGGATCGAGTCAATCAGAGCACAATTGGAGAATACCCCTTTGTGATCGAGGATGCACAAATTCGAATCGAATGTGAAGATGAAAAACATTGTGTATTGATCTATAAATAAAGCCGGTTCGATCGAACCGGCTGTTCTTTAGGCTTTCTTAACGAAAGGGCTGATCCCTTTCTTTTTCGTGTAGAGAGCTGCTGCTCCAAGTCCAAGCGCAAGGCCTAGCACGAGATAGATCCACAGGTTGGATCCGCCCATGCTTCCGGAATCGACCAGGACCATGAGGGTGTGCGGCTCGACGGTGATCGTTTTGCCCGAGATCTTCTCAAGGGTTTCAACCCCTGCGTCTTCCCCGTCGACCACGACGTGCCATCCTGATTTCTCAAGGGTGACTTCGATCGCTTCGTCGTTGGCGTTCATGAGCACCGCGATGGTATCCCATTTGTCGCCGTTGGCGTTGTCGCTGAGGGTATATCCGACCATGTTGGCTTGCGGCATTTCCAAGAAATCCAGGTTTTGACGAATCAAATCGGCACTCATCATGCGGAAGGCAGGATGCGCTTTACGGAGTTCGATCAAGCCTTGGAAGTATTCGAAGTTGTCATAATAGGTTTCTTTGCGCTCCCAGACGAGCTGGTTGATCGCGTCGGGGGCGTTGTATGAATTGTGGTTGCCATCCTTGGTCCGCAGGAAGTCGCTCCCCGCATGCAGGAAGGCGACGCCTTGGGAAGTCAGGACGATCGCATTGGCCATGCGGTGCATGGCGATGAGTTCTTCTTCCGTGGCATCCGGGTTGGTGAGTTTCAGCTTATCCCATAGTGTCAGGTTATCGTGTGCTTCCACATAGGAAACGACGCTGTAGGGATCGCGCGCATAGGGCGTCTTGGAATATTTGACTTGGGAATAATCGACTTTGTTGTTCATGGTGGAAGCGATGATCCCGAACTTGATGCTTTCTTCCAAGCCCAAGCCCCCGTTGACAAATCCCTTGTCGGTATCGGAGAAGACATGGCCTTTGATGGCATCGCGGATGTCGTCGGAGAACGCGGCCGTGCCGTCGATCTGCGAGATGTTTTTCTTCAGTGCCTTTTGGTCATCGGGAAGCGGGGATGCTCCGCCGGTCCAGCCTTCGCCATAGACGATGATCGAAGGGTCGATTTCATTGAGCGCTTCACGTACCTTGTTCATCGTATCGATGTCATGTAAAGCCATCAGGTCGAAACGGAATCCGTCGACCTTGTATTCAGTCGCCCAGTACACGACGGAATCGACGATGAATTTCTGCATCATCACACGGTCGGAGGCGGTTTCGTTGCCTGTCCCCGAACCGTTGGAGAACGAACCGTTCTCGTTCATGCGGTAGTAGTAATTCGGGACGATCTTACTGAAATCGGAGTCTGCGGAGGCTCCGGTGTGGTTATAGACGACGTCCATGACCACACGGATGTTGTTTTCGTGTAATGCGAGGACCATTTCCTTGAATTCCTTGACCCGTACTTCCCCGTGATAGGGATCGGTGGAATAGGAACCTTCGGGGGCGTTGAAGTTCTGCGGGTCATAACCCCAGTTGAAACTGTTGTTTTCAAGTTTGGTTTCGTCGATGGATCTAAAATCGAAGACGGGCAGCAGGTGGAGGTGGGTGATGCCCAGTTCGACCAAGTGGCTAAGGCCGGTCTTGATGCCATTGGCGGTCGTGGTGTTTTCTTCGGTCAGTCCTAAGAATTTCCCTTTATTCGTGATGCCCGAATCCGGTGAGACGCTCAAATCGCGGATATGCGCTTCGTAGATGATCGCATCTGTGCTGTTCCCGAATTCCGGACGTTCGCTGTCTTCCCAGCCTTCGGGATCGGTCGCATCGAGGTTGAGCACCATCCCGCGGTTCCCGTTGACACCGACGGCACGGGCATAAGGATCGACCGCTTCCTTGGTTTGACCCAGGGCGGTGACGGTGTAGGTATAGTAGGTTTTATCCAGATCCCCGCTGGCTTCATGCACCCAGGTTCCTTTGGCGTCTTTACTCATCGCGACGGATGACGTCGGTGCGGAGTCGTTCCCTTGGGCATAAAGGTTCAAGGTGACGGCGGTCGCCGTCGGAGCCCATAGTCTGAACGTGGTTTTCGTCGGGGTGTAGATGGCTCCGAGTTCCCCGTCGTACCCGTAGGTTTCTTCAAACGCGGAAGTGTTGAAGACATTGTTGAAGGTCAGGGCGATGGTGCCGTAACCCGCTTTGGTTAAGGTATAGGTTTTGGATAAGTCCAGCGGCGTCTCCGTAAAGAACTTGAAGTTGCTGGAACTCGGCGAAGTCACACCTTCACTGAAGATGAACGTTTTGATCCCCACGACGGTTCCGTCGCTGTCTTTCAGGATCAAGCCTTCCTTCTTGTCGTTCAGCAAAATCATCGGGACGCTTAAACTGACGGAGACCAGGTCGACCCCGTCCAATTTCGCCCCGAGGAATTTCGGGGATAGATCGACGCTGGCGGCGGCATAGTAGATCTTCGGGTCGCCTTGAAGCAACCAGACATCCACGACCTTGTTTTTGAGTTTGGAGAGCGGGATGAAGCGGTCGGCATCGATGTCCTTCGCCAACCATTCCCCCTTACGTACGATGAAACCGACTTCCGTGGCGGCGCCGGGGGCAAGCTTGATCGAAGCGATTTTCCCGTAGCTGTCTTCACCGGTAAAATTGTAGGATGCGCCTTCGGCGCCCTTGGGCCACATCCAGAGGTTCCAATCGGTATAGTTATTGTCGAAGCGATGATAGTGGACGTTGATCGTGATGTCCCCTTCGATGGGATCGGGATCTTCCCCCGGGCCCAGGGTCGGTTTACTTTCATAGACGGTCGCGTCGCCGGACTTCAGCCAGACTTCGGCTTTCCCCGAACTGGCCGTGATGAACCGGTCGGCGTCGACGTCCTTCTTTTCCCATTCGTTGAGTCGGACGATGAACCCGTACTCAAGCGCGGTGGTATCCATCGTGACGACGGCGACGGCCCCGAAATCATCGGTGCCGGTGAACGCATAGGATTTTCCGTCTTTCCCGGTTTCCCAGAGCCAGAGGTTCCATCCTTCATAGTTCCCGTCGGGACGGTTATAGTGAATCGTCAAGGTGGTTTGATCGGCGGCACGGATCGACAGTGCGCCGTTGAACGATAAGAAAGGCGTCATCAGCAAGAGTACGCTCAGCAAGATGGCGAAGATACGGTTACGTTTCATGATTCTCCCTCTTTTCGCCTCTAATTTTACCATGAAAGCGCTTAACGTACAAAGGGGATACACATGGTGAACAGAAGAAAGCCCCGATTCACGGGGCGATGATAAAGTCAATTTAGAAATGTTTGACGCGGTCGCCGTATTTGGCGTAGAGCGCGTCGTTGTTGAAGCCGTCCACGTTTTGCGATTGGAAGACCGGAAGTTCGGCTCCTTCTTTCGCCAGGATCTGTAGCGCTTCGTTGACGATCGTATTCAGGATCAGCAGACTGGACATCGTGGATCCCGGACCCGTCAAAACGCCGCCGACCGTCATCAGTCCATCTCCGTCGGGGACGCAGTTGTCCAAGACCATGTCGACGATTTCGAAAAGCCGTTTTCCGCTGGGATGACGGCTGGTCGTGTGCTGGGATTGATGGAGGTTGGTCAAGGCGATGGTATACACGCCTTCCTTCTTCGCACGCATCGCCATTTCGATCGGCATCGCGTTGCGGCCTGAATTGGAGGTGATGATCATGATGTCGCCGGCTTGGATTTTGTATTGGTCATAGAGGATGTCGGATAATCCGGAGAGCTTTTCGATCGCACCGGAACGTTGCGCCCCGTTGGAGGTCAGGACATCGGGGTCGAGCAAGGCGTTGACGTTGGCCAATCCCCCGGCACGGCAGAAGAGTTCGATGCCGACCATGTGGGAATGCCCTGTCCCGAAGACATGGATGATGCGGTTGGAGCGGATGTTGTCCGCAAACAGCACGGCCAGTTCCTTGATCTTCTCTTTTTCGCTTTCATAGACTTTATCGAAGAGTCCGAGGAGTTGGTTCATGTATTCGAATTCGTACTTCATGCGTTGATCCTCCCCTTGTATTTCGCCAGCAATTCCTGGTTGTGTTCAAGATGGCTTTCGACTTCATGGCTGTAGAGCAGCGGAAGTTCGATCCCGCTTTCCTTAAACATCCGGGAAATCTCGACCGTCAAGGATTGGGCGATGTAGATGCCGGTGATGGAAGAAACCGAACAGATCTTCTCGATGTTGCCGGTTTCAAGCAAGGCGTCCCCGCGGGGACCGCAGTTGTCGATGACCACGTCGCCGAGTTCATAGAGTTTCTTCTTGCTGGGATGACGGCTGGGTTCGGCCAGCGTGTGCTGCATACTGGTGATGATGATGATCTTGTGTCCTTTGGCTTTGGCGGTCAGGGCCAAATCGATGACCAGACCGTTGATGCCGGAATTGGAGATGATGATGAAGACGTCCTGGGGACGGATGTCGTAGAGGTCGTAGAGTTTGTCCGCGATGTTGGGACGGCGTTCGAAGATGTTGTCGGGGTCTTTGAACTCCGCGAGCGAATACAAGCCTTTGGTGACGAAATCCGAGGTTTCGATCATGTGGAACGGAACCAAGGATCCCGGTCGTCCGGTACATTCCATCCCGAATCCGACCGAATGCCCCGATCCGAAGATGTGGACGACCCCGTCGTTCTTCATGCTTTCATAACAAAGTTTCGAGGCTTCCTTGATGTTCCCCATTTCCTGGTCTTCCAGGGTCTGCACTAGTTTTTTCAACGCTTCGTTGAATACTTCCATCGTGATGTGGTTCATGGGTTCCTCCTAGGCGTTCCAGCGTCCCAGATAGACGTCCGAGATCTTGCGGTTATGGACATCGGCGCCGGTGACGTTGGCGCTGAGTAGAATCGGTGCATCGTGATTGTTTTCAACCAGATAACGGTAGGTTTCCGCCGTCAGCATCTGGGCGAAGCAATTCCCGACGACGTTGGCGACCTGCGTGATCTTGATTCCCGGCATGATCTCTAAAACGGTATCCGGATACGGCGTGCATAGGTTCAAGGTCGCATACGTCAAATCGATGAGCTTGGCGGCGTTTTCTTTGTGTTTCGAATTCAGGATCGCATCGAAGGATGCCACCAACAAGACCTTATGCCCTTTTTGTCTGGCGATCTTCGCCAAGGCGAGCGTACTGTCGTAGACTTCTTCCGCCGCATAGATCAACACCATGTCCCTGGGGTCGATGGTATAGAGGTTCCATAGCTTCTCGGCCAAATCCGCGCGGTCGTAGAACGCCGGATCGCTCATTTCATCCAAGGTAAGGTGACCTCGTAGAACCAGGTCTTTCATGTTGAGTTGATGATACGGCATCAATCCCCCGGCCCGGTATCCCAATTCCATCGCGAATGCGCGATCGGGTCCGATGCCGAAAAGTTGGATGAGTCCTTGGTCGACCATGCAGTCCCCCATGACCTTCGCCATGTGGATGATGGCTTCTTTTTGCGAGTTCGTCGCGTTTTCCAGGATTTCTTGTGTTTTCGTGAAGTAATTCGTTGCGTCCATGCCTGATCCTCCGTACGTTATGGATAAATTATACACCATTCATCCGTCATAATGAATAATTAATGCGATTATTTCTGGTTTTTTCGCATAAAAAAGAAGGGGAAATTCTCCCCTTCTTTCAATTTCATTCCTCGTCTTGTTTCTTTCTGCGTTTGAAGAAGAAGATCAGGAAGAAGAGTACGGGAATCCCGACACCGGCCGAAATCAATCCGGCCGTGGGGAAGCCGCTGCTTGGCTTCTTCTCGATGGTCAGCGTTCCTTGGACGAAGGTCAAGGCGTAGTTGTCGGCCTGGGCTTCCTTGATCGAAACCGCATAGTTTGCGACGTCTTCCCCCGCTTCGCGCTGGAAGGTAACGTTTTGAACCGCATCCTTCGTATCGTTGTTCTTGAGCCCTTGGATCGTGAAGGTGAACGCCGGGTCGTCTTCCCCTTCGACTTTCATTGCATCGTCGACTTTCAAGGTCAAGGCCGCTTTCTGAATCGTGAGCTTCCCGGATACGAAGCCGAGTTGATAGTTGTTCGAAGCGGCTTGTGCGACGGACAGGACATAGTCGCCGACCATCTCGCCTGAATTACGGTTGACCAGCAACCCGCCGACCGCACTGTCATCGTCCCCGTACACAAAGCCATCGTAGCGTACCGTAAACACGGGGTCGGCGTCGCCATAGACCTTGACTTGGTCCAAGACCGTGATCGTCAGGTCTTTCTTGAGGATGGTCAAGGTTGCGTTTTCATAGGAAACGACATAGTTTTCCGCCGTCGCGTTGGAAGCGACGATCGGATAGGATCCGACGTTCTGTCCGGCTTTGCGGGTGATTTTCAACCCTTGGACCAAGGCGGACGTGTCGTCGAACGCGAAACCGCGATAGGCGACGGTGAATTTCGGATCGTTGGACCCATACACTTTGACCGCGGGCTGGACGGTAACGATCAAGGGACGGGGCAGGATGACAAGGTCGGCGCCTTCGTAGGAGATCGTATATTGATCCGAAGTCAGCCCTTGGGCGACGACTTGGACGCTCCCGACGTTTTCCTTGGCGTCGCGGGAGAATCGAAGTTCGCCTTCCAAAGAGTTTGCGTCGTCTTCATATGCGAACCCGTCGTAGTCGACGCTGAACTGCGGGTCGGCTTCCCCATAGGTTTTCTCCGATGGGTTCACCTTGATGACCAATTCCTTCTTCAGGATGGTCAAGGGTTGCGTCGTCGACGAACCGTATTCGGTATCGTTCTCCGCGACGCTTGCGGTAATCACGACGTCGCCGACGTCATGGAGGGTTACGGTGTTCCCTTCGATGCTCGCGATGGCGGGATCGCTGCTGACGTAGAGGATGGGCGACGCGGAGGAAGTCTCCGCCACAAGCGTAAAGGACGAATCCCCGTAGGTCTTGTTTACGATCGCTTCGAAGGTCAAGGTCGGCGTATTCTTCAACGTGGTGAACTGACCTTCATCGGAGACGGTCGTCCCGACGGAATTGGTCGCGAATGCCTTGTAGTAATAGGTTGTATGGACCGATGCGGATGAGAATTCAAGCGTATTTTTTCCGACGATGCACGAACCGGACAAGACGATGTCGTCGGCTGTCGGGTTCTCGTGGATCGCCAGGTAGAACCCGCATGCACTGAGGTCTTCCCCGCCGTCGCTGGAAACCGTCACGTCGAGGGTGGCCCCTGTATTCGTGATGTCGCTGACAAGGAGGGTTGAAAGCACGGGGGCCGTGGTGACCGGCGGAGGCGGCGGGTTGTCGTCGGGTTGGATCGGACCGAAGTCTTCCCCGTTTTTCAACGTGGTTCCCACTTCCTTGTCCACAAACAAAATCGGACTCAAGTACGTATCTTTGAGGTTGTACGCAGTGAAGCCTAGACGATAGGTACCGGCGGCGACGGCGGTATAGGTCGTCGTCTGCCATCCCGTACTCGCATAGCTTCCGGTCGAATAGTTGCCCGTCCCGGGAACCGTCGCCCCCAGGATGGTGACGGAAGTCGGAAGATCATCGATGAGACCCTTAACCGAAGCGTCGTCGAGATTCACGAACGTCGTGAACGAAGCGTCGTTGAACGGGACATAGTCCGTCGCGATATAGTTCCATGCCATCGAGAACGACTCCCCGGCGGCAAGTTCCAAATCCGTATGGAGATAGGCGATGTTGGTGATGCTGGGAAAGACGGAAACGATGTACTCGCGGCTGTCCTGCGGCATCGCCAAGGCATCCGCGACCCCGTTGAACGCCCCCGAAGGTCCGGTCGGTTGGAGTTTCGCCATCTTCGATTGGTTCTGGTTGACGGTCCAAACGAAGGTCGACGTGTTCACGACTTCACCGACGGAAATCCCGACCGTGGAGCCGCTTGACCATCCGGTCAAATCGGATTCGAACCCGAGATTGTCGAACAAGGCGGCGGGTTTGATCGAGGACAGGATGAATAATGGCGAGAAGACCAAGAGAAAACTAAAAACGAATGGAATGATTCTTTTGCGTAACTTCATTCAACTTCCCCCTTAGATGCAAAAATGCTCTGTTTTTAGTTTAGCATCCTGACTTTCGTTGTCAATTCAGAATTTCAAAAACGCCCTGTTTATCGTATTATTTTGTATTTGCACACCCTTATATGCACAAAAAAAGGAAACTCTTGATTTTAGTTTCCTCATCGTGTGCAATCCGGTTTATCCGTGCATCGCTTTGTCCAAGCGATCAAAGGCCTCCACCAACAGCGCCTTGGGACAGGCGATGTTGAGGCGGATGAATCCGCGTCCTTCTTCACCGAACCAATGGCCGTAATCCACGGCGACCTTGACGTCTTCGATCATGAAGCGATCCAGGTCGTTCAACTCGATGTTCGCCTGCCTGAAATCGATCCACAAGAGATAGGTCCCTTCCAGATCGAAGAGCGTCAGTTCAGGAAACCGGGTTGAAAGTTGTTCTTCGCAGAAACGTTTGTTTTCACCCAGATATTCGACCAGTTCATCGGCGTAATAGGCGCAGCGGTTGTAGGCGGCTTCCAGCGCGGTCTCTCCGCAGCATCCGATGCTGGTGGTGCGTGTGATTTCGGATCGACGTTGGTATTTCGCGCGGAGTTGGGCATCGGGGATCATCACCGCCGAGGTTTGGAAACCCGCCAGATTAAAGGTTTTGCTTGGGGAAATCAAGACGATGCCGTTGTTTCGGATTTCATCCGGCATCGCCAGATAGGAGACATGGACATGCGGTTTGAAGACGATGTCGGCGTGGATCTCGTCGACGATCAGTTTCACATCGTTCGCCAAACAGATCGCGCCGATTTCCAACAACTCTTCACGGGTGAACACCCTTCCGACCGGGTTGTGGGGGTTGCAGAGGATCATGAGTTTGACGTCGGGGCGACTTGCCTTGATGCGAAGGTCGTCGAAATCGATCCGATAGGATCGGTCGGTTTCGATCAAAGGATTGAACACCAGTTTGCGCTGATTGTCTTCCACGACGGAGAAAAACGGATAATAGACCGGAGGCTGGATGATGACGCCGTCGCCCTCGTGACTGAGGGCTTGGATCGCGTTTGCGATCCCCGGCACGACGCCGGGTGAGAACTTGACCCATGAAGGATCGACATCCGCGTGATGACGCGTTTTCATCCATTGGGAAACCGTGGTCGAGAACGAGTCGGAAACCATGGTATAGCCATAGACCCCGTGGGAAATCCGCTTCGTCAGTTCTTCGACGATTTCGGGAGGGGTCGGGAAATCCATGTCCGCCACCCACATCGGCAAGACATCGGCGTCGGAGAGACAACCGAAACGTTTTTGTAGATCATCCCATTTGGTACAGTTGGTTTTCTTACGGGACGGCAAGTGATCGAAGTTCGTGCGCATGTCTGTACTCCTTCAGGATTGATACCTGCGTTTAGTTTCTCATTCCCTCTTCACGCTTGTCAATTCCATTTTGACGAAAAAAATCCTCCAAACGGAGGATCTTAGGTAAAGTTGGAGAGTTTAAGGAACTTCGTGTTCTTATAATTGTGGATGTCGATCGAATAGTCGAAGATGACGCCGCTCTTCAGCATCGCACGGTTTTCCGAGATCAAGGTCGGGTCGCCGGCCTTCAGTCCCAGGATTTCCGCGTCGTGGGCGTTCAATACGTCGGCGCGGATCACGCGGTCGACATAGCCCAGTTGTTTCTTGGGGTCGGAGGTGATGAACGCGTAGATCTAACCGCGCAGGATCTCCATGTTTAAATACGGAATCAACAGTTTATTGTAGTAGGAGTATTCGATGACATAGGGGACGTTGTCGACCAAACGGAGACGTTCGATGTAGTGGATCGGTGTCCCGACATCGCATTGCATGATGTAGGCCAGTTTCTCGTCCGCTTCGATTTCCTTGAACTCCAACACCTTGGTCCCGATCTTCTTGTTGGGGAAGGCTTTGGTGAGCCCCAGGAAATTCTCCAGGTTGACGCAGTCATCGGAAAACAAGCTGCGTAGGAACATCCCGCTGCCCTGGATCGGGATGATGATCCCTTTGCGGACCAACACGTCGATCGCATTGCGGATCGTGTTGCGGCTGACCGCGTAGATTTCGATCAGTTCGTCTTCCGTCGGCAATTTGCGGGTGTCCGAAAACAAGCCGGATAAGACCTGTTTTTCGATATCGTCAGCCACCGTCTTGTATTTCGCCTGCATCGTCGTCCTCCTTCAAAAGTCATTCCATATCAATGAATTCCTACCAATAATTATACTCTTAAGGTACAATTTTTACAATGCATTCCGATGCGAATCCTGCTCATTTCTTCACATTCTCTTGCATCTTCCCGTGATGATAGACGATGCGCTGCGTCTGGATGTCTTTGTCGCGCAATATTGCCTTCACATTGGCGTCGACGATGGGCGAAAGGAACTTCCACCCCGCCACCGACGTGATCGCTTCGACCGGGCAGCACCCCTCGCATTTCAAACACATCGTGCATTTGGAGTCCCACATCGGATAGCGGTCGGCATCCCGTTCGATGTTCTGGGTGGGACAGGATTTGATGCATAGCCCGCAGCGGATGCATTTCTTGCGGTCCAGGCGGAAGAGATGCTGAAAGAGCGTCGTCACCATGAACTTGTTGGTCAGCAGCATTTCCGCCCGATACAATACTTTGGGCGGCGTGCTCTTCATCGGATAATCCGTAAGATCCGTCCGTTTCGCGATGTTTCTTCCAAATGTTGTCGCATCGTTCAATTCGCTCTCATCGGGATGCCCTGCGGAAGGCAAGATCCCACGGGTGTTGTAGTGGTAGTAGAAGTCAGCCCCGTGGCAGTAAAACCATGCTTCGACCTCCGCGTCCTTCTTGCGCAAGATCCTGCGCAGGTGGTCGCTGGCCTGGAAGTGATAGGTACCGTAAGTAAAGAAAGCGTAGATCCGCTTTTCATGCAACCTCGGTAAGGTCGCGATGAATTTCTCCATGACGATCGGGACGGCGAAGTAATACACCGGCATCCCGAAAAGGATCACGTCGTACGGTTTGAGCGATGGAATTTCCCCGCTTGTGATCTTGAAGATATCGGCGCTGGAACCGCCCTCGCGTATCCCTTGGGCGATCTTCTCGGCCGTCTTGAGCGTCGAGCCATGCAACGAATAGACAAGGATGAGATGTTTCATACGTTTCCCTCTTTTTTCTGGATAAAGAAGTAGGAATCGATCAAATAGCGCTCATTGATCCGGATCGCTTCATCGTAGAGAACTTTCTTAATCTCACGGCTTTCAATCTCCCCTCTTCGATAGTGATCAAGTAAATCTTGGAACTCCGCCTTCCGTTGCGCATCCCAACTCTGTTTGAAATACCCGGAGACATGCTGGTAGGCGTTGATCGCGACACCCCGGTCCTCTTCCTTCATCATCGCCTCGTCGACCATCCGGTAGAACTCGACCGCCGGCGCATCCGTCTTGTCGTTCAGCATCCTTCGTATGCCCTGGTAGATCTTGGGATCTTTCTCCAAAATCAGGTATTTGTATCGCGCCCATTCCTTCTCCAACACCGTGAATTTCAGGATCGGCGTTTCAAGCACATTCTTTCTCACCGTTTCCATTTCCTTATTCCCAGAATCGATCCAACGAACCGACGGATCAAGTTTCTTCAGGTTCAGTCCGGCATCAAGCAACGCGAGCGTCGATTCGAAGTCCTCGCGGATCGCAATCCCGTCGGCTTGCCAGGCTTCGATCAAGGTCAGCCATTTCTCGGTATCGATCATCCGTTCATCGAAGACCGAGGCGTCGATCGCCCAATGGTGGATGCCCAGTTTCCGATGATGGACCGCAATCAAAAGCAACATGTCCAGATTGTGGCGGACATGCGAAAGCGGAGCATCCCCGTTCAATCGATAGAAATGTTTCCCAAGCAAACTCGGGGTTCCAAGATATCCGTAGGGCATGTTTTCACCTCTGTTTTTATCGTATCACAGTTTAAAAGATTTGCGAGCGAAAACGATGGTTTGAAAGACAAAGTATAGAATCGGACCCAAAAGAAAACCCGTAAATCACGGGTTGACTAAAGATCGAAGATTTTATCCGGATTCAGGATGCCGTTGGGGTCGAAGCTGAATTTGATGTTGCGCATCAAATCGATCTGCAGATCCCCGAGCGATTGTTTCAAGTAGGTCTTTTTCGCATGCCCGATGCCGTGTTCGCCCGACACCTGCCCTTCCATTTCGATGGCTTTCTGATAGAGCGCATCCATGCAGGAAGTCACGGTCACATTCCACGTCGCGTCATCCAGATCATCCTTGCAGACATAGACATGCAGGTTGCCGTCCCCCGCATGACCGAAGCTACGGATGCGGACGTTGTGCTTCGCGGAGAGTTCACGCACGAAGTCGAGATACCCGGCGATATGCGCCAACGGCACCACCACGTCGCACTCGTCCATCGTGGGCGTACTGTTCTTGATGGCTTCCAAGAACGCGCCGCGGGCGCTCCAGAGCGTGTTTTGACGTTCGGCGGTATCTGAAATCAAGACGTCTTTCGCCCCGTTTTGAAGGCAAACCTGGGCGCAGGCATCGACCGCCACGTTCAAGGCTTCCTTACTGTTGGCACTGTAGGAAACGATCAGATACGAAGGGGCGCTGTGTTCCGGGAATTCTTTCCCCAGGTATTCCTGCGCATCGTCCAGGACTTCCCTTTCCATGAATTCAAGGGTCGTACACACTTCGGGCAAACGCAATACCTTCTCGACACAGGCCAGACACGCATGGATGTCCTCGAAGGGCATCAAGAGCGATACATAATTCGAAGGTTTGGGTAGGAGTTTGAGGTACAACTTCGTAATGATCCCCAAGGTCCCTTCCGAACCGATCATCAAGTCTTTCAAGGCATAGCCGGAACTGTTCTTGGCAACCTTCCC
>JAHFCO010000031.1 GCA_023249475.1 Bacillota bacterium | reverse complement strand
TTTTTGAAATATTCGTTCTTAAAATCCAAGAAACGGTCTTCGTTGATCGCTTGACGGATGTCTTCGGTCAGTTTGATCAGGAAACGTAGGTTATGGATCGACAAGAGCCTCTGACCCAGACCTTCATCGCAGCGGATCAAATGACGCAGGTACGCCCTTGAATAGTTTTTACAGGTGTAGCAATCGCATTCGGGATCCAGGGGTCCGAAGTCGCGTTCATATTTGGCGTTGCGGATGTTGATGCGGCCTTGGTTGCTCATGAGGGTGCCATGCCGCGCGATGCGGGTCGGTAGGACGCAGTCGAACATGTCGATCCCGCGTAAAACCCCTTCCAGGATCGCATCGGTGGATCCGACGCCCATGAGGTAGCGGGGTTTATCCTTGGGTAGCCATTTCACGCTATAGTCGACCATGCGGTAAAGGACTTCCTTGGTTTCGCCGACCGACGTCCCGCCGATCGAGTATCCGGGGAAATCCATGTCGACCAAGGTCTTGGCGGAATATTCACGCAAGTCTTCGTACTCGCCGCCTTGGACGATCCCGAACAAAGCTTGATCGTGGGGGCGTTGATGGGCGTCCTTCCCGCGTTGCGCCCAACGCAAGGTACGCTCGACACTCGCTTTCATGTACTCGTGGGTCGCCGGGAACGGCGGACATTCATCGAAACTCATGATGATGTCGGCCCCGAGGTTGTTTTGGATCTGGATCGACTTCTCCGGCGACAACATCAGGGTGTCGCCGTTGAGATGGTTCTTGAAGGTGACCCCTTCTTCGGTGATTTTGCGCGAATCGCTTAACGAAAAGACCTGGAAGCCCCCCGAATCGGTCAAGATCGGATTCTTGACGTTCATGAAGGTGTGAAGGCCGCCGGCATCCCGGACGATCTCGTCGCCCGGACGAAGCCAAAGATGGTACGTGTTCGATAATATGACCCCGGACTGGATTTCTTCGATCTCTTCCGGTGAAAGGAACTTGACGGTGGCGAGGGTACCGACCGGCATGAACATCGGCGTCAAGACATCGCCGTGGGGGGTATGAAGGATCCCGGTGCGGGCTCCGGATTGCTTGCATTCGTGTGTGATTTCCAACCAAAATTTTTCCATTGTGTTACCTGTCTGTGAATTCCATGGTTATTTTGACATAGTGGGGACGCTTTTGCAAGTCGATAAGAAAACCTCCCTTGCGGGAGGTCGCGTTAGTGTTTGGGTTCTTCTTTGAGGAAATCCGCGTAGGAGTAATTGTTCATGAGGGCTTCGGTCAGGAAGATCCCTTTGGAGACATCATGGAAGATGACCCCGCCGACGAACTTGTTGTCACTGAAGAAGTACTTGGCATAGGAGGGTTTGGCAAGGTCGTTGCTTTCCAGGGTGCGGTAGGTCTTGTTGGGGTCTTTCCCGCAATCCCCGATTTCGAAGAGATCGGTATCCATGGCATGGACGCTCACCGCGGGGAGGATCGGTGTATAGTTCACGGTATCGCCGACGATGTTCGCCCCGGCGACTTTCCCCATGTCGACCGCCTGCGGCCAGATCGCCCAGTTGAATCCGTTGAATTCGGCGCAATCCCCGGCCGCATAGATGCCTTTGATGTTGGTTTCCATGTGTTCGTCGACGACGATGGCCCGGTTGATCGTGATGCCCGCGTTCTTCGCCAACTCGACGTTCGCCCGGACACCGGCGGAAACGATGATCAGTTCACCGTCGAACTTGCGACCGTCACCCAAGAGGATGCCGTCAGCGAGCGACCCTTCGCCCGTGATTTCCTTGATCTGGACGTTGGTGTGGATCTCGATTCCCTTGCCTTCGGTCCATGAACGAAGTTTTTCCGAAGTCGTCTCATCGAGTTGCCGCAGCATCAACGCCGGCAGCATTTCAAAGACCACCACTTCCAAGCCGGCGCGCTTCATCTGCCACGCGGCTTCCAAGCCTAAGATCCCGCCGCCGATGACCAGCGCGCGTTTCGTGGTTTTGATGAGTTCCTTGATTTTCGCCACATCCTGCAGATGACGGATCTTCACGACGTTGTCGCGTTGCGCTCCCGGGATCGGCGGAACGAAGCAATCGGCCCCGGTCGCGATGATCAAACGGTCGTATCCGCGTACTTCGCCGTTGTCGAAGACGACTTCTTTGTTTTCCGCATTCAGTTTCACGGCCTTGGTCCCTAAGGTCAGGGTGATGTTGTTTTCACGATACCATTTCTCGGGTTTCAATAAGAATTCGTCTTTCTTGAAGTCCCCGAAGAATTCCTTCGTCAACATCGGACGGTTGTAGGCCAATTGGTCTTCCTCGCCGACGATTTCGATGTCGCAGACTTTGTTTCTCAAACGGATCGCTTAGACCGCGTTGACCGCGGCGCCGCCGTTTCCAAGCACCAAGATGCTTTCCCTGCTCTCGCTGCTATACGTGATTTCGGTATACGGGATCTCGACGAACTGTTCCGCCGGTGCACCGCAGACCGGACAAATCGCCGGACGCTCGGGCGAAAGAATGACTTCGCCGCAGACGATGCACTTCCAGGCCCGGATCACGGGTTTCTCGACCTTGACTTTGTCTTTGCCCAAGACCCGCTGACCGAAAGTGAACCCCCAGTCATAAGCTTGTTTTTGTTTTTCTTCGTTGGGTTTAAATCGCAGGCTAAGTCCATCGGACATTTTCATGCGAAGCTGTTTCAGTCGTTCCAACATGTGCGGAACCCCTTCGCCGCTCCATCCAAACGCACCGAACGCCGAAGCGAACTTCCCTCCGTGGACGGGAGGATAGAGGTTGGAAAGCAAATCCCACAGGGGTTTCGGTGTTTCGGCCAAGATGGTCGGCGTACCGATCAGGATGCCGTCCGCGTTGTAGATTTCATCCACGACCGTTTTGATCGGCGTTTGTTCCATATCGTACATCCGCACATCCAGTTCATTGGTCGCTTCCAATCCTTCTTTGACTTTCATCGCCATTTCCTTGGTATAACCATAGGCGCTGACATAGGGGATGATGACGGTTTTGCGTGGATTGGGGTTGACATGGGTCGCCCAGACTTTGTATTTCGCCTGGATCTCAGGGATTTCCTGATCCAACACCGGACCGTGTCCGGTTGCGATGAGTTTGATGTCGAGGTTCTTGATGCGCTCCAGCGCCTTCAGCATATGTTTGGGGAACGGATCGAGGATCATGTCGTAGTAGTATTTCAGCGAACGCTCGTACCCGACGCGGTCCGTGACTTTGCTTAAGAGGACGTTCTCGTCGCAGAAATGCGCCCCGAAGGAGTCGCAGGTAAACAACACCCCGTCTTCTTCGACGAAGGTGTACATGGTATCGGGCCAATGCAGGTTGGGCAGGATCATGAAGCGAAGGGTGCGATCCCCCAGGCTTAAGGTATCGTTTTCCTTCACCGCGATCGAGTTGAACGGTGCGTTGACGATGTCTTTGAGGAAAGTCAACGCGGTCTGCGTCCCGACGATCGTGATGTCCGGGTTCTGCTGGATCAGTTTCCCGATCGACCCGGCATGGTCGGGTTCGGTATGGTTGACGATGATGTAGTCGATGTCTTTGACGTCGACGACTTCGGAGAGTTTGGCGATGTATTGGTCATAGGTCTTCAGTTTGGCGGTATCGATGATGGCGGTCTTTTCGGAACCTTTCAACACATACGAGTTGTACGTGGTGCCGAACTCCGTTTCCATGATGATATCGAAAGCGCGCAGATCGGGATCCAACGACCCGATCCACCAAAGATTCTGAGAAAGTTGAAGTGATTTCATGTTTGCCTCCCAAATAGGGAATGTTTCTTCCCGTCTTCAATGATAGCATAACCCGACCGTCATATAGAACTCAAGTACCCGACATTTGTGAACATTTTATTAATTGTGAAAAATCGTTTGTTTTGTATAAAGTTCAGTGAAAAAGGCAATGCCCTTTTAGTCGAAAATGGTTAGATTCGATGCCTTGATTTCTTTGTACGTGAGGATGAAATTTACAGATTCGTATACGCCTTCGATTTTCGCGAAGGAATAGAATCCGATGTAGTTTTGATACAGGATGAAATCGAGGTTTTCCATCCAAGGACGCAGGTCGTCCGTACCGGGTAAATCGTTTTTTTGTAGTGTTGCGAGAAGTTTTGCTGCAATCGATTCCTCGTAGTCATATCCTGAGACGAAAAGATCTTTGAGGGTCAGAACATTCCCGTCTTCATCCGTTACGATCGTGTGCTGTGAGCCTACCTGAGGTCCGATATCCTCGAAGGACCATTCGCCATCTTGCCCATCGTGGATCTCGTCTTCGAGTTGATAAGCCCTCATGTGTGTGTATTGTTGGGTGAACTTCCCGATTTTATAGAACGAGACGACGACCATCGCCCTCTTCACTTCAGGAAGTATCGTCGACGCTTCCTGAATGAATGCGTTGATTTTCTGGATTTCCGCTTCGATCAATTCGACTTTCGAGGATTCAAGACTCTTGAAGTAACTCGATGTCGCAACGATTTTCGGATGACTCTCATGCAACGTCTTTGTCGTGACGATTCTTTCTTCCTCGGGTTGGTCGACGAATCGCTTTTCGATGATTTCGTCGACGTAGATCGAGGATTCGGAAGCGAAACGTTGGCTCAATGCAAGATTAGATAAAAGTTCCGTGTAAGGGATGTGGACGGATGCACCGTGCAGATGAGTATCCAATTCACTTGTTCTTGGCCCGAACAATAATCCGAGCGTATAGTCGCCAAGGATGAAACTTTGGCTTCCGCCAAGCTGTGTGAACGGTGCGATCAATTCGGGGAGATTCTGCGAAGTGTCCGAGGATTCGAAATCACTGGACCAATACAATTGCTGGTTGATCTTGGGGAGTAGCAGTTTGGAGATGTCCGTCTGGTCGGTGAAGACATCGGCGAGCGATAACCGCTTCCCGCTGATCAGGTCATAGTTTAGCCCTTCGGTCACCGAGAAGCAAAACGGAATCGCCATTTTCTCAAAGCAACTGCTGGCGGAAATCGACACGGAAAGTATATTATTCGCGTTGTAGTGGACTTGTGAGTAAACATTGACTCGCTTCGCCGGTCCGATATCCTTGGGAATCCTGACATCGATCCCGCGATATGCAGGGGCTTTGGCTCGATCTTGAAAGAGAAACATCGCTTCCGCGACCAAACGTAGTTCAGTATTGATCGCATTCTCAACCGCTTCGTCGACAAGCCCGTCGATTTCAACGTATTGACCTCTGACGACCTCTTCCCCTTCGATTTCAGGATAGGAAATCGTGATCGGATTGAAAAAAACAACATCATAACGAGCAGGATACGAAACATTGTTTCCTTGTGGTTTCGGCATCGGGTCGTCGACTTTCAGGAAGTCATTGTTGTCGATGACGGGTTCTTCCGGCTTGGCACACGCCGAGAGTGCCAAAAGCAAGACCAGTGCCAGTTTACTGAAGTTTGACATAACCCGAATCCTCGACCAACTGTTGGCCGTTGGGAGAGAGAATCCAATTGACGATCTTCCGTACGGCGCCTTTTTCTTTTTCGTCATTACGGAAAACCATGAAATAGTTGGTCGTCAGCGGATAGGTCTTCGCTGAAATCGTCGCCTTATCTGGATACACCCCGTCCACTTTTAAAAGTTTCACGCCGTCGTTCTTCCACATGTCCGTGACATAATAATAGTAGGAATATCCGATGGCGGATTCCTCGGTTTTAAAGGTCGCCAACACTTCGACCAATTCATCCATCCCGGCCGGGATCATTTCGGTCAACGGCGTCATCGGGGTTTTCCCCTTCATGACCAATTCCAAAAACCCGGTTTGACTTCCGGAGTTGACCGGACGCTGATAGGCATGGATCGGAAGGTCGTTGCCGCCGACTTCGCTCCAGCGTTGGAGCTCGCCGGTGTAGATTTTCTGGATTTGGTCCAGTGTTAAATCTTCCACCGGGTTGTCGGTGTCGGTCAGAAAGACGAACGCTTCCGCGGTGAACGGCACGACCATGATTTCGACGTTGCGTTGACGAGCCAATTCCAGTTCTTCACTGGATGGGGCGGTCACGAAAATCAAGTCCGTATTCTTGTTGATCAGATTGACATAGGCTTGGTGTGTTTTGGTGTGGACGATCTTGGCTCGGCAGGCTTCCAGACTCGAATCGGTCAGTTTCGCGCACAAGGCTTCTGAAAACGGGATGGTGACGGTCGATCCATCGACACGCACATACTCTTCCAAGTCGAAAACCGGTCGTTTCACTTGGACCGGATCGCTTGCACACGCACTGAATAGGAGGACAATCAAACAGACATGGATTATTTTTTTCATATTCCCTCACCTTTGAAAATAGTGTAACATATCTCGATTCTTCATATAAAGCGAATATGAAAAAAAGAACCGAAGTTCTTTTTTGGTTTGTTATTCTTCGCTTGCGTCTTCCGCTTCGTTGCGTGCGTTGCGATAGGCCGATTTGCGCTCGATGAGAGACAAATGTTTCTTACGCAGACGGATCGCATCGGGGGTGACTTCGACCAGTTCGTCGTCGCGGATGAATTCGACGGCGTATTCCAAGGTGATCTGACGCGGGGTGACCAGGCGCATCGCTTCGTCGTTGCCGCTGGAACGGATCGCGGTCAGCTTCTTGTTTTTCGTCGGGTTGACTTCCATGTCGAGATCGCGCGAGCTCATCCCGATGATCTGTCCTTCATAGACCGGTTCGGCCGCTCCGATGAAGAATTGTCCGCGTTCCTGAAGGTTGAAGATCGAGTAGGTCATCGACATGCCGGTTTCGGTCGAAATCATCGCGCCCAACTGGCGTTGCGGGACTTCGCCGACATATTCGCCATACCCGGCGAATTGACGCACCATGGTGCCTTCGCCGCGGGTATCGTTGATGAATTCGCCGCGATAGCCGATGAGGGCGCGGGTGGCCGCACGCCATTCCATCATGACGTAGCCGTTCTTTTCGTCCATGTTGACCATCTGCGCTTTGCGTTGGTTCATTTTGGTGATGATGACGCCTGAATATTCGGTGGGGACGGTGATGATGATCTGTTCCATCGGTTCGTTGCGTACCCCGGCGATATAGCGGAAAATGACTTCGGGTTTGGAAACCGCGAGTTCGAACCCTTCGCGGCGCATGTTTTCGACCAGGATCGTCAAGTGGAGTTCACCGCGTCCCGAGACTTTGAATTTATCGGTGGATTCGAGTTCTTCGACCCGTAACCCGACATTGACTTCCAATTCCTTGGTCAGACGTTCGCGGATGTTTCGCGACGTGACGTATTTACCGCTTTTCCCCGCGAACGGGGACGTGTTGACCAGGAAATTCATGGATAAGGTCGGTTCTTCGATGGGGATCATGGGGAGCGGGTTGACGTTCTGCGGATCGCACAGCGTATCGCCGATGGAAATGTCCGAAATCCCGCCGATGATGACGATTTCGCCGCTTTGCGCTTCCTTGACGGGAACGCGCTTCAAGCCTTCATAGATGAAGAGTTGGGATACGGTTTGACGTACTTGGGACTTGCCTTTGGCGATGATCACGCTTTGGCCGACCTTCAATACCCCTTTATACAGCCGTCCGATCCCCAAGCGTCCGATGTATTCATCGTACGCCAGCGAACTGACCTGCATTTGGACGGGTTCGGCGTCGTAATCCGGATACGACCCGACGTGTTTCACGATGGTTTCAAACAAGGGTTCGATCGAATCGGATTCGTCGTTGGGATGATATTTCACGATGCCTTGGCGGGCGATCCCGTAGAGGATCGGGAAATCCAACTGTTCGTCGGTCGCTTCCAACGATAGGAAGAGGTCATAGACCAAATCCACGACGACTTCGGCGCGTTGGTCCTGCTTATCGATCTTGTTGATGAGGAGGATCGGTTTCAATCCAAGTTCGAGCGACTTCTGAAGGACGAAGCGGGTCTGCGGCATCGGCCCTTCGCTGGCATCCACAAGCAGGATGACGGTGTCGACGGTACGGATGATCCGTTCGACTTCGCTTGAAAAGTCGGCATGCCCGGGCGTGTCGACAATGTTGATTTTGACGTCGTTATGATAGACGGAACAGTTTTTGGAATAGATGGTGATGCCGCGTTCACGTTCGAGCGCATTGCTGTCCATGACCTGTTCTACGACTTCCTCGTTTTTACGAAATACGTTGCTTTGGGCAAGGAAAGCATCGACCAGCGTGCTCTTCCCGGCATCGACGTGTGCAATGACGGCGATATTAATCATCTTGATATGACTCATTGGAACCCTTCTTTCAAAAGACAATTTATTATAGCACCTTTTTAGCCGGGTTGAAATGTTTCGATGTCAATGATGGAAGATTTCAGGATTTCCGCGGATTTTCTGAGGTTTTCTTTCTCATAAGGGTCCAAAGGGATCGGTAAAATGCGCTCGATTCCGTTTCTGGAGACCACGCAGGGCATCGCCATGTAGACATCCGTGATCCCTTCCTGACCGGTAAACAGGGCGCTGACGGTCAAAATCGACTTCTCGTCGCGCAGGACGGCCTCCACGATCCGACGCACCGACAAGGCCACGGCGTAGTTGGTGTACCCTTTCCGGTTGATGATTTCATAGGCCGCGTTCTTCACTTCATGGTGGATCCTCTCCTTGAACCCGGGTTCGAGTTTGCCCATGACGTCAAGGGCGTATTGGTCGACGCTCATCCCCGCGATCTTGGTCGCGCTCCATGCGGCGATTTCGGAATCCCCGTGCTCGCCGATGATGTAGGCGTGGATGTTTCTGGCATCGACATCGAACGACTTGGATAGAATGGACTTGAAGCGCGATGTATCCAATACGGTCCCCGAACCGAAAACCCGGTTGGAAGGAAGACCGGAATAGGTATAGGTGAGGTACGTCAGTACGTCGACCGGGTTGGAAACGACGAGGAAGATGGCTTTGGGGCTGAACTCGACGAGTTGCGGGACGATGGATTTGAAGATCGGGATGTTTTTCTTCAGGATATCGAGCCGGGATTCACCGGGTTTGGGTCCGATCCCCGCCGTGATGATGATCAAATCGGAATTCTTCGTATCTTCGATCGTACCGCTGACGATATCGACCGCCTTGACGAACGCGGCGCCGTGGCGCAGGTCCATCGCCTCGGCTTCCGCCTTTTCAAGATTCACGTCGACCAGCACGATTTCACTGGACAACCCTTCGTCCATGATGGCGAAAGCGCTTGTCGATCCGACGAAGCCTGCGCCGATGATTGAGATTTTCGTTGTTTGCATATCTGCCTCCTTCCTATAGGATAGACAAAAGTCCTGTGAAATACTGTGAAAACGACTAAAGGTCCTTGCGGACCTTTAGGAAATGGTTTGTTCGAAACTGGACGTCTTGGCGTATTGGTTACTCCGGGTGGGCTCGACGATGAGTCTTCCCTCTTTCACCAATCGTACGAACATCTCCGCCATCACCGGGTCGAATTGGCTACCGGCGTTGCGCAGGATCTCTTCCAAAGCGTATTCGATGCTCATGTAGGATTTGTAGTGGCGGTCGGACGTAATCGCGTCGAAGGCGTCGGAAATCGCGATGCACCGTGCGCCGAACGCGATGTTATCGCCTTTGATGCGACGCGGATAGCCTTTTCCGTCCCACCGTTCATGGTGCCCGATGACGCTCGGGATAACCTTGTTGAAGGAAGGCAGGTACTTGATGATCGTGATCGACAGGTCCACGTGTTTCTTCATGGTTTCATATTCATCCGTCGTCAGACGCGTCATCTTGGTGAGGACGTTTTCCGAAATCCCGATCTTGCCGATGTCGTGCAACAGACTGGCTTGGCGGATGATTTCGACTTCTTCCGACTTGGCCCCCATCGCTTCGGCGATCGCCGTCGCGTATTTCGCGACACGTTGCGAATGCCCGAAGGTAAAGTGGTCTTTCGCATCGATCGCCGCGGTCAAAGCGTAGATCGTCGCCATCTGGTTCTCGTCGTTCTCGTTGGTGCTGTGTCCCAGTTCTTCCATCTCGGAACTGTAGATCACCGTCTTGTTGCGACCGGTCTTCTTCGCCTCGGACAACGCCAAGGTCGTATGTTTCAATAATTCCTTATCGTCTTTGGATTGGTTGGGGAACACGCTGATCCCGATGCTGACGGTGACATGACGCGGCGTGTCCTCTTCGGGTGACATCGACGTCCCTTCGACCTGGGACCGGATCTTCTCCATCATCTCATAGGACTGCTTGGTATCCATGAACGGCAGGACGACGGCGAAGATATCCCCGGCGTAGCGGCTGATGGTGCCATAGGATCCGCAGACCTGCTTGATGATCGAGGCGATCTTGATCAAGACCGCATCCCCGGCATAATGTCCGTAAATGTCGTTGTAGACCGTGAACATATCCAGACCGACCAGGCAGACCGCGGTGGTACCGCGTTTACGATCCGCCGTGACCGAGATGAGTTTATCCATGAAATAACGGTAGTTGAATACGGAGGTGACCGCATCCATCTGCGCTTCCGTCTTCGCTTTTTCGTACAGACGGGCGTTGGAGATCGCGATCGACGCGGTGACGCAGACCATCGATAGCTGTTCGATGTTGTCGATGTCCTTGATCGAACGGATATCCTTGCTGCACATCACTAAAATCCCGATCAATTTACTGTTGTATTTCAACGGGATGGCCGCTTCCATCAGGATTTGGTTCAGTTGCATCCGGTCGGTGTCCCACATCGTCTTGAAGAACGGATGGGTATCCATGTTTTTACTGAAGATGATGTCGTCCGTCTGTTCGAACCAACGGACGATCGGGTGGGTGTTGGCGAAACTCATCGCGACGCGGTCGAGTTTCTTGCCCGAAGCATAGAAATCGAAGCGGTCTTCATCCATGTTCCGCAAGAAGATATAGTTGCGTTCGTTGGAACTGACTTCGGAAATGACACGCATCAAGTCTTCGATGATCAGACCCAAGTCGAGGTTATTGGCGATACGCAAGGTGAAATGCTTGATCAGGTTGTTGCGGCGGTTTTCATCTTTGTAGAAGAAATTATTGACGAGGTTGTAGATCATCTTGAACAACGGTTGGAAAACCAACAAGGAGACGAAAGTGACGACCAGGATGAACAAGTTCTGATCCAAGCCGGTGTTCATCGCATTGAAGGTTGAAATCAGGGCGTTGACTGCGTAGATGCTTCCGATGGTGATCGCGGTCAGCAAGGCGGTGAAAATGACCGCTTTGGTGATGACGAACTTCAATTCCAGGACGCGGTTCTTATAGATCGCGGTCATGAAATACACGGAGGCGATCGCCCCTGCCGCGAAGTCGATCGGATACTTCCCGATGACCGGGACGAGATTGGCTCCGAATCCGATAAACAGGATGAACAGCGCGACGATGATATTCTTCAAGCCCGTCGTATAAGGCTTGGAGCTCTTGTATTCTTTACGGGCAAGAAGCAGGCATACGACCAATAATGCGAAAATGGCTCCGTAACAGAAATACGAAGCGATGCCGATTTCATATTGAAGTTCGACGTAAGGTGAAACCCCCGGCGTCGCGACCATTTCGGCGGTCAGCGTGGTCAAACCCATCGAGTTCAGGACGAGGATGATGCCGATCATGATGGTCCAGAAGAAGATCGACAAACGGCGTTTCATCCGGATGTAGATGGTAAAGAAGATGTAGGCGCCAAACGGGATCATGACCAAGGCCGCGACCATGAAACGGTTCCAGAACAAGGTGCCTGGCGCGACGTTCATCTTCATCAACAAGGAGGTCGAAGACCAGACCGCCATGCTGACCATCATGAACATGAACGACTTGATGAGATTGTCTTTCTTGGACAATCCCAGAATGATCAAAATCGTCAGGGCGAACGCTAACGAGAGACTGGGTAATCCCCAATACAAGATGACCAGGAGTTGATCGATCATGAGAAGATCCCTCCCGAACCTTGGAAGGCGATTTTCAAGATCTCGGTCACATCGTAGTGGGACGGATTGACTTTGCTGACTTTGTGTTTGATCGTGTTCTGGTATTTTTGGATGCTGCCCGAGGGAAGGACGGTGACCTTGAGGGGCTCGATCCCAAGCATTTTACGCAGGTTCTTGTAATCCTCGTCGATGTATTTGAAATAGATTTCGAGGTTTTCCTTGATCAGTTCCGCATCGTCGATGCCCGGTTCGCCGACCGGATGCTTGATTTCGACACAGAGGTTGATGAACGGACGCTTTTCGCTGTCATAGGACTTCCGGGCGAACCATTGGTCGATGTGCAGATGGGAAAGATGCAACACTTCCGTGATCGTCGCTTCCGTGATCCGGGTGAAACCGGCCAGGTCGATGATCGGATCGATGCGGTCGACATAGCGGAAATGCGGAAGCATGATGCCGTCTTCCGGACGTGACATGGATTCGCACTTGAAGATATCCCCGATGCGGTAACGCGCGAACGCGCCGCCCTTCAGGGTGGTGATGACGATTTCATAATATTCGTCTTCCTTGATTTCGTCCATCAAGTACGTACGGCATTGATAGTCGGGGTCTTCTAGATTCTTATAGAACTCGCCCATCGGGATGAACTCGTAGAAACAGACGTTGGGGAACATGATCAACCCGTTCTTGCTCCATGATTCGCACGCGATGCAAGTCGCTTCGGTCCCACCGAAAATCTCCAACGGTTTGATCCCCCAGAAGTCTTCGATCTTTTTCTTGAAGTGGGCCGTATCCGTCCCCGCGCAAACGAAGCCTTTCAAATCGAACACGTCTTTGGGAAGCATCGGTTTGTGGCTGATCTTACTGCTGATTTTCGCCTTGGCGAACTTGAAAAGCATGCCGGGCTTGAAATTCATGATCTTGATTTTCGAGCCTTTCCCCCCTTCGGAGAATTGCTCGCCCATCCGGACGATGACGCTGCTTAAGCCATAGAAAAGGTCGATCCCTTTTTCCATGCCCATCCTAAACCCTTCTTTATTACGTTGTCCGAAAGTCATCTTGTTGCCTTCTTCGATCGAAGGGAAGAAATTAACGCTGTATTCACCTTGGATGGTATAGGGCAATAAACCCGTGATATAAGGCAGAGGGGCCATTCCGTTGAGGAAATTCATCCCCGGTTTCAAGTTGAACTTCCCTTTTTCGGTACTCGACGCCAAAATGAAACAAGTCAGGCAGATTTCCCGATGGTAATTGATCATGGTTTCGGTATACGGGGCGACTTTGACGGGCGCCAACCCGCCTTCCCATGTCGTCTCGATCCAGACGACCGCGTTGGAAGGAAGCACGTTGTTGTTTTTGGAAAGAAGAAACTCGGCATAATCTTCATATTTGGTCAGCGGAACCATGCGTCTGAATTCTTCGACGGTCCGCGGACGTTGACCCTTCATGATCTTCAAGCCCAGTTCGCAATTGGCGAACAGCTCGACTTGCTCCATCAGAAGGCTGCGTTGAATGGTCATGTATTGAGAAAGCGACAAGTCTAAAAAACTGCAATATTTTTGCCAGATTTCTTCATATTGCTTGTTTCTTAGCATTGCGTCGAAATTCATGCTGCTTTCCCCTCTCAAAACGAACGGATGCAATTATGGATCTGCTTGATCCCGAAAAATAAGAACGGTGTGGATTTGCGGTATTCCGCGTACCCCGGAAGCGTCTTCTCGAAAAACCAGAAATCCTGCATGGTGACATGCAGTACGTCGAGGAGTGTCCACACGATCCCAGCGACCAACAGATCCCCGCTGCCGGATGCCAAAGACGCAAAAAGATAGAATGCAAAGAACCCCCAGACACCGGGATGGCGGCAAAGCGCATACAGTCCGGTATCGACGACTTTCATGGGGCGAGTGCCTTCTACATAGGTGGTATCAAACGGTAGTGCGAAGAACAAGGCATAGAACATCTCGACGACGCCGACGATCGCCAACAGCCAAAACCATGGCATAGGCGGAAACGAGAAGCCCATCGGTCGGGTGAAAAGCAGCACTCCGGTCGATGTCGCCAACAAGAGGCAACCCAGGGCGAAACTGAGATTGAAAACCGGATGGATGGGTTTGATCTTGTGAAGGTCAAACAACGTGAGTATTCCGAAAGCCAGTGCTCCAAGTCCGATCCACATCATTTCGATCACCTTCAGCCATCTCGTAAGTTCATTATAGACGCGATACTAGTCGGCTTCAAGATGAAAAGTTACACTAGTGAAGCATTATTTGCATTGTTTTTCATTTTTTCGTACACAATCCGGCGCGTTACCATCGGCGAAGAACGTTGATAGGCTTCGTTAAGGAAATTGAAATAACTGCCGGGCGTGATGAGCCCGTTGAGTCGAACGAGTTCCAAACCCTTGAACTGGACGAAATGATCGGCCAGCAGGACGCAGTTCGTACTCGCGAAGAAGTAGGTTTTGAACTTCCCGTTGGTGAACTTGTAGAACTTCGCCCCGGTGTTCTTATAGATCCGGGAAGAATAGTCGTTGATCGAATCATCCTTGAAACAACGCGGATACCACGGTTCCGTCCGTTCCAGCAGACCGATCACCCGTTCTTCCATAAGCTTGATTTGCTGGGGGCTTAACTTCAAGGTGAAGGCGACGATCGTTTTCTTCTCCCCTGAGATCGAATATTCGATGAAGCGTTTCCGATCCGCTTGGATCAACACGCCGTCGCCGTAGGTTCCGTTGAGATGGCGGTTCAAAGGGTCGTGCAATCCATACGAAAAGATGAAGTCGCGGTAACTGATATCCACATGCCCCAAGCCTTCCTTCTTCCCTTCTTTCAGATGGATGAAGATTTCGAGTTCGTCTTCCGCTTGCGGATCGTCGACGGTCTGACGGAAATCGATCGTTCGCGTAGATGGTTTATGGAGGTCTTTGTAGATGCGGGAAGGAAGAAGGACGGACAAGAACATCGGTAAAGGAAAATGAAGGAAAATCTTGTAGCGATCTTTGAGAAGATCGTTGAGGAGAAGGTTGATGCCAGAGAACAACTGCATGATTCCATAAAAGATAAGATACGCGCTCGCGACATAGGTCAAGCGCAGAACGCCGGGAAGCGGATCAAGGATCAGCAGCATCGCGAAGATGAACGTGATGAAGGCATCCAGAAACGCCCAGATCCGATTGTAGATCTTATCCACATGGAAGTTGTACCAGGTGATGAACTTGACGACCGCGCTCAACAACGCCCACAAACCATAGAGAAACGGGATCATCGCGCCGAAGAAGACCGGGAAATTCAACACGAGTAAAAACAAGATGAAGATGAACGTACCGTAAAGCACGCCGTTGGTCCGTTTGTTCCGGTCTTTTTCCAGAATCCCGGTCAACACCCGGCTTGCGCTTAGTCCGAGGATCGCGAAAAGGTTGATCCGATACAACAGGTCGATCATCCATTGCGTCCGGATCAGCAGGATGACGCCAAGAGCGGTCAAGGTCAAGCCATAGAGAAGCACGGAGATCGTTTTGATTCTTTCTTTCAGCATGGCCCACTTCCTTCTTCGACTATTGTATCACTTGGTCGTACTTTATCAAGAACGATTTCGATTCCTTTCTCTCCCCTGCTTTGATATACTGAAGCAAGAGGTGATCCTATGACGATACGGAAAGACAAGAAGTTCGACGATCTGTTTGAAACGATCTTGAAACTGGAAACGGTGGAAGAATGCTATGCGTTTTTCGACGATCTCTGCACGATCGGGGAGATCACGGATATGCGCGACCGACTGGAAGTCGCCAAGCTTTTGATGAACGGCGAAACCTACGAGCAGATCGAACACAAGACACGGATGAGCAGCGCGACGATCTCACGGGTGAACCGCTGTCTGCAACACGGCAACGGCGGATACAAAAGCATGATTTTGAAAGCGAAAAAATAATTTCGCTTTTTTATGCTTTATCTCTTTACTTTGTTAAAGTGTTAAAGTATAATGGCACCTATACAGAGAAAGAGAGAACATGTATGAAAAAACTATTGACGATGATCCTGGTGGTGATGCTGAGCGCATGCACCGCCAATACGACGAAAGACACCAGCCTGAGCGACCTTGAAAAGGCGGGCAAACTGGTTGTCGGCTATACCGAATATCCCCCGATGGGATTCACCGAAGACGGCACCGTCACCGGCTTCGACATCGAGATCGCCAAGGAAGTCGCGGAACGCCTGGGCGTCGAGGTCGAATTCCAGATCATCGATTGGGACTCCAAAGTATTGGAGTTGAACTCCGGCAACATCGACGTGATCTGGAACGGATTGACGATCACGGAAGACCGTGCGAAAGAAATCCTCTTCTCCAAGCCCTATTTCGATAACCGGATCGTCATCCTGACCCTTGGTTCATCCACCGTCGATGCGATCTCCGAGTTAAGCGGACTGAAAGTCGGCGTCGAAATCCAAAGTTCGGGTCAAGCCGCCCTTGAAGGCAACGCTGTTTTCTCCAGCTTGAATGAAATGGTGAAGTATACGACCATCACCGAAGCGATTCTGGATCTGCAGGCCGGCGGGATCGATGCGATCGTCGCGGATGAAATCTTCGCCCGCTACGCCGTTTCGAAAAACCCCGAAGGATACCGTGTCGCCGACGAAGTCTTCAATTCGGAAAACTACGGCATCGGTTTCCGTCTGGAAGACAAAGCCTTGCGCGACAAAGTCGATGAGATCCTCGATGAAATGGCCGAAGACGGCACAGGTTCCGCCATCTCGGTCGAATGGTTCGGCGAAGACTTGTTGCTGCGCTGATATGGAATACTGGCTCGAAATCCTTCCCCCGATCGCCCAAGGATTCAAAACCTCGCTGACCGTCTATCTCCTGACGATGGCGCTGGCTTTGCCCTTGGGCTTAGTCTTGGGTTTACTGGCGGACATGGTCAAACCGGCGCGGCCGATCATCGGCGTGTTCACCTGGATCATCCGCGGTACGCCGCTGCTCCTGCAGCTCTATGTGACGATGTATGCGATCCCCTTGTTGATCCCGATGCGGATGGACCGTTTCTTCGCCGGTACCCTCACCTTCGTCATCAACTACGCCGCCTATTTCGCGGAGATCTTCCGCAGCGGATTGGCGATCATCCCGCTTGGGCAATGGCAGGCAGGACAAGTATTGGGCTTGAAGAAGCACGAAATCATCTTCAATATCATCCTCCCGCAAATGTTCCGTAACACCCTTCTCCCCCTCATCAACGAAGCGATCACGCTGGTCAAGGACACGTCCCTGCTCGCCGCCATCGCCATCGGGGAGATGTTGCGCAATGCCAAGGAAATCGTGGGCAAAGACCTGCGGGTCGACGCCTTGGTCATCGCCGGGATCTTCTATCTCTTGTTTAGCTTCATGGTCGTATCCGTCGGTAAACGTTTAGAGAAGACATACCTGAAACAAATGTAGGTGGAACCATGCTGAAACTTCAAAACATAACCTACGCCTATGATCAAGAGCCGATTCTGAAAGGGGTCGGGTTTGAGGTCAACGAAGGCGAAATCCTCGGGATTTTGGGTCTGAGCGGCAGCGGGAAAACGACACTGCTGAAGATCATCAGTGGGTTGCTTGTCCCCGATGAAGGCGAATACCTCATTGAAAACCAACCGGCGTTCATCAAGCAAAAAAAGTCGGACAAGGTCGTCAGCGAGCTCGGCGTCGTCTTCCAGCAATTCAATCTGTTTCCGCATCTTACCGTACTGGACAATCTGGTCATGCCGTTGAGGCTGCGGACCAAGCAACCCAAGAGCGAATGCATCGCGACGGCGGTCGAACTCCTGGATGTCCTCGGGTTGAAGGATCAAATCGCGAAATTCCCCTACCAGTGTTCGGGCGGCCAGCAGCAACGGATCGCGATCGCGCGGGCGTTGGTGTTGAATCCGAAAATCCTGCTGATCGATGAACCGACCTCGTCGTTGGACAAAGAAAACACCAAGAAAGTCGAAGAACTGCTGAAGTCGCTCCATGGCCGTGGATTGACTCTGATCATCATCACCCATGACTTGCCGTTCGCCCAGGCGATGTGCCAACGCGTCATCGAACTCAGTGAAGGGAAAGTCGTTTACGACGGGCTGGCGGCGTCGTATTTCAATGCCTGATTTCACGAGAATTTCATCCCGTTCACGGTCGCTTCGATTGAGTCGTCAGAAAAGTTACGTTATACTGTAAGTAACAACTTGACAACGGACGGTGTTGTCAATGATTGTTCTCTCTTCAATCGTTCTCAACCCCATCCTTAACAAACATCTCTTCATTCCCTCCAAAAATCGGAGGTTGAGAACCGAAACAGAAATAAAAGCGAGTCATTCGCTTTTATTTTGCGTCCAAGGGGATGGTATACTATCCCTATGGAAAAATTCGTCACCCAACTCCAGCGTTGGTATCTTGAAAACAGTCGTGATCTCCCCTTCCGTAAAACGCGCGAGGGGTATTCGGTATGGGTCAGTGAAATCATGGCCCAGCAAACCCGCATCGAAACGATGCTGCCCTATTATGAACGGTGGATGAGCCGATGGCCGACTATACGAAGCCTTGCGGAAGCACAGGAAAGCGACGTGTTGAAGATGTGGGAGGGCTTGGGCTATTATAACCGTGCCCGTAATCTTCATCACGGGGCGAAAATGCTCGTCGGGGAAGAAAACGGGGAATTCCCGACTTCCTATGCGAAAATCCTGAAGATCCCCGGGATCGGCCCGTACACGGCCGCGGCGATCGCATCCATCGTCTATGACGAGAAAGTGGCGGCGATCGACGGGAATGTTTCACGGGTCGTATCCAGGTTGATGAAGATCGAAGCGGAGATTTCAAGCGCATCCGCCCAGGTTGTCGTCAACGACAAGATGAAAGAATGGATCGAAGGGTCGATCCCCCACGTGTTCACGCAGGCGATGATGGAATTGGGGGCGTTGGTTTGTACGCCGAAATCGCCGGATTGCGATCATTGTCCGGTCAGGGAACATTGCCTGGCCTATGGAGACCAAACGACCGGGCGGTATCCGATCAAGAAGGCGAAGGCGAAAGTCCCCACCGAAAAGTACGATTGTTTCATCATTCAAGATGACGACGGGAGAATCGCGGTCGTCGCCGATAGCGATGACGGGTTGATGGCGGGATATTACCGTTTCCCGGTCGCGACCCAGATCAATCGTGCGGCGTTGAAAGACATCGAACGCATCGAGGCGCAGAAACACGTGTTCAGCCATAAAATCTGGGAAACGACGTATTATCGCGCCAAAACCGAAATATCGTTTGAACCCTTTTCATGGGTTAGCGAGGAAGAACTCGAGGCGCTTCCCCTGATTACCGCGCATCGTAAGTTCTTCAAAAAAACAAGACAGGGTTGAACCTGTCTTTTTAAATGAGTTTGTCGATTTCTTCCTTGATCGTCCCCAATACGCCTTTCATCGCCATCGCCGCCTCGATCTCGCTCCATTTTTCGTTGGCGGTCCCGTAGCCGATTTCGATGCATTGGTCCCCTTTCCCGACATCGAAAATCGCGATGTTGCTGACGTCGACGTTGATGTTGTAATCCGCGAGTTTCTTGGCACGCATGTTGATCTCTTTCGCCATGATCGTGATGATGCGTGTCGCCACGTCGATCAACTGCGAACTTTCCTGATATTCTTCTTCATTGTCCAATGAAATCGAAAGGATGCGGTTGCATCGTAGCGACCGTAAGGGCGAAACCGGCAGGTTCATCTTGACGCCGCCGTCCACCAGCTGCATTTCCAAAAGTTTCTTGGTATTGAAGACGATGGGTACGGTGCAAGACGCGCGTACGGCATCCGCGAGGCGGACATCCGAAACGATGATCCACTCTTTTTTGGTTACGAAATACTTGGGGACATTGGTGAAGATGACCAGTTTGCCGCTGATCAGATCGACCGCGGTGATCACCAAAGGCATCTTGACATCGCTCATCATCGTGACGTTGAACTGGTCCAATTGTTTTTGGAAGAGCGCCTCCATGATATCCGCGTCGATGAACCCGTCGGCCTTGTTTTTCGCAAACGGCAAGACCCGTAGGTTCGGACGCAGGAAAACCTGCTTGTCGATGAATTGTTTCTCCAGCTCAAGCATGATGCGGGTCAGCTCTTGGACGTTTGCCCCGCATGCGGTCAGCGCCGCGATGACCGACCCCATGCTCGTCCCGGAAATGCAATCGATTTTCAGATTCTTCTGTTCAAGGACGCGCAATACGCCGATTTCCACATATGCTTTCATTCCGCCTCCGGACAAGGCGACTCCCAATTTCCGTTTCATGGTATCACTTCCTACGTCCATTGTAGTTCGAATCGAAAAAAGAAGCAATGAGGCTTCTTTTAGTCGTTGGGATAGTGTTGTAATGTTTCGCTGTATTCCGAGAGTTCGTAGTCGATCCAGCGACGATGGTCTTTCATGAGTAGATCATGCGCGGCCTGGGGGCCGTCGGTCCCTGCCGGATAAGGATGGAGTTTGATCAAGCCTTGGCTTCTGGCATCGCTGATGACTTGCGCGAACTGCCAGGTCGTCTCGACCTGTTGCCACGACGTGAACAAGGTATCGTCCCCGCTCATCGCCTCATCCAACAAGCGCTCGTAGGCTTCCGGCGTGTTGATGCGATTGTCGAAATTGCAGGATTGGCAGAAATCCATCGAAACGCGAGAGATTTCACTCCCGTACCCCGGTTTTTTCGCATTGAAGCGGAAATAGATGCCCTCTTCCGGCTGGATCTTGATGAGCAATAAATCCTGGGAAGGATTCTGGCTGGCGAAGAGATCGTTGTGTTGACGCTTGAATCCGATCACCACGTACGTCGCCCTCTGACGTAGACGCTTCCCGCTACGGATGTAGAACGGGACGCCCGTCCAGTTGGGATCCTTCAAGGTGACATGCAAGGCCGCGAAGGTTTCGGTCTGTGAATCCTTCGCGACCTTCTCTTCGTCGGTGTAGGCGATCCACTTGTGGTCCCGGCTAGCGGCGTATTGACCCAAGACCAGGCTCTGCGTTATCTCGTCCTTGCTTAACCCTTCGATGTTTCGTAATACTTGGATTTGTTTCTCACGGATGTCTTTCGCACCCAGACTCTTCGGGGCTTCCATCGCGATGAGGGAAAGGATCTGGAAGAGATGGTTCTGGACCATGTCCTGCAACGCGCCGGCTTGGTCGTAATAGGGTCCTCGGTTCTCGACGCCGACGGTTTCCGTGGCGCTGATCTGGACGAAATCGATATGGTCTTTGTCCCATACCGACTCGAACATCCCGTTGGCGAAACGCAAGGTCATGATGTTCTGGATCATTTCCTTGCCGAGGTAGTGGTCGATGCGATAGACGTTGGCCTCGCCGAAGATCTCAGTCATCGTCCGGTTGATTTCACGTGCGCTGCGAAGGTCTTTCCCGAACGGTTTCTCGACGATGACGCGATGTTGGATCGAAGCATTTAGGATATCCGCGTCCCGCAGGGAGCGGGCGACCCCTTCGAAATGTTCCGGGGCGATCGCGAGATAATACAGGTGCAGCGAAGCCTGAAGCGTTTTGTATTCTTGGTCGAGGATCCGATATTGATTGGGGTCGCTCATGTCCATGACGACATATCTGACATGCTTCTTGAATGCGTCGTGCGCTTCTTGGGTGAAGTTGAAACGGACGCCTTTCTTCAGCCAAGGCAATGCGATCTCGAGGTATTGCTCGGTCGTATAGTTTCTGCGGCCTACGCAAAGCAAGACGAAATCTTCCGCCAGGCGGTTCCTGTGCGAAAGGTTGTAGAAGGCGGGCAGGAGTTTCCGGTAGGTCAGATCGCCGGTGGACCCGAAGATCGTAAAGACCGTTCGTTGATGATCACTCATTTTCCGTCCCCGGGAAGAGATGGTGGAAGAAACCGTCGCGGTCGATCCGCTGATAGGTATGCGCCCCGAAGAAATCGCGTTGGGCTTGGATCAGATTGGTGTGATAACGTACGCTGCGGAACGCATCGTAATAGGAAATGGCGGCCGCGAAGGCGGATACGGGAATCCCGTTGGCGATGCTCAAGCCGACCACTTCGCGCCAGTCTTGCTGGGCGTCGCGGACGATCTTGGCGAAATAATCGTCAAGCAACAGGTTTTCAAGTTGCGGGTTCTTTTCGTAGGCTTCGGCGATCCGGTTGAGGAACTTGGCGCGGATGATGCATCCTCCTCGGAATATCTTGGCGATCGCCTTGTAGTCGAGTTCCCATCCATATTGTTTGGCCGCGGCTTTCAGTAAGGAAAACCCCTGCGCATAGGAAACGATCTTGGACGCGTAGAGCGCGCTTTTCACTTTATCGATCAGAAGCCCGCGATCGGCATAAGGCGTCACCAACGGTCCGGTGAGCTGTTTCGAGGCAAGTTCGCGCTGTTGGTCAAACGCGGATATGAATCGCGAATTGACCGCCGAGGAAATGACGGAGACGTCGATGCCCAGATCCATGGCTTCCTTGCTGGTCCAGATGCCCGTCCCCTTCTGCCCGGCCGTATCTTTGATCATATCGATCAGATCCGCATCGCTCAAGTCGTCTTTTTCCTTGAAGATGGCGGCCGTGATTTCGATGAGGTAGCTGTTTAACTCACCTTGGTTCCACTGTGTGAAAATTTCGCCGAGTTCCTGATTGGAAAAGCCGCCCAATTTACTCAAGACGCTATAGGCTTCGCCGATGATTTCCATGTCCCCGTATTCGATCCCGTTGTGGACCATTTTGACATAGTGGCCCGCCCCGTCCGATCCGATATAGGTGGTGCAGGCTTCCCCTTCGGCTTTCGCCGCGATCGCCACCAAGACATCCTTCACCAAATCATAGGATTCTTTGCGTCCCCCCGGCATGATCGCCGGTCCTCGTCTCGCCCCTTCTTCGCCGCCGGATACGCCCATCCCCATGAACCGGAACCCCTTCTCTTCCAATGTTTTCTGACGACGGATCGTGTCTTGGTAATACGAGTTGCCGGCGTCGATCAATAGATCCCCGGGTTCAAGGTAAGGAAGAAACGCGGCGATGGTTTCATCGACCGCCTTTCCCGCTTTGACCATCAAGATGATTTTACGCGGGGTTTCAAGCGAAGCGACGAATTCTTCCGCCGTCTTCGCGACGACGATGTCCGATTGCGGGTTCTCGCGGGCGACATCCTGCGCCGTCGATACCGTACGGTTGAATATGGCGATGGAAAAACCGTGGTCGCTGATGTTTAGCGCCAGGTTTTTCCCCATGACGGCCATGCCGACGATTCCGATTTGTTGTTTTTTCATTGTATTGCCCTCTGTTATTTATTGTAACCTAGCACGCAAGACAATAAAAGGATTTCGCCATTATTCGCGATTTGGGCTCTCATCCACCAAGAGATAGGCAAACCAGTGTTTTTTCATCTTTTTCAACGTCAACGTTGGAGGATACTCCCCTTCCAATAGTTTCCTTTGAAACGGACGGATTTTGCATGGAATCAGGATGAATGTTTCTAGGTTCCGGGGAAGATAAAGGAAAGGTTCACGTAGCAAGTAATCGTCGCCCCAGCGGCAATAGGGTGTTATCGGTTTCCAGTCCGCCTTCGATTTTCGGTGCCTCCGTACGACATCCCGCTCGAGCTGGACGAGGGTCGATGGGCTAAGTAAAGACTCACGATCCACGGAATCGACCGAATTGGATATCCCTTGAATCAACAATGCGCAATATTGATCGATCATCGCATGTAAAATTTCTTCCTGCTGTTCGTCCGGATACAAGAGGATACGTGCTGTTTTCATGGCTCACCCCTCCGTAATTACGAAACAAGGGTTGAAACACCTTAAAAAAACTCTTCCGAAGGTGGAAGAGTTTAATCTTGAGGGGTTTTGATTCGACCTTCTATAATGTCCATGAACTGATGATATCGACCGTATCCGTCCAGCATGTGGGCGGGGAGTTGCGTCAGGTCGTTGCCTGGGAATGGATTGCCTTCGATCAGTAACGGTCCGTTCTCCGTGACGCAGACGTCCCATCCGACGATGCGGATGCCCTCGACGACACGCGCCGCCTTGCGGCAGAGTTCCTTGACTTCATCGAACATCGGCATCTGGGCACCGACGATC
>JAHFCO010000060.1 GCA_023249475.1 Bacillota bacterium | reverse complement strand
CCACGAAACGTTACCCCATGCGAAAATCGGCACGGCGCCCAACATTTCCGTGATCTACCCTGCGACCAGCGACCCCAAGGACAATCTGGCGGCGCAGTACGTCAACGCGGTCCGCAACTGGCTCTATCTGCACATCGCGGTCCGGGGCGTCTACAATCCGATCGCCCTGCACTATATCCGTTCCAAGGGATACCGCCTGGAGTTCCCGCCGGAAGACCTGGACACCTTCAAAAAAGCGAAGCCGGACTTCATCGCCTTCAACTACTACAACACCATGACCGTCGGACAGTACGAAGGCGAGGGGTCGCACCAAGGCGACCAGCAGACCGCCTTGAGCGTCCCGGGGTTCTATAAAGGCATATCCAACCCCTACCTGCCGTTTACGCAATTCGGTTGGCAAGTCGATCCGTTGGGTTTCCGCATCACCTTGCAGGAAATCCACGCACGATACAACCTGCCGTTGCTGGTCACCGAAAACGGTTTGGGGGCGTATGACAAGGTCGAAGAAGACGGTTCCATCCACGACGATTACCGCATCGACTATCTTCGCGACCATGTTTCGCAGCTACGCGACGCGGCGGACGCGGGGGTGGAGGTGATGGGGTATTGCCCTTGGTCGGCGATCGACCTGATTTCCACCCACCAAGGGTTTGAGAAACGCTACGGATTCATCTACGTCGACCGCGACAACCAGGATCTGAAAGATCTATCGCGTCGGAAAAAGAAGAGTTTCCACTGGTACAAGCAGGTGATTTCGTCCAACGGGGAGGATTTACGCTAAGGAAGGGGACCCCCTTCCTTTTTCGCCCTTTCGCTCGACGACGGATTTTGGTATAATATCCCAAGGTGAGAAAATGTCCTTTACGGTAAACAGCACGGTGTTCGAGGGTCCCCTCGATTTGATGTTGCATTTGATTAAAGAAAAAAAACTGGACCTCTTCGCCTTGGACGTGGACGTTTTGATCGACCAGTACATCGCGTTCGTCCATACGATGGAAAAAATGCATCTGGAAGTCGCGAGCGAATTCCTGGTCGAACTGGCGAGTCTGACGGAATACAAATCCAGAAAATGCCTGCCGCGCGACGAGTCGAACCTGGATGCGGAAGAATATCAGAAAGATACCCGGGAAGAGCTGGTGCGTCGTTTGATCGAATACCAGAAATTCAAGGAAGTCACGGAAACCCTGCAGATCCGTTTCGAGGAACGGTCGATGCAGATCGCCAAGCCGATCGACAGGGAAGTGTTGCGGATGGCCGAGGAAGAAAACCTCAACTTCCTGCAGGCCGATTCCTACGACCTGATCAAGGCGATGAAACGATGCCTACAGCGTTTCCACACGGTCAGCAACACCGAGGTAAGGATCACGCAGCGCGAACTTTCGATCGACCAGCGCACCAACCAGTTGCGCTCGATCATCGAACATTTGCCCGAACCTTTCTCGTTCAGCGACTTGACGGCGGATTGTTTGGAAGTGCATCTGGTCATCGTCACGTTCTTGGCGGTGTTGGATATGTTGCGGATTCAGGAATTGATCTTTACGATCGAAGACGACGAAATCTGGTTTCGAAGGAGCGGGTACGATGGCTATGACGATTGAAGCGGTGTTGGAAGGGATCCTTTTCGTTTTCGGGGATGAAGGCGCGAGTCTGGCGCAGTTGTCGGACGCGGTGAATCTGCCCAGCGAAACGGTCAAGGAAATCCTCGACGATATGGCGAACACATACAAGGACGATAAGCGGGGCTTCGAACTCTCCGTTTTCAACGACACGTATAAATTCATCTCAAAACATTTTGTCCGTGAGTATATCCAACGGATTTTGACCTTGTCGAAAACACGGACGCTTTCACAGAGCGCGTTGGAAACATTGGCGATCATCGCCTATAAACAGCCTGTGACACGGATCGAAATCGAAGAAATCCGCGGCGTCGGTTGCGACATGATGCTGAAGAAACTGATGGCGCAGGACCTCGTGCGCGAAGCGGGACGGGCCGAATCGGCCGGACGTCCCATCCTTTACGAAATCACCAACGAGTTCCTCGATCTGTTTAAACTGATCAGTTTGGATGAACTGCCGCATTTACCGCAATACGAAGAGACGCAGATGAGCGAACAACAACTCTTCGAGTAAGGAGCCGACATGGAAAGATTACAGAAAATCATCGCCCAGGCCGGGATCGCTTCCCGTCGTAAAGCGGAAGAGTTGATCCTTGAAGGCCGGGTCACCGTCGATGGCACGGTGGTCGACGTTTTAGGATTTAAAGTGAAAAAAGGCAGCGAAGTGCGCGTCGACGGCAAGAAAGTCGACGGCGAGGATAAAGTCTACTATGTGATGTATAAGCCCAAG
>JAHFCO010000051.1 GCA_023249475.1 Bacillota bacterium | reverse complement strand
CCCGAGAATCATCGAGAACTACGACGGGGAAGACATCGCATTGAGTCCGGAGATCGTGATGTCGACCGCACTTTTCCCGAACCTAAAAAACCACAAGGGTCATACCTTGATCGTGACCGACGGATCGACCTTGCTCGGGGCGGACGACAAAGCGGGGGTCGCGGAAATCATCGAAGCGATGATCTTCCTTCTCGACCATCCGGAAGTCAAGCACGGCGACGTACGCATCGCCTTCGGACCCGATGAAGAGATCGGCCGCGGCGCGGATCATTTCGATGCGGAAGGGTTCCGCGCGCAGTTCGCCTACACGATGGATGGTAGCACTTTGGGTGAGTTGGAGTTCGAAAGCTTCAACGCGGCCCAGGCGAAGATCACACTGCAGGGCGTTTCCGTGCATCCCGGAACCGCCAAGGATAAGATGGTCAACACCGCCAAACTGGCGATGGAATTCGATGCCATGTTGCCGCAGGACGAAGTTCCCGAAAAGACGGAAGGGTATGAAGGCTTCTATCTGCTTCACGACCTGAAAACCCAGATCGACCAGGGACAAATGACCTACATCCTACGCGACCATGACCGAATCAAATTCAACCGACGTAAAGAAACCATCCTGGCCATCGCCAAAACGATGAACGAGAAGTACGGCGCCGATCGGGTCGTCGTCGAAATGCATGACCAATATTACAATATGGGCGAAATCATCGCCAAAGACATGCGTCCGGTCGAACTGGCGAAAGAAGCGATGAGAAACCTGGGAATCACTCCGGTGGTTCGTCCGATCCGTGGTGGGACCGACGGATCCAAGATCTCCTTCATGGGCATCCCGACCCCCAACCTTTTCACCGGAGGGGAGAACTATCACGGACGCTATGAATTCGCCTGTGCGGAAGTCATGCTGAAGGCGAAAGAGACGATCGTCGAAATCGTGCGTCTCAACGCAACCCAACCAAGAGTTTAGGTCGGTAAAGAATTTCGACGAATTACAGGTTGACCTTTTGGTCGACATAGTATAAAATTACTCTTGCAACGCCCGAGTGGTGAAATCGGTAGACGCAGTGGACTCAAAATCCACCGGTAGTGATACCATGACGGTTCGAGTCCGTCCTCGGGCACCAAGCAAGCAAGTAAACCCTTCGAAACGAAGGGTTTTTTGTAGCCAAATCCATGGTTCGACCCTATACTTAGACTTGCATGATTATCGATTCTTTTTTCAATTCTAAAAACGGGTTCACTAGAAACCTCGGGGGAATACAATGAAAAAATGGGCATCTTTCTACTTAAAGCTCAGCGTCATCGTATGCGCAATCCCGGTGCTGCTTTTCTGTATCCGCATCTTGCCAGGGATCATCTCCGGTGCGTTGGGTGAATATCCCGAATTGCTTTGGGCGAAATACCCGATGTATATCGGATTCTACCTCAGCGGGGTTCTTTGCCTTTACGTGTTCTCCCAAACCTTTCGCTTGCTTCGTCTTGTCGATAAGGGTCAAGTGAAGGACTCGATGACGCAGGGGATACTGAAAACGATCCGATGGAGTTCACTCTCGATCAGCCTCGTCTACCTTATGATGTCGCCGGTGGTTTACTATGTGGCGGATCATGAGGATGCTCCGGGAATTCTATTGATCGAACTGATCATCCTGTTCGTGTGGATCGCGGTGGCATCCCTGTCGATCATTTTCGAATCGCTTCTTGTCGAAGGTCAACGCAATCCGAGTTAAACCGATGTTTCATACCGAGTCATGATATTGACGATATCGCCGGTTGATGAAGCACGCATTGTTTGAGTGATTCGGCTATGGTATGATTCCTAAGGAACACCAACGCCGATTTTTATTTGACTTTTCGCACTCAAAATGGAGGAACAATGAACATCCATAGTAGTCAATCCCTTCAGCGGACTTTCCCGTATCTCTATGTCTTACTCTGCATCGTGGTCATCGCCTACTTCGACCTTAGCGGAAGGGTGGACTATGCGACCAAATCGTCTTTGAAGATCGGCTTGTTCGGCATATTGCCTTTCTTTCTTCTCCGTCGTCCGAAGGTCAACGAGATGCTTAAGGTCAACCGATCGACAAAGAAGATCCTCTATGTCGGCATCGGGATGATCCTCGTCATCGTGCTCGGGTATTTCATCACCAAACGTTTCATCTCCTATGACTTGGTCATCGCTTCCTTGGAAAACCGCTTGAACGTAACCTTGGATAATTTCCTCTTCGTCAGTCTTTACATCGTCTTGGTCAATTCCGGTTTGGAAGAATTCTTCTTCCGCCATTTCATCCCGCTTCAACTCCGCATCCCTTCAAAATGGACGAATCGGCTGGTATCGAGCCTACTTTTCGCGATCTATCACGTGGCGATCCTCTATGGCATGTTTGAGGTGTGGGTGGTCTTGTTGATGATCGTCGGGTTATGGATCGTCGGCGTGTTCTTCAGTCTCCTCAACCAGAGCGGAAAAGGGTTTTTGAATTCCTATCTTTTCCATGCCTGTGCCAACATCGGGATCAACCTGGTGGGACTCCTCTTGTTTTTAGGCTATTGAGTCGAAGGAGAAACGAATGAGCAACAAACACAAAACAAGCATCCTGTTGATCGGACCCATGGGGGTCGGGAAGACGACGATTTCCGAAGCACTTGCGAAACATTATGGAATGCCTTTGATCGATGTGGATGGTCTTCGTAAGGAATACTATGCCAAGATGCCCGGGTATTCCCGAGATGAAATGCATGCGATCCATGTATCGGGAGGGAATCTCCATGCGTATTTCGAACCGTTCGAGACACAGCAGGTCGAAATGCTGCTTGAACTGGATGAACCCGCCGTCTTTGATTTCGGAGGTGGGCATACCGTTAAAAGCGAAGGGTACTTCAAGCGGATCTGCGCGGCGTTTCAACCCTATGCGAACGTGGTTCTCTTAACGATTTCACCGGATCGTGAGGAAACGATCCGGGATTTGCATTTCGATCATCGTGAAGGGATCGAAACGCAACACCTTGAACAATACAACGCGATGAACCGAAAGTTCGTCGAAAGCGGATGCAATGAAAAGCTGGCGAAGTGCGTGGTTTACCGTAAAGACAAAACGATCGAACAAACCCTCGCTGAAATCATCGCTTGGGTGGATCAAGGAGAAAACAACGAAACAAAGTAAAACACGCGTCGCCGCGTGTTTATTTTAGATTGGTTTTGGTGACCCGGCGAAGTTTGCCTTTGATCGGTGTTTCCTGCAACTGGTGGAACACCTGGTTGCCTTTATGGTTGAGGATCTCCACGTCCGTGAACAACTCCCCGATCTGGATGACGCCGATATCGTTGGATTCGATGCCCGGTAGGCTGCAGAGCGCGCCGACGATGTCGACCGGACGGATTTTCGCCTGTTTCCCGCCCTTGATCTGCAAGCGCAGGATCTCATAGTTCAATGCGGAAGCCTTGTTTCCCTTGTTCGCCTGCAAGGTGTTCTTCTTTTGCGTGAACTGGGGACGAGCCGCGAGGATGACATCCGCGGAAGGTCTCTCATAGACTCCCAAAGGTTGTTTGATGAAGGCTTCGATATGGTTGAGGTATTTCCCTTGGTTGGCGGTGACGAAGGTGATCGCCTTGCCGGATTGGTCGAACCGTCCGGTACGTCCGATGCGATGGACATAGGTCTCGCCATCCAACGGCGAATCGTAATTGATGATGAGGGAGACCGATTCGATGTCCAATCCGCGTGCCGCCACGTCCGTCGCAATCAAGTAACGGAAAGCGCCGCTCTTGAAATCGTTGATGATTTTGATGCGGTCTTTCTGCTCGAGCCCGCCGTGCAGCTTGAAGACGGGGTAGCGCAGTTCGTTGAGTTCTTTCGTAATCTCGTCGACCGTGGCTTTCTGATTCGCGAAGATGATGCAGCTGTCCGGATTCTCGACGGTCAGCACTTCCTTCAGGGCTTTGAGTTTCGCGGAAGCGATGACTTCGTATTTGAATTGTTCGATGCGGTCGAAAACCCGGTCTTCATCCTCGATGACGACGATTTCCGGTTCGACGCAGTAATTGTCGATGAGTTTTTGGATCTGGAATGGGATCGTCGCGGAAAGCAAAACGGTTTGGCGATCTCTTCGCAGGGTCTTCAGGATTTCATCCATCTGCGGGATGAATCCCAGGTTCAGCATTTCATCCGCTTCGTCGATGATCAGATACTTCAGGTTCGATAGATCCAAGGTGCCGTGCTGAAGATGATCCATGACTCGTCCCGGGGTCCCGACGACGATGTGCGTTTTCTGTTTGAGTTCGTTTTCCTGTACGCTGAAGGGCGTTTGTCCGATCAGGACGGCGACCTTCACGCGTTTAAAGCGCCCGATGTGGAAGACGTCTTCCTTGACCTGGAGCGCAAGTTCACGGGTCGGGGTAAGGATCAAGGCTTGGGGCTTGTTTTCGTTCCAATCCAACATCTCGCAGATCGGAATCGCGAACGCGGCGGTTTTACCGCTCCCGGTTTGGGATTGTACGACGACGTCCTTGTGCTGCAGCATCGCTTCGATCAGCATCGTCTGGACCGGGGTCGGATGTTTGTAATGGAGCAGGTCGATCGCCTTGGTTATTTCTTCCTGAAGCCCGAAACGGGCGAATGTGGTTTCGTTCATGGTGACACTTCCTTCGTGGTTTTCACTGTTTTTTGCCTATGTATTATAACATACTCTGTCAATTCCGCTTTTTTCACGAAATAACGGATGATTTCCATGTGTTTTAAGGAAAATTTAAGACGTGAAACATTGCATCCGGATTTGTGAAAGAGTAAACTAGATATAGTTTCGTAGGAAAAGGAGAATGAAATGATACTGGAAATCAAAGGAATCAATAAGAGTTTCACCAACAAACAGATCCTGCACGATGTCACGTTCACCGTGACGTCGGGTAAGGCGATGGGTTTTCTAGGACGCAACGGGGCCGGGAAGACGACGACGATCCGGGCGTTGATGGATGTGTTTACGGCGGATAGCGGGGAGTTTTTGCTTGACGGGAAGAAGTTCGAGCCTTCCAAAAAGAAGGTCGGCTATCTCCCGGAAGAGCGCGGGTTGTATGGCAAGGAGAAGATCCTGCCCCAACTGATCTACTTCGGTACGCTTCGCGGCGCGAGCCGGAGCGAAGCGAAAGCGAGCGCGGAGTATTGGCTGGAACGTTTCGGTTTAAGCTATGCGAAGAACCAGAAGTTGGAAACACTGTCGAAAGGGAACCAACAGAAAATACAGATCGCCCAGGCGTTATTGAACGATCCCGAAATCATCATCCTGGACGAACCGTTCAGCGGCTTGGACCCGGTGAACTCGCAGGTCTTGGAGGAAGTGATCGTCGAATCCATCCAAAAGGGGAAACTGGTCATCTTTTCGAGTCATCAGATGGGCTATGTCGAAGAATTCTGTGACGAAATCACGTTGATCGATAAAGGGCGTATCGTATTGAGCGGGAATCTGAAGGAGATTAAACGCGACCTAGGGAAACAGAGAATCCGGGTCGGATTCGCCAGCGACCAACACGAAACAATGCGAAACAAACTTGAATCTAGCATAAAACAAATCAAAGTCGACCACGACGACAAGTCGTTGATCATCGAATTATTGGACGGGAAGACGAAAACAATGTTCTTGCAGGAATGCATGGACGCCAAGATCGATCTTGAAATGTTCGGGGTGTATGAACCGAGTCTGCAAGACATCTTCGTAAAAACGGTAGGTGATGAAAATGCATAATACAAGCAAAGTCTTTGCGTTTGAACTACGCAGTATCCTGGGTAAGAAATCCGTGAAAGTGACGACCTTCATCATGGCGATCGTCATCTTCGCGGCCACGACCATCCCGACGCTGATCGCCGTCTTCGACAAGGAAACGCCGATCGACCCCAACCCCGCCTTGATCGACATCGGCAATGCCGGGATCGTCATGAACAGCGAAAACCTGACGAAGGATGAACTGGTGTTCTTCATCGGCGACGAGGTCGCGTTCTATGACGATGAATCTCAGTTGAAGAAAGATGTGGAAGAAGGGGTCCGCGATAGCGGATATGTCATCGACAGCCCGACCTCCTTCAAATCCATCCTCAAAAACAAAGAAATGTATACGGCCGGACCCGAGATGCTGAAAGCGGTCCTGCAGTCGATCCAGATCGACAAGAACCTCGCTTTGGCGGGAATCGACCCGATCGCCGTGAAGAACGCCTCCAACGTGCAAATCGCGATGAGCGAAGAAGTCTTGGGCAAAGACGCCGGGGAAAGCTACATCATCAGCTATATCCTGATGTTTGCGGTCTACATGCTGGTCATCATGTACGGATCCTTCGTCTCGACCTCCGTCGCCCGTGAGAAAGACAACCGGACGATGGAAATCCTCATCACTTCCACCAAGCCCGATGCCTTGATCGTCGGGAAAGTGTTGGCCAACGGGGTCGCGGGTTTGGTTCAGTTCGGCCTGTTGATCTCGACCGGCTTGATCGGATACCTGCTCAACAAAGCGAACTATCCCGATTTCATCGACCGCATGATTTTCGGATCCTTGTCCTTCGACGCCATCCTGGTCTTCCTGGTCTTCACCGCCCTCGGGTACCTCCTGTATCTCTTCGTCTATGCGTCGCTGGGATCCCTGGTCTCCAAAGTCGAAGACGTCGGCTCCTCGGTCTCCATCATCACGATGTTGTTCATGGTCGCCTATCTGATCGCCTCGATCGGCATGAACATGCCCAACAGCCTGATGATCAAAATCGGTTCGTATGTCCCGTTCACCGCGATTCTGTCCATGCCGATCCGCTACTTCATGACGGCGGTCCCGCTGTATGAACTGGTGATCTCGCTGGCCTTGATGGCGATCACGACCTACGGTCTGGCGATCGTCTCGATCCGCATCTATCGTTTGGGTTCATTGTCCTACGGGAACCGGATGAGCCTGGTCAAAGCGGTCAAGGCGATTCTCTCGAAAAGTTAAAAAAACAGCACTCTAAGATAGAGTGTGGTTTAGGAAAAGCACGCTATAAAATTCAGTGTGGGTGAAAGAGAAGGAGACTCAAAAATCCTTCTCTTTTTTCTTCGTCGTTGTGTCTTTTTTA
>JAHFCO010000003.1:69223-108433 GCA_023249475.1 Bacillota bacterium | reverse complement strand
CGCGATGCCGTAGGTCCACATCGCGATGGAGGTAAGGATCAGGAAGGCGGACAAGTAGAAGACGGCTTCGGTCCCCAACGAGGCCTGGATCAAGGGAATCCCGATGAACCCGGCATTGGAGAAAGCGACGCCGAATTGTTCCAGGCGATGGTGACGGAAGAAGACCCTCGCAACCAGAACGCTGATCCCAAAGGCGACGGCCCCCAAAAGCGCCGACACGATCAATCCGGAAGTCCGCTCAGGCGTCGCTTCGATCGAGTATGCCCTGATCATGACCAAAGGGGTCACCACGTATAATAAGAGAGCGCCCAGTTCTCTTGAGCCCTGGGCGCTGATGATTCCTTTTTTATACATCAGGGTACCGATCCCCATCAGAACGAACATCAATTCGATCTGATTGAGTAATATCAGTCCCAATTCCATCCGCTTAACCTAAACGCTTGTAAACTGCAATCAGTTCTTCAGCGATGATTTTGAACGCTTCCGCACTCATCAATTGGTCTTCGGCATGCATGAGCAGCAAGGAGAACGGTGTTTGTTCGCCGCAAGCTTCTTTCTGGATCAATTCGGCATGCGCGTGATGTCCTTGGACGAACATATCGGAACCTTCCTTGATCAATGCCTCGGCTTCATCGAACTTTCCGTTCTTGGCTTCCTGGATCGCTTCGATGTACATCGAGCGGGCGGTGCCGACGGCGGAAATGATCTGAAACGAAAGCAGTTCCATCCCTTCCATGATTAAAGTCCCAACGCTTTCTTGACTTGGGCGATGACTTTCTTGCCGTCCATCATACCGTAGGCCACCATGTCGATCGCTTCGACCGGTTTGCCTGGCAATTGGTTCTTAACGTTATTCAAGTTATAACGGACTTGCGGGCCCAACAAAATGACATCGGCTTCTTTTCCGACGCGGCTTGCTTCGGCGACAGGGTACGCTTCGATATCACATTCAAAACCTTCAGCAGCGGCTGCAGCTTTCATTTTGTTGACCAATAGGCTGGTTGACATCCCGGCTGCGCATAATAGTACGATCTTTTTCATGCTTCGTCCTCCTCGGTGGTTCTTTGTCACGGTGTTCTTCGTGATTTCTTCCTTATTGTATCTTAATTTCATCGGTTTGTCTTACTAATTTCGATTCAATTTTCGGTTTTTTGGTTCCATCTCTTGAAAATCCTTACCAACTTTTGGGAGGTTCGTTTTCACTACCCTTCGCACGAACCTTACTGTCAATCAATGACGTTTTCGCTTACGTCATCCCTTCGATTCACGCAAATGGTAATATTCATCCACGTCCATCGAGTAACAAACATCGTCCGTGATTCGCCCGTCAGGGAGTTTCGTGGAATATCGCAAGGTCCCTTCATAGTGGAAGCCGGTTTTCTCGATGACGCGACGTGACCGGGTGTTGAAGGGGAAATGATAGACGGTGACCATCTTCAGTTTCATTTCCTCGAAAGCATATTCCAGCACGCTCTTCACCACTTCGACCGCATACCCTTTCCCCCAGGTCGGTTTCGCCAGGACATAGCCGATCATCTTCACATCCGGCGTACTCCGCTTACGGTCCGCATGCAGACCCACCGATCCGATGACTTTCATACTCTCCTTCTCGACGATCGCCCATACTTCTTCGTTCAACATGAAGTGATGGATGATGGTCAGGGTTTCTTCCTTGTTTTTGTGGGGCATCCACCCCGCGTTGGGTCCGACATCCGGGTCGATGCAATAGGCATAGGTGTCGTCCACGTCGGATTCCCGGAATCCCCTGAGTATCAGACGGTTTGTCTCCAATGTTTTCATAGCTTCTCCTTGTTGCTTATCTTTACTTTTCATTATAATCGATACGTTCCAACCGTGACGGATTATCGTGGATCAAAAGAAAAAAGGCAGCCGTTTGGCTACCCTTCTTTGACAGGTTCGATGACTTTCGCAGGTTCATCCTTTTCCAGCATCGCTTTCGCACCGGCCAACAACCCGGCCATGTTCTGCAATTCGGAAGGGATGATGATCTTCGTCGCTTGCCCGTTGGCAACCTTTTCGAAGGTCTCGTATCCGCGCAAGGTGATATAGGCTTCATTCGGCGAAGCGTCGTTGATCAGTTTGATCCCACGGGCTTGGGCTTGGTAGACTCTTTCAAGCGCCTGCGCCTGCCCTTCGGCTTCGGAAATCAACGCTTGCTTCTTCGCTTCGGCACGCAGGACGACGGATTCTTTTTCACCTTCCGCGATCAAGATCGCAGAACGCTTTTCGCCTTCCGCGTTCAGGATGGCCGAACGACGGTCGCGTTCCGCACGCATCTGCTTTTCCATCGCTTCTTGGATGTCGCGCGGAGGAATGATGTTTTTGACTTCGACACGGTTGACCTTGATTCCCCAAGGGTCGGTCGCTTCATCCAAAATCACGCGCATCTTCGTGTTGATGATTTCACGGGAAGTCAGCGTTTCGTCCAACTCCAGTTCACCGATGATGTTACGCAAGGTCGTCGCCGTCAGGTTCTCGATCGCATTGATCGGATTGACGACACCGTAGGTGTACAGCTTCGGATCCAAAATCGCGAAATAGACGACGGTGTCGATCATCATGGTGACATTGTCCTTCGTGATGACCGGTTGCGGTGCGAAATCCTTCACCAATTCCTTCAAACTGACACGGCTGGAGACACGGTCGATGATCGGGATGATGACATGCAGACCGCGTTGAAGCGTACGGTCGTACGCCCCCAAGCGTTCAACGACATAAGCATTGGATTGCGGGATGATCCTGACGGTGTACGTCAACACGATGATGACCAACAGGATGACGAAGAGGAAAATAAACAGCGGAATGAGATAATCCATGGTTCCCTACCTTTCTATCGAATCGATTTTACGAACGATGAGTTTTGCACCTTCGATCGCCACGATTTCGACCAGTTCCCCGGCCTCGATCGCTCGGTTGTCAACGCTGATCGCAGCGTAAATCAAACCGTTGAATTTGATTTCGCCCCAACTACCTTCACTGATGCCTTTGATGAGATGAACTTGTTGTCCGATGAAACGGTCCACGTTGGTCGAAACGACGTTCCCGCGAAGGTAAGCCGCCGCCAAAGGACGTACCGCCAACATCGCCAATACGGAAACACCGATGAACGTAAACATTTGCAACACGAATTCCCCGCCCATCCATTGGACAAGCAACGCTCCGGCCGCCCCGACGGCGAACCAGATGGAAACCAATTGACCCAAGGTCACGACTTCCACGAGGATCGCGCTTAGGAAGACGATAATCCATAACCAGTCTAGCATGATGTTCACCTCAAATCGACGGTCGACTAAAGTCGACGATCAACATCTTATCCACTTCATTATACACGATTTTAAACTTACTTCCGTCAGCTTTCACCTTAGCCATTTCACAAATCGAATCACATACGGATTTGGATGTGATGCGTGCATAGCCGTTCCCGATGGTCACTTTGTGGAGATGCTCGTTTGGAACCAATTGGAGATCGATCTCGCGTTTGGTCACGGGTTTGATGGCGATGCGTCGGTGGGCTTTATCCAATCCGATCGACACATAGCGGACCTCGTCCAGATAGCGGGCGGCGGCTGCATTAAGCGTTAGGTTTCCGGGATTGAGCGTCAAAAGAAGTTGGACTGCGTTCCCCGGGATCCATTCGAACATAACGTCACCTTCTTTCTCTTATATTATATTACTTTTCCTATTTTCTTCAAGTACTTATTTTACTTATTTATATTCTTTTTCATCCTCTTCGCCTTATCCGCCGTTTCATCCCACATCCAATCACGAAAAAACGCCTTTCAGGCGTTATTTTTCGGTCATCTTTATGATTGTTTTTACCCTCTCGCACTCTTCGAAGCGATAAGTGATTCGAGATTCAAACTCAGGATGGATCGGATAACGCGACCTGACTTCAGACAACATTCTCCGTCCGATGTCCGGCAAGTCGGTCAGTGAGCCAATGTAATCTTCGCTCAAGAAGTCACCCGAAGGATGGATCGACTCGAAGTGTCGATCGATCTGATAAGGGTCATAAACAGCCCCGGGCGTTTTGACCAGATGCAGAAAGGCATGCAGCGCCTCCCCTTCGATCAACGTGTGGGCATTGATGCGTTCACCTCTGAGATATCGTCCCAGTCCGAGATAGAGTTTAAACAGGAAGCGGTTCAGCCACTCTTCTTGGGTACGCACCGACGGAAGGATCCTGATATTGCTGGACGAAAGATCGATGTTCTCTCGCTGAAAAACAACGACCCCCGCTTCATGTGGGTATTCACCGAAGTGCTTTAACGAGACGACTCCGAAATCCCCGACGATCCCTCCAGCAAACAACACGTTGAACGAATCCTCGCCTTCTCTTGAAACCGCATCGATCGTGACGCATCGACTCAGCCAATCCAAATCGGCGGTATAAAGAGGAACCGCGCTTTCCTTCACGATTACCAGGAAATCGAGATCCGAATACGCATCGTTCTGTTGTCGTGAAACAGAACCGAAGAGAAGCAGCGCTTCGATGTCGGGAAGTTTCCACAACCCTTCCGCCAAAGCTCGGATCAGCGAATCCATTTTACTTGATACGACCTGTGGAGTCTTCCGACATAGTCGATCGTATCGTTGTTCCAAATGATTTCGAAATCCTCGTCCTCGTTGACGATGCGGTGTTTCCCTGCGTCGCCGTAGATCCAAAGATGATTCGGGCCTACGTCGAGGTCATTCCCCACATCGCTCATAAGTTCACACGAATCGCCAAGATTCAGGCAAAGTGCGGATCCGGACTTTACGAAGACCGGCAGACGATTCATCGGAGTCTCTACGTGATAGATCGCATTCCCTTTGAACTTGTGCTGGTCGAATACATCATACCAGTCGCCCTCAGGAAGATAGATGTCGCGCGCTTGGACCCCCTTGGCCAACACCGGGGCGACCAAAAGATTCGCTAAGAGATGTTGGTCATCGATCCGGCAAGCCGTCGGGTCATCCGGATAATCGATCATCATGTGCTTAAAAAGGACGTGATCGTTTTGAACACACTTCAGCGACTCGCTGTAGATATGCGGCAATAAATTCATACGTAACCAGTAGTATTTGCGGCAATCCTCGACCAACGCGACGTCACCAAACTGTTCCGCCATGTTCCAAGGCGTGCGGTCGTTGACAAACACCCTTTCTTTGGTCAGAAGCGAGAATTGCCCGCCGACCGGCTCGGAATGAAGTTGCATGACCGGGGTGAACACCCCCACGTGGGTCGCACGACGATAGAGCTCCGGCTCCGGAAGATCCCCGGCGAAGCCTGCGATATCGAAACTCCAGAAGGTTTGACCGCTGAGTCCGGCATTCAATCCAGCGCGATAGACGCTCTGATATTCCGACCAGGTGGATTTCTGGTCACCGGCCCATTGAATCCCGACCGACTGCTGACCGACATACCCCGCCCGGCTAAAGAGGGTTCGACCCTCCCCGACAAATTCCGCATAGGCTTCGATGTAGTCGTGACTGTATTGGTTGACCATGTCTTTCCCCGTCAAGCCGGATCGAAAGCAAACGTCGTCCTGATAGATGAATTCCCCGCCATCCGTCTTAAAACCATCGACCCCGATTTCCAGCAGGTATTTTCGTTTCGAAAACCACCATTCTTTCATATCCGGGTTTGAGAAATCCGGGATCATCGACCCGGGGAACCAGTGTCCCGGATGGATTTTATATGGCGATGCATCGGGAAGCAGGCAGACGAGTCCATTCCGAATAACCGCCTTTTGATCCAACGCGTGTTGTTCGTTCGTACCGTCTTTGGGTTCAAGTTCCTTGATGATCGGACATTGCCAAAGCAAGAGACGCAACCCTTGATCATGGATCCGTTGAATCAACGCTCTGGGGTCTTTCCAGGGTCCGTTCTCATCGAATTCGAAATCACCGTAGGTTGGAGTCCACTCTTCTTTCGTGACGTACTTCGCCCCGTTGAAGATGTAGAATGTCGCTTCGTCGCTCCACTGCTCCAGAACCATCGACGTGAACGGGAAGCGTAAGTCATTGATGATTCTGAGTTGTTCATCGACCAATCGGTCGCTATTCCATCGATGCGCACTCATCCACGGACCGAAAGCCCACTTCGGAGGACACAGTGTTCTTCCGGTCAGTTGGATGAAAGATGCGATTTGAGTACGCGGGTTACCGCCAAGGAAATGTATGTTCACTTCATCATCATCCTTCAGAAGATCGATGACAAGATCGTTCGTCAAATCGAAGCGGACGATTTTCTTCGTTTCCAAAAACATCGCGAAATGCCGTGTGGTGAGAAAGAAAGGTAGAGGGAAATACGTGTGGTCGTTTTGATGGCAAAAGTGGTCGACGACATGGTTGTCAAAGACATGGTTTCGCTGATCAACCGCATCGAACCGCTCGCCAAAACCCACTACGCGTTCATGATCCGAGAGTCGGATCGTGATCGACCCCTTCTCGACAAGGATTTCGTGATCGAAAACGGATTCCCGTCTTTTAGTGTTTCGGCTAATTCTCCATGTTATCGGGTTCACAGGTTATCTCCTTAATTTCATGATTTCGTCAACGTAGCAGGCACAGACACATTCGGCACTCGCCCACATCAAGGGATTGATGAAGCATCGTCTTTCGTCGGTCGCATCGATCGCTTCAGGAAGAAGTCCATACTCGTTGCGATGATCCGCCATCCACTTCACCTTACGCTCATACCCTTCCACATCGCCGAGCGATCGGGCGACTTGGGCTGAAGCCGCGGTGTTGAACAGCCACGGGCCATGATGGTATTCTTGCTCACTGTACCCGATACCGTCTTGAAAGAACGATGCCGCTCGGTCAAGCACTTTGTAGTTTTTTTCGTAGTTCTCCGTCAATGGATAACCGAGGCTTGCCGCAAAAAACTGGGGCGTGTCGTATTTTCTGAGGATCTCGTCGTGGTACTCCACATATCCATATGCATAGTACCCTTCTTCGAGAAAACAGGATTCGATGCTTTCTACGAGCCGCTCAGCCATGGTTTTCCAGCGTTTCGCTTCATCTTCCTTACCCAAAGAGGTCGCCAACTCGGCAGCGCCGAACAGCCCTCCGGCGATGAACATGTTCGTCGACGTGATGAAAGCCGGTCCGAAAACCCCTTCATTCACCCCGCCCTCGGGTCCGTACAACCCGTTCTTTTGAGCCACATGATTCAATCCATCCACGACGCTTCGCAAATAAGCGAAGTCGACGATTCGTTCATGATGCATCGAGAAATCATCGCTCACGACCCGGGCAAAATAACCGATCGCATCGATCTGCGAGAAGACATTGTTATTGGCGCCTTCATCGGGTAATAAATCCGGATTGTATCGTTGATAGAATTCTCCGTTCTCTTTTCTGGGACAGTCCAGAAGCGTGCGAACGACCTGTAGAAACTCTTCCCGGTGACCTGAATAGAGAAAGGCACGGGCTCCCATCAACGCATCCCGTACATAGAAGCAAGCCTTACCATTCGCAAAGTAATGCCCGGTCAAATCCGCCGGTAGAAACCCATTGAGAGTCGCCGCCTTAAGAGCAACCAACATCGTATCGCTCACTTCAGGGAATCTGCTTTGAACGGTCGATCGGTTCAACCACGTTTGCCAATAGGATTTGATTCTTTCGATTGCATGGTCGAACGATAAGGCGTCGAGTTTGACACGAAGTTCTTCTTCGTGATCCCCGACCACAAGCATCCACCGGAAAAGATAGGCATCGTGCGCCTTGATCGATACTCGCGATTCTATCGAAACGGAGATCGGGGTTTCGGACGCCAATGAGGTATCGAACTCGTTTTTCGCATAGAGAAGATCTTCGATTCCATGATACATGAACCCGCTTGGGGCATCCAACGAAGCATGATAGGTCATCCCTTCTTGCGCCATCATCGCAAAGTGCTTGCCTTCGCACTCGAACATGATCGCGCCCCCTGCTTTCTTAATCTTGAACTCCGCGTTTCGTTGAGTGATCACCAACGAAGCTACCTTCACATCCATCGTCTCTTCGCTCTGATTGATGATTTCCGTTTCGAAATAAAGCATGTCGTCGCGAAGCGTCCCGACGCGATCCGTCTTGAGAAACCGGTCTTGCGTTAGCGTATCGACGAAGACCCCATGGCCTTCGACTGACGACTTCAATCGCACGCGATTGGGATGCCCGACCTTCGGTTTGATCCGATCCCCGAAATACGCTTTGTCGTCGATGATGGCGACGCTGCACGCGGTATGGATCAGGTCTTTCCGATAGTCGCCGATGAAGAAGTGTTGGAGGCCGGTCGCCTTTTGGTCGACGATGGTTTCGTTTAGTCCGTAGAGGCCGGCGAACTTCCCGGTCCCGATGAATGTCATTCCCGGATACATTTTACTTTATTCCACCTTCCTGGATGCCTGCGATGAAATATTTCTGCGCAAAGGCATAAACGATGAGAATCGGAACCATCGAGACGAGCGATCCCGCCATCAGTGTATTGTACTCCGTCGTATATTGCGCATTGAGTTTGCTGAGTAGAACAGGAAGCGTCATCTTGTTCGGATCGCTCAAGATGATGAGCGGCCAGAAGTAATCGTTCCAATAATTCATGAAATTGATCACGAACAGTGTCGTCAACGGGACGATGCTCATCGGGAGTACGATTTTCCAATAGACTTGCCAGAAGTTGGCGCCATCCATGAATGCCGCTTCGATGAAATCGTTGGAAATGTTTTTCATGTATTGGCGCAGAAGGAAAATCGCGAAAACGTTGAAGACGGTCGGGAAGATCACGCCGAGATAGGAATTCGTCAGGTTCAGCTTCGTGAGGATGATGAAGATCGGAATGCCCGTCACCTGGATCGGAATCATCATGCTTGCGAGGAAAAGCGTGAAAAGAAGGTTCTTGTACTTGAACTCGAACTTGGCGAAAACGAACGCCGCCAGGCTGGATGAGATCAAGGTGATGGTCGTCGAGGTCATGGTGATGAACGTACTGTTCGCCAGGGCGCCGATGAAAGGAAGACGTGTAAACACCTTGATGAACGCCGCCCAGGAAACCGTCTTTGGAATCCACTCGACCGGAATCGAAAGTAGCGCCCCGTTTGATTTAAGGGATGTCGAAATCATCCAAAGGAATGGCAGGATACTGATGAACGTCAGTGTAAACAGAACGACGAGAACGCCGGTATTTTCCAATTTAAGTTTTTTATTCATAAAACACCCATTTTTTCTGAAGTCTCATTTGGACGATGGTGACGATGACGATGATCAGCAGGAGGATAACCGCCATGGCCGCCGCATACCCCATCTCGAAATACCTGAACCCATAAGTGTAGATGCGTTCGACCATGACCTGCGTCGCACCATCCGGACCCCCTCCGGTCATTACCATGACTTGTGGGAAAAGTTGGAACGAATTGATGATCGTCGTGACCAAGACGAAGAAGATGGTCGGTGTCAACAACGGGATCGTGATCCTTCGGAGAACTTGAAACGATGTCGCTCCATCGATTTTTGCAGCTTCATAAAGCGTCTTGTCGATGCCGCGAAGCCCGCCAAACAGAATCAAGGAGAAAAAGCCTAAATCTTTCCAAACACTGACCATCACGACCGCGATCATCGCCCAATCCGGATCGGTCAACCATGCCGGTCCTTTGATCGAGAAGAGTGCAAGAAGATTATTCATCAATCCGTACTGTCCGCTAAGGACGGATCGCCAGATGATTGCGCCTGCGATCCAGGAAGTCAGGACCGGGATGAAAAGCAAGACCCTGAACATCCCCATCCCTTTGATTTTACGATCAAACAACAGGGCGACCAATAAGGATGAGACCATGATCGAGGGGATATAGAACGTGATGAACTTCAACGTGTTCCGCATGACCCGATAGAATTCTTCGCTCCGGAAGATATCGATGTAGTTCTTCATGCCGATCCACTCAGGGGCTCCCCCGATGACATCCCAGGATGTAAAACTGAGATAGAACGCCGAAATCATGGGGATCAGTGAAAAGACGATGAAGCCGAAGACACTGGGGACAAGAAATAGGATCAGGAAGATTTTCGTTTGTTTCTGCATGTTTCGCATGGCGATCCTCCTCAAAGATGGGATAGCCCCCCGAAAGGGGCTATCCGCATTCTACATCACTTTAATACTTTGCGCTAATGGTGGCTTGCGCTTGATCCAATGCTTCTTTCGCAGTCAATTCACCGCTGATGGCTTTGGAGAGATAGACTTGCAGGTCATCGGCGACCGCGCTGAATTTTTCCAGTGACGGAGGCATGACCAGGTAATCCAGCGAATCGAACACGGCTTGTTTGTTTGCCGGAGGCGTGACGGCCATGTAGTCGGCGATGACATCCTCGGAAAGGACAACCGGGAGGTCCCAGTTTGCTTCGACGCGAAGTTTCGCGGACTCTTCACTGCCGGCGATAAAGGCGCTGAACAAGGCCGCCGCGTCTTTTTCAGCGGAGTCGGCACTGACGACCAAGGCATCCGAGAAAAAGTGGGTCGCATGTTCTTCAATGCCCGGTTCGACGGCGATATCCCAGTCGAAGGTGCAATCGGTCGTAAACTTACCGAACGCCCAGATACCGGTGACGATCATGCCGAGTCGTCCGGAGATAAACAGGTCCCAATCCCCGATGCCGCTCATCTGTTCGGTGGTCGGCGTGACGTTGCTGACATTGATGCGATCGACCATCATCGACAACGCTTCGATGTTTTCCGCCGAATTCAAGGTGAATTCGCTTTGGTCGGCATTCATCATCGCACCGCCGTTTTGCACGACGGTCTTGTAGAATTCCCATGTTTGGACAGGACGGAAGATTCCATAAATGTCGTCACCGAGGGCACGGATCTTTTGCGCCGCGGCAAGTTCTTCATCCCAAGTCCAGTCTTCGGTCGGATAGGCGATCCCGGCCTGATCAAAGAGGTCTTTATTATAGATGAGTACGACATTCGAGAACTTCGTCGGTAAACCATATTGTTTCCCGTCGATTTGGAAAGCCGACAAGGCTTTCGGGTGAATCAAACTGACATCGATGTCATTGTCTTCAAGAACACTGTCCAGCTCGGCGATCGCTCCCTTGTCCGCATAGGCACGGAAGTTTTCGATGTTGAGTTCAAACACGTCGGGTGCTTGGTCGCCGGCGACACGCGTCGCCAACTGAGTGAAGTAATCATTGTAACCGTAGGTCTCGATGACGACATCGATGGTCGGGTTCTGATCTTCGAACGCCTTAACCATGGCTTCGAGTGCATCTTCATTCCCTCCGTTGGACGAATAATTCATAAACTTAATCTGTACATTCTCTTCTTTGGCAGGTGCGCAAGCAACCAAGAGCACCAGCGTGGCCAGAACGACACAACACTTCATCATTAGGTTTTTCATCATTTTCTCCTTTTGTTTATTTCTCTTAATCCCGCAAGCCTGTTTTTTGTCCAACTTCACCCCTAAAGACAACAGCCTCGTATGGTCTTAAGTGTAAACCGATTTCAGCATCTTTTCCAGAATAGTTGCCAAGGATCCGAACCCAATTCGTTGTATCGAGATCCAGCGAACATTCATTCCCGTGGAAGTTGCAGATCACGGTCAACTGTTCGCCTGAATACGTTCTTTGATAAGCGAAAATGTCAGGATGTTGTGTCAAGATGAGGTTGAAGCTTCCGTCTCGGATCAACGTCTTCAATTCGCTCTCTTTGCGATACCAAATCAGTTTCCGCATCAGTTGAAGGACAGATTCCTCGTCATCGATCTGCGAGGCGACGTTGATCTGCGGATAATTCGGATTCAGTTTGATCCACGGTTCACCCGTGGTGAACCCCGCGTTCCGTGTCGCATCCCATTGCATCGGAGTTCGAGCGTTGTCCCTGCCGATTTTCCAGATCGCATTCCGGATCGATTCTTCACTGTATCCCGCTTTCCGTCGTTGATCGATCATGTTTTTGGTCTCGATATCCCGATAGTCGGCGAAGTCGTCGAATCTGACATTGGTCATTCCTAGTTCTTCCCCTTGATAGATATAGGGGGTTCCTTGCATGAAGTGGAGCAGTATCCCGAACATCTTCGCGCATTGGACCCTGTACTCCTGATCATTCCCCCAACGCGAAACGATGCGCGGTAGATCGTGGTTGTTCCAGAAAAGCGAGTTCCATCCCGCTTGGTACAGTTGGGTTTGCTGCTGATCGAATACGTTTTTTAGCTTCAACAAATCCAAGTCGATGTAGTCCCATTTTTCTTTACCCGGCAATGAATCGAGGAGGATGTGTGAAAAATTGAAGATCATCGAGAACTCACTGCCGTCAGGATTGGAATACTTCTTCGCTTTTTCGACCGTCGCACCCCAGGTTTCCCCGACCGTCAGTACATCGTGTTGACCAAACGACTTCCGGTTCATCTCCTGGATGTATTCATGAAGTTTCGGTCCGTCCGCGATGATGCCTTTATCGATCTCCTTCGCGATCAGGTCGATGACATCAAACCTGAATCCCCCGATGCCTTTATCGAGCCAAAAGTTCAAAATGCCGTTGATGTTTTCTCTGACCTCCGGATGATGCCAATTGAGATCCGGTTGGCTTTTCGCAAACAGGTGAAGGTAATAGTCGCCAAGTCGCGGATGCTTATCCCAGGCCGGTCCCAAGAAAATCGATTGAAGATCGCTGGGAAGCCCCCCTTGGTCGGGTCGGAAGACATAATAGTCTCGATAGATGCTATCGCGTGATTTTCCGGCTTCGATGAACCAAGGATGTTGATCGGAAGTGTGGTTGGCGATGATATCCATGATGATCTTGATGCCATGTTCTCTGGCCTTGTCGATCAACTCGTCCATGTCTTCCATCGTCCCGAAATCGGGATGGATCGCCGTGTAGTCGCTGACGTCGTATCCGTTGTCTTCGTTGGGCGAGGCATAGACCGGACACAGCCAGATCACATCGACCCCAAGGTAGGCGAGATACTCAAGTTTTTGAATGATTCCACGAAGATCTCCGATACCGTCTCCGTTTGAATCACAGAAGCTTCGAGGATAGATTTGGTAAACGACAGACTCTTGCCACCAGTGTTTCATGACACCCTCCGTTTATCGTTAAACTTTATGCTATATTTTTTCAGCCTGTGAAGGCTGAAATTTATACTACGGAATCCCTTTCGACGATGGTCACCGGCAAGACGATGTTTTCGACACCCTCCGAATCCCGATTCAGTTTTCTCACCAACAACTCGACGGCTTTTTGACCCTTCGCCCCGATGTCCTGTTTGATCGTCGTGAGTCTGGGTTCGCATAGCTCGCCGATGAAGAGTCCGTCAAACCCGATGACTGCGATATCTTGAGGGACGCGAATCCCCTGGTTCTTTAGACCATTGATCAAACCGATCGCGACCAGATCCGAATAGACGAACATGGCATCGAACTCATCCTTGCGTTTTGCGATTCGCGATGCAACCTCGATCCCGAACTCATACGACGGGAACCCTTCAAACAACATCGATTCTTCGAATCTCATACCTCGCGATGCCAATGCGTCGCGATATCCTTGATAACGTTTCTGCGCGACACCGGTTTCCCCGATCGAACTTGCGACCATGCCAAGTTTCCGATACCCATGATCCAATAAGTACTCCGTCGCCATCCGACCTCCGGCTTCATCCTCGGTCGTGATGCAGTCATACTCCGGTGAGTCGATATACGTATCGATTAAAATCAACGGTACGTGGATATCCGCGAAGATCGTCGAGAGTTCTTTTTCCAAGGCCCCTAGCACGATGACACCATCCACGCTCCACGTTTTAACCATCGAACTCAGCCGTTCATCATCGTTGACGAATCGGAACATCAGATAATATCCTTTTTCGCGAAGATGAAACTCGATGCTATTGATCAATTCCCCATAGAACGGATTCGTAAACGCCGAATCTTTATTGGGGTCGTCCACGATGGTTTGAGGAATCGCAAAGACGATGATCTTCGAATTGTTCGACTTTAAACTCCTCGCCGAGAGATTGGGCACATAATTCATCTCTTCGATGACTTTCTCAACGCGTTCACGCGTCGATGAAGATACTTTTTGGTATTTCTTATTGATGACGTTGGAAACAGTCATCGTACTCACATTCGCGCGCTTGGCGATTTCTGTAATTGAAGCCATCTCCATCTCCTTAGTTTAACGTTACACCTAAATACTATCGTAAGCGATTACATCTGTCAATACATTTCTAGAATTTTTTCTCCGCTTGTCGTGACAATGTCCGCGATCGTGAAATCGGCCGCCATGTCGCTTGCTTTTGGCGTATATCATCCGCAGATGGACGTATTCAAAGGTCACCAGCACAAAAAAAACTGCCGACGTAGGCGTCGACAGTCTGTAGGGGTAGGTTGGCGTTATTCTTTGTCGTATGGCCAGTCGATGATCCCGCCGAAATCGTAGACCTTCGTATACCCGAGTTCCACCAAAATCTTGGCGGCTTGGGCCGAACGGTTTCCGCTACGACAGTACACGTAGATTTCTTGATTCAAATCGCTCGCCACGGATTCTACTTTTTCCTCGATTTCATCCAAGGGCAAATTGATCGCCCCGGGAATCCGCTCGTCGTTGAATTCTTCCGGTGTCCGGACATCCAACAACACAAACCCCATGCTGGCATCCATTTTCGTCTTGGCATCCTGTGCGCTGATTTTCATCGATTTCGCTCCCGTCGTTGAACAAGCTCCCAAAAATAAGACCATCGTTACGATCAGTAAGTTTCTTTTCATGTTCCACCTCAATGAAAACACTTTATCCGAACCGGGATAAAGTGTCAACGAGGACGACCGAAGGCTACTTCCGTCCCGGACGCGGTTGCCCGCCTCCCGGCATCGTTCCACCCTGGGACGTCCCGACCATCGTGATGTCCGAACTGATCGTAAACTCGAGCAGTGTTGAGCCGCCTGTATAGCTTCCCTCCATCGAGACGGAATCATCGAGGGAAGAGTTCAGCGTTCCCCCGCTCATGAGCGAATAGGTTCCGTCGGAGAAGGACTCCGAGGCGAATACGATGTTGCTTGCGGACTTTCGAGCCTCGAACGCGACCACAAGTTCACCGGCGTCATCCAGAATCGCCACCAGCTCGCCTTCACTGAAGGTGTTTGTATTGATCATGACGGTGTGGATGGACGAGGTGGAAGCCTGTTGGGCCATCCCGGACGAACCGACCGCCAAGATTGTCCCGCCGCTCAGTGTGAAGGATCCGTTATAATCGATGGGCGCTTCGTTGTTTACGCTTGGCCCAAAGACGATCAAGGTGCCATCGCTCATCGTGATGGTCCCGTTGCTATCCACCCCGTCCCCGTCCGCATCGATCAGGATGTTGCCCCCGGTGATGCTCAAGGTCGACCCATCGTCCTGCATCATGCCCTGTCCGCCCGGACCGGCAGCGACCGCAGCGGTCGTACTTGCCGATGTGTTGATCCCGTCATCCTCGGCCACGATCGAGACATCGCCTGAAGTGATCTTGATGTCCTGTGCTTCAAGCCCTTCATAGGAGCGTTCGATGTCGATCTCCCCGCCATTCAGGGTAAGCGTCCGATCCGCATGGATCGCGTCGTCGCCGGCGTTCAATGTCAGGATGCCGCCGTCGATGGTCAGCGTCCCGTTGGAATGCAGCGCGTCGTCGCTTGATGAAGAAACATTAAGTTTCCCATCTTCGATATGAACGTCGAGGACCGCCTTGATCCCTTTCCCGGACTCGTCTTCGCTTGCTTTTTCACCGGCTTGTATGCTTATCTCGCCTCCTGAAACAAGAACCTGCGTCTGCGCCTGGATGCCATCCAACCCGGCGACGATGCGGAGCTCCCCGCTCTCGATGTAGACGAACCCTTTTCCTTCTTCTTCCGCATTGGTGGATTGGATCCCGTCATGCGCTGCGTTGACGGTCAGGTCGGCCTCTTTGATCTTGACGCTGTCTTTCCCTTTGATTCCATCCGCCGACGCATTGACGACGATCTCTCCGCCAACCAAGTTGACCTCATTGGTACCATGGATCCCATGATTGTAGTTCCCGTTGATCGTCAAGGAACCCTCGCCATTGATCGTCAAATCATCCTTCGCATAGATCGTCGCATCCGGGTCTTCATCGCCGCTCAAGGTGTAGAAACGCCCGTCGCTCAGGGTATTCTCGCTCCCTTGCGCCAGTGTAATCACGACGTTGTCCGCATTGAGGACCACCAACGCCGCACCTTTTTCGTTGGTGAGTTCCACCCCGTCGAAAACAAGATGGACGTTCGCATCGTCCCCCGCATCGACCACCAACTGGCCGTCGTCCAGACTCCCTTGGATCAGGTAGTCCCCGCCTGCGGAAATCGTGATGACCTTGTTGTCGACCTCCACATTCCCGGAGGTTTCGTCGACGCTGGTTTCGTTTAAGGCGATCGTTACGACCGTCGCGGCGTCATAGTCCGTCAACCCATCCAGATCACTCCAGGCGACATCCAGGGTCGTCGTCGTTTGCGTCGACCCTTCCTCGTTGTTTTCGTTTTCATCCGTTATGACGGCGCTTGTCGAACAAGCGCTTAGGAGTAGGCTGATGAGTAAGACCCCTCCTTTTCTCAATTTTGTTTTCATGTTTCTTCCTTTCCGCTATGCAGCGTAGTCACCGTTGAAACTCACCAATTGGACATGGTTCACCCCGGTCAACAGAGCGATGTCGTTGATGAACGACGAATCGTTTTGAACCAACTGTGTTTCGTAGATCAGTTCGATGTCATTTTGGTTGCGTGTCTTCGATTTCAACCGGATTTTCGTCGACCGTTCATTCATGATCGCCACGGCTTTCGTTTCGATGGTCGGATCCGAAATCGACAAGATCACCAGATAAGGATGGATCCCGGAATTCCCTTTCCCTTTGAACAGAAGGATCGTTCCGATCAAGGCGGATCCGATAAGCGCCAAGGGGATCAAGCCCGCCCCCAATACGATCCCCCCGCCGATCGCCCAAAACAGGAAGACCAGGTCCAAGGGGTCTTTGATGGCGGTACGGAAGCGGACGATCGACAACGCCCCGACCATGCCCAACGACAAGACGACGTTGGACGTCACCGCAAGGATGATGAAGGTCGTCAACAAGGTCAGAAGGAGCAGGCTGAGGTTGAACGGTTCGCTGTACATGACCCCTTGGAACGTCTTCTTGTAGACGTTGTAGATGAACATGCCTAAGGCGAAGGCGCTGAGTAAAGCAAGGATCGAGTCCGTCAGTGAGACGGCGGTCAGGTTTTCCAGGAAACTGGATTTGAAGATTTCATCGAATGTCATGGTTCATTCCCTTTCAAAGTTGGATCAAGCGGCTGATCCCGTATTTCGAGTGCGCGGTTTGGCGGGTTTCGGGCGTTTGGATCACGTCGCGGACGATGTCGGGTAACACATGGTCGAACTTCACTTCCATCAGACAGTCGCGTGTTTGAGGAACCAGGGGGATCGACGGATCGAAGAAGCGCAGCACGTCGGTACTGTTCTTGATTTCGTCATCCAAGGTGACACGCACGTTACCGGCCTGAAAGACATACGGTTCGCGACGATAGATCACGATGATTTTCGCCCTTAATCCGGTGTGCTTCGCTTTCGCATAGAACTCTCTTAATAGCTCGTCTTCTCTCTCCGCCAGAAAGCCGTACTCGCCGCGGATCATCCGCAGTGCTTCATCCAAGGTGATCCGGGTGATCCGTTTCAAGCCCTTGTCCATCACTTTCACTTTCTTCTCCAGATGGATGACCTTCGTATCGTCGTTATAGTAGCGGATGCGGAACTTCTCACGCAATGGCGAACCCATCAGGTTATCCATCAGCGCCCCGTCGTAAAAATCATCGAAGTAAACGCTTTTCACCAAGTAGCCGTTTTCTTCCGCATGCGGGTCCATCTTGAGCACGTTCTTCAACCGTCGACTCAAGAGTTGTTTGGTCGAGGATGAAACGATGTATTTCATCTCGTTTCGGTAACAGGATTCGATCATACACTCACCTCACACCCGGAGTATACGCATCGAATGTGGACATGCGCCGCTCTCAAAGGAACCGTAGTATGGACAATCATGGCGGTACGATGAACATGAAAAAGCACCCGGAGAGGGTGCTAGAGTTTCTTCTCGAAGACAGGAAACATCGATTCACGATGAGTGAACTTCACTTCACCCCGACGTAAATACCCAAGATTCGGATAGAGTCTCATCGAGATCGGATTCTCGCTAAACGTATCCAATCGAACGGAAGTATAGCCTTGGTCGCGGGCATCGTCTTCATAGGATGCGATCAGGAATTTCGCGATCCCCTTCCCTTGATGTTTCGGATGGACGACCAGACGGTGGATGACGCAACACTTCCCGTCTTCATCTTCCCACTTTATCAATGCATATTCATCCGGCTGGTCTTCGTTGACGCAGACATAGGCGAGGATTTCGGTTTGATCCGCCACGACGAACCCACTGCCTTCCTCGATGTCCTTTTGAATCCAATGGCTTGTCGGATAATGTTGGTCCCATTGATGGATGCCCTGCGATTGCATCGCCGCGATCGCTTCATGGATCACTTCCATGATCGCCGTCACTTCCTCGCTTCTTGCTTTCCGATATTCCATCTTATTTTTCCGACAACGCTTTTGATTTCGCCGCCGCCGCCAACACCGCTTCAATCACCGTATTCCGAAAACCCGTCGCTTCAAGGCTGCGGACCATTTCGATCGTCGTCCCGCCCGGCGAACACACTTCGTCTTTCAGTTGGATCGGATGTTTCTGCGATTGAAGCATCATCGCCCCCGCTCCCGACATCGTCGCCGCGGCAAGACGGATCGCTTCGGCTTTGGTGAACCCCAAAGTCACCCCCGCATCCCCCATCGCATCCGCCATCAGGTAGAACATCGCGATGGCCGATCCGCTTAATCCGATTTCCCCATGCATTTGCTTCTCCTCGATCGGCAGGAAATACCCAAGCTTTTTAAATAGTTCTTCGGTCTCATTGAAGTCGACCGATGTAATGTTTCTTCCTTTAACGCACGCGATGACCCCTTGGTTCAGAGCCGCCGCAGTATTGGGCATCATCCGGAGTATTTTGATCGAAGGATCCAGTTTTCTCTCCAAAGTTTCAAGCGTCACCCCTGCGGCCAAGCTGACGACGATGGACCCGCTTGTCAATTGACCGCGAATCTCATCCAGCACGCTTTCGATGTCTTTGGGTTTCACCGCCAACACCACCCACTTCGCACTACGTGCGACGTCGAGGTTGCTTCCGATCCGAACGCCGAATGCCTGTTGGATCTTGATCGGTTTCTCGGGTGTCCGGTTGGATACGATGATTTGATCCCCTTGAATCCCGGCTTGCACCCATCCCTGGATCATCGCACTCGCCATATTCCCGCATCCCACAAACCCGATGGTTCTTTCCATACGTCTATCCTCGCTTTTCTGTATTATAACGGATTTCATTCCAAATGAAAAACATGCTAAACTATTTTAGAAGCGAGGTTATGATGAAAACACAAAACGAACGCTATCTTGAAGAAATCCTGAAACGTATCGAAACGGATTACGCTTCCGACATCGACCTTTTGGTTCTGTATGGATCGTATGTGAACGGGAACACCCATGCGAAATCCGATGTCGACTTGTTTTATGTCCCGAAAACGAGTCGGAGCCAGGAACTCTGTAAAACCTATTTGATCCAGGATGTCGGCTACGACCTCTTTCCGATTTCTTGGGAACGCTTGGAAAACATCGCGCGTCTCAATGAATTTTTGATTCCTCTCCTTGTAAAGGGAAAGGTTCTTTATGCACAGTCACCCAAGGAAGCGTCCCGTTTTATCCAGCTCCAAAACCAAGCGACGACGTATCTAAACGATCCGCTGTATCGCAACAGGGTCGCGAAGCAGAGAATCGATGAAGCGACCCAACGTCTTGGCAAGATGTCATTACTGTCCGATCATTCGGCGATCCTTCAAGAATCCCTCTGTCGGATCGAAGAGTGCATCGATGCCGTACTACTCTCACGGGGAATCGTACACCTCAACGGAATCCGCAACTTCAGTCATGACATCGCCCAGGTTCATGACTTCCCGACCGGATTGACCGACGTGTTCGATGCTCTGCCCCATCAAAAAGATCCGTCGATCTGTTTGTCTCTTGTCCTTGAAGGAATGCGAATCGCAACTTCTTTTATCTCAAACGAAGCTCCGGTTACCAAAACTCCGAATGTCGACGACCTGACGGCGTTTTATCAGGAAGCCATCTCGACCTACCACAAAGTCCTCGCCGCATGCGATGCGGAGGATTCACGTTGGGCTTATCTCGCGACTGCGCATCTTCAAAAAGAGATGATGTTCGTGGAGGATGAAATGGGAATCGGGATCCTTCCTCTTCTTGACCTTGAAAGCGATGCTTCGCTTTTTGACCTGAAGCAGCATGTTTCCGAGCGATGGAACGACTTCAAATCGAAACTATCGGAACTTGGATGCGATGTGACCGGCTTCCACGACGTTGAAGATGCATTCAAAAAAGGATGAGTCGATACTGTTGATTGTCCTGTACATCATGCGATTGAACTTCAAGATGATGGGTTGTTGAATCGATCGAATGACAAGCTATGCAAAGCATAGAAAATGATCCACTTTGAGAATGGATCATTTTTCATCTCTTCGATTGTTTCATCTCGTGAACTATACGATCTAGTTGATGACACGTACTCGTCCTAAATCCTGATGAACGATAGATACGATGCCAATGGGATGCGCTACGACTTGTTTTGCAATTCTTTGCTTTATTTGCTCGGATTGAATACACAGATAGGATTTCTTCAATCCCTACCTGGGGGTTATCTTCAGCCGTTCAAGTATCGTCTGAAGTCGACCGAATTCCGATAGATCAAATGTAGAAATGATAAGCACGATTTCATTGCCGTTCCTAAGCAATACCCCGCGATTCTCTTTGAGGTAGTATCCGATGAATTGTTGGTCCACAATAATCGCGGTATCAAACTGATAGTCTCTTCTCAGCGTATCCCAATATTTTTCCTTGTGCCCTTCGGTGTAGAAAACCATGATCTGGGTCATAATGCTACCCTGTTCTCCACTTTCGGTATAGTTCACTTTCTCAAACCCGAGTAAACCAACACTCGCATTCTCATATACGTTGACATCCGCTGACTCAAAATTGAAATCCGACATCTTTAGGTATCGATCAGGCTGAAAAATAAACGATTGGATAAATCGGTCTCCACCTACGGAAAGAAGTCCAGTCATTGCAAACAAGATAATCGCGAAAATTGTTGATTCGATCGTCATACCTCTTTTGCCCTGAATGAATCTTTTCCATTTTGCTACACTGAATACAATCGCTACACCGATAAATCCAAAAAGATAAACTCCCGTGGAAAGATTTCTTTTTTGCATTAAGAACGGGTAAGACAGGATAAGTATTGAAGGGAGACAATAGAGAATAAAGAGCAATTTTGTTTGAAGCCCGACAAAGAAATCCGGAAACTCGAATTTCGGGATCTCGAATTTATCACGATTCATCGCTAACCAAGTAATTGCCGGTGCAAGGGTAATCACACCTATTGCGCCAAAAAGGTATAAAGTGATGACATAACTTGCGATGACTGGTTCAAACCATAGATATGTTTCCAATCCATTGACAGACCGATCAAAAAACAAGAGGATCAATAGTAGCACTCCGAAAATAGATCCTGCGAAAACGGTGTTACTTAAAACGGTTTGGTAGCGATGCGATGAATCGGTGTGGATCGGTGTTGCATTCGGACTCACATTCGAAAACACCGAGAAGTTTCGATACCTCGCCCTTAACTCCCAACCATCTTCGCGACACATCATTTCAGCTTCATCTAGAGAATCATCATATTTACTTGGATTTTGTTTTGACTGGACGAGGGTACCAAAAACAAGATTCTGAGATTCTGAAAACTTGAAAATCATCGAATATTCATTGATTTCATCCAGAATCCACCCTCTTTTCGCCATGTTAGCCAACTGATTTTCAATACTAGGGAAAAATAGAGGGTTAAAACTAAGGAGGATCGTCTTGCGTTTCATCTTACTCAACTCCGACTAGATTCAGTCCTAGTCTATTCTTAACGATCGCTTGATTCGCTTCGCTTTTCAAATCGAAATCCGTATAGATGATGACGATTTCATCCTTATCGCGATAAATCAATCCGTTTTCCTCGACGTAGTAACCGATTACTCCCCATTCAACAATCGTTTCACCCCCAAGGCGATGATGCTTAAGTAATTCATTCCAGAAAGATTGAAGTTTCTTTTGCGAGTCGAACTTCATGATTTTCGTTTGGACATAATGTGTCCCGTCCTGCTCAAAGTAATCGGTGATCGTCAGGATATGCGGTCCGGCTTGCGGATGATCCGTGATTTCTTCGGGCATGGGATTCGTGACGAAATCGCCAAGTTTCAACGCGCGATCCGAGGTGAAACGATCTCTGTAAAGTAGATTAACACCCCCGGAATAATTCAATAGGATCAATAGAACCGAAGCCGATAAAATCACGACATCTTCAAGCGATGCCGAATATTTTCGCTTTGTCGCTCGTGAATGCCGGTACGTTTTAATGTTGGTGTAGATCATATAGATCACAAGATAGTATCCTCCAAACATTTGGAATCGCTCTGTGAATGCCAAATGCAAGAGGAAACCGACGACAAACAATAGGTTGACGGCTTTTGACCCTCGATAGATCAAGTCACTGAATTCCAAACTTTCATTGTGATGACGGACTGCGCTTCGCTTCGTCCACATCCAAACAAGTACGAGGTTGAACAACAGGCCACACGTGACCAAAGCAAAGGATAGGGTTTGTCCAAAAGAATAATAAGAGAGATCATCCAGATAATCATGTGAACCGATAAAAAGATAAAGCAAAAGAAGAGTCAACAGGATGATTGCGATATTCCCGTTGCGGAATCGATCGATCTTCTTCTTTACGTTATTCTCATGATCCTGAGATTCGAAGTGAAGCGGAACGGCATCCAGCTTGTCGGTCGAAAATACCGAGTATTCTTTATGACGAGTCCGCAGTTCCCAACCGCTTTGGACACAGAGTGTTTCATATTCGCTTAACTTTTCGTAATCCCGGTTATCCATTGCTTGAGTTGGATGAAGGATGATGTTGAACTTCAAGTTTTGCGGTTCTGTTCTCTTGTATTTCATCGTCAACTCGAAAATCTCATCGATCAACCACCCCTTGGCGGCTTGTTTCGTAAATTCATCTTCAATGTTTGGCAAGAAACACGGGTTCAAATAAGACAACGTGATTTTCTGTTTCATGGTTCCCCCAGGATTTTTTGGCCATCCCCGACCAAGGTTTGCAGACGCTTGACTTCCTTCATCAACATTTCTTTGCCTTCTTGACTCAACCGATAGGTTTTCTTGTTTTCAACATTACTCACAAGATCGATCAATTGTTCGGATTCGAATCGACTCAACAATGCGTAAAGCGTCCCGGCTCCGATCTGCACCCTGCCCTGCGACATCTCGCGAACGAAAAGCATGATGCCATAGCCGTGTCGCGGCTCGACCAGGCTCAACAATACGTAGTACATCGGTTCGGTTAGGTTCTGTAATTGTTGACGAGCCATCGGATCCCTCTATTTCGATTATATATCGATACTCGATACATATCAACATAAAAAGTGCTTTCGCACTTTTCGTTCAACTTAGTTATAGAACATCTAGCCTACCAATCATCATATCGATATTGTAATACCGGATTATTTCTTTACCCGATACTTCGGACTCAGAATCAAACGGGTTTTGCGGCTATTGATGTATTTGAAGTATCCAAATCCGACCAACGCCGCGAACGCCGATCCGGCACGGATCCAGTTCGCTTCCATCGCCCCCGCTAGCGCAGTGGCGCCGAGGTGGATCATCGCCATCAACGACATCGCATCGTAGAGTTTGTATTGGTTCTCATGGATGGAAATCACGACGACCATCAAGACGATCAATTCGAGATTCACGAAGAGATCGAAATACAGTCCTTCGATAAAATAACCATAGGATGAATAGAGCAGGAATCCGATCCCCGCGAGTCCGAATACTTGTATCAGAAACTTCTTCGTTTTTTTGTTCATCGTAGCTCTCCGTACCCGTCCATTCTATCATAGGGGACACGGCGCGACACGATGAAAGCACTAGTATCTGAGTTTCGCCACGTTGACATCGAGGCTGAACTGGTTGAAGTTCTGAAGATAGAGAATCTGCTTGTAGTCGGATCCGGTGATCAAGGTCTTGAGCGAACCGTTGAAGTGACGCAGGTCCACGACATCGATGACATCGAAATGGGAGGTAAGAAAAGGGATCAGACTGTTCGCATAGGAATCTTTGATGACCAGGATGCGGTTGGGGATCAAGGTCTCCCTTACGATGATTTGGGCATAACCGTGGTTGCCATGCAGAAACGCACCGTATTTATCGGAAGAACCCAACGCGTCCTTATCGATCAATGAGTCATGGATTTTATCCCCTGCGAGATAACTTACGATCTGCGGATCGATGTAGCCGAGCGTTTCGGAAGGATAATCCTTCGGCCGGGCTTTATTGTAATAGGTGCCAAGGAACCCCTCGACTTCCTTCACATCGAAGGAGTCCAAATCCATCGGGATGAGCCCCCACGATTCCATCACGGCTTGATAGGCAAGGTAGGCGCCGTCCAGAGTCCAGTGATGGTCGCTGAGATAATACAGCGACGAGTCTTTCTGTTGAACCAGTTTATCCGAGACATTCAAGAAGCCGAGTTCATCTTCCCATTGCTTGATTTGAGCGATCTGGTCGAACTGCGGCGTGCCGACAGGAAGTTTTTCGCTGTAGACCGCATCCGAGTTCGGCGTCAATAGGATGGTCAACGGGAAATCCGCATACAGTTCTTTGAATTCCTTCAAGTATCCGATGTTCAGGATCGCTTGTTGGGGGAGGGTGAAATTCTTTTCGAAGAGATAGTGATCCGAACCAAGGAGGATGCCGTTGTTTTCCGATTTGCCAAGCCCGGTCTCGATGGACGATTTCAACGATACCCAGAAGTCCCGGCCGAAGAACTGGTCGTTGATGTAGGACTCAAGGTCTTTCGTGTAGTCGTTGTCGATGAGGGAAGAAAGATCGAAGCGGGGAAACTGCGCCAAGGCGCGTTTCTCGAAGTCGGAAAACGCACGGACCGGTTTGACCGAGTCCGCAATGAAAAGAGCGGCGAGGACAAGCAAGAAGAGTTTGGAGGGTAGGGTTTTCATCGCGGCTCCTTTCTAGAAGCGGAAATACAAGAAGGGATTATACGTCGAATCCACAAGATAGGCGACCACGATGACAAACGCGATCGACATCCCAAGATTCAGGAGAGGGTTCATCCAACGGATTTTCTTCAGCCGATTGATGATCGGCATTGAAAATACGATACATAAGACAAGAATCAAAGCATAGTTCCTTAGGAAATAGACCCAGTCCAAACCGGGATTGAAGCGGAAAAGGACCAGGAGATAGGAACCCAGAAGGGAGAGGTCGGGGATGGCGAAGATCGCCCAGCCGATCAGAATCCCGACGATGAAGTACGATCGTGCGACGGCCGGATGGTTTTTGAAGTACTTCAGCAGCACCAGTTTCTCCAACGTCAGCAACACGAAGAAATACAGACCCCAGAGGACGAAGTTATAGTCGGCCCCATGCCAGAGTCCGGTGAGGAACCAGACGATGAACAGGTTGCGAAGCTGGGTCTTGATGCCCTTTCGGTTACCGCCCAAAGGGATATAGACATAGTCGCGAAACCAGGTCCCGAGGGTCATATGCCAGCGACTCCAGAATTCCGTCATGCTTTTCGAGATGTAGGGATAGTTGAAGTTTTGGGGGAATTCGAAACCCATCATCTTGCCCATGCCGATCGCCATCAGCGAATAACCGCTGAAGTCGAAGTAGATCTGCATCCCGAAGGCGACCAGGCCGAGCCATGCCCCAAGGGTCGAAATGCGCTGCGGACCCAACAACAGGACGTCGTCCCATAGCATGCCGATATTGTTCGCCAGGAGGACCTTGGACGCCAACCCGGCAAGAAACAACATCACTCCGTCGTTGAATTTCGCCCAGGTCACGACCCGTTCCTTCAGTTCCTTGGCGATCTGGCCATAGGTGACGATCGGCCCTGCGATCAACTGCGGGAAGAGACAGACGAACGCGCCGAAGTCGATGATGTTGCGCTCCGCTTTCAGGTTTCCGCGGTAGACATCAAAGGTGTAGGACATCGTTTGGAAGGTATAGAAACTGATCCCCAAGGGTAAGGTGAGATTCAGTAAAGGAAGGTCGGATTGAAACAGAAGATTGATCGAACGGATGACGAAGTCGGAATATTTGAAGAAAAACAATAAACCGAGATTCATCAAGATCGAAATCGAGAGATACACCCGTGTACGTTTCTTGTCATCCCGATGATTCTCGATCCCGTTTGAACAGAAGTAGTCGATGAAGATCGAGGCGAACATGATCGAGATGTATTTCACTTCACCCCAGGCGTAGAAAATCAGACTTAACGCCAGAAGTACCGCATTACGATGTCTTTTCGGGGTTAAAAAAAGAAGGAGTAAGGCGATGGGTAGGAATTTGAACACAAAGAGGACACTGGAGAAGACCATGCCTTACCCCTTTCTACTACTTCAACGCTTCAAGGATCGCATCGACCCCGCGTTGAACTTCGGCTTCCGCGAATTCCGTGCGTTCCGCATCGGTCGCATCCGTACGATCATCATAATTCCCCAACAATAAGAAGAAAACGAGGTTGCCTTCGACGAGGACTTGGGTCGCTTTGACCTTGTCCATGTTCATGGGATAGTTGAAGCCGTCGTTGATCAGATAATCCCGATAGTCTTCCAACGCCTTCTTGACGTCTTCGACTTTCCCGTCTTTCGCCAACACCGCGATGAAGGTGTCGACGTTCAGACTCATCAGCGGGCCTTCCGCATAGAAAGCTTCCACATCGGCCGCTTTGACTTTCATCACTTCTTCCAGCTGCGTCGCACTGATGGGATTGGACGGGATGTAGTTTTCCCCGTATTCCGCTTTCACGGCGGCGACCGCCTTGTCCATGTCGGCCTTCGTGAACTTCGCCGTGCCGGCACATCCTCCCAAAATCAAACCAAGACCTAAAACCAAAAGTAGGATTTTCTTCATGAATACGCTCCATTCCAGCGAGCTTTCTCGCGCTACACCGCAAGTTTACCAAACTACAAGTTAAGCCAAGATTAAGAAAAAAGCCGACGCATGTCGGCTAAAGAAGTTTGATGTTGAATTTACGGCAGAGCTCTTCGGTCTCGTCCGGCCAGACGGAAGCCTGGACTTCCCCGATATGCGCTTTATGAAGGAAGAACATGCAGAGTCGGGATTGACCGATCCCTCCCCCCATCGAATACGGAAGTTCCCCCGCCAACAACGCCCTGTGGAAAGGCATCGAACGGCGATCGTCGCATCCCGCCAAGGTCAGTTGACGATCCAGCGCTTCCTCGTCGACCCGGATACCCATCGAAGAAAGTTCAAACGAACGTTCAAGCACGGGGTTCCATACGACGATGTCGCCGTTGAGCAGCCAATCGTCGTAGTCGGGGGCTCTTCCGTCATGTTTCTGACCGGATTTCAACACCCCTCCGATCTGAAGGATGAACACGGCTTTCTTATCTTCGCAGATCTTGTCTTCCCTTTCCTTCGGTGTCAAACTTGGATAGAGATCTTCGAGTTCCTGCGACGTGATGAAGAAAATCTCGTGGGGAAGGATCGGCTGCAGTTTGGGATAGCGCGTCTTCACCAACAGTTCCGTATCCTTCAATACTTTATAGATCTTGCGTACCGTCTCTTTCAAGGTCTCCATCGTACGATCTTCTTTCTTGATGTTGAGTTCCCAATCCCATTGGTCGACGTAGATCGAGTGGAGATTGTCGGTCTCTTCATCCCTGCGGATCGCGTTCATGTCGGTGTAGAGCCCCTCGCCGACATTGAAACCATAGCGTTTCAAGGCGTTGCGTTTCCATTTCGCCAACGAGTGGACGACTTCGACGATTTCCTCGTCGATGCACTTCACCCCGAACGCCACCGGACGCTCGATTCCGTTGAGATTGTCGTTGAGTCCGGTTTGCGGACGCACGAACAAGGGTGCCGACACACGGGTCAGGTTCAGTTGGGAGGAGAGATCGTGTTCGAAATAGTCTTTGATCAGTTTGATCGCATGTTCGGTTTCCCGGATATCCAAGGAGGAATCATAGCCTTCGGGAACCATTACGCCGTTGAAATTCGTTATCATGGGGACCTCGCTTCAATGTTGTACCTATTGTATAGTATACGCGGCATGAAATCAAAAAGATTCTTCGCGATGAAGAATCTTTTCTTTGTTATTTTCCTTGGTCGAGGGCGTCGAGTTTCGCCATGTCGCTCTCACTGATCTTGAAATCGACCCGGGCGTTTTCGACCATCCGGAATTCCTTGGTCGTCTTGGGTAAGGGTAAGGTCCCCTTCTGCAGGCAATAGCGGATGCAGAGCTGGGCGACCGTCACGTTATTGTCGTCGGCGATGTCCTTCAGCACGGTTTCATTGAAGACGCGTCCCGTCGCCAAGGGGGAATAGGCTTCGACCAAAATCCCTTTCGCATCGCAGAACGCCTTGGTTTCTTTCTGCGAGTGACCGACGTAGAACGAAATCTGGTTGACCATCGGCAGGATTTCGCAGGTATCGATCAGGGCTTGGATGTCTTTGGGGGAGAAGTTGCTGACGCCGATGGAGCGGATGCGTCCGTCTTTGTACAATTTCTCCATGGCTTTCCAGGATTGGATGTTGCCTTCGGTGCAGTCCTTGCCGATCTGATCCCATGGCCAGGGGGCGTGGATCAAGTAGAGATCCAACACATCCAAGCCCAACGCCTTCATCGTCGACTCGAATGCGTCCAAGGTTTCTTGGTAGCCTTTGGTCTGGGCGGGCAGTTTGCTTGTGACGAAGATCTCGCTGCGCGGGATGCCTGAATCCTTCACGGCGCGTCCGACCGCGCTCTCGTTGCGGTAGGCTTTGGCGGTATCGACGTGGCGATAACCGCTACGCAATGCCGCCAGGGTCGCCTCGTAGGCGACTTCGTCGGGAATCTGCCAAGTCCCATATCCGATCTTCGGAATCTTCACTCCGTTATATAAGGTATACACATCGGTTAATTGTGGCATGGTGCTCCTCCTGTGTTGCATGTTACAATGTCATTATACAAGAAAGTTCGATGAGGAAGATAAGAATGACTGTAAAAGCGTTGGAACGGATCGAAGAATTGGGTGCATCCCTGGCGAAACGGGAGAGTAGCCTTGCGTTGTTGGGACTGGGTTCCGTCGGAAAGGAACTGAAGCGATGCGACGAGTATTCCGACCTCGACTTTTTCGTCATCGTCGCGGAAGGGACGAAAGTGGATTATCTCAACGATCTTGACTGGTTGAATGAGGTCAAACCCCTGGTTTATTCTTTTCGCAACACCGTCGACGGATACAAGGTCTTGTTTGAAGACGGGGTCTACGGCGAGTTCGCCGTTTTTGAAGAGCGTGAAATGAGCGCGATCGCCTATAGCGAAGGTCGTTTCATCTTTAAGAAGGATGGTTGTCATGTCAGTGAACAACCGGTCGTCGAAATCCACGAAATCAAAGAAGACAACATCGATTTCGCCCTCAACGAACTGCTGACCAACCTTTTGGTCGGGATGCAGCGTTATCGCCGTGGCGAGAAACTTGCGGCCCAACGGCTGATCGAATACCATGCGGTGAATCGCCTGCTTTCCATCTATCATCATTTCGCCGACGAGGAAAACGACTTCATCGACGCCTACAATCTGGAACGACGGGTCGAATTCCGCTTCCCCGCCCTAGCAAACTTCCTTCCTACGTTTGTCCAAGGGATCGACCGCGTCCCCTTCTCCGCCAAGGCGTTGCTTGACTTCACCCTCACGTTGGGGATGTTGAATGAAGCGATGATCAAGGAGATCGAAGCGCTGCTCTAGATGTCCCATACCGTTTGACTTTCGTAAGCATGAACCTTTCGAAGTCAAGCGTTCCATGATACATTGGTTGAAAGGAGAAAGAACCATGAACCGACTTAAAGCCCTACGCATCGTCAACGCCTCGATCGCTTTCCTTATCCTTGGCCTCGTGTTTTCCGGACTCTTCAATGACTTCATCCCCTATGCGGTCTTCTCGAAATTACATCCTCTGACCGGGTACACTTTCGCTTTTCTGATCGCCGTCCACGTCTATCTGAATTTCAATTGGATCAAAGCCAACTATCTCAAACGAAAGAAATAAACATCCTGAAAGAATCAGGATGTTTTTCATCTTGTCATCCAGGACCGTCCAAGTAGGATACCCTTTATAGATGCACGCTCACTTCATAGAGTTTGTCATCGATCTTGTATCCGGAATCAAAAAGGCGAAGACATGCATCGACGACTTTCGGATGATAAAGTACGCCGCGATTTGATTGAATCTCCGATAAGGCCGATTCTTGTCCAAGGGATGGTCGATACGGGCGATGTAGTTCCATCGCTTCGACGACATCGGCTACCATCAAGATATACGACTCGATCGAAATTTCGTCACCTTTAAGGTGATTCGGATATCCTGACCCATCGAGTCGTTCATGGTGTTGATGAACCGCATCTGCGAAATAGGATGGCAGATCGACCTTCTTGACCATTTCATATCCACACTCGGAATGGCTTTTTAGTAATTCGATTTCAGGCGAGGTAAGTCTTCCGGGTTTTGAAAGGATTTCTGCCGGGATCGCCACCTTGCCAATATCGTGAATATAGCCGATGATTCTGAGGTTTTCGATCGTCGATTTCTCTAAGTTCATCTCTTCCGCGATTCTTGCAGCAAGATTTCCAACACGACGTTGATGACCTGAAGTATAGGGGTCTCTGAATTCGACGACTTGCGATAATAAATTGACGATTCCGATCGTCGCACGCCTCAAGGCATCCGTTCTTTCCCGGACCATTTCTTCAAGGTGATGCTGATACTCGATGTTTTGTTTTTCCAGCCTCTGCTTTTCATCGATCATCGTCTTCATTTGTGCCGCATTGCCGACGATGCGAAGAAAGTCGTTTCTCCTAAAGGGTTTTGAAAGATAATCGCTTGCCCCTCTTTGAACGGATTGCACAGCGGTTTCGAGCGTGGGCTCCCCGGTCATCACGATTATGCGGATATCTTTTGATACCGCCCGGATGTCATTGATCAAATCGACACCCGATATCCCAGGCATAACGATGTCAGTTACTACGACATCGATCGCATTGTTATTTACAATTTCGATCGCTTCATGTGCATCGCTCGCATCGAATGCTTCATATCCTTCTAATCTTAAAAAAGCGCATAAGGTTAAGCGGATTGATTTTTCGTCGTCGACGACCAGCACTTTACTCATAGATATCCTCCATTTGCCAACCATTATCGACCGGCAGCAATATCGTGAATTCTGTTCCTTCGTTTATTTTCGATTGACAATGGATTTGGCCTTTATGATCTTTCACAATCCCGTAACTTATGGAAAGTCCAAGCCCGGTCCCCTTGTCTTTTGGCTTTGTTGAGAAAAACGGATCGAACATTTTCTTTTGAACATCATCGGAAATGCCACAACCATTATCCGAAACTGAGATTAAAACCCGATTCTCACCTTCGACTGACTCTAAAGAACATCCCAGTCTGATCTTTTTCATGCCGATGTTTTCGCCAAAACGCTCATTCAATGCATCCCGTGCATTGGTAATCAAATTCATGATCACTTGCTGAATCTGCTGAGACCTGCATTTTACCTTCGGTATCTCTTTCGCGATGGAAATCTCAAGATCGATATGGTCTTTTCTGAGAACCGACCTCATTAGCGATAATGTATCCTCGATGATGTCTTCTATTTTCGCGAGGCTATGGGACTGTTTTTCCATTCTCGAGAATTGAAGAAGATTGCGTACGATTCTCGATATTCTTTCGGTTTCTTTAATGATTTCGTTCATATACTCCGCAGTCTCCGACGTCGCATCCAATTGATCATAGACCAATTGGGCGTAATTGAGGATGCCTCCCAGCGGGTTATTGATTTCGTGCGCAACACCACCTGCGAGAATGCCGATCGATTCAAGTTTTTGCTGTTGCCGCAGCTGCGCCTCAAACTCAAGCTTCAGCTTCTCAAGTTCCTTCTCTTTCGAGACATCCGTAACAAACAAGAGCGCACCCGTCTTATTCTCAAAGTTGACGGTGACCGCTATGGCTTTGCATCCTACGATGCTTTGATCCATCTTCAGGAATTCTAGCTCGATCATCGGAATTTCTGGTTCGTTCTGATATACCGAAGTGATCCATTCGCTTACGGTGGTTCTTGATTGAGGATGGATTCGATCCTGGAACAACGAGCCCTTAATGTCTTTCGTCTCGAATGTCCCAAGTAATGAATATGCCGAGTCGTTCAAGAAAACAATATGGTAGTCGATGACAATGAAGATCGCGAATGGAGCACGGTCGACCAAGGTTCGAAATTGCGCTTCACTCTCCACCAATTCCCGACGGGTTCTGACTCTCTCCGTCACATCATGGATAATGGAATAAAGCAAATGATTCCCATACTTCCTGATCGGACCGGTATATTCCTCAATGTCGGCAAAACTACCATCTGCTTTTTTGTGTTGAAACTCGAAATAAACGCGCTTCTCGTTCTTCTTTTTCTCCAGTTCGCTTTTGATTTGTTCTGCATCCATCACATTGATCTGATTCATGTTCATCTTCAAGAGTTCTTTTCGATTCCACCCATAGAATCGGGTAGCTGCTTGGTTCGCATCTTTGATTTTCCCCGTTTTCGGGTCGATTAAGAGCATTACGGCATCATTGTTTTCAAACAAGTCGCGAAACTGAAGATCGGCCTCGATCGCTCTCAAATGTACCTCGTTAAGATCGTTCTGAGACATCAACAGGAGCGTTAACGCCAACGTTCCCAATGGAAACAAGACCATCAGTCTGAGTGAAACAGATTGGATGATTTCGATCGCCTGTTCAAAAGGTAGGATGAATAAGCAAGAAAGAACCAGAAAATGACTGAACACACCGAAAGCATAGACGGACAGGATCTTTGACTTCCCTTGATTAGGAATGACGTGACGACGCCAAAACAAACCGAGCGCTACGATGCTTGTGATCATGTAAAGATCGATCCAATGAAATCCGTTGATGGTGATGAAGTACATGGATGAAATGATGGCTCCGATGATCGTAGGAAAGAAACCAAAAACGATTGCCGATACTCCGATTAGAATCGAACGAGTGTCGAAACTGTACGTGGATGTATCGACAATCGGCACCATGATGATTGCGACCCCGATCATACCTATCGTTACTCCATTGAAAAATTGTTTGATTCTTCCCTGCGCTCTGTAGATGAGATTCCCGATATGGTTAAAAACACTAAGAGACAATAAAAACGCGATATTATTTATAAGTTTAATACTGATTTCCTCATTCATACTTGCCCCCGCATATATATATATTCATTCTCGCATACGGATTCACCATTAGCAATATTTAGTTTGTTGCGCAACGACATACTCACGATTGGATTCTCGATAGGCACAGCCGTCACGAAAGATCGGCCACAAGTCATGAATGCCATTCTCAAAAATAGTGCGACATTCTTTGCATCGGATTGGAATCTCAACCCGATTGAACCCCTCCTCCCAAACGCGAAACCATGGATTTTGATGGATGGCTTGATCTTTATACTTCAACAAAAAAAAGAACACTCCTTTTGGAGTGTTAACGTAAACCTGACAAATCGCGATCCACTTGCTTTAGATCGTCACGTATCTGGATCTGCTGGGGGCACATCGTTTCGCAGGCGCCGCAGAGTTGACATTGGTCGGCGCGTTGGGAGGCATCCATCGACTTGAAGTAACGACGGATCGTCGCCTCTTTGTTTTGATAGACCGAGTAATCGTTCCAGATTCGGAAATTACGCGGGATATCGACACCGAACGGACAAGGCATGCAATAGGCACAGCCGGTGCATCCGTTTTTTACCCGGGCTTTCATCGTCTTTGCGACTTCTTCGACCAAGGTGATTTCTTCATGCGTCATCGGTTTGGCTTCGTTGAAGGTCGCCAGGTTGTCGGCCACGTGGGCCATCGTCGACATCCCGCTCAGGATCACCTTTACGTTCGAGAAGGAAGCGACCCAACGCAGCGCCCACGAAGACAAGCTTTTATCGGCGTCATGGTTCTTGAAGATCGATGCGATGTCGGAAGGAAGATTTGCCAGGGTCCCCCCTTTGATGGGTTCCATGACGACGACGGGAATCCCTCTGGATGTCGCCAGTTCATAGCCTTTGATCCCAGCTTGGATTTCCGTATCCACATAGTTGAACTGGATCTGACAGAAATCCCAGTCGTGATGGTTTAAGATCGTCTCGAAAACCGGATAATCGTCGTGGAAGGAGAATCCCAGATTGCGGATTTTTCCTTCCTTTTTCAGATCGAGACAGAATTCGACAATGTTGAAGTCGAGGACTTTCTGCCACTTTTCCTGATCCAACGCGTGAAGCAAGTAGAAATCCACATAGTCCACATCCAATCGTTTCAGTTGGTAGTCGAAAATGCGTTTCACGTCTTCTTTGGCGTTCAGTTCCCAGATCGGAAGTTTGGTTGCCAAGTAGAACGAAGAACGATCATATTTCTTGAGCGCTCTCCCGACGAACGGTTCGCTCGCCCCGTTATGATACGGATAAGCCGTATCGATGTAGGTCACCCCGTTGGCGATCGCCGTATCCAGCATCTTCTCGGCTTCGGTTTCGTTGATCGTCCCGTCGGGCGACGTGGGGAATCGCATACATCCGAACCCCAGCAACGATGGCTTGAAACCGGTATTCTTGAATTCTCTTTTTTCCATGGTTCCCTCGCTTTATATCCTTATGATAGTACATGAAGTATGGTTTAGGTCAAGAAAAAACGCAATCGTTTCGGATTGCGCTAGACGGGAATCATGACTTCGTGGGCTTCGTCGTCGATTTCATATCCGTTCTTGAAAAGATCCAAGCACGCGTTCACCACGTCGGGACGATAGAGGCGTCCGCTTTTCTCTTTGATTTCCAGTAAGGCGACATCCCTTCCCAACGAAGGACGGTAGGGACGGTGCGACATCATCGCTTCCACGACGTCGGCGACCATCAGGACATGCGCTTCGACCATGATCTGGGAGTTCACCAAGGCGCGGGGATAACCCGATCCGTCGAATCGCTCATGGTGTTGGTAGATGGCTTCCGCGATCAGGGGCGGCAGGTCCACCCGGGAGAGCATTTCATAGCCGCTGTACGAATGTCCCTTCAGGAGTTCGAACTCCGCACGGGAGAGTTTCCCGGGCTTGGAGAGGATCTCCGAGGGGATCGTGATCTTTCCGATGTCGTGGATGTAGCCGATGATGCGGATCAATTCGGTTTGTTCGTTGGTTAGGTTGAGTTTCTCGGCGATCGACGCCGCCAGGTTCCCGACCCTCCGTTGATGCCCCGCGGTATAGGGGTCCCTGAATTCCACGACTTGGGAAAGCAGCGTGATGATGCTTTCCATCGCTTTATGCAAAGCATGCGTCCGTGTCGCAACCATGTATTCCAGATTGCGTTGGTATTCCATGTTGCGCTCTTCCAAATCCCTCTTCTCATCCATCAACGCTTTGGTTTGCGCGGTATTTTTCACGACACGCAGGAAATCTTCTTTCCGGATCGGTTTCGCCAGATAATCGCTCGCCCCGTTTTGAACCGCGGTGACCGCCGTTTCCACGGTCGGTTCACCCGTCATGATGATGACGCGGATTTCCTTTTGGAATTTCCGAAGTTTGTCGATCAGTTCGACACCGGTCATCCCCGGCATGATGATGTCGGTCACCAGGATATCGACGGGATGTTCCTTCAAATACTCGAGCGCCTTCAGCGCGTCGGATGCGGTATGGACATCGTACCCTTCCGATTTCAAAAAAGCGGATAAGGTGATGCGGATCGATGGTTCATCATCGACGATCAAAATTCTGCTCATGCGACCTCCCCTGGATGTTCCCACCCGTTATCTACCGGTAACTTTACGGAGAAACATGTCTCCCCGTCCTTCGAATCGACATAGATTTCCCCATGGTGGTCTTTGACGATCCCGTAACTGATCGATAGCCCCAACCCGGTCCCCTTCTCTTTCGGTTTGGTCGAATAGAAGGGTTCGTAAATCCGATTCAGGTTATGCGATGGAATTCCACACCCGTAGTCTTTTACACTCAGCAACAACCATCTTCGCTGATCGATCGTTTCAAGCGAACAACGCACTTCGATCCGTTTCATCGGATCCATCTCCGGATAGCGCTCATTGAGCGCATCGCGTGCATTGGTTAAAAGGTTCATCAAGACTTGTTGAATCTGTTGGGATCGGCATTTGAAATCCGGCAAGCCATCATCCAAACGGATATCGAGATCGATATTGTCGTTTTTGATGATGGTTCGGATCAGCGATGTCGTCCTCGCCACCACGTCGTACATGCTGGCATAGCTATGCGACTGTTTTTCCATCCTGGAAAACTGCAGAAGGTTCTTCACGATTTCGGAAATGCGTTCGGTCTCGTGGATGATTTCCTTCGCATATCCCGAAGCATCGCTATGTCTCTGGATTTGATCGTAGATCAACTGCGCGTAGTTCATGATGCCGTTAAGCGGGTTGTTGATTTCATGGGCGACGCCCCCCGCCAAGGTCCCGATCGCTTCCAACTTCTGCTGTTGGCGCATCTGGATTTCGATTTCATGCTTCATCCGATCGAACGCTTTGATTTTACTGATGTCCAATGCGAAGACCAACGCGCCGTGTCTTCCTTCGTATTCGAAGGGGACCGCAAGTACGTTCACATCGACGGCATTCCCGTTCACATCCAGGAAGACTTCGTCGACCGGCGGGACGATCTCCGTCTTTTCGTTCAAGGCTTGGATTCTCTCAAGAACCTTTTGATGGTAATCAGGGTGGATCCGATCCAAAACACGGCTCCCGATGAGCCGGGACTGGGATTCGATATCGAATAAACGGCAGGCGGTTCGATTCAAGTAGGCGAACTTCCCCTCGGTTTGAATGAAAATCGCATAGGGGGCGTTATCCAAGAGGGTTCTGAATCGTTTTTCACTCCCTTCGAGTTCGCGCTGGGCGGTCATTCGTACCGAAATGTCATGAATGATGGAATACAGTAATCGATTCCCCGACTTGTGGATCGGACCGGAGTAGACTTCCACATCCGAGATCGAACCATCCGCTTTCCGGTGCCTGAATTCGAAGTGGTTCCGTTTAAATGTAACCGACTTCTCCATTTCCGTTCTGATTTCATCAAGCGATAAGGTGTTGATTTGGTTAATGTTCATCTTCGTCAATTGTTCACGGCTCCAACCATAGAATTGCTCGGCGGCCGGGTTCGCATCGACGATGATCCCGCTCTTCGGGTCGAGGATCAGCATGACCGCATGGTTGTTTTCAAAGAGGTTGCGATACTGTAGATCGGCTTCCTGCACCCGGATCTGCATTTCCTGTCGCTCGTTTTGAGACAACAGAAGCAAACCCAGCATCAAGGTCGCGATCGGATAGATGGTCATGATTTCAAACGAAAGCGACTTGATCGTAAACCACGCCAACTCTTTCGGAAGCGCCAACATGCATGAAAGCATGATGATGTGGGTTGTGACGCCGAAGAGGTAGAGATAGATGACTTTGTGTTTTTGCGTTTTCGGGAAAATGTAACGGCGCCAGAACAATCCGAAGATCGTGACGCTCAGGATGACCAAGATCCCCGGGAGCGCGCCGACACCTCCCATCGACAAACGAAAAGCGATCGCCATGATCGCCGCAAGGATCGTCGGGATCGCTCCGAACACCAACGCGCTCAGACTCAACAAGATCGACCGGGTATCGAAAACCAAGCCGCTGGCGAACGTCATCGGAACCGACATGACGGCGATGCAGATCATCCCGATCAAAAGACCGTCGACGATATCCGCAAACCGGCCACGTTTTTCAAACATGAGGTGTCCGAGATGATTAAACAGACTGAGCGACAGAAGGAGCGCCGCATTGTTGATGAGCTTAACCAGAGTGAGTTGGTCCATGTTGTTTCCCCAAAAATAGAACTACGTCTATTTTCTCATAGTTCACCTTGACCTACAACACTTAAAATAGGCGATTACATCGGCCTACTTTCGAATCGAGTATTCAAGCTGGTCATGGAAGAGATCCTCACGAGATCGGTCCCTGCGATGATTGATTCTTTTTGTGGACAGTGTCATCCCGCATTTCTCCATCACCCTCGCCGAACCCCGGTTGCGGGCATCGCAGGTCGCCGTGATTTCATCGAGGCCGAGTTTCTCGAAGCCCACCGTGATCAGTTCTTTCGCCGCTTCGCTCCCGTAACCTTGATTCCACTCTTCTTTACGCAGGATCCATCCGACTTCCGCTTTCTTCATCGTATCGTCAAGGTAGATCCCGCATCCCCCGATATGGCGGCCTTGGGGATCGATGAGCGCGAAGTCGTATTTCCGTCGAGGGCAAACCGATTGGTTCGCGAGTACGTCAAGTAAAAACCGCGTCGTATCTTCACGCGTGTTGGGTCCCCAAAGCATGAATTCGACACATTCAAGATCCCCCGCATAGACATGCATGGTGTCCAGATCTTCGATCGTAAACTCGCGTAACCGCAACCGCTTCGTGACTCGTTCCATATTCTCTCCCGTTTTCATCCATTATACTGGAAAAAATCGTTGTTTTGGGATGAAATGGGCATGGAAATTGTAGGATTCCTTTGATTTGGTATACTGTAGGTACTCATAAAAAAGAAGGGTTGTCATGACAAAGGGGATCCCTTTTTCTATGAAATCATTGAAAGGAGCTTTATGCACAATTCGATTACCATCGTTTTATCGGGTGAAGCCGGACAAGGCTTACAGATCATCGAAGAATTCCTGGTCGAAACCCTCGCACGCGAAACCTATGTCTTTACGTCGAAAGAGGTCATGAGCCGGGTAAGGGGCGGAAACAACTCCGTCGAAATCCGGATCAGCGATCAACCGATCCAAGCCCTACGGTATACGATCGACGCCTTGTTTCTCCTCAACAACCATTCGTTGGACCGTTTGCGTCCGCGCCTGCACGCTTCGACCGTCGTCTACGGCG
>JAHFCO010000003.1:0-69213 GCA_023249475.1 Bacillota bacterium | reverse complement strand
CGAAGAAGAGAAAGAAAAATTACGCTACCATGAAATCGCTCTGACGGAACTGGCGAAACAATCGGGGAACCGGCTCTACATCAACACGGTGCTCTTCGGTTTCATCGCGGGCTTGCTGGACATCCACACCGAGAACGCACGCGACTTGATCCGCAACCGATTCCTGAAACGCGGTGAAGAAACCGTCGCGGGGAACATCCGTGCGTTTGAACTGGGATATGAACTCGGGGTCAAGGATCCGAAGAAGCCGGCACGTTCGAGGCCGAACACGTTCACCCCGCAGAAAGTCTTTACGGGCAACGACGCTTTGGTGATCGGCGCGCTGGCGGGCGGCGTGAACTATCTCGCGGCCTATCCGATGTCGCCGGGAACCAGCCTGATGATGTCCTTGTCCGAGAAAGGCAGGGAACACGGTGTCTTGGTCGAACAGGCCGAAGATGAAATCGCCGCCTTAAACATGGTCCAAGGCGCCTGGTACGCCGGGGCGCGGGCCATGACCACGACATCGGGGGGTGGGTTCGCCCTCATGACCGAAGCCGTCAGTCTGGCCGGGATCACCGAAACCCCCGCGGTCATCCATGTCGCGCAACGCCCGGGACCGGCGACCGGTCTTCCGACCCGCACCGAACAGGGCGACTTGAATTTGGTCGTCTATGCCGGACACGGGGAATTCCCGCGGGTCGTCTATGCCCCGGGGACCATCGAAGACGGGGTCGAACTCGCCGCGCGTGCGTTCTGGATGGCGGACAAGTACCAAATCCCCGCGTTCATCCTCTCCGACCAATATTGGCTGGAGTCGATGGTTCCGGCGAATCCAATCCTCCCTCAGACCTACCTTGAACGGTTCGTCGTCGAAACCGATGCGGACTACAAGCGCTACGCCTTCGATCCTTCCGGCCTCTCCCCGCGCGGGATCCCGGGGTTTGGGAAAGGCTTCGTGAAAGTCGATAGCGACGAACACGATGAAGAAGGCATGATCACCGAATCCTTCGACATGCGGGTGAAAATGCATGAGAAACGCTTGAACAAGTTCAACTTGATGGAGAAGGATGAAGTCGAACCCCTCGTTTTCGGAAATCCTGAAGCCAAGAATCTATTGGTCGGCTGGGGTTCGACCTACGGAGTGCTTCGTGAATGGGTCGAAACCCATCCCGAAGCCGATACCTCGCTGATCCATCTCAGACAAGTCTATCCCTTGCCTGTCACGCTGGAAGAAAAACTACGCGCCGCGAAGCGCGTGGTCGTCGTCGAAAACAACGCGACCGGTCAACTGGCCAATTTGATGCAGATGTCCTACGGGATGAAACTCCCCCATCGAATCCTAAAATACAACGGCGAGCCGTTCCATGTCGATGAACTGGCACGCTTGATCGCGGAGGTGAACCATGACTAAATTCGAATTCAACCACGACATCGACATGGCGTGGTGCCCGGGCTGCGGGAACTTCCCGTTGCGCAACATTATCGTGAAGGCCTTGACGGAGTTGGATCTCGATCCCTCGCAAGTCGTCTTCTCCTCAGGGATCGGACAAGCCGCCAAGATGCCGCAATACATCGACGCGAGTTACTTCAACGGTCTGCATGGACGGGCGTTCTCCGTCGCCACCGCCATTTCCTCGGTCAATCCGAGCTTGACGGTCATCGCCGAAGGCGGGGATGGCGACATGTACGGCGAAGGGGGCAACCACTTCATCCACAACATCCGCCGCAACCCCAACCTGACCCATATCGTCCACAACAACATGATCTACGGATTGACGAAAGGCCAGGGTTCCCCCACCTCTCCGAAAGAGTTGAAAACCACCGTCCAAGTCGACGGCGTCTACAACGAACCGCTCAATCCGATGGCCTTGGCCGTCGCGATGGGGGCGACCTTCGTGGCTAGGGGCTTTTCCGGCGATGCGGAGAAGACCAAGGAGTTGATCAAGAAAGCCATCCTCCATAAAGGCTATGCCTTGATCGATATCTTTCATCCCTGTGTCACCTTCAACAAGGTGAACACCTTCGCCTGGTACAAGTCGCACACGTTCTGGTTGGATGAATCCCATGATCCTTCCGATAAAGAAGCGGCGATGAAGCTGGCGTTGGACGAAGAACGTCTTGCTTGCGGTGTCCTCTATCAAGCCGAAGCCCCGAGCTACGTGGAACGTCATCCCTTCTATCAAGGCGATCTGACGCCCTTATACAAGCGTGAACGCGACCTGACCAAAGTCGCCGATCTCCTCAAGTAACAAGAAACCGACGAATCGTCGGTTTTTTTTGTATGGATCATACTCCCTGGACATCCGCTTCCCTCCCCTTCATTTCCTTCTTTTCATTGTCGGACCGAACAGGTCAAAATTTGATTGCTTCATGGAAAGCAACATAAAAAAAACGGTCTTTCGACCGTCAAGTCCGTGGGGTTCTTGTCTTGTAGACCGTTTGGTTGCGGCCATTGCGTTTCGCTTCATAGAGGTTCTTGTCCGCCTGATCGATCAAATCATTGACGCTTAAGCCCTCCAAATACGATGAAACGCCGATACTGATGGTGAGATGGATTTTTTCACTGAAGACATGGTTTTCGACTTCTTTGCGGATCTTTTCAGCGACACCCAAGGCATCGACCCCGCCGGTCGATTCCAAGACGACCAGGAATTCTTCCCCGCCGAACCGTCCGACCAAGTCGGTCCCGCGCACGCACGTTTTCAGCACGTCCCCGAGTTCCTTCAAGATCGCATCCCCCGTCAGATGCCCGAAGGTATCGTTGATGCTCTTGAAGTGGTCGATGTCGACCATCAGGACGGAGAAGACGGTGCGATACCGCAGGAAATGCTTGATTTCCTCCCCTAAGCGCTCATAGATGTACCGATGGTTATGCAGGCCGGTCAACCCGTCCAATACCGCCAGGTTCCGCAACAGTTCGTTCTGCGTCTCGACCAATTCCTTCTCTTTGTTGAGTTCGCGGAAGATGATCTCCTGCGGTTCTTCGATCACCTTCACGATCATGACCTTATAGATGAAGTAGAACGAAAGGATCCGTAGGTAATGTCCGATCAAGTTGATCAGGTCGTATGTCCCGACATAGAGCGAGAAGGCGAGTTCGGAAGCGATCAGAAGGAAAAGCGCCGTGGTCAGCAGACGGAAACTATGGGCTTCGAACTTGTCGCGATACTGGAACAAGTAATAAATCGATAGAAGCAGAAGGATGATGATGAGGCTTTCCGCGAGGATCATGGTGGTGGAAAGCGACCCGTCGGGGTTGAGGGTGATCGGGAAGTTCTTAAGGACAAGGACGGAAGTGAAAATCCCGGCGGTGACCAGGAAATAGATCAGGAAGAGCCATTGCGGGTACAAGGTTCGTTTGCGCTTGAAACCGCGGAATGAAAACAGGAACACCAGGCTTTCGAAAAGGCGGGCGGCGATCCACAGTTGGTTCGGAAGTTGATGCATGTCCGACAACAGACCGTATTCCGGATACGACAAGGTGTGGAAGACATCCAGAAAAGCGATGAATACAAAAGAAATCCCGATGTTGATCAGATAGTTGTTTTTCAAGAAACGCATCGAATTCATGGTGATCAGAAAAATCGTCACGCCGATCAACACACTGAAAAACTCAGCCAGCGTGTGGAAGACAAGATAATTGTACACGCTGCTGAAGTAGAGTGCGATGAGGACGATGATGGTGATGGATCCGTAGATGATTTTAGAACTGCGGTTTCCCACTGTTTCCCCTCCCCTTGTTTGAGAAGATCGTTTGATATTATTATACTCTATCTTGCGTTTTTCACAAAGAAAAACCCCGCCGAGAGGATCGACGGGGAGAAAGGGAGGATAATCTTAGTAGATGCCCATGACCGCGAGGATGATGGCGGGGATGGTGGCGACGATCGGCATGATGAGCGATACGACCATGATGTCGATGTAGGAATCCTTGTGGGACATGCCGGTGTTGTTTAAGAGGGTCAGAACGGCTCCGTTATGCGGTAAGGTGTCCAAACCGCCGGAAGACAAGGAAGCGATACGGTGGAAGGCTTGGGCTTCGATCCCCGAGGTCTTCGCCAGTTCCATGTACTTCGAACCGAGGGCGGCCAGGGCGATGCCCATGCCGCCGGAAGCGGATCCGGTCGCACCGGCCATCAGGTTGACGGCGACGGACAAGGAGATCAAGGGGTTTCCCGGAACGGCGAGGACGATGTTGGTCAAATCGGTGAAACCCGGGACGGCGCGGACGACCGCTCCGAAACCGACGGCGGCGGCGGTGTTCAAGATCGCGCCGATGGCGCCTTGGGAACCGACGGTCAACGATTTGATGAAGAGATTACGTTTCTTGAGGTTGAAGAGGAAGACAAGCAGGATGCCGGACAAGAGCGCGTAGATGATGAATTCGCTGTTGGAACGGCCGGCTGCGAGTTGTTCGGGGGTGAACTTGACATAGAGCGGCATCAGGTTCAGGACACCGATGACGACGATCAGAGGAATCATGGCGACCAACACGTTGGGCATGTCGCTCTTATCGATGACGGTACCGGCATGTTTGGCATCGGGTTCGGTATAGAATTCACCCTTCGCTTCGATTTTCTTGCGTTTCCATTCCATATAGAAGAGTCCGCCGAAGAACAGGACCGCGGTCGCAACCAGGCCCATGATCGGACCGGCGGTCGCCGTGGTGCCGAAGTAGGTGGTCGGGATGAGGTTTTGGATCTGCGGGGTGCCCGGGACGGCGGTCATCGTGAAGGTGAACGCACCCAACGCGATGGCGCCCGGGATGAGTTTGCGGGAGATGTTGGCTTCTTTGAACATCGCCAAGGCCAACGGGTAGATGGCGAAGACGACGACGAACAAGGAGACGCCACCCAAGGTCAAGACGGCACAGGCGAGGACGATGGCGGCGATGGCGCTCTTGGCGCCCAGTTTGGACGTCAGGAAGATCGCGATCGATTTCGCTCCGCCGGTGGTTTCCATGAGGTTACCGAAGATGGCGCTGAGCATGAAAGCCGGGAACCAACTCTTGACGAAACCGACCAAGCCGGTCATGTAGGGTCCCATATACGTCGAGATGATGTCGAGTCCGCCGGCGAACGCGACGACCGCGGCACACAGGGGGGCGACCCATACGATGGAATACCCTTTCAAAGCGAGATACATCAACAAGGCAAGTCCGATGAAAATTCCGAATAGACTGGTCATAGTTACTCTCCTTTCAATGAGTAGATCTATTGAATCAAAGCCCTAGCTTATGCGGCAGTCCATCCGCCATCGATGGTCATCGTCGATCCCGTGATCATGGCGGCTTCGTCTGCGCAGAGGAACTTCACGACGTTGGCGACTTCCGAAGGTTCAAGCATTTTCTTGACGGCGGCTTTCGCCAACATGATCTTCGTGATGACTTCTTCTTCGGGGATGCCGTGGGTCGCCGCTTGCGCCGTGATCTGTTTGTCGACCAAGGGGGTACGGACATAGGACGGGCAAATCGAGTTGACGGTGATGCCGAACGGTCCGCCTTCCAAGGCGGCCGTCTTCGTCAACCCGGCCAAGCCGTGTTTCGCGGAGACATAGGCGGATTTGAATTCGGAAGCGACCAATCCGTGGATCGAGTTCAAGTTGATGACGCGTCCCCACTTCTGGTTCTTCATGAACGGCCAGGAATATTTGGTAAGAAGGAACGGGGCCGTCAGCATCAATGCCTGCATGAAGTCCCATTTGTCTTCCGGGAAATCTTCGATCGGGGAAACGGTTTGGATGCCGGCGACGTTGACGAGCACATCGACGGTGTTGTGGCGTAGGACGGTTTGGTCGACGACGTTCTTGCAATCGGCACGCTTACTGAGGTCGGCGACGACGTAGGTCGCGTTCAACCGTTCGCAATGCGCCTTTAACTGCTCTTCGTTGATGTCGACCATGACAACTTTGCATTGTTCCTGGGCGAACATTTCGGCGATCGCCAACCCGATTCCGCTGGCGGCACCGGTAACGATACAGACTTTTTCTTTTAACATGTGTTCCTCCTGTTTTTTCGTTAAAAGCAGTATTTTCGGTCAATCGATGTGATTTCCCGTTTACTCCATGGATTTCAAGTCGGCGGCGATGATCAATGTGGGTTGGGTGACCGCCTGGACTTGTTCGACCGTGAATTCCGGATTGATTTCTTTGAGGACCAATCCTTCCTTGGTCACTTCGATGACGCCCATTTCCGTGACGATGAGGTCGACTTCGCCCCGTGCGGTCAACGGCAGGTTGCATTCGTTGAGGATTTTGGCTTCCCCTTTGGCCGTATGTTCCATCGCGACGATGACTTTACGCGCCCCGGAGAGAAGATCCATCGCCCCGCCCATGCCCGGGACCAGTTTGCCCGGAATCATATAGTTGGCGATGTTGCCGTGGGCGTCGACTTGAAGCGCGCCCAGCACGGTGAGGTCCACATGCCCTCCGCGGATGATCCCGAAGGACGTGGCGCTATCGAAGAACATGCCGCCCGGCAGGATGGTGACGGGTTTCCCGCCCGCGTTGGTGATGAATTCATCGAAATTGGATTCATCCGGGGTCGGACCTAAACCGACGAATCCGTTCTCGGATTGAAACCAGACGCTCTTCCCGCCGTTGACGAAGTTGGCGACCAGGGTCGGAAGCCCGATCCCCAGGTTGCAGACATCCCCGTCGCGAAGCTCTTTCGCGACCCGGCGTGCGATGTATTCTTGGATGAGTTGCTTATCCATGGTTGGTGCCCTCCACGATGTAATTGACGAAGACGCCCGGGCAATGGACCGTATCCGGATCCAGCACATCGACGATCTTCAGGGCTTCGACGATCGTGATCTTGGCCGCCGCGGCCATGATCGGGTTGAAATTGCGGGTCGAACCATGGTAGTTCAAATTCCCGTACTTGTCGGCGGTATTGGCGAAGATCAGCGCGACATCGGCGTGCAGCGGTTCTTCAAGCAGGAATTCCTTCCCGCCGACCACCACTTTCTGCTTGCCTTCTTCGACTTTCGTCCCCAATCCCGTCGCGGTCAGAAACCCGCCCAGGCCGTAGCCTGCACACCGGATTTGTTCGACCAAGGTCCCCTGCGGAACCAAGACGACTTCCGTTTCGCCTTCCATCATCTGTCGACCGGTTTCTTTGTTGGTGCCGACGTGCGAAGCGATGATTTTACTGAATTGTTTACTGACGACCAGTTTCCCGACACCCTTGTCGACGAATCCGCTGTCGTTGCAGATGAGGGTCAGGTTCTTCGTCCCTTTGGCGACCAACGCGTCGATCAGACGTTCCGGCGTACCGACGCCCAGGAATCCTCCGACCATCACGACGTCGCCGTCTTTGATTTTGTCGACCGCTTCGATGATGCTGATTTGTTTGTTCATGGTTCCTCTATCTCTCAACGATCATGGAGATGCCCTGTCCTCCGCCGATGCACAAGGTCGCAAGTCCGCGTTTCGCATCGCGCTTCACCATTTCATGGATCAGGCTGACGAGGATACGCGCACCGCTGGCACCGATCGGATGGCCAAGGGCGATGGCTCCGCCGTTGACGTTCACGATGTCAGGATTCAACTTCAATTCTTGCATGACGCTGAGGGCTTGGGCGGCGAAGGCTTCGTTGGCTTCGATCAAATCGAGATCCTCCACCGTCAAGTTCGCTTTTTCCAAGGCTTTGCGTGTCGCGGGGATCGGTCCGGTCCCCATCAGTTGGGGATCGACGCCGGCCGAGGCATAGGAGGCGATGGTGACCAAGGCTTTTAATCCGAGTTCATCCGCTTTTTCTTTACTCATGATGACGAATGCGGCGGCGCCGTCGTTGATGCCCGACGCGTTGGCGGCGGTCACGACGCCGTCTTTCTTGAAGGCCGGGCGAAGTTTCGCCAACCCTTCCAAGGTCGTGTTCGGTTTGGGGTATTCATCCGTCGCGACCACGATCGGATCGCCTTTTTTCTGCGGGATCAGGATCGGAACGATTTCATCGACGAACTTCCCGTCGGCGATCGCTTGGATCGCACGGTGTTGGCTCTGGACGGCGAAACGATCCAGTTGCTCGCGAGTGAACCCGTACTTCTCGGCGATGTTTTCCGCGGTGATCCCCATATGGACATCGCTGAAGGCATCCGTCAATCCGTCATGAACCATCGTATCGACCAACTGTCCATCCCCCATGCGCTGACCCCAGCGGGCACCCGGCAGGATGTAGGCGGATTGGCTCATGTTTTCGGTCCCGCCGGCGACGACGATTTCCGCGTCACCTGCCAGAATCGACTGCATCGCCAATTGGACGGCTTTGAGTCCCGATCCGCAGACTTTATTGACGGTGAAGGACGGAACCTCGATCGGCAACCCGGAATGGACGCTGACCTGACGCGCGACGTTTTGTCCCAAGCCGGCTTGCAGCACGTTGCCGAAAATCAATTCATCGACCAGATCGGCGGAAATATTCGCACGGCTTATAGCTTCTTTAACGACGGCGGTCCCGAGCTCGACGGCGGAAACCGACTTAAGGCTTCCCCCGAAACTTCCGATGGCGGTTCTGACGGCAGAAACGATCACAACATCTTTCATAATGTTCTCCTTCATGTGAATTATTTATTACTTTTTCCGAATCCCATACATTAAGCGCTTACATTCACATGATAATCGAGTGTCAACGTTTTTACTAATACAAGAATTTTATAGATTGTATAACTTTAAGTTATAGGATAGAATGGGGATACATCACGTCCGCTTGGACAAGGAAACCCCCATGGACATCACCCAGCTCACCTATTTCGTCGCAATCGTGGAAAATCGCTTTAACTTGTCGATGACATCGAAGAAACTTCATCTTTCCCAACCCGCCCTCACACAATACATCCGTAAGTTCGAAGACGAAGAGAAAACGGAACTGTTCATCCGTTCCAACGGACGCTTGGTCGGTCTGACCAACGTCGGGGAGAACTTCTACACCAACGCAAAGATCGTCCTTGCGCAACACGAAAGGATGCTGAAGGAATTACGGGAGAACACGACCTCGGTCAAAGGGTCGATCCGGATCGGGATCCCCCCGTTGATCTTGACCGTCCTGTTCACCGAAGTCCTCGCCCAACTCATCACGCGCAACCCCGAGATTCGCTTCGACGTGTTGGAGGAAGGCGCGTTCGACCTGCGCAAGAAACTGATCCTGCACGAAATCGACTTCGCGATCCTGCTACAACCCTCCGACCTGAATCCGCAAACCTTCAAAGAAGACGTCATCCATCAAGATGAATTGACCGCCTTCATGTCCATCCACAACCCCTTGGCACAAAAAAAGGTGATTTCATGGTCCGACCTGAAACATCGCAACCTCGCGATCTTCAGCGAGTCCTTCATGATCCACCACCAACTTTTACGTAAGTTCTCCAGCATCAACCTCGTCCCCCAAGTCGCCCTGACTTCTTCTTCCTGGGATTTCCTGCTTGAATCCACACGCCCTTCCGATTTCATCACGATCTTGCCTTCTCCCATACGCCATCACATGTACTTCAACGATGTCGTCGAAGTCCCCTTCGACCATCCGATTTCCTGGCACGTCATTCTCGCCTATCCGTTGAAGTCCCATTATAACCGGATTGAAACGTATACGCGTGAAAGCATTCTGGATTACTTCCTCAAAGGAAAAGCGATCGACCCGATTTCCATCGGTTGATCGCTTTTCTTATTTCTTAAGCGATTGTTTGTAGAGGGCGGCGGTTTTAAACCCCGCCTTCAGTACGGTCGACATTTCTTCAACCCGTTTCTTCCGTGTCGCTTCGCTGGACGTACTGTAGAGATAGCGCGCCCAATCCCGTTGATACCCCGGCGTCAAGGCATCGAATTTCGCCAACACCTCAGGGTCGGATTGTATGGACGAACGTACTTCGTCGATGTATCCGATGTAGTCGCCGGTCGATTGGCTCGGCGCGGTCTGTGATCTGCCCTTCTGCGAGTACTTGATGCCAAGGACGGTGAACACATCGTCGAACGCGACCATGCGGTTGAAACGGAACGGGGTATGGTCGATCGACCCGTCGGCGACGTCCACCTTCAGTAAACCGAAGATTTCGTCGCGATGGACATAGTCGGGGTAGAGCGGGTTGCCCTTCTTCGGATAGGCGATGTACAGGATCCCTTCTTCGTTGAGACGCTTCTCATCCATGACGTCTTTGATCGTTGCGAGGAATTCCGCTTTGTTGGTGGAGAAGGCGAAAATGCAGTCATGCCTGCTCAGTTCTTGCGTCGTATTCAAGGATGCGAAAACAGGCATCACGGTGTCGGGGCATCGGACCAACGCGATCTGTGACGGTTTGGTCAGATTCAGTTTATCGATGATATCAGACATGGGGAACCTCCCGATTCAATACCTCCATTATACAAAAGGATTTCGAAACTGCATGCGATTTGATTACGAAAACGCTTTCTAAAAAGATTCGACCTGTGATACAATACGAATATAAACGAAAAAAGGATTCCCATGAACATGACGAAACTCATTACAGCCGGTTTGACCTGCGCCCTGCTCTCCTCCTGCGCCCCGATCAAAGACCCCGTCGATCCACCTGAAGACCCGAAGGTGTATCGCATCGGTTCAAGCGTCGAGGTGTATTTGTCGACGATGGATGCGTCGAATCTTTTCAACCATATGTCGGAAGATGCCATCGTGTATGATAAGCAAGCGGCACCGAAAACCGGGTTCGATGTGACGATCGATCCGAATGAAACCTATCAGAACATCCTGGGTGCCGGTGCGTCGTTCACCGATTCCGCCGCCTACCTCATCAACTCCATTCTGAGTCCGCAACAACGCGATGAACTGATGGTCAAGTTGTTCGATAAGGAAGAAGGGATCGGACTGTCGTTCATACGCCAGCCGATGGGGGCGTCGGACTTCGCCCGCGACTTCTACACCTACGACGACCAAGCGAAAGGTCAGACGGATGAAGATCTCAGCGATTTCTCCATCGACCATGATAAGACGGATGTCCTGCCTTTACTGAAACAAGCCCTTCGACTCAATCCCGACCTGAAGGTCATGGCGAGTCCCTGGAGTGCGCCGGGATGGATGAAAACCAGCGACAATACGGTCGGTGGATCATTGAAACCTGAATACTATGAAGAATATGCACAGTACTTCGTGAAGTTCATCCAAGCCTACCAACAAGAAGGGATTGAGATTTTCGCAGTCACCCCGCAAAACGAACCCTTATACATCCCCAAACATTATCCGGGCTTGGGCATGAGCGCCTACCAGCAGGTCCAGTTCATTCAGAAGGGACTCTATCCCGCCTTCCAGGAAGCCGGTCTGACGACGAAGATCCTGGCTTATGACCACAATTGGGATCGCAAAGACTTTCCGCTGGACGTCCTGAAAGCCATCCCCGAACTGGTCGACGGGGTCGCCTGGCATGTCTACGGGGGGAAAGTCATCGCGCAAAGCGAAGTGTTCAACGAATTCCCCGACCACGACGTCTACTTCACCGAAGCCTCCGGGGGTGAATGGGTGCCTCCGTTTGAAGCGGCTTTCCATGATCAAATCAAGAACGGCATCGATGTCTTCCGCAACCATTCGCGTACCTATGTGCTCTGGAACATGGCGCTTGACGAAAACAACGGACCGACGGTCCCGGGCTTCGGTCGAAGCACCTGTCGCGGCATCGTCACCGTCAACCAAGAGACGAAGGAATTGACGTACAACCTCGACTACTACTCGTTAGCCCACTTCAGTAAGTTCATGAAGAAAGATGCGCTACGCATCGATTCGACGAAAGCCGAGGGCAACTTCACCAGCGTCGCGTTCCTGAACCCGGACCTCTCCGTCAACCTCGTGGTTTACAATATCCAGAACACGGCGCGTAACGCTTTGATCCATCTGAATGACCAGACGATCGTCTACCCGATGCCTGCGAAGAGCGTCGCGACGATGACCTTCAAAATCGAAGTCGTCGAGTAGCGAAAGAGCAAGCCGAAAATCTTCAATCGATTCATGATTAGAAAAGGCATCCCAAACTGAACCGGGATGCCTTTTTAGAACATCGTAAGGATCTGTGAGACGAACAAGATCGTCGTCAGCGAAATGATGAAGAGGACGGTGACGCTCGAGATGAGATTCTGAAGCTTCGAGTTCGTATGTTTCCCCATGATCCTTCGATCGTTGACAAGCAAAATCATGAAGATCAGGATGACCGGGACAAGGATCCCGGCGATTTGCTGGGTCGCGAGAATCAACGGGATCAAATCGATGCCCGGAATCAACACCAACAAACCTGCGAAGAACAGGATCCCGATCATGATCGAGAAGAACGCCTTCGCATCCTGCATTTGGTTATCGACCCCGCTTTCCCACCCGAACGCTTCGCAGATCGCATAGGAAGTCGAGAGCGGGATGATGGCGCAGGCCAAGACCGAGGCTCCGAACAAACCGGCGCCGAACAAGATGAATGCGTATTCCCCGGCCAACGGTTTTAGGGCAAGGGCGATGGCGGAAACGCTATCGGCTTCGATGCCCGCTTCATGCAAGGTCGCGGCCGTGCAGACGATGACGAAGAACGAAATGGTCGCCCCCCACAACGAGCCGAGATAGACATCGAGTTTCTCATATTTATAGTCACGCAGACTGATTTTCTTGTCGACGATGGCGGCCTGAAGATAGAACTGCATGTAAGGGGAAATCGTCGTACCGATCAACCCGATGAAGGCAAGGAGATATCCCGAGTCAAAGCGCAGATGCGGCGTGACCACCGATCGGATCACCACCGGCCAATCCGGTTGGATGATCAAGGCGGAGAGGATGTATCCGAAAAACGCCAACGTGAAGAGGAGGAACACCTTTTCGATTTTACGGTATGACCCCTTCGTGATGAGAAACGCGATCGCGACCGCAACCACCGGCACGCTCAGATACTTACTGACCCCGAAAAGTTCCAAACTAGCGGCGACACCCGCGAAATCGCCAAGCGTCACGCCGAAGTTGGCCAGGAAGAGGACGATCATCGCAAAGAACGTCCATCGCACACCGAATCGCTCCCGAATCAGATCGGACAACCCTTTCCCCGTGACAACCGCCATCCTTGCATTCATTTCCTGCACGATGGCCAATGCGAACGTCAGCAATAAAAGACCCCAAAGCATCGTATACCCGTATTTCGCTCCGACATAGGCAAAGGTCGAGATCCCGCCGGCATCGTTTCCGGCATTGACCGTAATCAAGCCCGGCCCGACGATCGCCATGATGTAGGTGAACTTCGTCCACCGTTTTTTGATCATTTCCATCAGGACACCCGCTTGGCGATGCCATATTCATACGCCAAATCGTTCAATGAAGTAATGCCGACAAGGATGTTGTTTGGGTCGACGACCGGAAGCACCATGAGATTGTACTTCAGCATCAACTGGGTCGCCCGATCGAAGGGATCTTCATCATGGACCACCACGAGGTTTTGTTCCTCGGGAATCAGATGGGCGATATCGACCTGGGGATCCGCCAGGATCAGATCCAATAAAGAAACCACGCCTTTGAGATGGAATTCGGCATCCACGATGTAAAGGTAATGCGAAATGTCTTCTTCCGGTTTGACACGGCGAAGTTCGCCAAGCACTTGTCCCACAAGATCGGTGGACTGGAAAGAAAGGAAATCGTTCATCATCAAACTGCCGATCGTCTTTTCGTCATATTCCATCAGTTCACGGATTTCCGAAGAGATTTCGGATTCCATGTCGCTCAACAACCGCTCGACGGCCTCTTCTTCCATTTCTTCAAGAATGTCCGCGACTTCGTCGAGCGGCATTCTTTCCAGCACATCCGACGCATTCTCCAGGGAGACGTTCTCCATCAAGCTGACCTGGACATCGGATTCGATCTCCTCGAGGACATCCGCCGCGACTTCGGGGTTCAAACTCTGAAACAACGAGACTTGGGTTTGTTTGTCGAGATCTTCAAGAATGTCGGCCAAGTCGGCCGCATGCAACGTATTTAAGCGATGAAGGGAGCAATTCAGCCGCAATCGATCCGTACCATGGGTCAGTGCCTGGACATCGTCCCAGGCGACAAGCGAGTTGTGGAACTCCCGCTTCAAAAGCGATGAGATCCGGATCGCCGGCCATTCGACGCCAAGCCGTCTCATCAATCCGCGCAGCCCGATGTCGACCGCCACCAACGACCATTTCCCCGCCCATTCCGCGATTCGGACATCGTTGACCCGTTCGACTTTCTTCCCTTCCACGTCGATGATCTGCTTGTCCAGGAAATCACGCGCCAACAGGATGTCGCTATCCGGTACGGGGGTGAAGGATAGGTTCGGCGAACCTAACCTCACATGATACCGGCTATGGTCGTCCCGATAGATCTCCAAGGAATCCGCCGCAACGAAAAAAACACGACTTCCGTTTTTCACGACGATGGCGCGTACGTTGGGGATGGTGGATTTGAAATCGACGACGAGATCATTGAGTTTCCCGATGATCGACTCATCGAGGTTATGTATGTTCTTGTTGAGTATCTTACTAAAAAAGAAGTCTTTTGAGGTTAACATGGCACCCCTCCTTTACGTCGGCGGGGTGACCTTGGCTAGATGAAAAAAAGGACGCCCCGCGCGGTATGATGTAGAATCGAAAGATTTGATAAAACGTATCGTCGACTACCCGGGTCTATGTCCATTTTTTCTCACCACCTTGCATGATAATTTTACTCCCATAATGAAAAAGAGTAAATCATAACTTCGATTTACCCTTCATTGTTTTCATCCATCGACATGCAAATCAGGACCATGAAAGACCCGTTGGTTTCTTTACCGAAGGGATTCATCTTTTCTCATCGATTCGGCGTACCAACGAGACGGTATACGGTGTGAAATGCTTTCCCCAGAATTCACGGGCGGTCGGGTTGAAACTCTCGAAATCGACCCCAAGCAAGGAGAATCCTTCTTGGTGCAACGTCCGTTCTAGATAAGCGAGCAGTTCATCCACGATGCCGGATTTCCGATATTCGGGTAAACAGAACGCACCGCAAATGTTCATCATTCCTTTTTCTTCCGTGATGAAATTCTCCCCGTCGGCCATGACTTCGACGTAGGCGACGATTTCACTCGAATGCCGCGCGATGAAGATCCGTGAATCCCGGCGTTGTATTGAGTCTATGAGCTGTTGATCGCTCATCATCGGGTACTTCAGAAAGGTCGGGGAGAGTGAAAGATGACGGATCAGCCCGTTGCGAAGGGCCAGGATCGATGGGCTTTCGTTGCGGTCAAGTTCCATGACTTCGACCGCGGTCGGATGAATCGGTCGGTCGGCATCGATCGCACGGATCGAGTCCATGCATCGCATCCCGAACCCGTTGGTGAAGAAACAGTCGATCGCATCGTGATCATGGACGTAGAGCGCAATCGCATGGCTGAAGATACCGTCTTCCACCAGACATTTCGCCAACCCCTGATAAAGCAGGTCGTAGACTTTCTTGCGTCGGTTACCGACGACCCCGTGCGCATGGACCGGAATGAACGTCCCTCTGACACCGGTCGTCCCGAATGCATCTTCGATGGGAGGGTAGGCACAGAGATAACCGATCAACGTGTCCCCTTCGACCATACCGACCGCATAGGCGTTTTTCACAAAATACCCCAGATCCGGAGTGTGGTTGATTTCAGGCAGCTCCTTCGTCTTCGCTCTTTCCGCTTCATAACTCAAACGCATGATTGCGTAGGCTTGGTCAAGATGGATTTCCCTCAATTGAATACATTCCATGGCGTCTCCTATTTCAGTGTCGTACTGAGTTCAACCATGCGGTTGAACTGTTGTTCCATCATCGTCAGATTCGATTTGATTCGACTCTCGCTTCGAACCTCTCCATCCAGACGCAAGACTTGGCTCGCATCCGTCGATGAAGGATGCGTGAAATCGAGTTTTCTGAGTCGGTCGACGATCTCGTCCAACTTTTTGAGATCCATCGGCGTGACCTCGACGTGTTGCTCCTGAACCATGAAAATGCAGTCGTAGGCAAGGTGGATCATGCTTTTCATCGCATTCACCATGTCGTCGAGCACCGTCAAGTTCGCCTTCTCGCGTCGGTTGAAGGGGAGAGAATTCTCCTTCATCATCGTCTGGATGTTCGCCTTCACCATTTCGATGTCGTTGAACACACCGGCCAACACCGAGGAAGAAACCGGGGAACCGCTTGGGCTCGATAAGATCTCATAGGTCTTCTTCAATCCGGAGACCCCTTGGAGTCGGGCGAACTCCATCCGTTTCTTCCCGATTTTCCGATAATAGAAAAGCGAGAAAACATAGTTGAAGGTCAGCGCGATCAGGACACCCAAGCCGAGGGCGGAAATGCGGAGTCGAAACGTCAATAGGACGCTGGGATTCCCCATGGCATCGCTTTGAAGCAGCTGCGTCATGTAGACGCTGGTGAAGATCGCGACCGGCGACACCATGCGGTAATCGATTTTCAGCGCGATGTAGAGGGTCAGGCCCATACCCAAGGCGACGGTGACAAACGAGACGTGATATCCCATGAGAAAGACCAAAAAGCCCGTGGAAAGGGCGCCAAGGGTCGATGCGGTCATCTGGTTGAGCGCCCCCTTCACCCCCGAGACGTTCACCGCCTCAAGGTTGTACATCACACCCAACAAGACGGAAATCATGTCGAGCCGGGTGATGGAAAACGCGTTTCCAAGAAGGAAACCGACGCCGATCGCGCACATCGATTTCAAGATATAGAGCCAGGAATCAAGCAAAACCGCTTCACGTTTCAAACCGAAAACCCGCATGAATGGATCCATAAGTAACGTCTCCTCTGTGGTTTTATTATAACGGATATTCGCCGACTTGTCGGAAAAACATGAAAAAGACCATCCCGGGATGGTCTAGTAGTGATTCAGGGTCCGATACGCGATATACAAATCGAGTTGATCCTTACTGAAACGAAGTTCGCCGTCGATTTCCAGATAGGGAAGGAAACGATAGGTGTCGTACATCGACGTCTTTCCTTTCTCGATCCGGTCATCGCGAAGGATATCGTCCAACTCGTCCAGCGTGATGGAGAGATACTCGGCGGTTTCCTTCATCGTCATCAGTCCGCCCTGGGGCGCACGGATTTCCTGACGAAGGCTTTCAAGCTGGATCCCGATATAAAGTGAACCGCATAAGATGCACATCCCTAAGAAAAACAACGACATGGGAAACAATTTTGAATTCTGCATGGTGACTCCCCCTTGGATCAAGTGTACCACACGGATTCGAGGGTTTGCCAATGAATTTGAAGGGTTCAACCCTTATCCTCGTCTCAGGAATTTGCGAAGTCCTTTCAGGTACTTCCCGTTCGCCAGATCGACGATCCCGTCCGCCATGGATTGGGAGAGTTGCCCTTGGCTCAACAACATCGTGGTGCGCAACGGCGTCGTCATCACGAACTGGAACATCATCTTGAATTCATTGGAACGGCGGTCTTCTTTCTTGAATCCGCCCGCCTTCATCAGCATCCCCCGGGAGACTTTCTTCATGATCCTCCCGATCAGGGTATGCCCCATGTCTTCCAGCGTACTGTCGATGGTGAACGTTCCCTTCACGGCGCTTTCTTCGCTTTGGATGCCACGATCGTAGATCATGTTGAAATCTTCATCGCTTGGTTTGCCTGTAAGATGCGCATACCAGCTCGATTCCCACGAGGAATCCTTCGGTAGATCCGCTTCCCCTTCTTTACTGATTCTAGCCGATAACCGGATGTCTTGACTCGAGGCTCCGATCAATATCTCGTATTCACCCGACGCGACGACGAACCGTTGTAGTTTAGGATGATAGAACATGAAATCCCGTTCGTTCAACGCGATTTCAACGGTCTTTTCCTGACGCGGACCAAGGTGGATTTTCTCAAACGCCTTCAGTTCTTTCGCAGCGAAGTAGTGCGCCTTGGTCAGATTGCTTACGTAGACTTGGATGATTTCCGATCCTATTCGCGTCCCGCTGTTCCTCACGTTGAAACGCAACGTATTCCCTTCGATTTCAAGGGCGGAATACTCGAAAGTCGTATAGCTCAACCCATGGCCGAACGGAAAGAGAACGTCGACCTTGGCGGAATCATAGTAACGATATCCAACAAAAACACTTTCGCGATAATGGACCTGCTTGCGCTCTTTCCCATAGGTATCGCTACAGGGGACCTGGCTGAGCGTCCTTGGATAACTCTCCGCCAATTTCCCGCTGGGATTCACATCCCCGAAAAGGAGGTCGCGCAAGGCGAGACCGCCGGCTTCCCCGGGGAGGTATCCGTTGACGATCGACGCGACCTGGTCGACCCACGGCATCTCGACCGGTGATCCACCGGCCAGCACGACGACCAGGTTCTTGGTTTTCTTGGCGACTTCCGCCACCAGTTTATCGTGCGAGTACGGCAGTGCGAGCGACTTCCGGTCGAACCCTTCGTTCTCATCCTCGTCACGCAATCCGACCACGACGATGACGTTTTGGTTCTCCTGTATCGCATGGATCGCCTCGGGGATATGGAACGTACTCTTCGCATTGGCGAGGTCGTAACCTTGGCGATACGCATAGGCGATGTCCGCCTGGTCGAAAGCATCGCAAAGCGAGTCGACGCGATGCGGATTGATGTGCGAACTCCCGCCGCCTTGGATCCTGGCCTGTTTCGCCAATTCACCCAACACCAACACTTCTTTCTCTTTCTTCAGGGGAAGGAACTTCCCCTCGTTCTTCAGCAGGACGATGCTTTGGTTCGCGACCTTACGTGCGATCTGATGGTGTTTTTGAAGGTCGTAGGTCCAACGATCCCTAAGAACCGGCTTCGCCTTTTCGATCAACGATAGGATCCTTGAAGCGTTTCGATCGATCTCTTCCGTCGTGATTTTCCCCTCGGCCACGGCCTCGACCACGCGTTGAAGATAATGTTGGCCATTCCCCGGCATCTCGAGGTCCATCCCGGCTTTCAGGTCTTCCCAATGTTCGTGGCCGGCCCCCCAATCGCTGACGACCACCCCTTCAAACCCCCATTCCTTCCGCAACACGTCATCCAAAAGCCAAGCGTTGGCGGAGCTGTACACCCCGTTGATTTTATTGTAGGAACACATGAGTGTCCACGGTCGGCTTTTTCTAACGGCGATTTCAAAGGGAAGGAGATAATATTCCCTCAACGCTCGGTCATCCACGTTACTTGAAGAGGTCATCCGGTCGTGTTCCTGGTTGTTCGCCGCGAAATGTTTCAGCGACGTCCCGACCCCTTTGGATTGGACACCGTCGATGAACGCCGCGGCCAACTCGCCCGACAACACGGGGTCTTCGCTGAAATACTCGAAATTGCGTCCGCATAAGGGACTGCGTTTCATGTTGACGCCCGGACCTAGAAGCACCGCGACTTCTTCGGACCGGCATTCATCCCCAAGGGTTTGCCCCAGTTCGAAAAGCAGTTCCTTATCCCAACTGCACGCGCTGAGGCTGGCGGTTGGAAAAGCGGTCGCCGGTTGACTGCCCGACAGCCCGAGATGATCTTCTTTGCCGGTCTGCTTGCGTAATCCGTGGGGACCGTCGCTGACACGGATCGAAGGGAGGTCCAACGCGGGATTCCCTTCCAAATGCCAAACATCCTTGCCTGAACAAAGCCGGATCTTCTCTTCCAACGTCATGTGATCGAGGATTGCTTGAATGTCCATCCGATTCTCCTGTTGATTCTTTCTTTCATGATACTCCATTTCCGCATCGTTTTACAGAAGCACTTCGTTCGAGGCAAGAGGCTATCGTGGAAATTGTCACTTTGGGTCGTTCATGATAAACTGTGGTCGAGGTTCGTCCGATGCAACTCCAAGGGTATTACGTCGTTTCACTGATCTTTGTGTTCCTGACCTTGTTTTTTTATCGCACCCGATCCCAGTCCTCGCGTTATCGCTTCCTTCTTTTCCTCACCCTCGTCAATGCCATCGCCTATGTCGTCAACTGGTGGTATTTCTACCTCCGCCGCGATTCGATCTTCACCCTTCTCCCCCTGCAGTTATGCAACATCGCCGTTTTCTTGATCCCGACCGCCTTGATCCGCAAAAGCGCACTCTTGATGGACTTCGTCTTCTATGTGTGCGGGTTGGGGGCCCTGGCCGCGATTTTGATCGTCAGCACGGATTATCAAGACACCTATTCCATGATGACGATCTCCTTCTACGTCTTTCACTTCTCGATCTTCATCATCCCGGTCTTCAATTCGATCTGGGGGTTCCATCCCTTGCGACCCACCGTCAAAAGTGCGATCCGCTTAACCCTGATGGTCCTTGCGGTGTCGGGTACGCTTCATCTCTTCAACCTCTACCTCAACCATTTCCATGCGATCCCCGCCAATTACTTCTTCACGATCAAAGACCTCTCCGCCGGCACCAATGCGGCGTTCACTCTCTTCGCATCCTGGCTTCCCTACGACTACTTCTATCTCTGGGTCGCCCTGCCGATCTTGTATGTCTATATGGGACTCGTATCGATCATCGTAACCCGAAGCCACAAAACCCTCCGACGCTTCGAAAGGAACTAACGTATGCACCTTGAAACCCGACGACTCATCCTCCGCACGGTATCGATCGACGATGTGGACGATATGGTCGAAATGCAGAACGATGAAGTCGTGCTGAAATACAACTGTATGAAACCGATGAACCACGATGAAATGAGGGAAAGCCTCCTTACCCTTCAAACGGAGGATCAGAACATCGTGCTTTATCATAAAGACGATCGGAAAGTCATCGGTTTCATCGATCTGAGTCCGGATTCCCTACGTTATGGAGTCAAGAGCCTCACCCTGTCTTTCTATCTCAATACGAACTACACTTCGCAAGGATTCATGAGCGAAGCGTTGCGTAAAGTGATCGAGCATGCGTTTCAAACCCTTCGACTCGATGTGGTCAGCGCCCGTGCGTTTTTACCCAACGATGCCTCCAACCGGCTCCTAACGCGTCTTGGGTTCATCCATGAAGGAACGTTGAGGCATGCGATTCAAGGGTATCGCGGAATCATCTACGACGATTGTCTCTACTCGATGACCAAAGACGATTTCGTCAGGAGCCATGATGAGTAAACTCGTTACGACGAACACCTTTGATTTCGGACCTAAATCTTGCGCCCGCGATTGCATATCTTCACAAACTCATGTATGATACTTTCTGGAAGTTTTGAGGGCAATCAAGCATGAGCATCTGTACCGTAGAACATTTAAGCCATGGCTTCGGCGACCGGGCGATCTTCGAAGACGTATCGTTCCGTTTATTAAAAGGAGAACATGTCGGTTTGATCGGCGCCAACGGCGAAGGGAAATCGACCTTTTTAAGTGTTCTCACGAATAAACTGATTCCGGATGAAGGGAAGATCACCTGGTCGTCCAAAGTACGCGTCGGTTATCTCGACCAGCACTCGGTCTTGGAGAAAGGGTCGACGATCCGTCAGAACCTGCAGAAAGCCTTCCAGTACCTTTTCGACATCGAAGCGGAAATCATGCAGTTGTATGAAGCGATGTCGAGTGACCCGGATTTGGACATGGATGGCGCACTGGAAAAAATCGGGGTTCTCCAGGACATGTTGGACCACCATGATTTCTATATGATCGATATCCGCATCGATGAAGTCGCTTCGGCGCTCGGACTCTCCAGTCTGGGATTGGATCGCGATGTGGACGACTTGAGCGGAGGTCAACGGACGAAAGTCCTGTTGACGAAGCTGTTGCTTGAAGAGCCGGACATTCTATTACTCGACGAACCCACCAACTATCTCGACGAAGAGCATATCGTCTGGTTGAAGAGATATCTACAGGAATACGAAAACGCCTTCATCTTGATTTCCCACGACATGCCCTTCCTCAACGAAGTCGTCAACCTGATCTATCATGTGGAGAACTGCAAGTTGACGCGGTATGTCGGGGATTACGATGAATTCCTACGCATCTACGAACAAAACAAACGCTTGTTGGAATCCGCCTATGATCGCCAACAGTCGGAGATCGCGAAGTTGGAAGACTTCGTGGCGCGCAATAAAGCCCGCGTCGCCACGACCGGCATGGCCAGGTCGCGTCAGAAGAAACTGGATAAAATGGAGCGGATCGAACTGGTCGGCGAAAAGCCCCAGCCGGTCTTCAATTTCAAGATGTCGCGTACATCGGGACGGGTCGTCATCGAAGCCGAGGACTTGGTGATCGGTTACGATTCACCGCTATCCAAACCCTTGAAGTTCACGATCGAACGGGGTCAGAAGATCGCCTTGACCGGCGCCAACGGTTTGGGGAAATCGACCTTGCTGAAGAGTCTGCTGGGGATGATCGAACCGCTGGACGGGAAAGTCCATACCGGGGAATTCCTAAGCATCGGTTACTTCGAGCAAGAAACACGGCGTGACAACACGAACACCTGCATCGACGAGGTCTGGCAAACGTTCCCTTCGATGAGTCAATTGGAAATTCGCAATGCGTTGGCGAAAGTCGGTCTAACCCGCCAACAACTCGAGTCCAAAGTCAGCGTGCTCAGCGGCGGTGAACAGGCCAAGGTACGGTTATGCAAAATCCTGCATACGCCGACCAACGTCCTGGTCTTGGACGAACCGACCAACCATCTGGATGTGGATGCCAAGGAAGAATTGAAACGGGCATTGCAGGAATACAAAGGTTCCATTCTCCTGGTATGCCATGAACCCGAGTTTTATCAGGACGTGGTGAGCGATGTTTGGAATTGCGAAGCCTGGACGACTAAAATCTTATAAGAAAAATCCATCCCGCTTGATCAGGGATGGATTTTTTACAGTGCGATGAGCGATAGGACGACGACGATCAAGAGGGCTGGAATCGCGTTGGCGGCCTTCGATTTGGCGATGTTCGCCATTTTGAACCCCATCATCAAGGTGATGATGCCGCCGACCGCCGAGAAATTCCCCAAGACCGTGGTCGAGAGATAAGGGGCGATCAAATGGGCCGCGAAGAAGAAGAGGGAGAGGATGAAGAATTGGGGGATGCTGATCAGGGAGATCGAATAGCCGACGATCGAGGCGAAAATCATCGCGGTGAAGAAATCAAGGACGGATTTCGACAACAAGATCGAGGAGTCGGCGATGAACCCTTCGCGTAAGGCGCCGAAGATCCCCGTTCCGCTTACGCAAAAAGCGATCAAGCCCAGTACGAACAACTCTTGATAGCGATCCTCGTCGTCGTCGAACCCTTTGACTTTCCCCAGGATGAATCTTGCGCCTTTTTCAAGGGAGCGTTCGATCTGCATCAGACTGCCTAAAATCGATCCGAGGATCAACGAAAGGATCACCAGGGTAAGGTTGTTGGTTTCCGTGATTTTCAATACCCCCATCGAAATCGCCGCGAAACCGAAAACGACCGGGAGTTCGACTTTCAAGGATTTTGAAATCCTTTCACCGGCGAATCCTCCGATAAACCCACCCATTAAAACCGCCATACTGTCGACGATGACACCATAGGGCATAGCTGTACCTTCTTTCTATCTGCTTTTATATTAGATGATCGGGATCATAGATGATTCCGACTCCGTCGACTTCGACCCGAAGTCCTTCCCCGGCGAAAGTTTCAGCCCGGACGCCGATCTCTTCTTTGCTCATGACACGTCGGACACATTCCAGTTTACTTCGCACCGTGTCCATTGAGATCGGAGTAGGTGGATGTCCAGGATACATCGCTTTCATCTCAGGATAAACGTTCAACAATTTCTCAAGTGAATCACCGTAGCGCGTCAGGCTTTCGCAATGAGGCTGATAGAGCCAGGTGTCGGTTTTCGTGATCGTGTCTCCGCAAAACAGAGACTTCGTCGCTTCATCATAGAACGCTACGCTCCCGGGCGTATGGCCGGGGAGATGGATCGTCGTGATGATGCGATCCCCGAGATCGAACGTCATCCCGTCCGCCAGAGGCAGCAATGCATCCATAAAGGGAACCATGGCTTCATCGTACTCCGGAGTGCTCTTCTTTAAGATGCGTTTTAGATCGAATCTTCTGAACTCGACCGTCACCATCGTGGTATAGAGTTCATGATCCGCAGGATGGAGATAGACTTCGGCGAATTCACCGTTCCCTCCCCCGTGATCGGGATGGCCATGCGTGTTGACCACGAAGTACGGGAGATCCAGGAGTTGATCGAGGTAGCTTTTCAGTGACCCGATCCCCATCCCGGTATCGATCACCATCGCTTTCTTCGAGCCGACCACCACGTAGATCTGTTCCCCCATGACGGCGGTAATCGCGATGATTCCTCCGTTAAACGTTTGATGCGTGAACTTCAGCATGTCTTCTCGCCCGGCCGTAACACCGAATCGATGAAATCAAGAACAAGGTCGCTCATGGTTTCCGTGTCGTACCAAGGTTCGCCGTGATGGCCTTGGCCGGGGAACCGCTGGAATCGTACGCGGTCTTCACCGGCCGCTTTGGCGATCGCTTCCGCGAGTTTGGCGGATTGCTGGACGGGGACGATCGGATCGGCTTCACCATGGTGGATGAGAAAGGGAGGAACGTCCTTGTGTGCATATTTCCAGGGTGAAGCCAGATCGACCAAGTGCGCGATCGTTGCGATCGGCGCACCCATCAACCTCGATTCGGGTGAAAGCGGATCATTGTGATCCGCGACTCCGATGTTGTTCTCACGAATCGCAAGATCCATCTCGAGGAACCCGCCGCAGGGTCCGCACCAATCCACGACCGCATCCACGGCGCTGCTGAACTCGGCGTTCCCCATGCTTCGGTCTTCAAACGCAGGGTTGTTCTCGGTGACTCCGAGCATGGATACGATGTATCCGCCCGCGGACGGACCCCAGACCGCGATTTTGGTCGGATCAAGGGAGTAGCTTTTCGCGTTGGCACGGATCCATCGGATCGCCGCCTTCGCATCGTAGATCAGCGCCGGGAACCGTGCTTCTTGACTCATGCGGTATTGGACGCTGATGATCGCATAGCCACGCTTCAGTCCGCGCAACATCGATTCGAAGTTGACGTCGCGTTGCGTTCCGAAAAGGAAGGCGCCGCCGTGGAAGTGGACGATCACGGGATACGGACCGTCACAATCATCGGGTAGATAGATGTCCAGGATTTGAAAAGGGGATTGGTCGCAATACGGGATGTCGAGATGCTTGTTGACGATGCCATCGAGGATTTCCTGCGATAGCAGCGGGATTTTGAATTCGGGGTTTTCCATACTAAACCATCTTCTTCACTTTCGCCGCCGAGGCTTTCTGATAGGTGTCGAACCCGACCGCCGCCAAAAGCACGCCGCCGCGTACGATGAATTGGGCATAGGTTCCCATGCCGATCAGCTGCATCCCGTTGCTTAGGATACCCAGGATCAGGACGCCGGTGACGACGCCCCACATCTTCCCTTCACCGCCTTTAAACGAGACCCCGCCCAGGACGGCCGCGGTCATGCAGGTGAATTCCGTCCCGGGACCGGTGCTTGGCGCCGCCGAACCGGTACGTGCGAAGAGGACCATGGAGGCGAGGGCGACGAAGAACCCGCAGAGGGCGAAAATCATCAACCGCGTCTTGCGAACGTCGATCCCGGCCAAATGCGCCGCTTCTTCGTTGCTTCCGTTGGCATAGACATATCTTCCGAAGTAGGTTTTATTGAGGATGAAACTACCGGTCCCCACGACGATCAGCATCAAGATGACGCCGACCGGGATGAAACCGAAGACATAGCCCTGACCCAGATATTTGAAGCTCGGGGGTAGGTTGAGGATGACGCTTTGATTCGCGGCGATATACGATAATCCTTGATACGCCGTCAGCGTACCCAGGGTTACGATCAACGGATGGACCTTCAAGGTGATCGCCATGAAACCGTTGAACAGACCCAGGACGATCCCCAGCATGCATCCGATCAACACCGCGACCGGTACGGGGAGTCCGACGTTCTTCATCAGGGTCGCCGTGACGACTCCGACCAAGGACATCTGCCAACCAATCGACAAGTCCATCCCTCCGCCGATCATGACGAAGGCCAAACCGACCGCCGCGATGATGACATAGGACTGTTGGACGAAGATGTTGGTGATGTTTTGGACCGTCAGGAAATAGGGGGTCAGGATCGAGAAGAGGATCATCAATCCAATCAAGACGAAGAAGATCACATATTTCTTCAAGAGAGGCAGGATTCGATCTTTATTGATTGTTTTCATAGGGTCTCCGTTTCTAGTGAATGTTGGAAGCGAGTTCCAAGACCCGCACCTGGCTGAATTCTTCCTTCGTCAGTTCGCCGGTCAACCGGCCTCCCGACAGGACGATGATGCGGTCCGACATCCCCAACAACTCGGCCATGTCCGAGGTGATCATGAGGATGGCTTTCCCCTCGCCGGACAACTTCGCCATCAGTTCGTAGATTTCCTGTTTCGCACCGACATCGATGCCGCGGGTCGGTTCATCGAAAATCAAAATGTCGGAGTTGGTCGCCAACGTCTTCGCCAACACCACTTTCTGTTGGTTCCCGCCGGATAGGTTCTTCACCAATTGCTGGATGCTTGGGGTTTTGATGGAGAAGAGACCGACATAATGCTCCGCCTGTTCTTTTTCGCGTTTGCGATCCAACAGGATCCCCCGTGAGATTTTCCGTAGGTTCGCGATCGTCGCGTTCCACGCGATCGGCTTCTCAAGGAAACATCCTTGTTGCTTGCGGTCTTCGGGGATCAATCCGATGCCATGACGGATCGCGTCCGATGGTAAATGGATCTTGACCCGTTGTCCCTTGACGATGATTTCGCCGGATTCCGACTTGTCCGCCCCGTAGATCATGCGCGCCAGTTCGGTTCGTCCGGCACCGATCAACCCGGCCAAGCCAAGGATTTCGCCTTTATGCAAGCGAAACGAAACCTCCGTGTCGCCGCTGCCGGTCAACCCGTTGATTTCAAGGACGACTTCCCCGATTTCACATCGCTTGCTTGGATAGGTATCGCTGATTTCCCTTCCGACCATCAGTTGGATCAAACGCTTCCGATCGGTCTTCGCCGTTTCAAGCGTCTCCACATACAGCCCGTCGCGCATGACCGTGACCCGGTCGGAAATCTCGAAGATTTCATCCATGCGGTGGGAAATATAGATGACGGTGACGCCGCTTTCCTTGAGCGTTCTGATGATTTGGAATAGTTTCTCGACTTCGGAAACCGAAAGCGGCGCGCTGGGTTCATCCATGATCAGGATTTTCGCATCTTTACTGACGGCTTTCGCGATTTCCACGAGTTGTTGGCGCGACGTCGGAAGTTCGCTGACCAAGGCTTCGGGATCGATGTCGACCCCCATGCGCGCAAAGACCTCGGATGCTTTTTTCGCCATCCAAGCATGATCGACGAATTTTCCATGTCGCTCGCCCAGGCAGATGTTCTCCGCGACGGACAGCGAATCCACCAAGTTGAATTCTTGATAAATGACTTCGATTCCGTTTTTCTTCGCATGCAACGGATCCAGTTTACGAAAGCTCTTCCCGTTGATTTCGATCGTTCCATCATCCGCTTGCACGGCTCCCGCGATGATCTTGATCAGCGTCGATTTCCCCGCACCGTTCTCACCCAGGAGGGCATGCACTTCCCCCTTGTGGAAATCGATGGAAAACCGGTTCAACGCCACGACGCCCGGATACCTTTTCGTAATGTTTTTCGTCGAAAGGACGGTTTCTTTCATTTGGTTCTCCCCTCTGTAAAATGAAACCGAAGTGGTACGGTTGTAACCACTTCGGTGTTCTTCAACCCTTAGTTACTCGGCAAGGTCTTGGCGATCGCATCCGTGATGACGGCGCCTTTGTCCCATGTCCCATCGGCCAATCCCTTGAGGATCTGATAGGTGGCATCGGGTAGCGGTACCTGGACCCCGTCGATGGTCGGACCGACGATCGACATCGTTCCGCGGAAGATCGATTCGTTGCTTGGCGATTTATTGATGACTTCCATGATCGGATCGGAGTTGTCTCCGCTGAAGACGGCGATTTTCGCTTTGTCGACGCTGCTTTGTCCCATGATGTATTCGTTGACGCCCAACGCCGAATCCGCGTTGTAGGTCAAGATCAAGGAAGCGTCCGAATTCTGTTGCCACATGTTTTCCATGACCGCGGTCGCTTCCGCTGAAGTAATGGATTCGCCTTGGGCGACGACGACATCCGCCTTGCCCCAGGCTTTGATCTTGTCGATGATCCCGTTACTGCGGTTGGTCGAGTCGATCGTCCCGGTTTGCTTGATGACGAGTACTTTCGGGCGAACGGTCAATCCGGCTTCGGTCCCGTCGGCGGAGAACGTCTTGATCAACCAATCGATGCCCATTTCGGCGATTTGTTCACCTGCATTGTATTGGTTCATGTTCATCATGACATCGTAGACACCCGTATCCGTTCCGGCGACCAAGACTTTGATCCCGGCTTTCTGCGCTTTTTCGATCGCAGCTTGGACGTTGTTGGGATCGACCGGCATCAAGGCGATGACTTTGACCTTCATCGCGATGAAGTTTTCGATTTGTTCGAGTTGTTTCGTGGCGCTTCCCGCCGCATCGGCGATCTGTACGGTCAATCCGTCTTTTTCGGCACGGGTGTTGACTTCCCCGGTCAACCAACCGACAAACGGATTGGTCGTATCCGGTACGCTATACCCGATATCCACGCGCGGTTTACTTTGGCAGGCAGCCAGGGAGAGGCAAAGCATCACTACGACAAGCAGGCTTAGAATCTTTTTCATCATTTCTCCTCCTTCATTGGTGAAATTGTAAGCGTATTCATGCCTTGATTATAGGGGACGAAACCTTTACTATCAATTCCGATTGTGGTACTATTTATTCGATAACGGAATATATAAAAAGGACCTCTCCATGGAAATCAACTACCTGATCGAATTCGCATCGATTGCCAGACACCGGAGTTTCTCATTGGCGGCGGAAGAATTGTGCATTTCCCAATCCTCCCTCTCCAAACACATCCAAGCCGTGGAGAAAGAACTCGGGGTCGCCTTGTTCGACCGTTCGACCCGCAACGTCGTCGTCAGCGAGTTCGGGAAGATCCTCTTGCCTTATGCCGAACAATTATGCGAGATCAACGATGACATCCAGGCGAGCGTCTATGACTTCATCAACAAAGAAAAGAAGCAACTGTTGATTGCTTCGATTCCGGTCATGGCTCAATACGATATCACGGGGATCATCGCGAAGTTTCAAAAGGACCACCCCGCCATCAAACTGATCGTCTCGGAAAACGAGGGGACGGACATCCCGAAAATGCTGGAAGACGGGAGTTGCGAGATCGCGTTCACCCGGAAATTCCCCAAGGAACCCTCCCGTTTCGAATACCTGACCTATCGTTCGGACATGCTATGCGCGATCCTACCGAAGTCGCATCCGTTGGCGAAGAACGAAACCCTCTCCTTAGCGCAACTAAAAAACGAAAACTTCCTTTTCTTGGACAAAAAAACACTGATCTATGGTTATTGCTACAACGCCTGTGTCGATGCCGGGTTCACGCCGAATGTGACCTATACGGGGCATCGACCGGAAAACATCCTCGACCTGACCGCGCAGGGAGCCGGGGTTTCTTTATTGATGAAACATCAAGCCAAGTATTTCAATCATCCCGAAGTCGTCAGCGTCTTGATCTCTCCGGCGATCGAGAGCAGCATCTGTCTGACCAAGATGAAAGACCACAAACTCTCGCCGACCGGCCGATTGTTTTGGAACTATGTCAAGTCCTACGCCGACCTCTTGAATCGTTCGATGCTTGAATGATTATTTCTTGAGATCCGTCCCGCAATACGGGCAGAGTTTGAAATCGCTCGACACTTCTTTCCCGCAGGACGGGCATTTCGGCTTCAACGGAGTTGCGCAATACGGGCAGACCGTGAAGTCGGCGGAAACCGGTTTTGAACACGAAGGGCAATTTTTGGTTTCAACCACCGGCTTCGTTTCGGGTAGTTTCACTTGTGGCTTCGCCTTGGATGAACCCAGGTTCCCTCCGACCGTAAACAATCCAAACAGGAACGCACCGAGAATCGCGATCCTTCCCGTATCCGTCTTGGATGAGGGTTCATCCGATAAATACGCCCCGACCGCAAATACGATCAATAGTATCCCAAGAATCGTCCCAATCACACGATTTGCTTTCATCCTCTTTCCACCTTTCTTTTTCGACCACTTTTGGATATCGTATCATCCGGCTAACCGTGCGTCAATCCTCATTGAACAGGCGCTTGGTCATCCGAGTCGATGTTTGATGTAAACGTGGTATGATGGAGTCAGAAAAACGAAGCGAAAGGAGAATCCAATGATCCAAGAATATGCACGTACCACAAACCTACCTTATGAGGAAACGATCTCGATGTTGAAAGATCGACTGATGGAAGAGAAATTCGGCGTGTTGATCGCCATCGACCTCCCGCAGAAATTCAAAGAAAAAGGGTTGGAAGCGACGGAGAAGTTTACGATCTTGGAGGTTTGCAACCCGTTTGAAGCCTTCAAGGCGGTCGGGTTCGATCCCAGAGTCGTTTACTTCCTTCCCTGCAAGCTGATCGTACGGGAGAAAGACAGCGTCGGCGTGATCGAAATGATCCGACCTTCCGGCATGATCGCCGAACTTCAAAATAAGTCGCTTGACGAATTCGCGTTGGACATCGAGCAAACGCTCATCCGCGTCATCGAAAAGGTATAACTTAAATTCCTGATAAAAACCGCCCTTGAGAGTTGAGCAAGGGCGGTTTTTAGATGAAAGAAAGGGTTAATACGTGACTGGAACGACAAGATTCAGGGGGGTTGTGAACTGGAGGGTCGGGCTGGTCACCTTCTTTCCGTCATAGATGTACGTGATGCTGAAGTAATAGGCGGTATCGGCTTGTAGATAGCCAAGGATATCCCCGCCGTTATAGTAATTGGAATTATCGACGACATAGCTATGGGTGGATGAATCCGAGATGAAGGCCAAATACCCGTCGTCGGGATAGGATGGCGAAGGATTCGATTTCGAGATGACGACCTTATACCCTTGAAGACAGGAACAAGTTTCTTCCGTCCAGGTCAGTCTCAAATAGGTATCCGCGCTCTCGATCGACAAGGCGATGGCGTCTTGCGATAACGTCGTTTCTTCTTCATGCGTCAACAAGCCGGCGGGCGTCGTGACTCTCACCGCATCCGTCGTGACCTTCTTGTCGTTGTAGACATAGGTGATACTGAAGTAGTATTCCGTGTTGGCTTTCAGATATCCCCCGATATCCCCGCCATGATATTCGGACGTGTTGTCGACTTTAAAGTAGTTCATGGAACGATCCGTGATCCATGCCAAGTACCCGTCGTCGGGATAGCTCGGTTCGCTGTTGGACTGTGAAATGACGACTTTATAACCTTGCAGGTTCGAACTCGGTTCCTTGGTCCAAAGGAGTTTCACATCCCCTTCGCGGACGACCACCTGTAGCTGCAGTGAATCCGGGTTCAGATCCGTGCTTGTTTCCGGTACGGAGAGATTCGCCGGGGTCGTCACTTTGACGGGATCCGTCGTGACTTTCTTATCGTTGTAAACATAGGTAATGCTAAAATAGTAGGCGGTGTTCGGCTTGAGGTATCCCCCGAAGTCCCCTCCGTTGTACTTCACGGAGTTGTCGACTTTGAGGTAGTTCATGGAACGATCGGTGATCCACTTCAGATAGCCGTCGTTGGGATAGGATGGCGAAGGGTTGGACTTCGAAATGACGACTTTGTATCCCTGCAGGTCGGACGAGCTTTCCTTGGTCCAGCTCAGTTTCAAATAGCCTTCGTTGACGCTCACTTGCAGTTTCAACTCCGAAGTCGGCGCCGGATCCGGTTTGGGATCGGGCTTCTCTTCCGGTTCTTTCTCTTCCACGACCGGCTTCTCTTCTTCCTTTTCCGTTTCTTCGGGTTCTTTGGGAACCGTCACGGTTTCTTGCGTCTTGGGATCCTGGATTTTGATTTGCGCTTTCAATTCCTCGATGGTCGCTTCAAGGTTGCGGATCTTCTCTTCTTGTTTCTCCACTTTCCCAAAGAGATTCGTCACCATTTCGAACACATCGACTTCTCCGTTGACGGCTTTGACGAAAATCGGACTAAAGACAACGGCGAGAATCATCAGCGGTATGACGGTCAAAACGATGACTTTCTTTTTGAGCAGTTTCGACATTCGGTTCACCTCATCCATGGATCCATCAAGCGTTCGCTTGACTATGCCGACTCGGTATCAGATTCATCTGCATCTGCATCTACATCTGCATCTACATCTGCATCATCATCATCTTCATCTTCGTCTTCGTCTTCGTCTTCATTATTCTTCTTCGAATCGCCTTTCCCGTTGTTGGTCTTCTCTTTTTCGGGTTTGACGTTCTCTTCTTTCGCTTCCTCTTCTTCGACATCATACGTCTCCCACAATGCTTCCAATTCATCCTTCAGCGCTTCCAGGTCTTCACCTTCCGTCGCTAATCGCGTAACGTACTGGGTGGTGTCGACCCCGACACCTTCAAGCGCCGAAATGAATTTCTCGCACAGGCTGGTGAAGCGGTCTTGTTTGCGCAAGACTTGTTCGGCTTTCTTTTCAAGCTGGTCGACGTTCTTCTGGCTTGCGACGAATTCGGAAACGCTCAACCATTCCCCTTCGACTTCGACCATCCCGTTGATGACATAGAGCCCTAACGGGACGTTCTTTCCTTCCGCTTCGAATTTCTCGCGTAAGGTCGCCTTGATGACGGCGACGACGGTCGTGTCTTCGATGTCTGCGCTCGCAGCGATCGCAGCCTGGATTCGCTGTCCCAGCGAATCTTGTTTCACTTCTTCTTCCGCTTCGTCGTCCTCTTCCTCTTCATCCAGAATCACGGTCGTCACGATGACATAGTCGTCGGAGGTGTCCGAACTGACGATGAAGCCGGCGTCGGTGGCGATGATGATCAGTTTCTCGATCGCTTCTTCGATCGGCAGACCGACCAAGCCCGTCACATCCAAAGTCAGCGCGTCGTCGTTGAGCGCTTTGATTTCGACGACGATATCATAAACATCCGTATAGAATTCGAAACTCGGGTTGATGTCGACGCTCACCATGGCATAGACGGATCTCGCCGATGCGACCGACTCCCTCGCCCTGGAAACAAAGGCATACACCAACAATGTCATCACCAAGGCCAAGGAAATGCTGACTGCGAATAGTTTTTTGATCATGTGGAATCCTCGCTTTCTCTGTTGATCGATGATCATTTTCAAACGAATCTTCGACTCCGTTGATCTTTTTTCTTTTTTAAATAGAAAAAAGAACAAATACTTTGGTAACTGGCTACCACCTGACGGAGGTCCTCTAGCTTTGCGTCCTTACCTTTCGATAAGTTTGCCTTTTTCATTCATTGTTCTCTACATGCGAATCGTAGCACAGATTTTATGAAAATCATAGTGGAAAATCGCAAGATTTTGTTGATTTTTTATTGAAAATGATTATAATGTCGAATTTTCGAATTAAATACGCGTGGAAAGGATCGTGCGAAGCGTCTGCGGGTCATACATCGCATCTTTTATCGTATCGACATCCTTCACCGTGATGTCGATCGAATCGAAATGTTTCGCGATTTTCTTCATTATCCGCCGATAGACCGGATGGTTGTGATGGGCTTTGCGACCCTGGGCCAGTTCATGGAAATACATGAAGACAAGGGCGTGCATGGCTTCGAAAATGGAGGACTCGATCCAGAAATCCACTTTTTCCAGAGGGGGAAGATATCGCTCCAAGAGCTTCTCGACCCAGATCAAGCCGTCGTCGTTGGACTTCCAGATATCCACATAGACAGAATCGAACCCGTTGAGAAAGGATTCGTTGAAGTAATCCAAGGCATCGCCTTCCACGATCGTCAATGGGATCGTGGTCGGGAACTGCGGCTGGATGAAGGTTTGGAACAGTTCGATGACGGCTTGTGATTTTTCGACGACCGTGATCGATGTCACCTCCGGATTCAGCATCGCCATGTAGACGAAGTATCCGATCCCCAAACCGAAGGTGACGACTTTCCCGTGGGCTTTCTTGGCATAGGGGTCGTTCGTGTTCGCTTCGGCGGGGGAATCCATCATCCAGACTTCGTCGTCTTGCCAGAGGAACACCGCGTCGTAGGGTTGATCCAGGGCGCGTAAGGTCATCCAATCGTTGAGTTCCCGTTGCGGATCGGGGTGGATGGCGCAAACGTTGAACAGTTCGTTGGCGCTCAGCGTTTCACGTGTGAACTTGAACCCGGCGCTTTGGATCGCATCGAGTCGGATCTGGGTGTTGTAGGGGCGTTGAAGGTATTCCTGGGTGCTGATGAACAAGGATGGCCAGGTCGCTTCGTCGCCTGAAAACTCGGGGATCCCCGCTTGTTTCATCTTCTTCTGAATCTTCTTCTCGTTCCTCGGTGTCACATGCATCCCCAGGAAATCGTTGCTTTCTTCATTGCGAAGCCGGTTCATGCATCGTTTGAAGAACGCTTCGATCTCGGGCGTTCGTTCTATCTTCATCGGTTCTCCTTGGTCATTTGAATGTTCGTCCCTATTGTATCATATCCGGGACAAACGGGTTTTCATAAGAAAAGGAATCCGCAACGGATTCCTTTTCGCTTAGTTTTCAGCAAGCGATTTGATTTCGCGATATTCCTTCATGTCGCTATACAATTCCCCAAGATACGGATTGCGTTTCGTCTTCACGACACGGTACATCATGAATCCGAACACGGCGACGTTGATGCCAAGGGACAAAGCGCCCAAGGCCGTATAGATCGTCGGATTGTAGGTCGAACTGACCATGAATCTTCCCTGGTCCTGAAAAGCCGGGAATGTTTGGGCGAACATGCACCAGATCGCAAGGGTCTGGGCACGGTGTTGTAGCCAAGCGCCTTTGCCGAGGGTGAAGGCGCAGAGGGTCGGCGCGATCAGAAGGGCCAGACCGGCATACCAGGAATGCGTCGGGATGCAGTTGTAGGTGTAGACGAAATTCCAGACATCGTAGGCCAGGATCCAAAACCACAGCATGTCCGGCCAAAGCATGTCTTTGCTTGCGTCGCCCTTGGTTTGTTTACGCAAGACGATGCCGAACCAGCCGGTGATCGTGATGATGTTCAAAATCCCCGCGATGGCATTCATGTAGTTCCATGGTCCGCCCAGCACGCCGACGACTTCGCCTTCGATCGCCCCGGAATTCACCAACCAATACATCGACCCGACTTCGAAATCGCGGATGACGGCTTCCAGGATGTTGACGGCGAGGATCAGAGGAGGGAAGCACAAGGCGATTTTATTGTTCGCCAAACGCCAAAGCACTTCCCCGGTTTTCTTATCCTTCTTGACGACATGGCGGATGCACCAGAACCCGATGCAACCGGCGGTCGCGGAGTACACTTTCGCCAAGTGGAACCAGTCGGTGTAGGTCGTTTCCTTAAGCGCGGTCATCCAGAGGACGGTCAGGAAGACCGGAAGGATGACGAAGCTGAAGAACCCCGCAAGTTTCCAGCGACGGGCGAATTCATTGAAAATAAACAAAGAAATGAAGACCACGAACCACATCGATAACGCTGAGAGTAAAGTCGCCCCTTCGGCGGTGTTGAATGTAAACATTTTCTTTCCCCTTTTGTGATCTTTTCGATCAAACGAATTTAAATCCCTAAGGTAAGCATGAGGATTCCGCACAAGGCGACGGCGGATCCGGCCAGCGCGTGCGAGTATTTATGGAGCCCGGACAACTTCACGACATCCATGCCTTTCAATAAGACATAGGTCATCGCCAACATCGTGGAAATCGTACAGAGGGCGAAGGCTGTGGTCACCAGGATCAGGGCGGCCACGTTGTGCGTCGCCGCGGGGTACATCAGGATCGGAATCAAGGGTTCGCAGGGTCCCAGGACGAAGAGGATGAACAATCCCCAGATCGTCGTTTGGGACTTCTTCTGCGCCTTCAGATGATCTTCGACGCTGGCGGTTTCGTTATGGTCATGCACGAGGGCGTGACCATCGATCTCATGGGTGTGTTTCTTGTTTTTATACAGGTTGCGTAGCGCCCATAGGGTGTAAAGAAGTCCGAATCCGATGAGGAAGTAGGTCGCCATGGAGGCGCGGATGCTTTCCACGTCGACCAAGGAAGACAGACTCGCACTCAATGCGATGCCGGCGAATCCGAGCAGGACGGAGCTCAGGACATGTCCGATCCCGCATACGAAGACGACGACCATCGTTCTCTTCATCGTCCACCGGTTGGCTTTCGACAAGGCGACAAACGGCAGGTAGTGGTCGACCCCGATCACGGTATGGACCGTACCGATGAACACGGCGGTCGTTAATAGATAATAGACATCGTTCATGGATCCCCCTCGACTTTCAATACGCGACGATTTCTTTGATCAGAAATTCTTTACCGCTCACCAGATCCCAATTCTTTTTGACACAGGATGGGCAATTCCCTTGGTTCTCGACGATCTTGAACGTCAGACCGCAGTCCCGGCAATGCCCGATGGCCGTGACGATCTCGATTTCAAGCTTGGTCTTCTCAAAGCGCGTCCCGTCGATCGCCGCCGGGAAACATTCTTCAAGATATTTGGGGATCATCGTGGAGATTTCCCCGACCTGCAGGACGATGGTTTCCACTTCGCTCAATCGGTTCTCAAGCACGACACGTTCGACGGTCTTGATGACCTCGAACACGACACTTAACTCATGCATTCGTTTTTCCTTACTCTTCTCGGGCGAACGCGTTCTTCACGTTCTTCACCAGGATCCGTCCTTGACGTTTGATGATGTTCTTCACGACCAAGGGTTTCAACTCTTCGTAGGAAGCCCCGCCGGAATTGTAGGTCCGGACCAGGGAGATCGCATCGAACTTGCACTTGGTCGTACATTGTCCGCACCCGACGCACATGTATTCGTCGACCACCGTCGCACCGCATCCGAGACATCTGGACGTCTCTTTCTTCATCTGCGCTTCGCTGAACGTCGGACGGGCGTCGCTGAACGCTTCTTTTCCGGAAGTCTTGTAATGTGTCTTCACACTTTCCCGGGGAATACGGTCATAGCCTTGGAAATCGAAGTTCTCTTTGTCGATCGCCACGTATTCCCTGCGGTCGCGTCCGTTGACCAGACTTTGTCCGGGTTGGACATAGCGGTGGATCGAGATGGCGCCTTGTTTCCCCGCCGCGATCGCATCGATGGCGAAACGCGGACCGGTATAGCAGTCCCCGCCGGTGAAGACGTCGGACTGGTTGGTCTGATAGGTGAAGGCATCGGCGATCAGCGTCTTGTTGGGGTTGAATTTCGCGTCGCTGTTTTCAAGCAAGTTCCCCCACTCGATGGCTTGACCGACGGAGACAAGGACCGTGCTCGCTTCGACGAACAGGATGTCGTTCTCATCGAACACCGGATTGAAGCGCTTGTTTTCATCGAAGACGGAAACGCACTTCTTGAATTCGACGCCGACGACCTGGTTGTTTTCGACGACGATGCGCTTGGGACCCCATGAATTATGAATCTGGATGGCTTCATCCAAGGCTTCTTCGATCTCTTCTTCCAAGGCCGGCATTTGGGTACGGCTTTCCAGGCAATACATGCCGACATGCTTCGCTTCCATGCGCACCGCGGTGCGGGCGACGTCGATCGCGACGTTGCCTCCCCCGATGACCACGACATTCCCCGAGAGTTTGTTCGCCTTGTTCAGGTTGACGTCGCGCAGGAAGTCGACCCCGCTCATCACATCGCGGTGGTCTTCCCCTTCGATCCCCAGCTTACGGCCCTTCTGTGCACCGATCGCGAGGTAGAACGCCTTGTAGTCCTGGTTTCTCAATTCATCCAAGGTTACATCCTTGCCGACTTCGATCCCGGTCTTGAACTCGACGCCGAGTTCTTTCAGGATGTCGATTTCCGCATTGACCACGTCTTTCTCAAGACGATAGTTGGGAATGCCCAGGGTCATCATCCCTCCGAGCGCTTCTTGTTTCTCAAAGACGGTGACGTTGTATCCGTCGATCGCAAGGTAATAGGCACAGGACAAGCCGGCCGGACCGGCGCCGACGACGGCGATCTTCTTGCCGTAGTTGTGGCGTAGTTTCGGGACATAACGGTTTTTGAGGTTCAAATCCTGGTCGGCGATGAACTTCTTGATTTCATCGATGGCCACGGCCTTGTCGATCTCACAGCGCGAACAGGCGGATTCGCATTTATGCGGACAGATCCGTCCGCAGATCGCCGGGAAAGGGTTCTCATGTTTGATCAGTTCCAAGGCTTCGGTGTATTTCCCCTGCGACGCCAGTTTGATGTAGCCCTGGATCGCGATGTGGGCCGGGCATTCGGTCTTACAGGGACTGGTCCCGCCGTCGACGACGTTCTTCCGGTTGGTACGGTAGTCGACGTTGAACTTTTCCGGTCCCCACTTCGTATCGCGGGGGGTATCCGCCGGTTTGACGACGACCGGGTTGATTTGATAGAGCTTGGTGCCGAGTTTCGCCGCGTTGGTCGGGCAATTCTCGACGCATTCGCCGCATGCGACGCATTTTTCCGCATCCACATGGGCGACGTAGTTCGAGCGGACCATGTCCGAGTTCTGGAACATCTGTGCGATCCGCATGGCATAGCACGAACATCCGCAACAGTTGCAGATGGCATGCGTCTTCCCGGTTCCGTCAAGGTTGGGGATCTGATGCATCAAGCCGTTTTCTTCCGCGCGGGTGATGATTTCGAAGGCTTCTTCACGCGTGATTTCGCGCCCTCTGCCGGTCCGGATATAGTATTCCGCCGCATGGTCCATCTGGATGCACATGTCTTCTTTCAAGTGGCCGCACCCTTCCCCCATCGCTTCGCGCGAAGTCCGGCAGGAACAATCCGACACCGAGAAGAGATGGGCGTCGTTGAGATATTTGGAGATTTCTTCGTAGGAGGCCCGACGGGTTTCCCCGGCGATCGCGGTTTCGATCGGAATGACACGCATGACGCCGACCCCGATCGGGAACTTCCCGACGCTCATCGGACCGACGACACGTCCGTATTCTTCAAAGGCACGCGCGATCTGCGGGTATTTCGCGACGTTTTCCTTATTGTTGACCATCATTTCCATGATGCCCGGCACCCAGGTGTCATACCAATATTTATCGACGCCGTCTTTCTTGTTGACGAAACAAACCCCGGCCATGGACAACTCCCATGCCAGTTTCTCGACGAGTTCGGTCGGCTTGCCGCACAGTTTCGCCAATTCCTCGGCGCTCTTGGGCTTTCTGAACTCCATCACCAAGGCGACTTCGGCCATTTCGTCCGTCACCACCGGCTCCATGATGTAATAGCGGGGATCGGCCGCGGTGATCGCACCCTTTGACCCCATCTTTTTATTGCTGACTTTATTCGCGAATTCCAATACCTTGAGTTTGACGTTTTGGTTAGTCATTTCATTGTTCCTTCCATTTCTTGACTTCATCCTTGAGCCACTGTGCGAATTCATCGACCCCTTCGCCGGTACGTGCCGAGATCGGGATGATTTTGATGTTCGGATTCAATTTCAACGCTCTTTCCTTACAAACTTCCAGATCGAAGTCGAAGACGCTCATCACATCGATCTTGTTAATCAAGAGGACGTCGCAGATCGAGAACATCAGAGGATACTTCAACGGCTTGTCGTCCCCTTCGGGAACGCTCAGGATCATCGCGTTCTTGCTGGAACCGGTATCGAACTCCGCCGGACAAACCAGATTCCCCACATTCTCCAAAACCACCAGATCCAACTCCTCCACGCCCAGTCCGTCCATGCCCTGTCGGGTCATGTCCGCATCGAGATGACACATCCCCCCGGTATGGAGTTGGATGACCTTGACCCCGGTCTTGGCGATCGTGACCGCGTCGACATCGGAATCGATGTCCGCTTCCATCACGCCGACCTTCAGTTCTTCCTTGAGCCGGTTGATGGTCTGCGTCAACGTCGTCGTTTTCCCCGCCCCCGGCGACGCCATGAGATTCAATAGAAAAATGCCTTTCCCCTTCAATTCTTTGCGTAAAAGATCCGCTTGTTTGTTGTTGTTCCCGAAGATGCTTTCCTTGATCTCGAGAATCCGAAATTCCGACATCGTTACCTCTTTCCGTGTTGTACTTGTGCACCAATGTGAATAGTTTAACATAACGATTGTTATGTTTCAAGGTTGTTCGTGAAGAATGTATCAAGAATTTAAACAAAAAAAGCAAGTATTTTCGAAAAGTGATGCTAAACTAAAAGAGGGAGGAAACTCAATGACCAACGAACCGATCAATAAACGAAAACAACACATCCTCGACGCGGCGTTGAATGTCTTCGCCGTCAAGGGATTCGATGATGCAAGCATGCGTGAGATCGCCACCCAAGCCGGCCTAACGACCGGGGCGATCTATCACCACTATAAAAACAAGGACGATCTGTTTTATGACGCGGTCAAGGAAGCCGCGTATTTCGTGCATAAACTTTCGGAACGGGATGAGAATCTTCAACTGAAATCCAATCGTGAGATGTTGGAGGAAATCAGTCGGAAAGTCCAGGAGAGAATGTCGAAAGAAGTCGAACAGCGGTTGATGATCCTGCTTGCCGCGTATGCGATTTCCAAGGGCGGGAAAATTAAGGAGAAGTATAAATTGGATTACGAAGAAATCATACGAAAAGTAGCTGATATGTATTTCTATGCCTTTGGAGTAGAAAACGCTGACTATCAGAAAAACTTAGCGGCGATATTGGTCGCTGCCCTGGATGGATTGGCGATTCAATATTCCTTAGGTGTCTTGAAATTCGATGATTTGAAGTTTAGGGATACATTCATCACTTTCTTTGCGGAGAGCATCCCGATGTTCATTCATAGGCATGAAAATTAAAACACATCCAAAAAACTGGATGTGTTTTCAATTGAGTGCATACATCTAGAAATCTAATCAACTACATCAACTTGTCGGTTTGACGAATCTCGTTTTATGGATCTTAAGGACTAGTTAATGAATAGATAAAATTTCATTTTGGAGCAATGGATTTGATGTAATCTGATGCATTCTCCAACACGGAGAGTGGTGCTAAATACATATAGGCATTTGAATAGTCACTCGTCGGATCAAGCTTTATATAAATCCAAGTTTTGTTTTTCAAATCATTTGAGTGATCAAAATAATACTTCATAAGATAGATGTAGCCTCCATCGGGAAGATAGATAACGTGATAGATTCCCCATCCGAATCTAGTCTCCAAATAAAATCCTTGCTTCCATGATCCCATGTTAAGTTTAGATTTAAGAATTGATGCTTGGGTTGTGCTTAAAGTAAATGTGTCATCCGGCTTTTCTGGTCCATCCCCACCTCTTCCCGTAGCTGTTACCTTATCGAATGTTAATGCGAGAATCTTTGCACTAGGTGATTTGGGAATGAAAATACTGAGAAGATAATCAAGTGACTTATTACTTTTATCAGATTCAACTTGGTAATACTCAAATCCCTTCTCCGTCTCAACTCTAATTCTAGATTCTCCGATACTGTATGTATTCCCCTGGTTATCCTTCAATGCAAAATAGAAGTAGGCATCATATGCATAATTTAATTTCTTCCAGCTATCAACACTGAGTAATGATTTGATATTGCTTTGCTGTTCAGTGCTCAAATCAAATAGATAATCCTCTTTCCAGAGTTGATATTGATCTGAATAAAAACCTACTTCCCGTCCAATAAATGCTTGTGTGAATGAAACACTAAGAAGTGATTCCGAAGGTCCGGGTTTTGAAATAGCGTCTGAAATAAATGTACTTAATGCTTCATGGTCAACAAGCGGCATTGTGAACAGTTCAGAGAGTTGATTATAATCACCATAATCAGAAACTAGAACAGCGATATTTTCATCATTCTTACTAAACCAAAAAACATGATTATCTCTTGTCTCCAACGCAAAATCGAATACTTCCCACTCTTTCGTATTGGTTTCCTCTAGCTTCACCCATGAGTCCATATTCAAGATATTATGGAGTTCTATGTTTTGTTGTATCGATAATGCTGATTCATCATAAATCCTCAACTGTCCAGGCAAACTCTTTCGAACCATCGTGAACACAGATTTTTGGATATCACTCGGTGATGGGTATATCCACGTATCTACCAAATTTTCTAGAAACTCTTGTCCGTTCGTAAATACTTCTTTAGGCGCAAAGTATCCTTTTCGCTTAAGAGGAAGTCCATGATAATCTTGAACAATAAGTGTTTGACCTGAATATTCAGAGAAACGATACGATACTTCGTTCGACGTGAAGATTATATAGTTATATTTGCTGATTTCAACCGGATAGTTTTCGATTGGTTTCCACTTACCATATTGAATGATTGTGCCGAACTCCTCCAACATCGATGTTTTTATCGATACTAAATCCGGCGAACTGTATTCGATTGTTTGTTCAATGTAACCAGGATAAAACTTTAAACCATCAATGGTGATCGGTTCGGTCTTTTTAGCGCAACCAGTAAATGACACAATTATCATCGAGATAGCAAGATACCGAATCATGTTTAGCATACCAATATTTTTTCCAGATTTCCTGATTTGTTTGGCTTTACACGCTACTTTTGCATTTCTCAGATTTATCGTTTTGTTTTGGCCCATATTGATTTCCCCATTATTTGCGCTTTTGTTACTCATACCAGAAATACCATAAATCAATTCCAAGTTCGCGATTCGCTGCGACTATTGTTTCAAACTTCCAAGTAAAATTCCTCACGAAATATTCTTTATCCTCATGCGTAACTTGCCATGAGTGATATGGGATGATACATAAAACACCAACTCGACAATCGAAATATTCTGGTAGTGAAGTTGTATAAGATCCTGATTCTGGTATATGGTGAATGTACTCGTTAAATCTTGAAAGTTTGGGATCATTTGATGTTGATATGTCTTTATAGACTTGGTTGATTCTGGATTGAAGTAAAGAATCAACATATATATTTTTCTGTAACCCGCTATTTGGATCAAAGTTCGAATTGCCATCAAAGTTTACTGACCACCAAGCTAAATATCGAAACCTTAACTCAATTTCTTCGTGCGTGAGTGGTTCTACAAATCGATAGAGATCTCCATACTCCACTTTCATTGTGGCGCGATTATAATCTCTTCCGTGAATCGTCACTATGCCTTGTGCGGGAGTCAGCCAAGTGACATGCTCATAGATATCCAGTAACATTTGTTCTTGATCAGCTGTCGTTCTATATGTAAAATATTCTGGTTTACCGGTTATATTCCTAGCCTTATCCTTGACCCAAAGATAATATCTACCACTTTGTGTTAGCTTAAAAACATTTTCTGGTTGCCAAGCCTTATCATAGATCAAAGGCTTTTCAGATGTTTGAGTTAACATGTATCCATCGATTTCTTGATTATCCGTCGCATAAACATTGATTATCCCATCAATCAACGTCGCAGAATGGATAATAGGATCTTCATTATCGATTCTACTTAATAAGAATACGAATAAAAAGATCACTATAGTTAGAGTAAGTAAAATCAGATAATTCTTTTTTTGGTGATATACGACCTTCTTCGAGAAATCGAGAGTTTGAAATACCGCTTGATTAATCTGGTCTTCATACAAAAGAGTACTTCCCGCATTTCGTACCCCATTCATCAACTCTACAACAGATAGATCTAGCACATTCGCTAATTTCTGAAGAAGTGAGATATCTGGGTAATTTAACCCTCTCTCCCATTTTGAGACAGCTTTTCCTGAGACTCCAAGTTGCTGCCCCAAATCATTCTGGGTAAGCCCTTTATTCTTCCTTTCCTGCGCAATAAACTTCCCCACTTTTTCAATCGTCATGATAAGATCCCCTTTTTACAATTGAATTATTACGCTGACTTTTTTGATTTGCAATCGACTTAAGGTCGACTTTATATAATTTGAAGTGAAATTTCCAAAAACAATATTGAATTATAATCAAATGCGACTAAATGCTATTTCAATATAGTATTTTTAACTTATCTGATCGATAAATCTGTCAGAAAGACAAATTCGAGGCATCATTCCAATATTACGATGAGAAATTCAAGGATAGTTTTTGTAAGTCCAAATACTCAATTGCTTTTTCAATAATAGAGAAGACTGCTTATGCTAGAACAATTTTCTTTAGGAATTCATTAGTAATAGCTTGATTTCGATAACAGAATATAAAGTTTGTATATAGATATTATATATTATTGTTAGAGATGATTAAAGACTGGTTACTGCCCCTTTATACTCATCTTATGATGATTCACCGACACCAATGTCTAGTCTATTTTACCAGTCGTCTATCAAAGCTTATTTGTACTTCGCTAGGTCCTAAACTTACATTGTATTTCAGCATAATCCCCAATTAGTCTATGACGTTGCACCGAGTAACTTGCCGATGGAAACTAAAACGACAACTGTCGTTTTTATTTGACGTTTTAATGACCAAGACTTCAGTTTATCCACTTCTTCTTTTCATGGAAACGACCAATCGCATCTTTTTAACGAAACTCCATGCCAATCCTTGGTTTACGTCTTCTATTCTTGTTCAAATCGGATTATGCTACTAAATGAAGTAGATATTCGCTACTTTACGATGAAAGGTTCATACAATGTTCTCAAATCAATCTTTGAAAAAATTGGTCTTTCCCCTCTTTCTGGACCAAATCCTGCTCTTCACGGTCACGATCACCGCGACCATGTTGCTTTCCTATGCCGGCGAAGCCGCGTTTTCAGGCGTTTCGTTGGTCGACATGATCAATATGCTGATGGTGACGATGTTGGCCTCGTTGGCGACCGGCGGCGCCGTCGTCGTTTCCCAATATGTCGGGATGAAAGACCAAAAGAACACCTTGGTCGCCGCCAGCCAGCTGATCACCGCCACCGCCGCGCTTTCGGTCGTCGTGACCTTGATCGTCGTCTTGTTCTACGCCCCGATCCTTCGCCTGTTGTTTGGCAACGTGGATGCTTCCGTCATGGCATCCGCAACCTTATACTTCATCGTTTCCAGCTTGTCGTACCCTTTCTTGGCTCTCTATAATTCGGGGGCGGCGTTGTTCCGTTGCATGGGCAATTCGAAAGTCCCGATGACGGTCTCCCTGGTGATGAACGTGTTGAACGTGGCCGGTAACGCCATCGCCATTTTCACCCTCCATACCGGCGTCGCCGGGGTCGCCATCGCGACCTTGCTGTCCCGCATTCTCGGGGGATGCGTGATGCTGTATCTCTCGGCGAATCAAGAAAACCCGATCCATATCCGATGGTCCGCGATCCTGAGTTGGAATCCGCCCATGATCAAACGGATCCTGAAAATCGCCGTGCCCAACGGCATCGAGAACGGATCCACCCAACTGGGTCGTGTCCTGCTTGTCAGTATCATCGCCCTCTTCGGTACGACCCAGATCAGTGCCAACGGGGTCACCAATAGTCTGGGTTCGATCGCCCTCAGTTTCGCGATGGCGATGAACCTTGCGATCGTCCCGGTCGTCGGCCAATGCGTCGGGGCGGGCAACTTCGACGAAGCCAAGAAATACATCGAAAAGCTGATGAAAATCACCTATATCGTGACGCTGGTCATCAGTGTGGGTGAAATCATCGCCTTGCCATGGTTATTGAACCTTTATTCCCTTTCCGACGAAGCCCGCAAGATCGCCACGACCTTGATCATCATCCACAACCTCTCCGCCATCTTCTTCTGGCCGACCGCGTTCACCCTTCCCAATGCCTTGCGCGCCGCGGGGGATGCGAAATTCACGATGTATAGCTCCATCGGCGGGATGTTCATCATCCGTATCTTCTTCGCCTACATCCTGGGCGTCGTCTTCAAACTCGGCGTCGTCGGGGTCTGGTCGGCGATGTGCATCGACTGGGTCTTCCGATCGGCCGCCTACCTCTGGCGTTATCAAAGCGAGAAGTGGACGAAGTTCAACGTGATCTAGCCGACGATATCATGAAAAATCGACAAAAATGATGGATTCTACCTCTTGACTTGGAGTGAACTCCAGGGAGTACAATGCACCTATCAAGGAGGAATACACATGGAATACATTAAACTAGGCAATACCGGTCTCGATGTCTCCCGTATTTGCTTGGGGTGCATGAGTTTCGGCGACATCAATTCGGGATTCAACCAATGGGCGATCAGCGACGACCAAAGCGAAGCGATCATCAAACGCGCATTGGAGTTGGGGGTGAACTTCTTCGACACCGCCAACGTCTACTCCGCAGGGACAAGCGAAGAAGTCCTGGGTCGTGCACTCAAGAAATATGCCGACCGGGACAAAGTGGTCATCGCGACGAAAGTCTATTTCAAGATGCATGACGGTCCCAACGGAAGCGGGCTGTCCCGCAAGGCGATCTTCAGCGAAGTGGAGAAGAGTCTGAAACGTCTGCAAACCGACTACATCGACCTCTACATCATCCATCGGTGGGACTACAACACGCCGATCGAAGAAACGATGGAAGCGCTCCATGATTTGGTGAAGCAGGGGAAAGTCCGCTACATCGGCGCATCGGCCATGTATGCCTGGCAGTTCCAGAAGGCGCAATATGTCGCGGAAAAGAACGGATGGACGAAATTCGTCAGCATGCAGAACCACTACAACCTGATCTATCGCGAAGACGAACGCGAGATGATCCCCTTCTGCGTCGAAAGCAAAATCGCACTGACGCCGTACAGCCCTTTGGCTTCCGGACGCTTGGCGAAAAACCCGGAAGAGACCTCTTTACGACTTGAAGTCGATAAAACGGCGATCCGTAAGTATGGATCTTCGAGCGAAGTCGATCGCCCGATCATCGACCGTGTCGGAGAACTCGCGGAAAAGTACGGCGTCCCCCGCGCACACATTTCAATGGCGTGGTTGTGGAGCCGACCGGGAGTCGCTTCCCCCATCGTCGGGGCGACGAAACTCCAACACCTCGAAGACGCGGTCGCGGCGTTGAGCGTGAAACTGACCTTGGAAGACTGTTTGTATCTTGAAGAACCCTATACCCCGCATTCGCTGGTTGGGTTGATCCCGTTCGAATTCAACCGTTGATCGACCTTCCATACGACGACGTTCCCTGATTTTTGGGGAACGTTTTTCATATCGGAAGGATCCCGTCGTCGATTTCAAGGTACGGACACAATGATTGGGTGACATTGTGCTATAGTATGGAGGATGATCGAAAGTCGAGGTTCCTTTTCATGGACATCAATGAAGAAATGAAAAACCCGAAGTATCGTAAAGCCTATTCGGAAACCAAGCTTTTCAATAAGATCTTGAAGTTCGCGAAGACTGCCGGAACCAAGGCGGTCTACCTTGTATTACTGTTGTTTTACACCCTCCAGCAAGCCACGACCCCCAAATGGGCGAAGTCGGTGATCGTCGGGGCGTTGGGCTATTTCATCCTCCCCTTGGATTTCATCCCCGACTTCATCCCGATCGCCGGGTTCTCGGATGATATCACGGCTTTGTTGTCCGTCCTTGTCGCCGTCGCCCTGTATGTCAATGAGGATACGAAAGCGAAGGCACGGGCGAGAATGAAGGTTTGGTTTGGATCCTACGATGAAACGAAACTGGATGAGATCGACCGCAAGATCGATGACGAATCCGTTTGACGGATTCGTCCGTTTCTTTATAAATAGAAAAAAACCCTTCCGGGTTTTTTTGTTAGGTTTGGTGCGCGTGACAGGACTTGAACCTGCATGGTTGCCCGCTAGATCCTAAGTCTAGTGCGTCTGCCAGTTTCGCCACACGCGCGTGAAAGCATTCCTATTCTATCATGGAAAAGCATCGTAATCAAGAAAACAAGCGATGAATCCCACGAGAAAATCCGCGTCGTACATATCATGCCGGATTGAAAGTCGATGGACTCAATCGGATGATTACGGTAAAATCCACAGACATTCCGATCCAAACGAAAGAGAGCCGAAGCTCTCTATTTTTCTTGGTCCAACGCATGATGGATCGCATCCGCCACGCTGGGAAAGATCTTACTGGCGATCCGCTTGACTTCATCGCTACCGTTATCGACTGTATAACCGCCAAACCCTTCGATCATCAGGACGTCGTTGAACGCATCCCCGATCACATGGATTTCCGGATCGATGTCCAGGTGGTCGACGATGAAATCGATCCCGGTCTTTTTGCTTGTCCCGAAGGGTCCGATGTCGATGTTTTCGTTGTTGGAGTAGCAACTCACCAGTCCATGAAACATTTCGTTGAGTTCACGGACGCACTTGTCCGCATCCGACGGGTTCACGAAACTCGCGAACATGACGGCGACCCGTTGGGTTTGGATGATTTCATCCGCAGTGATCCCGGTCAGGGTCGGTTTGAAGTTCGGCTTGGGTTTGAAACTGTTGCGTCCGACCTTGAATCCGTCGTTGGCTCCGTAGAGATAGAGGTCATAGGTGAGCAGATGCGAAAGGATCGAAGGGATGATCGCATTGGGGATCATCTTTAAAAGCAGTGTTTCTTCCCGATGGTTCTGGATCGCCCCGCCGTTGTTTCCGACGACGAAATCGACCGGGAAATCGAATTTGGCGATTTCATCACGCATGCTTAAGAGCGATCTTCCGGTCGCCATCCCGAAGAGATGGCCTTGGGATCGCAAGTCATGGATGGCTTGGATGTCTTCTTGGCTGACGCCGTTTCGATTCAGGGTTCCGTCATAATCGCTGGCGAACAGGATCATTTCTTCGCCCTCGCATAGATGATGGCTTCCATGCCCGCCGTCATCCCGTCGCTGACCGCTTTGGCGATCTGCATCGTTCCGACGGTGCAATCCCCCGCCGCGAAAAGACCGGGGACGTTGGTATGGCGCTTCTCGTCCGTCACGATCTTGCTTCCATCGACCATCGCGCCGATTTTCAGTGCGAGATCGCTGGAGGAAGCACTTCCCAGGGCGATGAACAAACCGTCGACCGCGATCGTCGAGCCATCCGCCAGACGCACGCCTTCGACGCCGTCCGTCCCGGTGATCTGTTCGATTTTCTGCGTATTGACGGTGATTTCAGGCGGGAAAACGACTTCCGGCGGAAGTCCATGGGTAAACAAGGTCAGTTTTCCGACGACGGGAAGCAGTTCCTGCGCTTCATGAAGGGCATAGGCACCGTGTCCGATGACCCCCACGTGTTTATTTCGATAGAAGAACGCATCGCACACGGCGCAATAGGAAACGCCTCTGCCTTCGAGTTCCTTGACGCCGGGGATCTTCACGGTCGTCCTGGGGGAGCCGGTGGCGATGACGACCGCCTTGGCATGGTAGCGCGCATGGTCGGTGTCGACGATGAAATTCTCGTCGGCATCCATCGAAATCCCCGTCACTTGCCCGTCGATGATTTCGATGCCGAGTTCTTTCGCCTGCGTCACCCCGGCTTCTAAAAGGGTGGGTCCGGAAATGGTCCCCACGCCGTAGTAATTCGCGATTTTCTCCGTCTTTGCCAAGGCACCGCCGTCTTTCGCGATGATCAGCACGTTCAGATTCGCACGCTTAACGTAAAGGGCGGCCTGGATTCCGGCCGGACCTTTACCGAATACAATCACATCGAACATGATACCCTCCTAGTCTGCGAACGATTCGAACTCCGAGAACGTAAACATCAGTTCTTTCTCCAAGCGGATCTTCGCGCTTTCATATGTGTTCGTTTGGTCTCCATGACACAATACGAGCTTCACGTTTGAGTAATGGCTACGGTTCTCAAACAAAAAACTGCGTACGGCCGCCGCGACCTTGCCGGCATGGATCGGCGATACGACGGTCAAGCGGTCGAAGGATTTCAGATCGGCGTTGATCTTGCGTAATCTGACGCGTCTCCCCAACGATGCCTGGTAGCCGCAGATCGGATAGGCCATCCATCCCGTCCATTTCCGTACCGGACGGATTTCGATCAACTCGGCACCGGTCTTTTCGGCGATCGACGCGGCGATTTTGGCACAATGGCCTCCGATGGAATAATAGAGTACAGCTTCTTTCATGGCAGTCACCTCGCCTTATTTTACACCAAAACAAAAACAGATGGAAGAACCATCTGTTTAGGATACGGAAACGACGATGAAACCTTTCGCTTCCAACAAAGAACGGACTTTCGCCTTGTCGGTCTCTTCGACCCGCATGACGAACTCGTTGGCCCGGTTGCGGTAGGCGGCGATGTGCGAAATCGAGATGTCGTTGTCGGTGAAGACGCTGGAAAGTTCCGTGATCACACCGACTTTGTCTTCGGGGACGTCGACGACGATCCGTGTCCCTTTTTGGTGGTAGCCGAACAGGTCGACGAACGCCTTCAGGATGTCGCTGGTCGTGATGATCCCCAACAACGTGTTGTCTTCGCTCACGACGGGCAGACAGCCGATGTCTTTCTTCTCCATCGTATCCGCGGCTTCTTCGATCACCGCATCGGCGGAAATCGTCACGACCTTGCGGATCATGATGTCCTTGACCTTCGTCTTGGACAACAGATAGTTCATCTCGTGGATACTGAAGGTCGACATGTTCGAAGGGGAATTCTCCTGGACGACGCCTTGCGTCACCAAGCCCACCAACTTCCCTTTCTCCACGACGGGGAGACGATGGATCTTATGCTCATGCATCAGATCCAAGACTTCGGAGATGGTTTGATCCGGCGTGACACAAATCGGATTCACGGTCATCTTGTTTTTTACATACATGGTTTATCCTCCCAAGTATACTTTCTGTACTTCAGGGCTGCTCAGCAATTCGGCACCCGTCCCGCCCAGCACGATCGTTCCGGTTTCCAACACATAGGCCTGGTCGGCGATCTTGAGGGCTTGCATGGCGTTTTGTTCGACCAAGAGGATGGTCGTCCCGCTGGCGTTGATTTCCTTGATGATGTTGAAGATTTCACGGACCAACAGCGGGGCCAAGCCCATCGACGGTTCATCCAGCAGCAACAGTTTCGGACGGGCCATCAACGCCCTGGAAATCGCCAACATCTGCTGTTCCCCGCCCGACAAGGTCGCGGCGTCCTGGTTTCTGCGGTTATACAGAATCTCGAAGCGCTTGTAGATTTTTTCGAGGTCTTCTTTGATCCCCTCTTTATCCTTACGCAGGTAGGCACCCATCAGTAAGTTCTCATAGACCGTCAACCCGGAGAAGATACGACGTCCTTCCGGGACTTGGACCAAGCCCATCGTCGGCAACAATTGCGCCGATACGCTGAGGATGTCCTTGTCGAGGTAGACGATCGACCCGCTGGTCGGTTTCAAGAGTCCGCTGATGGTTTTAAGCAAGGTCGTCTTGCCGGCTCCGTTGGACCCGATCAACGAGACGATCTGCCCTTCCTTGACTTCTATTTTAACATCTTTCAGCGCATGTATCACGCCGTAATGCACATTCAGTTTTTCGATGTTCAGCATCTTCCTATTCCTCCTCGCCCAGATACGCTTCGATGACGCGCGGGTTGTTTTTGACTTCCTGGGCCGATCCTTGGGCGATCAGTTTCCCGTAGTCCAACACGAAGATGCGCTCGCAGATCGACATGACCAACGACATGTCGTGTTCGATCAAAACGATGGTCAGATTCATTTCATTGCGGATTTTGGCGATGAAATCCGTCAGGGCATGGGTTTCCTGCGGGTTCATCCCCGCCGCCGGTTCGTCGAGAAACAACAGCTTGGCTCCGGTGGCCATCGCTCGGGCGATTTCAAGTTGCCTTTGTTTTCCGTAGGGCAGATTCTTCGCCTTCACATCGGCCAGTTCATCCAGATGGACTTTGGCGAGGAACTGCCGCGCCTTCACATCGATGGCCGCTTCGGACTTGTAGAAGTTGACCGAACGAAACAAGGCGCCCAGGATCCCGTATCTCGCCTCGTTGTTCATGGCGATCTTCACGTTGTCGAGGACCGACAACTCTTTGAAGAGACGGATGTTCTGGAAGGTACGCGCCACCCCCTGATGCGTGATCTTGTAGGGGGGCATCTTATTCAACTCGACGGTCTTCCCGTCTTTCGTCAACAACACTTTGCCTTCCGTGGGCGTATAGACGCCGGTCAGCACGTTGAAAAGGGTGGTCTTCCCGGCGCCATTGGGACCGATCAACCCGACCAGTTCCCCTTCTTCCACCGAGATGGACACATTGGAAACCGCGCTTAATCCGCCGAAGTTCTTCGTCAGATGTTCGACTTTCAATAGACTCATCGCTGTTTCCCCTTTCCGGTCGACGCGGCCGCGACCCTGAATTTCTTCAGCGTCACCAGGTCGATCAACCCTTTGAGTGCGTTCTTATAGGTATCAAGCGAGAAAATGGTTTTAAGCGAGGCTTCGCTTGTGCCAAGCAACCCTTGCGGGCGGAAGATCATGATGACGATCAGCGCCAAGGCATAGATGATCATGCGCCATTCCGCCAAAGGCTGGAACACGTTGTTGATGATGCCCAGGACGATCGCGGCGACGGCGCTTCCGGTCAGACTCCCCATCCCGCCGAAGACGACGATGACCAGGATGTTGATGGAGTTGTTGATGCCGAAGGTTTCGGGTTTGATGACGTAATAGGTCGTCGCATACAACGCACCGGCCAGCGAAGCGATCAGCGCCCCGAACATGAAGGCCATGACCTTGTACTTGGTCGTATTGATCCCCATCGCCTCCGAGGCGATTTCGTCTTCCTTGATGCTGATGCAGGCGCGACCGATCGCGCTGTTCTTGAAGTTGGCTGAAAACATGATGGAAACGAAGACGAAGAAGAACATCAGGGGCCAACTGATCAAATACGGGATATTGCTGATCCCGGAGGCTCCGTTGGTGATTTTCATATTGAGGATGACGATACGGATGATTTCACCGACCCCCAGGGTCGCGATCGCAAGATAGTCGCCTTTCAGACGCAAAGTAGGGATGGCGACGACCATCGAGACGAAAAGACTGATCAGCGCCCCGATTGCCATACCGATGAACAATCCCGTGAGGTTGGGCATCGAACGAAGGACGACGGCGGCGCTATAGGCACCGATCGACATGAACCCCGCGTGGCCGAGGGAGAACTGTCCGGTCACCCCGATGATGACATTCAAGCTGACGCCCAGGATCGCAAACAAGCAGATCCAATACATCGTGACACGATAGTACGGTGTGATGACTCCGACTTGGATCAACAATTGAATCAAAAAGAAGAACGCGACGCCAAGGATCAACCATGTCAGATTCTTTTTGTTCAGGAACGTGTTTTTCATGGCTAGACCTTTTCCTTTCTGTTCTTACCCAACAAACCGCTGGGTTTGATGATGAGGACAAGGATCAAGATGACATAGACGACCGCATCCTTATACAGGGTGCTGCCGTATCCGCTGACCATGGTTTCGATCAGACCGATCGCAAACCCACCGATCATGGCTCCGGGGATGATTCCGATCCCCCCGAATACCGCGGCGACGAACGCTTTCAACCCAGGCGCGAAACCCATCAACGGGTTGATGGTGTTGTAATAGATGCCGACCAGGATGCCGGCCGCGGCGGCCAGTGAACTCCCGATGGCGAAGGTAAGCGAAATGGTACGATCGACATTGACCCCCATCAGTTTCGCCGCGTCCTGATCTACCGCAACCGAACGCATGGCACGACCGACTTTCGTCTTTTTGACGATGACCTGCAACAATATCATCAGTAAGATCGCGGTTACGAAAATCGCGATTTGCTGGGTATTGAAGCGTAAACCATAAAACATGAACGTACGGTTGTCAAGGACGGGCGGGAACGTGTAGATCTTGGCACCCATGATCCGACTTACCGCGTTCTGCAGGAAGAAGGACACCCCGATCGCCGTAATCAGCGCCGCGACGCGCGTGGATTTTCTCAGTGGACGATAAGCGATACGTTCGATCACGACGCCCAGGACCCCCGTGACGATCATCGTCGCCGGAAGCGCCAGTACGAAAGGTAGTTTGAACGTAGTCACCGAGATCATTCCGACATAGGCCCCGATCATATACATATCCCCGTGGGCGAAGTTGATCAATTTGATGATCCCGTAAACCATGGTGTATCCCAGGGCGATCAATGCATAGATACTGCCGATGGATAAACCGTTAATCATTTGTTGTAGAAACTCTAGCATTCGGTCCTCCTCCTAGTGAACGTAAACAGGTGAAAGTCGCCTTTCACCTGTTTTGCGTTACAGCCTTCCCTACGTATTAAGGATTAACTACAGTCGCGCTGGCTTGTTCGCCATTGACCAATTCGACGATGATCGCCGATTTGATCGGATTATGCCATTCGTCGAAGTTGATGGTTCCGGTGATCCCTTTGAAGTCTTTGATCGCTTCAAGCGCGGTGTTGACTTTGACGGGGTCGGTGGAATCGGCATCTTCGATCGCTTGTTTCAGCATGTAGACGGTGTCGTACGCAAGGGCGCTCAAGGCGCTCGGCGCTTCGCCGGCGGATGCGGTGTAGGCAGCGATGAAATCTTTAACGGCTTGGTCTTCGCTCAACGCGGAGAAGTGGGTGGAGAAATAGACATCGTTGACTTTGTCCGCTCCGCCGGCCAATGCGACCAAGTCGGGGGATTCAAAGCCGTCGGGACCGACGATCGGAACCGTGATGCCCGCGGTACGGGCTTGACCGATGATCAAACCGGCGCGTACGGCGTAGTCGGCGATAAACAGGACATCGAATTCACCGGCGTTTTGAAGTTTCGTCAAAATCGCGTTGAAGTCGGTATCGGTATCGGTGTAGTATTCTTCAGCGACGACGGTACCGCCATTCTTTTCGAATTGGTCCGCGAAAATCGTCGCCAAGTCTTTAGCGTAATCGGAAGAACTGGATCCGATGACAGCCGCTTTCGTGGCTCCCAATTCGGTGGAGGAGAAGTTCGCGATGACGACGCCTTGGAACGGGTCGATGAAGCACGCTCTGTAGACAAACGGGTAGACCGTGGTTCCGTCGTTGGTGACCTTCGCATTGGAGCCGGACGGGGTGATCATCGGTACTTGATACTGGTTGGCGACCGGAGCGGCGGCCATGGTGGTTCCGGAGATCGCGGCGCCGATGATGGCGACGACTTTATCTTCGGTGGCAAGCTTGGTGACGTTGCTGGTGGATTCCGCGCCGTCGGTCTTGGTATCGTAATAGATCGCCTCGACCTGTTTGCCTAAAATCCCTCCGGCATCGTTGATTTCCTTCACTGCCAATTCAATCGCTTTCTTCTCGGGTTGACCGTAGACGGCGGCTTCCCCGGTAAGCTCAACGTTGACCCCGATCTTAATGGTACCTTTGTCCGTGGACGTACATGCGGTAAGTCCGGATAGAACCAATAAGGCCGTAGCCACTAACACAAGAATTCTCTTCATAGAATACCCTCCTCTCGGTAATATGTCTCGATTATATATGAAAGAATGGTGAAATGCAATCATATTCTTTCATTATTTCTGAAAATAAATTATCATTTGTTTTCATAAATGCAAACGCATTCACTTCATCCGCTGCGATTCGCTCCGTGATGACCGACATGATCCGATGAAACGAAAAAAAACCCGCCTTTCGGACAGGTTTGATTTTCAATGGTGACCCGTTAGGGACTCGAACCCTAGACCCACTGATTAAGAGTCAGTTGCTCTACCAACTGAGCTAACAGGTCAATACGATGCTTAATGATTATATCGTACGTTTCCCACAAATGCAAGTCATCCTCATGGTTTTATCGCGAAAGAAAAGGCTTAGGATGTCATGGGAATCATGACGTTGACCCAAGCCGAGGGTTCGGAGTAAATCCTGAGTGAATCGACGATCTTGTAGGATCGGATCGAGATGTCGATCCCCACATTGACGGGCAGTCCGCTCAGTTGCGTCCGGGTCGAGGTGAAGGAACTGACGGTCGTCGTGCTTTCCCCATCGATTCTGACGGAGAGTTCATAACCGCTTGCGCCTGTTACCGCGGTCCACGCGACATTGACCGTTTGGTCGAGGTTCGCATTCGCATTGAGGACGGGGGTCGACGGGATCGGCTTGATCCCTTGCGCGGTGGAATATCCACCGTAATACGTCACGCCGGATTGGATGCGGTAGGCCCGTACTTTATAGTAGTAGGTCGTCCCGGTGCTTAGCCCTGTATTAAGATAGGAGGAAGACGTCATCGTCGTCACCCAGGCGTAGGTTCCGTTGAGCGTACTTGCGCGATAGATTTGATAGGCGGTGGCTCCCGGGACGGATGGCCAAGCGATGCGTATGGATGAAACGGATTCGGATTTCAGAGTCATCGCCGGTACGTTCAACGCGGTCTTGGCAAAGACGACCGGGGAGAAATTCCCATAGACGCGTCCCGTGGGCGTCGTCGTGAACGCACGCACCTTATAATAATAGGAGACGTTGAAATTGAGGGAGACATTCGTGAAGCTGGTCGCAGTGAGCGTCGTCAATCCGAGATAGGTCCCGGTCGATGACGAGGAACGGAAGATTTCGTAGCCGCTGGCCCCCGCCACCGGTGCGAACTGGATGGTGATCGAGGTATAGTTCTGCGAGGTCGCCTTCGTCGATCCTACGGTCGCGGGGATCGCTTTCGCAAGGAGGTTTGACGAGTACGCGGAATAGACTTTCGTCTCGCCCGACCAACGGTAGGAACGGATGCGGTAGGTTTGGGTAATCCCGGTCGGACGATCGGGATGGGTGAAGCCGGGCGAAGCGGTATCCGCGATCTCTACGAACCGGTTCGTCGAAGGGTCGAGCGTCTCGAGCGCATACCCTTGGGCGCCGGCCACGCTGGACCACCCGAGTTTGATTGTGTCGTATGCAAGCGAAGTCGCGCTGAGGGTCGGCGCCGTCACATTGGGGGTGACGGTCATCACATTGGTGAAGTTGCCATAGATCTTGACATTGTTGATGGTCCGATAGGCTCGGACTTTCAGCAAGATCGCCTGGTAGAAGGGTTGGTTGACGAATGTATACGACGTCCCCGTGGTTCGGTACGCGAGCACGAAGGGATCGCTCATCGATGACGATCGATAGACTTCATATCCCGATGCGCCTGAAACCGCGGACCAGGTGGCTTTGACACTGGAATAGGATAGCACCGAGGTGCTCATCGTCGGGGTGGCCGGGATCGGCTTGACCGCGACGACCGCCGAGTAATTCCCGTAAAGCCGTCCGCCGGTCAGCGTGCGGTATGCCCGGACCTTATAGTAATAGGTCGCGTTGGTCGTGAGGGAGGCATTGGTATACGACGTGCTTGTGGTCGATGTCCAATAAACATAGGAACCGGTCGCACTGGTCGCACGGTAGATCTGATATGCGGAAGCACCGCTCACCGCCGGCCAGCTGATCTTTATGGAATTGTAAGACACGGAAACACCGGAAACGACCGGGGTCGAGGGAATCGGTTTCCCGTTTACGATCAAACTGAACGCGCCATAGACCCGAAGAGTGTTGACAAGGGTGAACGCCCGGACTTTATAAGAATACGAAACCCCGGCCGACAATGCCGTACTCGTGTACGAGGCAAGGGTCGATTCGCCGATTTTCGCATAACTCGTACTTGTACCGGTCGCCCGATAGATCTCGTACCCGACGACGTTCTGCGGCGTCCAGGTCAGGCTCAAGGTGGAGACCGAGGTCGAGGTCACCTTGAGATTGGACACGGAGGTCGGTGCCTGAACCCATTTCGCCACGATCGTTGTGCCGCTTTCGATCACTTGGTTAAAGTCGAACAAACGCGTATAGGTATTATCATGATACCAGTTTTCAAAGAGATAGCCCGTCTTGATCGGATTGGCAGGCCGATATGGCAATGAACCGTAATCCACGGTCTGCGGACTCACAAGCGTCCCGCCCAGTGAATCAAACGTTACCGTAAGACGCATCTTCGACCATTTCGCAACCAAGGTCATGGCGTTGACCACCAGGTCGCTTTCCAGCGACCACGGGGTTAGGTAGGATGAATCCGTGAACCATCCCTCGAAGACATACCCGATGCGGGTCGGTTCAGCCAGGCTGCCGATCGGCATGCCGTAATCAACGTCGAGCGAGGGCATCGGGTCGGTGAACGTGGTGAACGACACGGGGTAGGTCCCCGATTTCAAGAGGGTGAAGGAAACGCTCGATGTATTCCCGACCAGATCCGACACCTCGATGCGATAGACGCCATTGAGGATAAACCGCCCGTCGACCGGCCATTCGATGTCGAGATCATCCCGGGTAACCCGGATCCGGACATCCGTTTCGTCGGTGATTTCCACGACGACATCCTCATCGCTAGTCATGCCGGTTTCCAACACGTTTCCTTTGGAAAGCATGGTGATGAGCGGAGGGGTCGAATCCGCGGATCGCACCGTGAAAGAATAAGGATAAGGTACCAGGGATCGATTTGTTTCAGTGAGCGCGAAATAGTATTTCCCTTGGGCGAGTTGAAGCGAACGATGGGTTTCCCCGTCACCCAAAACGAGGCTTTCCTCATAGATCAGATTCAACTGCGAGCCATAGAGTCGCCAATCCATCCCCAGGCTTCCGGCCGACCCGAAAACCAAGTCGATCGGTTGTGCGCTTGCCAGCGTGAGGGTATAGATGTCTTTGTCTTGAACCAGATCGAAACGACCCAGGACGGATGTATCCAGTTCCAATGGATCGGCCGCATCGAAGGAGTCGTTATCATCCACGGCTCCCGGGGTCTGCGTAAGTAGAAACAAGCTCCCGACATCCAGAACACCGTATCCGTATTCGATATCATACCCGATCGCACCGTAATCATCGGCGCTCGAGTAAAGCAAACGTTCTTTCACATCGTCGCTCAACGTCGGATACGCGCTCTCCAAAAGCCCGAGCGCGGCGGCGATGGTGGGAGCCGCGAAGGACGTCCCGTTAAACCAACTGAACTGCTGGTTCACCCGATAATAAAGCAGGATGCCCTCCCCGGGAGCGACGATGTCCAATCCGGGACCGCGGTTCGAGAACGAAGAAACCTGATTCCCCTGGTTGGATGAACCGACGGAAATGACGCCGTCATAGCGTGCCGGATAGGAAATCCGATCCGTGTATCCGTCGTTTCCGGAAGCCGCGACCATCATGACGCCGTGGGCGTTGGCATACTCGACCGCTTCTTCAAGTTCGATTTGCGGATCATCCCCGCCCAGACTCAGATTGATGATATCCGCCCCATGGTCGACCGCCCAGACGACACCCTCGGCCACGGTCAACGTCGACGCCGTACCCGAGCCGGTCGGAAACACCTTGACCGGCATGATCGCGACGCCCGGTGCCATGCCTGCGATGCCATAGGCGTTCATCTGGGAGGATATCAACGAAGCGACCGCCGTCCCGTGATACCCGCCATCGGATGAATACTGGCCGGGATAGGTATCCTCAAGAACCGTCGTTCCCGTCATATCGGCCCCGTTGACGATCGTCCCGAAGTCGCCATAGGGTCCCACCCCGGTATCGATGACCGCGATGACGACCGAAGGAACACCGACCGTGATTCCCCACACGGATTCCAATCCCATGTTCTTCAAGTTCCATTGATAACCAGCATAGTAGGTGTCGCTCGGGATATACGCAAGTTCAAGGTCGTGGTCATAGGTCACCGAAACAACGTCCGGACGCGACGACAAAGACTCGATGGCTTCTTCCGTGTTTTCCACTTCGATCAGCAACTTATGTTGACGCGGATACCGCGACCGTATTTTGAATTGACCGGCGAAGTCCCCGATCTTCGCATCCTCCGTCAGTGTAACGACCAAGCGTTGCATGCCTTCGCGAACTACCGATGGATTCGAAACGGTCTCGATCGGCTTGTCTTTCGCCTGTGCGTTGACGAAAACCCCCATCGGATCAAGCAACAAGCCGAAGGTGATGAGGAGTGAAAGAAGTCTGGTGATGAAGGTTCTCATGTGCTCATTATATCCTATATCGTACATTTGAAAAGCAGACAAAACATGAAAAAAGACGCCGTAGCGTCTCTTTATTGCACATTGGTGACCCGTACGGGATTCGAACCCGTGGATGCTTGCGTGAAAGGCAAGTGAGTTAAACCGTTTCTCCAACGGGCCGTGGCGCCTGAAACAGGACTCGAACCTGTGACCAACCGGTTAACAGCCGGTTGCTCTACCGACTGAGCTATTCAGGCAAGTGCTAATAAAATATACCATAAACCCTATCGTTTGGCAAGTACGGAATACACTTTTTTTACGAGATTTCCTCGTGGATTTCAAGGATGTCCGGACGCTCCATCGTAAGGTTTTTGACCCACTTTTCCTTACGGATCAAGATATAGGCCAAGGTCAGTTTCAGGAAATCCGTGGACTGTCCGGCGATGTAGACCGCGAACACCGGCCACTTCGTCAAATACGTCGCGGCCGCGACAACCGGGATGTTCACCGTCCACATGAAGACGGAATCCATGAAGAGGGTCGATTTGGTATCCCCGCCGGCACGCAGTATGAAGTAGCACTCCGCCGTCCCCATGTAGATCCAAAACATGACCGACATGATCCGAAGCTGCGTGGAGGCGATCCAACGGCTTTCTTCACTGACGCGATATAAATAAGGAACGAAGAAACTCGACGCGAACATCAACACCGCGAAGAACATCGCCAGAACGATACTGAATCCCAGCATCTTGTATCCGTTGCTTCGCGCCTCATCCAGTTCGTTGGCTCCCAAAGGTTGGGAAATCATCACGGTGGTGGCTGCCGCCATCCCGCCGAAAAGGACGAAGAAGAGGTCCGCCGTCGACCCGGCGATCTGAAAACCGACCAGGACGGCATCGCCGCGCGTACTGTAGAACTTGAATAAAGTCGCCATCCCGCTTGACCAGAAGATTTCATTGGTGGTCAACGGGAGCGCCTTGATGGTGATGGTCTTGATCAGATACTTCTGAACCTTGAACAGATCGACGATTCTGGTGGAAAACGGGAAATGCTTGTAGTTCATGACGACCAACAAGATCGTCATTTCGACCAGACGGGCGATCAAGGTCGCCCACGCGGCACCGGCGACACCGAGCGCAGGGAATCCGAACTTCCCGAAGATCAACATATAATTGAAGACGGCGTTCGTCAAAACGGACGCGACGCCGGCATACAGCGGGATCTTGGTCTGACCGATCGAACGCATCGCCCCGCCCACGGCCATGGACATCGCCATCGGGATGAAGGTCAACGCGGCGATCCGCATATAGATGACGCCTTCGTCCAGGATCGACGTCGTCTGCGTGAAGAATCCGAGGATGGCTTTAGGGAACAGCAATCCCAGCACGACGAAGGGCGCCATGACCAGGTAGGCGCTTAGGATCGAATAACGGAACGACTGCTTCATGTGGTCTTCGTCCTTCGCACCGTAGAACTGCGCGATGTAGATCGACGCCGCCCCCAGGACTCCGAACGTCCCGAAAATCGCGACCATGAAGAACCGGTTGGTCACGGCGACCCCGCTGAGCGAAGCATCCCCCAACTGACCGACCATGAGATTATCCAACAGGTTGACGGATGAAGTGATCAATTGCTGCAACATCAAAGGAATGGCGACCACCATTACTTTCTTATAGAACGCCTTGTTCCCGATAAACCGGGCAAATCGTAGAGACATAACTAAACCCCCGTTCGTCTGCATTGTATCGAAGAAACCTAATCCATGCAAGAGTAAAAAAAAACGTCCTGCCGGACATTGGATTTTTCAATTGGTGGAGCTTATCGGGATCGAACCGATGACCCCCTGCTTGCAAAGCAGGTGCTCTCCCAGCTGAGCTAAAACCCCATGTATATTTAATTCGATGGTGGGCCTGAATGGACTCGAACCAACGACCTCGCCCTTATCAGGGGCGCGCTCTAACCACCTGAGCTACAGGCCCATCCTCACCGAATGCCTATAAAATATACCATGATTGAGTTGGGGTGTCAACACAAAAGTGCAGAAAGTAAGCCTTCCGATGTTGTTTCAAAACGGAGCTCTTTCGATCCGTTTTTGACTTTTCTCAATGGAATTCCTACAGCAACCATGAAAACTACGAAGGCGTCCGCAGTACCCTTCACAAGTCGATCTTTCCTAAGAAACAGGACTCTTTACGTTCTTCCACTACGCAAAACGCCTCAATTGAATCTTCGACTCTATCCTTACCTTTGGATGGTCAAGGCGCTTAGTTCAATCTTGTTTCTTCCTTCAAGGTCATACGATTCGACGCTGTACTTCTGTGATTCATCGTCATGTATCGAGATGATGATCCGGTCAAGAACGATGTCTATGTCTGCCAACCGAATCGGCAGATTGATGATCACAGACCGTTGTGTTCCGTCGGCCCGTAGGCGGGTGATTGTTTTCGAGTCATCGCTCAATGCATAATACCAACCGTTATGATGGGTCATCCAAGAGAACCCTCCCGAATCGTCCATGATCGATTCCATGGATCCATCATGTTTCATTCGATACGTGAATCCATCGTTGTTTCCAAACCCGTCGTGCTTAACGAAATAGATCCATTCTTCGGAAACATCAAGGATGCTGTTGATTCCCGAATAGATTTCCACTTTGTTATTCCCGTCCAAATCCATGGTAAGAACACCGCTTCCGGCAGTTTCTTCAAAACCCACGATGATTTTTTCACCCGCGATCCTGAACCGGTACGCGTTGCTTAATTTCACGTAACCTGTCCCGTCGGTTCGAACCCTGAAGAGTTCGTTCTGGGAGGACACATAGAGCCATTCATCCTTCAGGATCCCCAGTCCGGTGGATTTACTTGAAACCAGTTCCACATCGCTTCCGTCAAGTCGCATCCGAAAAAGCATCATACGATAGTCGAAGTTTGAAAAATAAATCCAATCCTCGACGATAAGCATCGAAAGCGCGGCTTCATCCGATATCTTAGAGACATCCGAACCATCCGGCTTCATGCGATAGATTCCCCGATCGGTATCCGCCGTCAGTTTGGAAAAGTAAAGCCAACCGTCCTTCTCGGCGAAGAAGTTTAGCTCAGCATCCCCTTTGACATAGGTCTGGTCGCTTGTAATCGGCGTCACAACCGCGACATCGATCTTTTGTTCTTGGATTTCACCCGTACGTAGCGACATCCGATAATGGGGACCATCGTTCAAGGAGAGGCTCAATCCTCCATAATAAAGCCACCCATCCAGGATCGAGAGCTGGTCCAAACCCGCACTCGATGTAAGAATCCGCTCGTAACCCGTTCCATCCGTATTGATTCGATCGATTTCAGACATGTAGACGCCATCAAGATACTCACGATTGAGATAATAGAGTTTCCCCTCGTAATAGTTCAGTTGGTGGACAGGCCGATCTGAAAGTTTCTCTGTCGCATATGTCTTTAGATCCAAGACATAAAGCGTTCCATTATCTGAAGTATTGGAATAATAGAGTTTGTCTTCCACGATGACATATTCATTAACGACTCCCGTGGCCACGACCGTTTTCCCGGTACCGTCCGGTTTGATCTTACACAACGAGCGATCCCCCAGATTCGGGTCGTTAAAGTAGATCCATCCGTTTGAATAATCGAGTTGTGTGACCGTCGAACCTTCCGCGAACACTCTCGGATTCTTTCCATCAAGATCGATGGCATTCTCACCGAAATAGACCGTTCCGTTCAAGAAAAGGAGCGAATATGCGCCACCGGTGTAGACATCTTGAGCCCACTCTGCTTCTTGGTATGTATTCTTGATCGTGTCGTAGACAAATCCGCTCTTGGTGTAGATTTTCGAGCCGACGACATAGAGACCTTCGACATAGTCGACCGATATTCGCTGGCGTTGCGAAAAATCGGGTCTCATTTTCCAAAATCCGCCGATATTCGATTTACTTTCTGCGCCGAGATAGTAAATGCCGACCTCTAGCTCGGTATAATAGACCCAGCCGTCAACCATCACATACTTGGAACCGTTATTTAGGTTCCCGCTTGTGTTCCCGATTTGGTCGACTTCCGGCGTCGGCTTGACGCAGGATGTGAAAACAAATAAACCCAATAATGCGACAAACATATACTTTGCGATCTTCCCCATGTTAACCCCCGTGTTATTTATGCTCCACCGATACTGTTATCCTTATGATAAGCCTTATTTTATCGAATGTATAGGGGGATTCCGACGCTTCCCGATTTCCATTCGACACGTGGAAATTCAAGGATCGACCGTCCTTCAAGTCGTCGTCAAGAAACCCTATATTCTTCGGAATAATTGGATGCTTTCTACCGTCGAAGACACAAAAAAGCCCCGATGAACGGAGCTCTTTGCACAATTGAATGTAAAACCGATTAACGTTTCGAGAACTGCGGAGCGCGACGTGCACCCTTCAATCCATACTTCTTACGTTCTTTACCACGCGAGTCGCGGGTAACGAATCCGGCTGCTTTCAGCTTCGGACGGTAATCCGCGGAAGCTTCCATCAACGCACGGGTGATTCCGTGACGCATCGCACCGGATTGACCGGTATAACCGCCGCCTTGGACATTGATGTTCGCATCCATGCCGGCGAGGGTTCCCGTCAATTCAAGCGGGGAACGGACGACCATGCGCAATGTTTCCAAAGGCAGGTATTCTTCCAACGATTTGCCGTTAACGGTGATGACACCGGTACCGGGGGTAAGGTAAACGCGAGCGACGGAGGTTTTACGACGTCCGGTTCCAAGATAAACAACTGCGGCTTTCTTTTTCGTGACCATGTCTTGTTCCTCCTATCCTTTGATCTTCAACTCAACGGGTTGTTGAGCGGCGTGCGGATGATCCGGGCCTTTGTATACGAAGAGATGCATACGTTGACGATCACCCAGACGGGTGTGCGGCAACATTCCGTGAATCGCACGTTCGACCCATTCGATGGTGTAACGTTCACGCATCGTTTTCAAAGAACGAACACGAAGACCGTCCTTCCACTGGGAATGGTTGTAATAATTCTTGGTTTCGTCTTTGTTTCCTGTGACGACGATTTTGTCCGCGTTTACGACGATTACGAAATCACCTGTGTCCACGTTGGGGGTGAATGTCGGACGGTGCTTGCCGCGCAAGACCGTTGCGACTTCACTCGCTAAGCGTCCAAGGGTGAGTCCGGTCGCGTCAACGACGAACCATTGACGTACGACTTCATTGGGTTTTGCCATAGTTGTTTGGCGCATACTGGTTATTTCCTCCTAACCAAAAGTAGTTTCCGGGGCTACATTTGGCATAAAGTGCCATATACAATAATATGCAACTTATGCCTTCTTGTCAAGGGATTTCGCTTGACAGGGGGATTATGTTATACTTGAAGCGGTGATACCATGGAAAGCGTCTATATTCCTGTCGAAGATGAATTGATGGTGGCGGAACTTTACGCTCCGGAAGGGAACGGTCCGTTTCATACCTTGGTGTGGATCGCCGACCCCTCGTCGTTTGAACCGCTGCCTGACGATGAAGCCGTCTTGCTGATCCGCCGTCCGGTGGGTCATCCCTTGTGGTTCGCGGGGATTTGCGATGAGTTGCGGATCCAGGAGTTCTATACTAAACCTTGTACGTTGCGGGTCGACCTTCCGATCGTCCCCCCGCGTTTCGTCCCGGATCATCCCTTCAGGGTGATCGAAGGGATCTACGGAATCGATGTGAAACGGTGTTTCCCGGGAAATGAACTTTCCTAGAAGCATCGTTTTTTATATGCACTTATCGTCGACGATGATTCCCAACAAGTTCAGAAACGAAATCGCGTCGTCGATGGACTTTCTGTCATGGAAATCCATCGGACTGTGCGCATCGATGCCGATGCGGACGTCGTTTCCGACCTCCGCCGCGATTTCCCAAAAGCGGGGATAAGGATAGGTGAATTCGAAGAAACGGCTGCGTACGCCCCCGAGGTTGTATTCGACGGGGATGCGATGTTCCTTACAGGATTCCAGGATCATGCGGCTGGCGTTCTCGGCTTCCTGCGTCCATTGCGTCAAGCTCCGTACGAAGATGTCGGGATGGGCGAAATAACCGTAGACGCCGCTTTCGATCGCGGCGAGCGTATCCGATGTATAATCACGAAGCAGGTTCTTCTTGTCTTTATAGGATCCGAAGTAGCGTGTGTGATGTTCGTATTCGTGGAAGTGGTTCCCCAAGATGATCAACTCGAGGTCGTACTTCCGTATCGTTTCCTTCAGCCACTCCATGCGGTCCGCGAAGTACTCGCATTCCAATCCGATCTTGATCGAGATCCGGTCTTTGTACTCTTCCTTGAGTTGACGCAGACTGTTGACATAGTCGGGTAACAGGGCGAGTTTCATCCGGATCATCCCGGGCTCATAGGGGTGAAGCGGCCAAGGGGAGTGGTCGGTGAACGCGATTTCGCTGAATCCGGCGGCGATGGCCGCTTCCACATAGTCGCGGTCGCGTCCTTCCGCATGGTTGCATCGATGGGTATGGACATGGTAGTTGGTCGTAATCATGGAATCTCCTTGTATGAGACACTCACCAGATACAGTCCGCACGGCGGTGCGACCACGTTGGTGGCATGTTTGTCTTTCGCTTCAAGGATACGTTGGATATCCTGCTTGCTTTTCTTGTGTAGCCCGACGTCGATGAGATTCCCCACCAACATGCGGACCATATAACGCATGAACCCGTCCCCTTCCAATCGGAAGCGGACGATCTTGTCTTCGACTGTGATTTCAAGCAGTTGCAGGGTTCGGACTTGGTCCGGCGTCTCTTCAAAGCTGTTGACGCAGAAGGAGGAGAAGTCATGCGTACCGACCAGAAGGCGCGCGCTTTCACGCATGGCGTGTACGTCGAGTTCCTGGTTGAGTTGATATTCGAAGGGATATCTGAAGGGGTCGTGTTCCCCGGTGTTCAGCAGATAGTCATAGCGCTTCGACAGGGCGCTGTAGCGGGCATGGAAGTCGTCGGGGACTTCATGGACCCGGATTACGCGGATGTCTTCCGGCAACTGCGCGTTGAGGGCTTTGCGCCATTGCGCCGTGTCAAGGTTCATGTCGGAGTCGAAATGAAACACTTGCCCGTAGGCATGGACGCCCGCGTCGGTCCGACCCGACCCGAAGATCTGGACCGGCCGGTTGTGCATGCGGCTCAGGATGGTTTGGATGACCTGTTGGACGGAAAGAAAGGAGGGCTGGATTTGCCAGCCCGCGTACTTCGATCCGTTATAGCTCACGACGACCGCGAATCTCATACCACGAAGGCCAGGGTGATCAATCCACCCAAGAGAAGCAGGACGATGAACAGCATAATATAATCCTTAAGCGTACGTTTCAATTGTTTGTAGCGGGTGCGTGTCGCGGACGGGACGTAGCCCCTGGCTTCCATCGCATCGGCCAAATCCTCGGCGCGTTGGAAACTGGAAACGAAGAGCGGAACGATCAACGAGAGGATCGCCATGATTTTCTCTTTGAACTTCCCTTCTTTCAAGTCGACGCCACGGGAGGCCTGCGCTTTCATGATGCGCTGGGTTTCTTCGATCAGCGTCGGGATGAATCGCAAGGCGATCGAGATCATCATCGCGATTTCATGGGCGGGAACGCCGAAACGTTTGAGCGGTCCAAGCAAGTCTTCGATCGCCAAGGTCAAGTCCAAGGGCTTGGTGGTGGCGGTCAAAGCGGTGGTGATCATGATCATCAACGCCAGACGGAAGGTGATGTATAAGGTTTGATAGATCGCGTCGCTATAGACCGTGAACCCGTAGAACGAGAACAGGACATAGCCGGTACGCAGCACAAGGACGTTGATCATCAAAAGGAAGACCAACATGAACGCCATCGGTTTCATGGCGCGGAAGATGAAGTTGAGCCGGAGTTTCGCGATCAAGAGCACGCTGACGATGAAGACGCCGAGAACCCCGTAGCCGGGATAGCCCGCGGGGACGAACACCGCGATCAACAGGAAAAACATCGCGATGATCTTCATGCGCGGATCGAGTTTATGGATCAGACTATCCAGCGGGATGTATCTTCCCAGAGCGATGTTACTCATGGTTTGATCCTCCCGGCGATGGCTTTCGCCAAGGTTTGAAGGTCGGAAATCCCTTCAGGCAGACTCATTCCGCCCTTCGCCAGCGATTCTTTGAAACGCAGGACGTTGGGGACTTTGATGTTCAATTCGTGCAGGAGTTTTCCGTCGTTGAAGAATTCCTTGACGGTTTGGTGGGTGACACATTTACCATCCTGCATGACGACGACGTTGTCGCAATAATTCAAGACGTGTTCCATGTCGTGGGTGACGATCAATACGGTTTTTTCATATTGGCGGTTCAATTGGGTGAACAGCTGCATCATGGATTTGCTTCCCTGCGGGTCCAGGCCCGCGGTCGGTTCATCCAGGACAAGGACTTTGGGGTCGATGGCCAATATCCCGGCGATCGCGATCCTGCGCTTCTGCCCACCGGAAAGATCGAGCGGCGATTTCTCGGCGATCGACGGATCGATCCCGACCACCGTCAAGGTTTCCATCGCACGTTTCTTCGCCTCTTCTTCCGATACGCCGAAGTTCAACGGCCCGAACATCACGTCTTTCAAAACCGTCTCTTCAAACAATTGGTATTCGGGGAATTGGAAAACCAAGCCGACGTTCTTTCGCAGCGACTTTAGTTGTTTGGGTTTGTCCGCATGGGTGATGATGCGGTCCAACACCAGGACTTGACCGTCGGAGGGTTGAAGCAGCGCGTTGAGATGCTGGACCAGGGTCGATTTCCCGCTGCCGGTCGGACCGATGATGGCGGTGATCTTCCCCATTTCGATCGCTAGATCGACTTCTTTAAGGGCCGCATAGGAAAACGGCGTCCCCGGTGCGTAGGTATAGCTTACTTTTTCGAATGCAATCGGCACAGTTGGTCCACCATCCCTTCTTCATCCATCGGGTTATCCAAGACGATCCCGAGTTTCTTGAGTTCCAAGGCGAGCTTGACGCTGAACGGAGCGTCGAGGCGGAGTTTCACCAGATCCGCATAGCGGTGCAGGATGACATCCGGATCCCCGTCCATGACGATCTGCCCTTCGTTCATGACCAAGACATGGTCGCTCTTGCGCACTTCTTCGATGTCATGGGTGATCGATAGGATCGTCATGTTGCGGCTATGGTGGAGTTGGTCCACCAATTCGTTGACATCGCCCTTCCCTTCCGGGTCGAGCATGCTTGTGGCTTCGTCGAGAATCAGGATTTCCGGACTCATCGCCAAAACGCCGGCGATCGCGACGCGTTGTTTTTGACCGCCCGATAGACGGGTCGGTTCATGGTTAAGATAGGAAGTCATGTTGACTTCCTGGGCGAAACGTTCGATGATGCCGTCCATTTCCTTTGGATCGACATTGTGGTTCTCCAAACCGAACGCGATATCGTCGCGAACGGTCGCACCGATGAATTGGTTATCCGGATTTTGAAAGACGATGCCGACTTTACTGCGGATCGCGGCGAGATTCTCCAAGGTCAGCGGTGCGCCGTCGATGAGGATCTCCCCTTCTTCCT
>JAHFCO010000050.1 GCA_023249475.1 Bacillota bacterium | reverse complement strand
GTTGTGGTCCTTTACTTCCTTTTGGTCTTCCCATCATGATCCTCCTTGGTTTTATCATATGAAAAAGTAGACAGGCTCCAAGATGTTTTTCTTGACTGTCTACTTTTAGTTTACTCCTTCAGGGAATCCCTCGTTTTAGTTTTTCATGGTGTTGAAACGTAGAATGCTTAGGATCAAAAAGACAAGGATGCTTCCGGCGAGATACGTCGTCATGATCGGATCGGTGAGCACGGTGTTCCGTACGGTCAAGTCGATGCCTTGGATCAATCGATAATCGCTGAGGACGCTGGCCGGCGCCCCTTCGAACAGGCGGTTGATCAACCCGTCCATATACAAATGACGCAGAAGGCTGGCGCCTTGGGAGACCGGGATCAGATTACAGACATCCTGGACGATCCGAGGCATGATGCCCATCGGCATGTACGCCCCGGTCACAAATCCGATCAAGGTCCCCAGGATCGTACTGACCAAGGAGAAGACCGTGTCATTGTGGATGAAGGAGACCGCGAAAAGGAAGAGGAGACCGGAAGACAAGACAAGCATCACGACGACCCCCAAGGCTTTGAGGGTGGTTGGTAGGTCCATGAACTCCCCGCCTTTGGCGACGATGATGAATTGGCTCGCGATGAACAGGGTGATCGAGATGGTCATACTGATGATCAAGGTTGAGAAGAGATAGCCGAGGATCAGTTGCCACCGTTTGATCGGGGCGACCATGAAATCGTTGAAGACATTGCGTTCGCGGTCTTGGACCATGCGGGAGAGGGAACCCAGCGAGAGGGTGACGGTGGTGACCGCGACCAAGCCGCTCATCATCCAGGCATATACCAAGGCTTCGATTTCAGGGAAGTCCTGTCCGACAATGTTCTGGATGTTTCGTACTTGGACATCGCCGAGAAAGAGGACATACAAACCGAGGATGATGAAGACGGAAAGGAAGGAGAAAAAAACTTCGCTCTTGTTGCGCAGGAAGATCTTCATATTGCGCAGGGTCAGTTGTGTGATGGTTCTCATTCTTCGCTCTCCCCGCGGATCGCACGTCCGGTAAACTGCATGAACACCGCATCCATGTTTCCATCCATGACTTCGAAGGTCTCGATCCATTCTTGTGCTTCGTTGAGGATGGGCAAGGCTTCCTTGCTTTCTTTGAGTACGGTCTCGATGATGTTTCCGTAGACCGACGGCGTCATCCCCCGTTTCGTCAGAACGGCGTTCACTTTTTCGATATCCTTGACGACCAATTTCAAATTCGTCGGCGCATACTCGCTCTTCAGGTTGGTGGGGGTATCCACCACCAACAGCTTCCCGTAATCCAAGATCGCCACCCGGTCGCATCGTGCGGCTTCTTCCATATAGTGGGTGGTCATGAAGACCGTGGTGTTGTGCTTGCGTCTCAATTCTTCCACCGCGTCCCAGATTTTCGTCCGGGTCTGCGGATCCAGACCGGTCGTCGGCTCGTCCAGGAAGAGGAGTTTCGGTTTATTGATGAGGGCGCGTGCGATGTCCGCCCGTCGGCGCTGACCGCCCGAGAGCTTTCCATAAGGCCGCTTTAGAAAATCCCCCAGTCCGCAAAGACCGGTGAGTTCTTTGATGCGATCCGCCGTTTCCTGTTTCGTGAGTTGATAGAACGATGCCCGGCTGGTCAGATTCTCTTCCACCGTCAACAATTGGTCGAGGAAGGAATGCTGGAACACGACGCCGATCCTGGATCGGATCGCTTCGTCGTCCTTGCCAAGTCTGAGTTGATCGATCGTCACTTCGCCGGTCGTTTTCGGTAGGATGGTACACAGGATGTTGATGGTCGTCGACTTGCCGGCGCCGTTGGGTCCCAAAAATGCGAACAACTCCCCTTCATTGACCGAAAGGTTCAGTTGGTCGACCGCGGTCAACTCCCCGTACTTCTTCACCAAGCCTTCGATCCGTAGTAACTCGCCCATGATCGTACTCCTTTATCTCGTTTTCTCTATTGTACATTCATTCTCGAGTGCGTCGCAATGGAAGGAAATGTAAAACGTGTTAAGATTGGATGAAGAGGTGAGTTTATGATCGTGATCGATGCTTTTTTCATGTCCATCGCATCGTTTCTGTTGATTTTCGCACTCACGGACGCCGTCATCCTGTTTTTTCGGAATTCTTTTTCACCCGTGGAAACCATCGAAGCGACCTTGGTCCGTAAGCCCGTTCGGATCTTGCCGGTAAACAACGACATCGAGCCGGGTCTTTACCGTGTCCCGAACAAACAGATCTACTACTTCACGTTCAGGACGACCAAAGGGACGTCCTTTACGATGATGGTGAAGGAAAAGGAATACCAAAAGTATCCTGAAGCGTCGATCGGATTTCTGACACACCAAGGGACACGATACAAAGGATTCGAAGTAACGAAATAGCGAAAGCTATTTTTCTTTTGGGAGGGTGAAGGCGGTGAATCCGGATCTCATGACAAGATAGCGGATCCAGGAAACATACATCCCGGGGGATTTCAGCCATTTCCCCAGGATCGAGAGACGGATGATCCACGCGGACCGATCATACGACGAGGTCGCCGACGAGGTGGTCCCGTGCTTTTCGATCGAATCACAGAGGAGTCCGGCTGTCGTGAGGGCATAGCTATACCCTTCACCCGAGGTGGGGCTAATCGATCCGGAGGCTTCGCCGATGAGTGCGATCTTTCCTTTTCCGAAGAAGAGATGGGAGAAGCGTAAAGGACGGACGATGAACGCCCCTTCGCGATGCATCGGATCACCGAGTCGGATTCCGCAGTGTTTCTCGACCTTTTCCTTTAAAATACGAAACTTCTCGTTGGTTTCGTTTTCGGTCTCAAGTGCCGCGCCAAGCATGATGCGGTCTTTTTTCTGGATCAGCCAGGCATAATAATCGGTGATCGACGGATCGAACATCCCGTAGTATGCCGGATGGTTCTGGGTGGTCGGATAAACTTCCTGGATGGCGATGTAGGTTTTGGGTGAAGGGATGTGCGGGAAGAAGGTCGAGCGAAGGATGGATCGTGCGCCGTCGGCTCCGATCAGGTAGGAGGCTTCGATCCATTCAGTCATGTCGTTGGATTTAAGTTGGATTTTGAAATGCGTGGAGGTTTCTTGAACCGCGAGGACCTGGGTGTTGAACCGCCGTTCAACGTACTCCGGAATAAGATCGATCAGCCATGCCTCAAACAGTGGACGATCGATGTTGATGTAGTCGCGACGATAGCCGCGCAACAGGTTGTATTTGAAGTCGTAGGTTTTGACATAATGGAACTGGGGGTCGACCTTGATCGACTCGGGCAGGACCATCCCTTCGTTGCGCAGGGCGTCCTGGGCATGCGATGAAATCAATCCCCCGCAGGACTTGATGATCTTCGATGAAGGATCCATGGGGCGACGATCAAGAACTAGAATCTTGAGATCCTTGTTTTTGGATAATTGCTTTGCGCAATGCGCACCGGAGGGTCCGCATCCGATGATGACGATGTCGTACATGGTATCCTCCTTGGTTTCGCTTCCTTCATTTTATCGTATCTTACTTATCCTTGATAGTGGAATCAATCCTTGCGCTCGATAAAAAAGAGTAACCTTGCGGTTACTCGGTACGATGACGCATGTGCGGGAAGAGGATGACTTCACGGATGGTTTCTGAGTTAGTCAGAAGCATGACCAAGCGGTCGATCCCGATGCCTAGACCTCCGGTCGGAGGCATCCCGTATTCAAGGGCTTCGACGAAGTCGATGTCCATTTCATTGGCTTCCGCATTCCCCAATTCTTTCTCTTTCATCTGCTCTTCGAACCGTTGACGTTGGTCGATCGGGTCGTTGAGTTCGGAGAACGCATTGGCGTATTCGCGGCTGTCGATGAACAGTTCGAAACGGTCGGTGAAACGCGGATCTTTTCCGTTTTTCTTCGCCAAGGGGGAAATCTCGATCGGATGGCCATAGACGAAGGTCGGCTGTTCCAAGGTTTTTTCCGCGAACTCTTCGAAGAACAAGTTCAGGATATGGCCGAAGGACTGTTGGTGCTTGGCGACGGCGATGTGATGTTCGTTCGCAACCGCCAGAGCGGCTTCGAGCGTGTTGATCTGGTAGAAGTCGACACCGCAGGCTTCGCGTACCGCGTCGACCATGTGGATGCGGCGATAGGGACCTTTGAGGTCGATGGTTTTTTCTCCCCAAGGAACCGTGGTGAAGCCCAAAGTTTCCATGGCGACGGATTCGATGCAGTTCTCGACGGTTTCCATCATCCCTTCCATGTCGGAATAGGCGATGTAGGCTTCGACAGTGGTGAATTCAGGGTTGTGACGCGTGCTCATGCCTTCGTTGCGGAAGAGACGGCCGATTTCATAGACCCCTTCCAATCCGCCGACGATCAAACGCTTTAGAGGAAGTTCGGTCGCGATGCGGAGGTAGAAATCCATGTCCAGGGTGTTGTGATGCGTCACGAAAGGTCGTGCCGCCGCACCGCCGAGGATCGGCTGCAATACCGGCGTTTCGACTTCGATCAATCCGATGCCGTCGAAATAGTGTTGGAGGGCACGGATGATGCGCGGACGCAGCATCGCGATTTTCCGTGAGTTTTCGTTGACGATGAGGTCGACATACCGGCGACGATATCTTTCTTCCACATCCGCCAGGCCGTGGAACTTGTCCGGTAGCGGACGCAGGGCTTTGGTCAGGTGGGTGTACTTGTCGGCCTTGATGGACAATTCGCCATGGTTGGTGCGGAAGATGGTTCCGTGGATCCCGACGATGTCCCCCAAATCGGCGTTGAGGAAAAGAGCGAACTCTTCTTCGCTTAAGGCGTCTTTCCGTAAATAGACCTGGATTTGTCCGTCACGATCCAATAAATGCATGAATCCGGCTTTCCCCATGTCGCGCTTGGTCATGATGCGTCCGGCGATGACGGCCGGGACATTCAACTCGATCAATTCTTCCTTGGTTTTCTCGCCATAGGTATCCAGAATCTGTTGGCTTCTGTGGGTCGGCTTAAAGGCGCTGCCATACGGGTCGATGCCCATGGCCGCCAAGTCGTCCGCTTTTTTTCTGCGAACAATCTCCTGTTCGCTCAATTCGATTTCGTTCATCTTACACTTCCTTTTCTAAGAACGACCACTCCTCTTGAAGGAGGGCGTTTTCATAATTCTTCACTATTCTATCAAATGTTTGGTAATCCGTCATCTGTGAAATGAGGTTCTTTACCGCATGGCTGCGTTTTAGTCCGCTCACATACCAGGCGAAATGCCCGCGCATCTCTTTCATCGCGACGTTTTCACCTTTGAGTTCGATCAACCGCAAGGCATGTTTGCGTGCGGTTTCGAACTTGTGGGTGACCGTGACGAGGCTTTCGATTTCTTTTCCGTCCAATCCGGCGACCAATTCTTCGATCAGCCATGGATTTCCAAGTACACCGCGTCCGACCATGATGGCATCGACGCCGGTTTTCTCCAGCATTTCCTTCGCGCTCTTCAAATCGACGATGTCGCCGTTCCCAATGACCGGGATTTTGACCGCGGCTTTGACCTTGGCGATTTCTTCCAGATTGACTTTCCCGGAATACATCGCGGCACGGGTACGGCCATGGACGGCGATCGCGCTCGCCCCGGCGGCTTCCAGCAGTTTCGCCATTTCGGGGGCGCTTAGGTTCTGGTTATCCCATCCGATGCGGATCTTGCATGTGACGGGTTTCTTCACCGCTTCGACGATCGCTTTTACGATGGCCGCCGCGTGTTCGGGGGTCTTCATCAACGACGCCCCGCCGGATCCCTTGACGATCTTGGGGACGGGACAGCCCATGTTGATGTCGATGATGTCGCAGTCGGTATGCGTGTCCAGATAGATCGCGGCTTTCACCATCGAATCGATCTCCTCGCCGAACAACTGCAAAGCGATGGGATGTTCGGTCGGTTCGACCCGGCACATCTCCAGTGTTTTCTTGTTTTGGTAGACGATGGCTTTGTCGCTGATCATCTCGCTGTAGACCAAACCCGCACCGAACTCTTTCGCGATCGTACGGAACGCAGGGTTGGAAATACCGGCCAACGGGGCGATCAACACTTGGTTTTCGATCGTCAGATCACGGATTTTCCAGCGTGCCATCAGCTCTTCACCATCAGGGAATACAACTCCGATTCCGTGAACCGATACGTCGTATTGCAGAAATGACAGGTGATCTCACAGCCATGGTCTTCATGGATCATGGCTTCGATTTCATCCCGTTCAAGGGTTTTCAAGGCGTCCGCCATGCGGTCTTTACTGCAAGTGCATTTGAATTTCAGGGGGATGGTTTCCAAGACCACCGTTTCATCGAAGAGTCGGGTGGCGATGTCTTCCGGCGTCATCCCGTCCGAAATCATGGCGGAAATCGGGCGAAGGTTGGCGACCACATGCTCGGCCATCAGGATGTCCGCTTCGCTTGCGGAGGGCATCATCTGGATCATCAGAGCCCCCGCGGCTTTGACTTCGTTGTGTTCATCGACCAATACGCCCAAGGAAACGGCGGACGGGGTTTGTTCGCTGACGGTGAAATAATAGGCGAAATCCTCCGCGATTTCGCCCGTCTGGAGATCGACGGTTCCCGTGAAGTCGCTTTTTAGATTGCGGTCCAGGATGACTTTCAGGGTTCCGTCTTTACCGACGGCTCTTGAGACATCCAGTTTCTTGGTGGTCGGGTGGATGAAGTGGACATCGGGGTTCGCGACGAATCCGCGGACTTCCCCTTGCCCGTTGGCATCGACCATGATCGTGCCCAACGGCCCGCCGCCGTTGATCTGCACGGTGACTTTCTCATCCGCACCTTTTAGATTCGCACCTAAAAGGGCGCCTGCGCTTAAGGTTCGACCCAAGGCGGCCGCCGCCGTCGGTAGACAGTGATGTCTCTTCGCGGCTTCTCTTACCAACTCCGTCGTATCGGCGACGAAGATCCGGATGGCTCCGTTTGAGGCCAACGCTTTGATTAATGTGTCCATGATGACTCCTTTGATAGGGCAAAACACCCCTTGGGAGGGGTGTTGCGATTAAACTTGAATCGGTTCCAAACCGGTGGGCTTCGCCGGGGTTTGGGTGACCGGGCGACCTTCGACGATCTCGTTGATCTGTTCGCTGGTCAAGGTTTCGAA